>NZ_JABXKQ010000087.1 GCF_017114945.1 Nostoc sp. JL34
ATGCTCAAAAGACTAGCTGCTAGCTAGCTAAAAAAGATATCAAATGGGTTCTATACAATAGTGATCGCGCATACATGACTGGTAAAATACGCACTTTCACAATTATTCATGCATTGCATCAAAAAATTATTCCTAAGAATTATTTCCTCCTTCTTCGCCATCATTACGTAAACCAATTTTTGGCTCAACTTTTTCTAGTCCATAATTAGCCAAAGTCACCCCTTCTTCTAAAGATACAGTAGAGTATTTACTCAACCCAATACGCTGTGATGAGTAAATTCCAGAATGACCTGAGAATAAATAGCTTACTATACAGCCAATACCAATAAATATCCCCGATTCCAGACCAAATAATTCAATTCCCATTAAGGTGGATGCCAAAGGTGTATTTGCTGCACCCGCAAACACACCCACAAATCCCATTCCTGCTAACAGTGGTGCAGGTAATGCTAAAAGCAACGACAAAGCATTACCTAAAGTTGCACCAATAAAAAACAAAGGGGTCACTTCCCCACCCTTAAAACCCGCTCCTAAAGTTAAAGCAGTCAGACCCAATTTGGCTGCAAAATCCCAAGGAGGTAGCTGAGTGAAAAAAGAATCAACGATAGTAGGGATACCAAGCCCGATGTATTTAGTTGTACCACTCAACCCAACAATTACTGCTATCATTGCACCGCCTATAAAAGGACGCATTGGAGGATAAGATATTTTTGCTTTAAAGAAGTGGCTAATTTGGTGAGTTAATTTAGCAAAAAATCTTGCTACAATTCCAAAAATTGCACCTGCGATAATGGCAGAAATCAATCCCCAAATTGTGAGCGTCGGTATAGAGGGAGCGTGTCGATATGCTGTATGATGTAAATCAAATAGTAATGTGACTTGATTCCCAACGATCGCAGCAATTAAAGAAGGGAAAAGGGCATTATAATGAATCTTTCCAATGGCTAAAACTTCTAGTCCAAATACGGTTCCAGCTAAGGGAGTACCGAAAACTGAAGCAAATCCCCCACTGATACCCGCCGTTAATAAAATTCGCCGATTAGCCCCTTGAAAATGTAATATTTTAGTTAACTGGTCTGCTAGAGAAGCACCCATTTGCAGCGCTGTACCTTCACGACCGGCTGAACCTCCAAAGAAATGTGTAAGGTCTGTTCCTAGCAAAACAAGAGGAGCCATCCGAAAGGGAATAACACTTTTGGGATTATGGATTTCTTCAAGTAAAAGGTTATTTCCGCCTTCTACAGTCCGACCAAATTGATGATAAATCCAACCACTCAAGAAGCCACCAAGGGGAAGCAAGGCAACAATCCATTGATGCGATTCTCGCCAATCAGTTGCCCATTCTAATGATGCTAAAAGAGCGGCAGAGGCAGTTCCAGCAAGAATGCCAACCACAATGGAAATAGGCAACCACTTAATTAGGTGTGGTAATGCGATAAACGGTTCAAAATGACGAAACTGTTTCATGAATACACTGGCGAACATCCCATGACTCCTTAAAGCGCGACTTGTAGATTTAAACTTTCTACAGGAGAGTCAGGTGATGCGTTTAGCCAAGTCCTACTCTCTTGCAGTCAGCGAAGAAAGTAGGAGCCATCAGCCTTTCAGTGATGATTTTGAGGACTGAAAAGGCGGTTTTGGCGAGCTCCATCGCCATTGATTTAAGGATACCATTTTTGCTTTTAGTGGAATTAATATTTGTTTTTTTGAGCGATTAATAATAATACAGATGCGATCGCAAATAAGCTCCCAGCAATAAATGTCGCCTCTGCTCCCAGTGTTTGCCACAACCCACCAGCTAGCAAACTCGCAGGTAAAAGCGCTAATCCTACAGCTAAGTTAAGGAATCCAAAAGCAGTGCCGCGCAGATTTGCAGGTATACTATTTGCCACTAGCGCTAACAGCAATCCTTTACTCATACCTAAATAAAGACCATAAAGGGTAAACAATCCCCAAATTTGCCAAGGTGTCTGCACGAAAGCAAAGCCTAGATACACTAGAGCGTATAGGAAAAATCCGCCTACTAGTAACCCAAATTTGCCCACGCGATCAGAAAGTATTCCTATTGGGTAGGCACTGAATGAGTAGGCGATGTTCATCATTATTAATGTCAATGGGATAAGTGAGGCAGAAATACCTGTTTGTTCAGCTCGCAGCAACAAAAAAGCATTGCTGGAGTTGCCTAAATTGAATAGCAGCGCCACTGCTACAAGTACCCAGTATCCTTGACCCAAACTGCGTAAAGTTTGCCATTGCAGAGGGTTGCTTCGGCTTTCTTGAGTTTCACTTATTGTTGGTTCGCGCACTCCCACTGTTAATAAAGCCACTGCGAAGAATCCAGGGATGAGTGCTAGCCAAAAAATGAGGCGGAAGTTGTTTTCCGAAGCAGCCATCACGGCAAATGCTGCCAAAGGCCCTAAAAATGCTCCGATAGTATCGAGAGATTGACGCAATCCATAAGCTGCACCGCGTACCTCTGGATTAGTGGAATCGGCAACTAAGGCATCGCGGGGCGCTACCCGAATACCTTTGCCAATGCGATCGCCAAATCGAGCTATTAACACCCCAGTTGGACTGGTAGCTATAGCGAATAGTGGTTTCACAAAGGTAGATAAGCCATACCCAAACACCGCTAATCCCTTACGATGTCCCAGATAATCACTCAACGCTCCCGAAAAAATTTTTAAAACTGAAGCTGTTGCTTCTGCAATGCCTTCGATAATACCTACAGTCAATACATTCGCCCCTAAAACTGACACCAAAAATAAGGGCAATACAGAATGGATCATCTCAGAGCTAATATCTGTCAGCAGACTGACAAATCCCAACACCCAAACAGTGCGGGGAATCGTCTGGAAAAATTTGTTTTGTAGTTGCATATTTCCTATTTATCTGACTGGTCTTTACTACATCAACTCTGTAATTCTTGAGAACCAATAGGTGATTTCTGGATCGCTGAAAGTAGTCAACCTAGCAATTTCTCTGGCAAGTTGGTAAGCTTTCTCACCTTGAAGATGTTGAGCCAAGCCAGCATGATTCAGCAGAACGTCCTTTAAATCCTCTGGATATGCGGGTAAGTGACAATTCCCCCCATACTACGGATAATGGGACTCCAATCAATGCTTCCAACTTTATGATTCAGACTCATAATTTTTCTGAAATGTAACAGGTGTTTCATTAGTAAACTAGCAACAAAATAAATTTAATGCAACACCTGTTACAATCTATCTATGCATAGAAAGTGTTGGAACTTATTAGTGTACAAAGTACCCGCACAGCCTTCAACGCAGCGCGTGTATGTTTGGCGTAAACTCAAGGGGTGGGGCGCACTTTACCTACAGCAGTCGGTGTGTGTGCTACCGCATAGAGAAGACTTGCAACAACATTTGGCAGAATTGAAGGCAGACATTACAGCAGGTGGCGGTGAAGCAGATTTATTGACTATTTGGATTGATCAGCCTGAGCAAAACGCTATGTTAATAGAGCGTTTTCAACAGCAGGCAGATCAAGAGTATCAAGAGTTTTTAGGTCAATGTCGGGATTTGCATCGCGAATTGAGCGAGGAACGGAAAATAAGTAATTTCACCTTCGCAGAATTAGAAGAAAATGAGGCAGAACTCACTAAACTACGTTCTTGGTTGCCTAAAATCCGCGATCGCGATTTGTTTGATACACAAGGATATTCCCAAGCTATTGAAGCCTTGAAGGCGTGCGAATTAGATTTTCAGCTATTTAGCGAACAGGTATATAAAGCAGAAGGTATAGACTAATAAACTTATTTTTTTGAAAATACCTAATGGCGTAGGTGTAGCCACCCATAGGCATTACACTTGTAATTTATATCTAGAATAAACATTTTATTCCTCCTATAGATAGATAACAATAATAAATAAATTAGTATTCGTAAAACTTAAGTGAGAAAACCGTACTTCTCTGAGAGGTTTTCTGTACCATATATCTAAGTTTAGCTGGATAAAATCAAAATGTAGCTGAAGTAATCCTGTTTTCTAAAAAATTTATCCAGCATTAGCAGGAGAGCAAAAATATGACAAATCAATTGAAAACGGCTGCTTTGCTAGCCGCGCTAAGTGGTCTTTTGATTGCAATTAGTTACTGGGTAATTGGCGGTTCTAGTGGTTTGATTATCGGAATTGGCTTGGCAGCAGCAACAAACCTGTTTTCCTGGTATCAATCAGATAAGATTGCTCTAGCAGTATACCAGGCCCAGCCTGTGAGTGAAGGAGAAGCACCAGGACTCTATCAGATGGTGCAGAGATTGAGCGATCGCGCTAACATTCCCATGCCTAGAGTTTATATTGTTCCAAGCCTTGGTGCTAACGCTTTCGCTACAGGGCGCGATCCAGAACACGCTGCTGTAGCTGTCACCGAAGGTATTTTAAATATATTGCCAGAGGATGAACTTGAAGGTGTTATCGCCCACGAACTCACCCATATTATTAATCGTGACACCCTCACACAAGCTGTTGCTGCTACTGTTGCTGGTGCTATCTCATTTCTAGCGCAAATGGTTAGTTACAGCCTATGGTTTGGCGGTGGTTCACGAAATGACAACAGAGGTGGAAATCCAATAGGAATTTTATTAACAGTAATCCTTGCACCGGTAGCTGCGACAATTATTCAGTTAGCAATTTCGCGCACACGAGAATTCTCTGCTGATGCGGGTTCTGCTAGATTAACTGGTAATCCCCGCGCCTTAGCTAGGGCGTTACAACGGTTAGAAGCCTCAGCAAAGCAGATACCTTTAAATGCCAATCCAGCTTATGAGCCGTTATTAATTATCAATTCTATCTCTGGACAGTTTTTGGGTAACTTATTCTCCAGTCACCCTCCTACAGAGGTGCGAGTTGCAGCATTGCTAAAATTAGAGCAACAACTGCCAACAAAAGCTTATTAATTTGTCATTTGTCATTGGTCATTGGTCATTTGGGAAATTTACAATGACTCATGACTAGTATTACAGGGTGCAGTTTTCATCCGAGAGTCAGTTTTGTAATTAAGGATGTTTTAACTATGAATACTAACAACATCGAATCCATTGAAACCACAGCAATTGAATCTACCGAATCCATAGTAATTGTAGAAATCAGTTCTGAAACTGAGGAATTAGTGGAAACCGAAATGACTGGTGAAACTGATGAGGTGAAGCGCGAAACCAAAGCGCTGATTGAGGCGCTAAAAAGACGCGCTCAAGCTGAGGCTGATTCAGCAGGTACTCTCACCCGTGAAACCTATTTAAAAGTTGTGCGCCAAGCACGAGAATTAATTGAAGGAAGGAAACTGATGGAACGCGATCGCTTAGAAGACTCTTGGGCGGTAATTCAGGATGAAGCTGAGAGAAACTGGCACTTATTGATGAAAGATGTAGTAGATTTCAGCTTTCGCCTGCAAAAGGCGGCTATTGCTGCTTGGGAAACCTTCAATAACCCTTATTCATCCTAATTTGATTAGAATTAGGAAACTGTTAGGTGAGACTTATGCAACTGCTATCTTTGAGGAATGGCTTTTTGGCGTTAACCTTGACTGCGATCGCTTCAGGCGGTGGGTTAATCACAGGTTGTACTAATGCTGCTTTCCAGAACCAAAGCCAATCCCCAAATGCAACCGCTACCAATGCTAACGACAAGCAACAGATGATGAATCACGGTGGTGGCATGAATCACAGCATGGCAATGGATTTAGGCCCAGCCGATACTGATTTTGATTTACGGTTTATCGACGCTATGATACCGCACCATCAAGGGGCTGTGGAAATGGCTAAAGAAGCGCAGCAGAAATCAAAACGCTCTGAAATCAAAAAACTAGCAGACGATATCATCAAATCGCAAAACCAAGAAATCACTCAGATGAAGCAGTGGCGACAAGCTTGGTATCCCAGCGCCGGAGATAAACCAATGGCTTATAACAGTCAAATGGGTCACATGATGGAGATGTCATCTGACCAAATGAAAACCATGATGATGAGTCAAGACTTAGGTGCAGCTGATGCTGAATTTGATCTGCGCTTTATCAATGCGATGATTCCTCACCATGAAGGCGCTGTAACAATGGCAAAAGATGTCTTGAGTAAATCTAAGCGCCCTGAAGTCAAGCAATTAGCCCAAGAAATTATCAAGGCACAAAATACAGAGATTAAGCAAATGCAGCAGTGGCGAAAAACTTGGTATAATTAGCGATCAACCTCACCGGACGGAGATAACTTTTGCATCCCACCCAACTGAGTTGGAGGCGTTCTGGTGCAGTGCGATTGTTAGGTTGCTAAACACGAAACTGTCACTTATTTGTGTCAATATTCTACTATTTTTATTATAAAGACAACTCACTTTTAAGAGTTTTGTGAAGCGTTTCCTCAAAATCTTTCATTCCTCTTGGCGTGTAGGTATAAATAATTGATCGCCGATGGCGAATATCAAATGGAATATCATCAATAGATTGTGCAAGTAAAATAACTGGTCGTCCAATTGTATGTGCTACTCCTAACTCGTAAAAAACATTAGGATTACGCCCAGTGCAATCAGCAATACATAACTTTGAAAAATAAGTTGCTGCCCAAATTTCATCAACTATTGTGTGAGTGGAAAAGAAGTCGTCACCTCTTTCGCATGATAAGCCCATCTCACTAGCTACTTTACGTATATGGTCTGTGTAGACTGGCTTTAAGTCATCTCGAAATGGCATTATTACAAATAAATCTGCCCATACATTCTTTAACGATTTTTTTGGTTCTCCAAATATTGGAGATAAATCTAACTGAGTTTCTTTATTCTCTAATTCTTTAATATAGTCTAGACTAGATGAAAGATATTCTAATATTTTATTTTCTTTTTGATAGTTTGTATCTCGAAGCTTTCTAAACTCCTCAAAAAACGATAATACATCCATCGCTTCAATTTGTTCCAAACGGTTAGCAATTTCTGCAATCTCTGCCTCTGTTTCTGTTATACGGTACTCTAATTCAAATCTCTGTACGACACTTGAAGAAATTGCATATCCTTTTGAAATGCTCTCAGTCTTTTCAATAATAAATCGTGTGTTTCTTCAATCTCCTTCTTTTTAGGCATCCAATCTTTATTCATTCAATATCCTCCTGAAATAAATCAATTTAATACTGAGCGTGAATAGATAGATATCCGCAAGCTCGATAATATGGTATTCATCTCCGACTATAGACTCGTTATTATCAGATGATGCATCCATAATTAACTCACGCTTGGAAATCGCACAAGGATTTCCAGAACGTCCTCACGACATTTTCCGAATTTTGTCTGAAATGCTCATGTGCAGAATTATTAGACGGAAATTTTCTGTCTAATAATCTTGTGGATAACCACATGTAATACTTACAGGTATTTATTTTCATGTTATGTAGAATTTTTCTATATAATATCGATATCCGTGTATTATACAGAATTTTTCCGTATAACTATCCGATTTGGCGTCGTAGTTATACAGAATTTTTACAAAAAATACCCTATTTTAGATATTAGACCGAAATTTTCCGTGTAAATACCTTATTTTGGTTTTAAACACCTGATTTTCAGTATATTCCTTGGTGATATCCAGAAATTTTCCAGATACTATCCGATTCAGGACATTATATGGATGGAAATTTTCTAGATATTACTATATGCAAGAACGCCCAAAAAAGCTGCTAGAACAGGTTTAGCATACAATTATTCGGCTTAAGCATTATTCTTACAAAAGAGAAAAAAGTTACATTGACTGGATTAGGCGTTACATCTTTTTTCATGATAAGCGCCATCCTAAAGATATGGGGAGTGCGGAAATAGAAGCATTTCTAACACATTTAGCTGTTAAAAAAACGTCGCTGCGTCAACTCAAAATCCATCATGAATGCAAGATTTGATTTTGTTCGCTGACGCTACTCAACTGAATTGATAAAGCCATTACAAAAAGAATAGACCTGAATAAAACTCGATTTATGAAATATAACTGTACAGACGGGCTATGACGCTCCTAACTTATTCTTTGCATTATGATATACAAGCACCATCAACAAAAGGTGTTGAGATGGATTGCATTGTTCCTAATTGGAACATTTCTGCAATTGTTGTTTTACATCCCGACACCAGTCTTATCCCAAAATTCCAATAGCTGTAGCAATATTACAGCCCCGCTCACATCTGAAGAACAAACTTATGCTCGTGCTGCTTGGCAGTATTTTGTCAAAAATTATCAGCCAGCAACGGGATTTACCAATTCTACTGGGGGTTATCCTTCGGGTACACTCTGGGATATGGGTAACTACTTGATGGCATTGAATGCTGCACGCTGGTTGAATCTTACTGATCAAGCAGACTTTGATTCCCGCCTCAACAAGTTTTTGACGACTCTCAACGGCCTGAAATTATTTGAAGATGCGTTGCCCAATAAAGTTTATAATGCAGCCACCGCACAGATGGTTGATTATGGCAATAATCCAATAGAGCGGGGTATTGGTTGGTCTGCTTTGGATGTTGGGCGAATCCTGGCTGCGTTTGATGTCATCCGCACCTGTCATCCTCAATATAATGAGTGGCTCAAAGGAATTGTAGCAAAGTGGCAGGTGGCGCGATCGCTCAAAGATGGACAACTTTTTGGCGCTACTGTTCTCCCTGACAACAAAACGTTACTGGTGCAAGAAGGACGACTCGGCTACGAAGAATACGGCGCTAGGGGTTATCAACTTTGGGGTTTCTCTGCACCCAAGGCTATTGCTTTAGAACCGTTCAAGTTAGTCGAAATTAATGGTGTGCAAATTCCCGTTGATACCCGTGACTTTAAAAGCACCAACGCGAATAATTATGTTGTTAGTGAGTCTTATATCCTTGATGGGATTGAATTTGGCTTGCAAGGTGAGTTAGCTGATTTTGCGGCCAGGGTTTTAGATGTGCAAAAACGGCGTTTTGATACCACAGGTCAGTTAACTGCGGTAACAGAAGATAATATCGACCAAGCACCTTATTTTCTCTACAACACCGTCTACGCCAACGGTGCAAACTGGGCAACTATTACCGATGCCAACCAGCCTTACCCACAGTTTCGCAGCATCAGCACCAAAGCTGCTTTTGGTTGGCGCTATCTGTTTCCAGATAATGCCTATGCCCAAAAAGTTTTTGATGCAGTCAAGGATCTCCGCAGTCCTGATGATGGTGGTTACTATGCTGGTATCTATGAAGAATCAAAACAACCCAATAAGGCTTTGACAGGCAATACTAATGGGTTAATTTTGGAGATTTTATACTACAAATCTAAGGGAAATCACCCTTTAATTGCCTCCACTTCTGCAAGTGTGTCTACTGGCAAGCCCAGTGAGAATGCTTCTCCAGCAACACCCTCAAATCAATCAAATTCTCCTGACAAGCCCAGTGAAAATACTTCTCCAGCAACACCCTCAAATCAACCGAATGCTACTGTTACGACTCCGATCGCAACCCCTGCGGATACTTCTAAACCTACAGAAGTCGCTGTTGCACCTATCCCACCAGTAGATAGTCCCCAACCATCATCTAACCTGAAACTAGATCGACCTCTAACGGTTATTGAACGGCGTTATGCAGAAGCGGCTTGGCGATACTTCCAAGCCAATTATCACTCCAAGAGTGGGCTGATAGACGATCGCAGTGATTTCAAAGGCGCAACCCTCTGGGGATTGGGAGATTATCTCGCAGCCCTCCATGCAGCGCGATCGCTCGATATCATTACCCCCAAAGAATTTGACCAGCGCACCCGTCATCTGTTAGCAGCCTTGACAAAGTTACCGTTATTTGCTGGAGAATTGCCGAGTCGGGGTTATGATACGCGATCGCTCCAACCAGTAGATTATGGTGGAAATCCAGCCCCAGAAGGAAACGGTTGGTCAGCTTTAGATTTAGGCAGGATACTAGCAGCGCTTTACAACTTAAAAACCTGTCATCCACAATACACGGCTGCCGTAGATAAAATTGTGCTGGATTGGTCATATTTGCGTGTGGTACGCGAAGGGATTCTCTCCAGTGCTACAACCGCCAAAGAGCAAGATGGGCGATATCTTACGCGTGTCAACCCTGTAACTCGCTTGGGTTATGAGGAATATGCCGCTCGTGCTTTTCAATTATGGGGGTTTAATGTTGATGGTTCTACTGTTGGAGGTGAATACCAAACTACCTTAGTCGAGGGAGTGAAAGTGCCAATTGGGCGCCGTCGAAAGGATACTAACTCCAAAGTTAACCAATACACAGTTAGCAATCCTTTTGTACTCTATGCTCTGGAGTTTGGACTAGATCCACAAATGCGACCGCTCTTTGAGCCAATTTTCCAGGCGCAAGCTGAACGTTACCGTCGCACTGACACCCTCACAGCCTCAGCTACTACTTTGATTGATCGTAAACCTTACACTGTCCACAGCACAATTACTGGGCAGGGTGAGTCTTGGGTAGCTTTAGGAGATGATGGTCAACCTGTACCAAAGGGGCGATTGGTAAGTACAGCAGTAGCTTTTGCCTATCATGCCCTGCTTCCAGAAAACAAGTATAGTCAACAATTACTGCAAGGAACGACTGACTTATACAATCCATTAACTGGATTTTATGAGGGCTTCTACGAAACTACAGGTAAAACAGCAGTTGGTTTCACCAGCAGCACCAACAGTATGATTTTGCAATCATTGCTATACAAGCTGATGAATCGGCAACCCCTAATTCGTCCGACTACCACCATGAAATCTCCTTGGTGGCAGGCTATTGCTCAAGGAGATTCTGGGCGAGGTCTACCCAATACTGCCATCCAAAGAACCAGGTTAATGTCTGATACTTCAGGAAGTTACTGGGTTTCAGGTAGCTAACGAAGACGTGGGGACGCGTCCCCACATCTTCCCCTACCCAGTAATGTCGAGTCAGAGGTTGTTAGTAATGAATTCAACTTGGGAATACTTATTTTGAGAGTATGCAGATGATTTAAATGGAGATGACAGGGATAAAAAATGTGATTTTGCAATCGGTAATTGCGACAGATGGAATACTCACAAGCCTATCCAGTAACTCTTTATCTTGTCTAAAAGAGGCTGCTTTAACACAATCCCAAATCTAACATTGTATAAGATGACTTCAATTTCTATTAATGAAACCTCCTCAAATTTTGCCGGTAACAGTCGCTCGTCACTCAAAAAAAGAACGCTGTTATTTCGGTATCTGGCAGAAATCAATTTAATTTTTGGTATCTGGTATTTGCAATGGCGCATCACCCATTCCATCAATTTTGACGCGCTCTGGATCTCAATTCCTTTGCTAATAGCAGAAATTTATAGCTATTTCGGTGGCGTGATGTTTGTGATTGGATTGTGGCGTCCCTTAGTTCGACAGATTAAGTCTCTCGACCAAATGATCCCACCTATACCTAAATCCGACTGGCCAACAGTGGATGTGTTTGTAACGTGCTACAACGAGCCACCAGAAATTGTCGAAGAAACTGCCAAAGCTGCGCTGGCAATGGATTATCCACCAATAAAGTTACGGGTTTATGTGCTGGATGATGGTAACTCGCCTGCGATGCGAGCGATGACAGAAAGATTGTGTATTGAGGATTTGCAATCACCACAACTACAGCTAGAAGCGGAACGGATTGATGCAGAACACTCTTGTTTGTTGGAGCGTCTGAAGCAACTAGAAAATCTGACACCTAACACTCAAGCCGCTGAACAATGGCTGCAAGCATCATCAGAATCAGTGGTTAACAAGTCTGCGGCTGGATTTGTGCAAAGTTTGCGATCGCTTATCCTTTGGCTACCTCCGGCTGATCAAAGCTATTCTCCTGCAAAGACGTTACGCGATCGCCTAATTAGCGAACGCAAAGCTTTAGAAGAAGCTATTCGCAAGAAAGAACTAGAATTAGTTGAACTCGCTCGTTTTCGCTACATTGCTCGTCCCAAACCTGCTGGTATACCCCACCACGCTAAAGCAGGTAACTTGAATTACGCGATTTTTTCTGGAGAAACTTCAGGACAGTTTATTCTTACCCTAGATGCTGACCATATTCCCAAACCCCAATTTATTAAGCGAGTTCTGCCTTATTTCTACACCTATAATCTTTTCACAGGAAAATACGACCATAATCAAATTGCTTTTGTTCAGACCCGCCAGGATTTTTACAATATTCCTCCGGGCGATCCCTTTGGACATCGAGCAAATTTGTTTTATGGGCCACTTCAACAAGGCAAAGATGGTATGAATGCCGCTTTTTATACAGGTACAAATGCTATTCTGAGGCGGGAAGCATTGATTAGTGTTGGACTACAACATTTTGCTGATGAGTTTGCCAAAGATGAAAAACGTTTAGATGAATTTCAACTAATTGGTGGTGTATCTAGTAACAGTATTACAGAAGATATGAATACAGCAATGCGTCTGCATGGTGCTGGATGGAAATCTATTTATCACAATGAACTTTTGGCAGAAGGTTTAGCACCAGATGACCTGAGTTCTACTCTGAAACAGCGGCTACGCTGGGCACAAGGAACTATTCAAGTACTACTGAGAGAAAATCCGCTCACCAAATCAGGGCTAACGTTTTGGCAGAGATTGCACTATTTTAAGACAATGTATAGCTATTTCTCTGGTTTTGCAACTCTGGTTTTTATTTCTTGCCCAATTATCTATTTTTTTACAGATATTATTCCAGTTAAAACCTACGGCCCTGACTTTGCCCTACACTTTTTTCCAGCTTTTATTGTCAACCGTCTGACTTTTATAGCAGCTACCTGGGGCATTCCAGCTAGAGAAGTTTGGCGCTCCGAACAATATGCGATCGCTTTATTTCCACTGATGATCCAAGCTGTATTGAGTGTGTTCACAGGACAAAAACTCAATTTCCAAGTAACACCTAAGCAGCGGCAATCTGGAATTTATCTCCGACTGGTTTGGCCACAGATGGTTGTTTTTGGACTGACCATTTTGGGGATATTATGGAGCCTTTACCAATTAGCTATCGGTCATCTAAATTATCCTGGGGTTCACTTACTCAATGGTGCATGGGCTATCTATAACTTATTGCTTTTGTCAGCTATCATCCGCGCCTCTGTTTGGCAACCTCCAAAAGAGGTCTAAGAGGGGAGTATAGGATCAGAAGAAAAACTACTGACTCCTAACTATACCAATTTTGGATTGAAGGAAAAATCTAAAATTTAAAATCCAAAATTGAATAACTCCTTGTTAATAAATGCAATCTAGAAAAAAACAGCTATGAACACTTATTCAGACTCAAACAACTTTGGTCAGCGAACTGTCTTAACAATTTATGCTCACGCTGATGATGAAGTTCTACCTGCTGCTGGTACTCTCAGTCTGATGTCTCAAGCAGGATGGAATGTTCGTTGCTTAATTTTGACTGATGGTGGTCTTTCTAGTTCGCCTATTAAAGGTACACGTCATCAAGAAGCAGATGCAGCTGGTAAAATCATCGGTGCAACTTATGAGTTTCATGCACTTGAGGAGTGCAATTTCTCAACACAAGCAGTAATTAAAGTTACTGAAGAAGCTCTGGGACGTTGGCAACCGGATTTGATTATTACTCACGCACCACAACCGGAAAAATATGGACATAGAGATCATGAAGTGTGTGCGATCGCAGTTTCTAATGTTGCTACCCGGAAAAACATCCCTTTATGGTATTCAGCCCCACCTGTTTTTTTGCGCGGTTTTGAACCCAACTTTTTTGTAGATATTACCTCGGTAATTGAAGAAAAAGTTGCAGCTATTGGATGTTATGAATCAGAGTTGAATAAGGCATTTATGCAACTTGATGCCATACTTGTTTTATCTCGTTTTTGGGCCAGAGAGCTAGGTCAAAAAGATGGCTATTTTGAAGCTTTTGAAATTTCTCGACAATGGGTTGATGCTAGCTTTTTTACTGCCATAGCAAATAATAGTAATCAGCAAGTAGTAAAACAAAGCTAATTACATCCACAACAGAAAAGCATTGCTTTATCTATTGCGGTTTGCATTAGATCAATGCCAAAATATAAATACATAGTTTTCAAGTAAAATAATCGGAAAATAAAACCATGAGTTTGAGTGTAAAAGTGCTGGAACTATCGGGAATTTTAGATGGGATTAGAGGTAATGATCTACGTCGTGAAGTTAGCGGTATTCTGGCAAACGGAGCCAATATTTTGTTGCTTGACATGAAAGAAGTAAAGTTTATTGATAGCTCTGGTTTAGGTGCTTTAGTATCAGCAATGCAAATGGTACGAGCTGCTAATGGCAAAATGTTTGTTTGCTCTATAAGCGATCAAGTCAGAATGTTATTTGAACTGACTAAAATGGATAGAATTTTTCAAACATTTGCTGATCAAGAAGAATTCAATCGCCAAGTATTGGCAACACAATAAGGTGTTAGGGAATCACAAATTGAATATGCACATTTGACTATCCTAACCAAAGTTAACTTTTATTAAAGATAAGTCATCGTCAAGATGATCTTGAGCATTTAAGGTGATAATCTTCGCTAATAGTTGATTTAGGTTACAGGTATCTTTCTGACTATATTTAGTTAGTAAGTCAATGAAAGCATCTATACCCCAAATTTTACCATCTGACTGATTAATTTCATAAGCACCATCACTAAAAATGTATAAAGTGCTGTTTTCTTCGACCTCAAAAACAGCATCTTCAAATTTGACTTCAGGCAAAAAACCAATTGGTAAATCTAAGGAAGTTAGCTGTTTAATTTCGATGCTGTTTATAGAGGTATTAGATAATAATAAAGCTGGTGGATGTCCGGCGTTGGCATAAATGAGTTGACGTTTAAGGCGGTGATAAACTCCATACCAGATTGTGAAGTATTTATCACCGTGCTTACTCATTTGGAAGGCGTGATTTAGAGCTTTGAGGACTTCACTGGGTTGACAAAAGTTAGTGTTTGGTAGAGATTGCGATCGCAAAACATTCAGTACCGATACAGATAGGAGGGCTGAACCCACACCATGACCTGATACATCCAACAAATAAATTGCCAAATGATCCTCGTCAATCCAATGATGGTCGAAGCAATCGCCTCCTAGCTGCGCTGAAGGAATAAACAGATTTTCTGTAGTTACTGATCCTACAAGCGGTGAGGGTAGAAGCGATCGCACATAAGCAGCAGCCTCAGACAATTCTGCTTCCAAAATTTGCTTTTGGGTTTGCAAATCCTGATTTAGTGTCTCTAAAGCTTGCTTTTGACTTTGTAAATCCTGATTTAGCTGGTGTAATCTTAATCCTGCTCTTACCCGTGCTTTCAATTCATTCATCTCTATTGGTTTAGAGATAAACTCATCAGCTCCAGCGTCAAGTCCCCTAACTCTATCTTCCTCCTCTCCTCTAGCTGCTCCCCTAGCCGTCAATAGAATAAAAAAAGTAGTTGCCAACTCTGGATCTGTTCTAATTCGACGACACACTTCTAGCCCATCTACCTGAGACATCATCCAGTCACAGATAATCAGAGCCGGATGTAGCAGTTGCGCTTGGATAATTCCTTCTTCGCCATTGCTAGCCACAGTAGTCTCATAACCCTGCCTTTGGAGTGTGCTTTTCAGTACTGCTCGCACTGTCGGATCATCATCAATAACCAGAATCTTAAACATGAATTACAGTTTTTTCAGTAAAATGATCGGTAAATAGTTGCTTTCATTTAAGTTATATGCAATTTAGTTTTTAATGTATAGTAAAAATACTCAAATTAAATAAACTAATTAACGAATATGATGATTTCAAAATATTTTCTTAGTTAAGAAGTGAATAATAAAATTTATCTCAAAGTTAACACAGACCTGACAGCTTCACCTCAAGTTTTGTCTTGGTTCGAGCAAATGAATCAACCACCTATTTCCGATAAACAAATTTGGTGGCAATGTCAAACGCTGATGATAGAAGGATTTACGAACATTGTTGAACATGCCCACAAAAATTTACCTATTGAGACTCCGATTGAGATAGAAGCTGTGCGGTTAGATGAACACATAGAAATTCGCATCTGGTCTCTAGGTGAACCCTTTGACTTAGAGCAGCAATTGCGGCAAACATCTGAATTTGAAGATAACGATCAAGAGCGTGGGCGTGGTTTAAAAATCATGTCTGCCATTGCCGATAAGTTTAGTTATGAGCGGGCGGTAGATAATCGTTACTGTTTATTTATTAGTAAATATTATTAAAAATGCCTATGAGAGGAGCAGGGAATGGGGAAATTGTTATAACTCCTAACTTTTAACTCCTAATTAAAAATTCTTGGATGCGTTTCACAAATTCTTCTAACTCTACGATTAAGTCAGTTGTACCTCGACGCTCTTGGTCGTAAGCTAGTTGTTCTAGTTTTTCTGCCGCTAGATGCATAGGTGTAACTCCCATATTGGCACTAGCACCTTTAATTTGATGGGTTTGGAGCGTTAGTTGCTCAAAGTCATGAGTTGCGATCGCTATTTTTATCACCTCTAAACGAGGTTGAATATCTTCAACAAATATTTGCAGTAGTTCCAATTCAAATTCTGGGTTGTTTTCTGAGAGTTGATGCAAACGTTCCCAATCAATTGGGAGGTCAACGGAATCTACATCTGTTGTAGAAACTGTCTGCTCTGTGGCAGCTATTTCTTTTGTTCTGAATATCACATTTTTCCAATGCTCTAGCATCGCTGCTAAATTTTCTTTCATCACCGGCTTGCTCAAGTAGTCGTCCATGCCGGCATCTAGACACATTTGTTTGTCTTGTTTCATTGCATTAGCTGTCATCGCAATTACTACAGGACGACGACCACTAGCAAAGCTGCTTTCTTGCCAACGATGAATTTGTTTTGTGGTTTCCAAACCGTCGAGAATCGGCATTTGGCAATCCATCAGAATCAAATCATAGGGAATTTTTTCTAATAGCTGCAACGCTTCTTTTCCATTATTAGCGATATCAGCACTGTAGCCCAGACTTTTGAGTTGCTTCAAGGCTATTTTCTGATTCACCAGATTATCTTCAGTTAAAAGAATTCTTAATTTATGGAAGTCAGGAGACGGGGAAGAAGATTCAGGGACACTGAATAACTCCTGACTCTTGAACGCCAGTTGCTCCACTTGGGGAGACTCGCTCGCTTTTGGTATCTCCTGTTGGGAGAAGACTGCACTGGCTCCTGCTGACTCCTCTGAAATAACAGAAGCGGCAATCGTAAAGTAAAATGTACTACCTACATTAAGTTCACTTTCAACCCAAATTCTGCCACCCATTAACTCGCACAATTGCTTGCAGATGGCGAGACCTAAGCCAGTACCGCCATACTGTCGAGTAATGGAGGAGTTAACTTGACTGAAGGCTTTAAACAAACGCTCTAAGCGATCGCGTGGAATTCCGATGCCTGTATCTTTAACACTAAACTGAATTTCCTCAGTACTTACAACAGAAGAATGATTAATATCGCTATTCTTGCGGGTTATAACTGAAACCTCTATACTTCCCGTTTCGGTAAATTTAATTGCATTACTGAGTAAATTAATCAAGACTTGGCGCAGTCGGGTGATATCCCCCACTATCGTAGTAGCAAGTTCAGGAGTCTCTAAAAATGTGAGTTTTAAACCTTTTTCTCTAGCTGTAGGCGCAAGCATATAAAGAGCCTCATGAATGCAATTTCGTAAAGGAAAAGGTTCTTCTTCTAGTTCTAAGTTTCCTGATTGTATTTTGGAGAAGTCCAGGAAATCGTTAATAATTTTGAGTAAAGAATTTCCACTGGTGTAAATGGTTTCAACAAAATCTTGCTGTTCAGGAGTTAGTTCAGTGTATAGCAACAAACTGGCCATACCAATTACCGATGCGATCGGAGTCCGAACCTCATGGCTAATCATCGCTAAGAATTCCTGTTTAGCAAGTTCTGCCTGTTTTCGTTCAGTCATGTCTCGCAAAATGTAAACATAACCTTGAAAATGTTCAATTTCTGTTTTTACTATTGAGGATGAAAAAGCTATGGGAATTGTTTTACCACTTTTGGTATAACAAACGGTTTCTATTTCTTTTACTAAAGGATTTATGTCTTGACTGTGGGATATATCAGTATCATCAATTGTCAATGGATACTTATTGACTTCTCTAATAATTTTTGCGATCGGTTGACCGATGAGTTCTATTTCGTTATATTGCAATAAAATTTGTGCGGCATAATTCATTTTTTTGATCTCGCCTGATAGCGTTGTCACTAACAAGGCGTCCGCCATTGATGTCACAATTTGGTCAATATATTGTTTAGAAGCCTTTAAGTTACGTAGCAAAAGATTTGCTTCATTTGCACCTTGAAATAAAGATTGCTCAAGCACCATCCGCTCTGTCGCATCTTCGACAACAATGGTTAGTCGATTGCTATAATGGTCTTCTTGGAGATTATTAGTAATACGAATATCAATATATAAAGGAGAAGTCGGATCTTGCGATCGCATAATTCCTTTTAATTCAAAATTATCTTGTTCCCCCTGTAAAATTGCATCAAAAATATCTTCAAGTCCCTCTAATTCGGGAAACACAATCCGAACATCTTGACCTGGCTTAGCTTCATTAGGAATATCGGCAAAATGATTTAGTCCCAAAGACATCTCTATAATTTTTAATTTTTCATCAATTATTAAATATTCAATACCACATACAGATAATAAATTTGTCAAAAATGAGTTCATCTTAATTAAATTAAACGAGTGGCTAAAGTTTGAAATATTTTATCAACATTATTGCCAGTTTTTGCTGAAGTTATATATGTGTCTAAGATATTAGGTCGGTCAGGGTATTGATACATTTGACGAATTTTTTCTAAATATTCGGCTGCAATCATATCTGATTTGTTCAGTGCAACAACAATATAGCTGTTAGGATTAACAGCTAAAAAAGTTTGAATATGCTCCTGGATATGATGGAGCGTTTCTGCTTGTGTCACATCACCAACTATCACAGCACCTTTAGAACCTTGAAAATAATTATTAGCAACTGCTTTAAACTTATTACTGCCTTCAATATCCCAAATTATCATTTGTAAGTTTTGTTCGCTAAGTAGATTTTTTTCAGAAACACTAACCAATTTACGAGATATTTTTACTCCTACAGTTGAAAGGTATTCGTCACTAAATCTACACTCGACAAATTGGCGAATTAAACTAGTTTTACCAACACCAAAGTCACCGAATAAGCATATTTTTTTAGAGATTGTAGACATAGTTGGGGAAAAGTAGGGAATATTTTATCCGAATCATAGCTACTATAAACTTAAAATTGCTTGTTTATCGCTTCTAGAATGACACAGCGGCTTAACCACAAGGGGTGAGTTACATCAAGTCCTGGTGGTAAATTTGTCCTCCCAATGACCTGTAAACGAGATGGCTCAATACCTAATTTAATCAGTGCTTGTTGTACAGCCTTTGCTCGCGTCAGTGCAAATTTTTGAGATTTGTTCACGCCACTACGGTCACTATAACCAATGATTTTTAAATGCTTATTTGGGTGCTGATTAAGGAAAAAGTTGACCTGTTGAACCTTGTACGCTAAATCTGCTTTCATTAAACTTGCTGAGTCGGGTTGAAAGTAAAATCGAACTTCAATTTGTAGGGGTTGTACTCGCACTGCGCTAGACACAGATTTTACGCCTGGAATTTGTTCAAATGCATTAGCAATAATCTGAGCATCTGCAATGCGGTTGACAGTTCCTTCAACAGCTACTTTACCAGCGATGTATTTAGCAGAAATTGCTATATCGTCAGTCTGATTTAAAACTGCTGTGACTCGTTTGACTTCAGCAGCAGCTAATACGGGGTCTGCTGGTACTTCTACTAATAAAATTTGATTATCAATCAACCAATTAGGAGAGGTTATTTTGACAATTTGCTCGGCTTTCTGGCGCAGAAGTTGATTAGGTAATCGTCCTGTTAATTTTAATTTATTGTGTTCTACTTGTACAGTGAGCCGATATACGGCTAGTTCTGGAACAGAAGTTAGAGCTAACAAAGTTTGATTTTCAATGAAATGTATAACTCCACTACGGTATTGCCAAATGCCCCAAGGAATGAAAATGGTGCTGATAACTGTTAAACCTAATATCAGTAGCGGTGAGATTTTTGTTTTCTTTTTCTCCTGAATATCTGTATCTTTCAGTTCTTCTAGAAGTGTATGAACTTCAATAGGAATTAAATCTGGGTCGCCGTCAAACTTTTCAATAAAATCACCATATTGTTTAATAATTATGCTGAATAATTGTCGCATTTTCCAAATAAAACTTTTGCTTGGCTCTCCTTGCATAACAATTGCTAAATAACAGTATCCTGCAACTTCTAAAATTATTTTGGATGTCCCATATTCAATTGCATCTAATTCTGTCATGCTTCCAGATTGATTGATGCAATCATTGGCAAAGCTACGAATTGCTGTCAGCATTCCTGCTACCATTTCAGCCTCTAGCTGCTCTACATGAGAGTGCTGAATATCTGAGATGACTAAACCAGATGCTTTATGAATCAAGAAAATGGCTTGAATTTTAAATGGTAGAGCTTCTTTAAGAATTAATTCTGCTTCCGAAACTCCCTGTAGCTTGGCACGAATTTTACGTTTGACGCCTTCAACACTGAGGGTTTCTTCAACTTGTCGGTTAATGGCACGGATTGTCTCTGCCATATATTTGGCTATGGTACTACCAATAATTGGGTAGAGTGCATCCACTACAATATTTTGTTCAATTTCAATTTGCTTTTTTATGGCTCGTCCCATTGCCGGAGCGATCGCATCTGATACTTCTTCTGGAGCTATAATAATTTGCTGGGAAATAGCCAGAGGAATAACAGGCGCGATCGCTGTACTCATGCTAACTTTATCTTGTTCAGTGCGACTGCGGATAGTCTCATCAATAATAGGAGCAATTATCTCGACAATTTCCTCTCTCGACTCTGTAATCTTCAGCCTCAAAAGCTCAGAAATCCACGGTAGTAGTAGATTTATTAGCTCTTTAGGGTCGTAAATTTGATTTTCAATTTTTGTTAATTTTTGTTCAATTTTAGCTGTAATATTATCTATCTCTGCTAATTCATATCCGACCAATATCTCCCGTAATTTTTGCAATGCATCCTCTGAATTGTCTAACTTTTCCTCAAATTCTGCAAATATTTCAATAGATTCTTCTAATTCTTCTTGAATAGTTTGTGAGTAATTAGATATATTTTGAGAAAACTTAAAATCTGACTCTAAATAAGCTTCACATACTTCTAATGTCACTGGAGGAAGTTGCAATAATTCAATTTTTTCTGTAATATTTCCATTACTATTATTAGTTTCTGATAGTAATAAAGAAAAAGACTGCTCAGGTGATTCGATAATTTTTAGTTCGATCAGTAAATGCAGCAAATTGTCAAGCTGCACAGCTTTTTCTGGCTCCAACTCAACAGATTGAGAAATCGAATTTTCCACCTGAGTCATCCTTTTAAGAGTGCTGTTAGCGGTAGCGGGGCGTTTAGCCCGTGCTGAGTTAGGAGTTATTCTTGCCTTCTACTTTGATTAGTAATTACAAACGTAATTTTGCCGTACTGTTAGAGTGAGTTAACACTTACTTTTGACAACTTTGTAGTTTCTAGAAGTGGTACAGCAGTATATTCGTCGCCGCGTTCATCGGCTGCTTCTCGCAATTTAGGAATAAATTCAGTTTCTTTCAGACGCATTCCCAAGGCAAATAAAGTTTCAGCCATATCGTCTTTAGAAACTTTAGTGTCTGTCAACTGTGAGAAGCGTCGATCTATTTCTTCTAAAATCAGATCCCGTAATGCCGTGACATCATCTTGTAATTGGACTTTAGTCTGAAAGATTTCATCTCGAATCGAGGTAGTTTGGCTATCTAAGGTTTCATCAAGCGACTGGACGCTGCTAGAAAACTTTTTATTAAGTCTATCAACCTGTTGCCGTAAGTCAAGAGTTTCCTCTTGAGTTGCCAAGTTGAGTGATTTCAGCTTTTTATCCAGCGCTTCAAACCCCGCTTTTAGTTCCGCCGAAAAGTTGGACTTGAGTTGATCGACATGCGATCGCATCTGTTGTTGCAGGAGAGATATATCTGACTCCAGCTTGCTAAATCGATTTTCGTACTCTCTTAGCTGTGTTCCAAGAATAATATCGCGGATCTGATCGATATTGCCAAGTCTTTCTCGTACATCGTCTCTACTCATCTGACTCATTAGGAAAACCTCGCTTTTCGGGAATCAATTGGGAATAGGAGGTGATGCATTTAACTGACATTTCGGCTAAAAATTCTTAGCTTTTGATGCAGCCAACTCACCAAATATACTTTTATATCATGTTCGGGTAAAGATTTATCATTTAGACCGCAGGGGTGCAGGGGGCAGGGAGAAAGAGGTTTTCCTGATTTTTGCACGGATGCGGTAATCATAAGTAATTAACCGGACTTGATATTAGTACATCAAAGTTATTATTCCCAATTGTTCACAAGTTCTATCGAAAAAGGAGAAATGAGTCATGAGAAATGGAAAATCAGGATTTTTCATGCTTACTCAGAAAAAATAGTCCCTATTAATTTATTAATAAATATTATTGATCGCTCAGATTTTGGCGTTACTATCTTGACAGGTTAAAAACTCTTGGATGAGTTTAACAAACTCTTCTAACTCGGATATAAAGTTAGTACTACCTCGACGCTCTTGATTGTGAGCTAGTTGTTCTAGTTTCTCTGCTGCCAGATGCATGGTTGTCGCTCCAACATTGGCACTAGCACCTTTAATTTGATGGGCTTCGTGCGCTAGTTTCTCAAAGTCATAAGCTGCGATCGCTATTTTAATTACCTCTAGACGAGGTTGAATATCTTCAACAAATATTTGCAGTAGTTCTAATTCAAATTCTGGGTTGTTTTCCGAGAGTTGATGCAAGCGTTCCCAATCAATTGGAAGGTCAACTGAACCTACATCTGTTGTAACAACTGTCTGCTCTGTAGCAACTGTTTCTTTTGCCTTGAAGATCGCATTTCCCCAACGCTCTAGCGCCACTGCCAATTTTTCTTTTATTACTGGCTTGCTTAAATAGTCATCCATTCCGGCATCTAGACACATTTGTTGGTCTTCTTTCATGGCATTAGCTGTCATTGCAATTACCACAGGACGATAACCACTGACGAAGTTACTTTCTTGCCAACGATGAATTTCTTTTGTAGTTTCTAAACCATCAAGAACTGGCATTTGGCAATCCATCAAAATTAAATCGTAAGGAATTTTTTCTAATAATTGCAATACTTCTTTCCCATTACCAGCGACATCAGCGCTATAACCCAGGCTTTGGAGTTGCTTCAAGGCAACTTTTTGATTCACCAAATTATCTTCAGCTAAGAGAATTCTAAGTTTGGGGAAGTTAGGGGAAGAAAACACAGGGATGCTCTGACGTGGAGACACGGAGAATGGACTAGGTAAATTCTCCTCATCTTTGCGTCTTTGCGTTTCCCACTCTCTCCGATGACTCCTGACTCCTGTCTCTTCTTCTGGCTGCGTTCCTAAGATAGTCATGATGGTATCGAGGAGTCGGGACGACTTAACAGGTTTGACTAAATAAGCCGCAAATCCTATTTTTAGCGCTCGTTGGATTTCATCGCGTTGATTAGTAGAGGTAAGCATAATCAAAGGTAGCCCAGCGATCGCTGAATTTGCCTTAATTTGCTCTCCTAAAGTCATACCATCTATTTCTGGCATCTGCATATCAACCACAGCTATATCATAGAGATTTTTTTGCTTGGCAGCCTCCTGAATAGCTTTCAGGGCAGTAGTAGCCGAAGCCGCTTGATCCACCAGCATCCCCCAACGGGTAGCTTGATGGTAGATGATTTTGCGATTGGTGGCATTATCATCCACTACTAACAAGCGCCGATTCAGCAAAAGTTCGCGTTCGCCCTTGGCGTTGGCGAAGCCATCACCTTCTGAGGAAATAGGGTAAAGTTGCTTGGCGAGAGTTACTTCAAACCAAAACTTAGATCCTTTCCCCAAGCGACTTTCTACGCCCATTTCTCCTCCCATCAAGCTCACCAGTTGCTTACAGATGGCTAATCCCAAACCTGTACCGCCATATTTCCGGGTGGTGGAAGCATCAACTTGGGTAAATGGCTTAAAGAGTTTGCATTGGTCTTCAGGGGTAATACCAAGACCAGTATCTGTGATGGCAAAATAGATGGTGGCTGTAGTAGAGGTTTGCGATCGCAATTCTGCTCGTAATACTACCTCTCCATTGCTGGTGAACTTAATCGCATTACTAATCAGGTTCATCAGAATTTGCCGCAGGCGGCCAGCATCGCCTTGGAGATGGGTGGGGACGTTGGGATAAATTAACGCTGCAATTTCTAATCCCTTATTATGGGCTGGGGGAGCCAATAATTCCAACACCTCTTCTACACAGATCGATAAGTTAAAATCTAGAGTTTCTAGCATCATCTCCCCAGCCTCAAGTTTGGAAAGATCCAAAATTTCATTGATCAGGCTTAAGAGGGCATCTCCACTAATGCGAATTGTTTCGATAAAATCTTGTTGCTCCGAGTTGAGGGGAGTTTCTAACATTAAGCCTGTCATCCCCAACACAGCATTCATCGGAGTCCGAATTTCATGGCTCATGTTGGCCAAAAAGGCACTTTTAGTTTGAGAAGCTAATTCAGCTTGCTGACGGGCAATTTCAAGTTCTCGTCGCTGTTGAGTTTCTGCATTTAACATTTGGGCTTGGGCTAAGGCAATACCTACTTGGTCAGCTATTTGCCGTAAAAGATGAGTTTCAAAGCTAGACCAGTGGCGAGAACTACCACACTCATGAACAATCAATAAACCGCAGAGTTCTTCTTTGACAAGAAGGGGTATGACCAAATTGGACTTGACTCCAAATTGTTGCAGTAATTCGATATGGTTTTTTTGGGCTTCAACTATATCCAATTCAGCAAGCCCCAGATTCCGTTTTTGACGGTACTGCTGTAAATAGTACTGCTGGATGTATTCGGCTTGAAAGTAAGCATCAGTAAACTTTTTCTCTTTAATTGCCAGCCAGCCAGAAACTACTGCCTCAACGATGGTGGCTCCAGATCCATCAGCCAAAGGTTGATAAATCAAAACTCGATCGCTATGGAGGATTTTTTGTACCTCCGTAACAGTGATTTGGAGAATTTCTTTGATTTGCAAAGACTGACGAATTTTGAGGGTGATTTCAGTAAATAGTTGCGATCGCAAATTTTGGCGTTGGAGTTCTTCTTCTGCCTGCTTGCGCTCGATAAACTGCCCTACTTGCTCACCAATCGAATTCATGACTTTTGCCAAATCTGGGTCAGCTTGCTGGATCTCATGGCTAAAGCAAGTAATGACACCAATGACTTTTTTACCACTACGGATCGGAAAACCGAAAGCTCCGTGCAGTTCTGCTTGGGCTGCGATTTGAGAGCGGATGAAATTCTGATCTTTAACGACATCAGCGATCCAAACAGGTTCAACACTAGCCCAGACACGACCAGGCAGCCCAATTCCTGGTGCAAACGTGGTCTGCTGACTGAGGATGTCAAATTCTTGCATTTTTAAGGATATTTTATACCATGTATTTAGTAGGGACAGTAAATTTGCTCGCTGATCTGCGATCCAAAATTCACTTAAATCCCATCCCAAACTTTCACAGATTCCTTGGAGAATTTGGGGCATAGCTTCGTTGATGGTAGTTGACTCCGCTAAGACGCGGGTTGTAGCATACTCTGCTTTCAGATGCTGTTCAGTTCGTTTGCGTAAGCGAAGTTCCTCGGAGACATCGCTGATGTCAATACCCGTGGCAACAATGTATTCAACGTAGCCCTCATGGTCTTGCAAGGTAGTGTTAGTCCAGGCAATGCGCCGCCGACTGCCATCTTTTGTTACCCAATAGTTTTCGTATTCTTTGGGTGCTTCACCAATTCGCAACTGCTCAAAAACTGCTTTAACCGGCTCCATCTCTTCAGGAAGTAGAAATAGGTTCCAGACATGCCTTCCTCTCACTTCATCAAATGAGTAACCACTAATTTGTTCACAAGCTTGATTGAAGCGAACGATTTGCCCTTGTGTGTCAAGAACTATTACCAAAGCGCTGGCTGTGTCAAGGACTGCTGAAATAAAGTTGCGTTCTGTGTTTAGTGTTTCCTCTGTGAATTTACGCTCTCTGACCTCACGAGAAATGAAGTAGTAGACTATAGACAGAATCAGAAAACTTAGGCAAATAGCGATCGCCAGTGTCAAAACCGTATTATTAGCACTAGCTTTTGCAGCTTGTGACTGCTGTTTAAGCAACCCTTTATCCTCATTCTCTATCTCTTTGATGATCTTACGGATATCATCCATGAGATGTTTTCCCTGATTTGTCTGGATTACCTGCAACGCCGCCTCGAATCCCTGATTTTGACGCAGGTATATAGTCTGCTTGAGTATGGCAAGTTTTGCAGCTATCAGAGATTCAAGGGTTGCAAACTGCTTTTGTTGGCTAGGTTGATCTGCGATTAAATTCTTCAGTTCTACAATTTTTTGATCGATGTTTCCAACTACTGCTTGATAAGGTTCTAGATAACTTTCTTGTCCAGTGAGGATGTAACCGCCTTGTCCAGTCTCAGCATCCTTGATCTCGGACAGTAATTCTTCTAGTTTATTGATTTTCTCTTGGGTTTTTTGTACCTGATTACTAGTATCAATCAATATACGTGTATTTTGATAAGAAATCACACCAATCAAAACTAAAATTGCCGATGCTAACCCAAACCCTCCAGCTATTCTTTTAAAAAATTGTTTCCGTCCCTTCTGTGCCTGTTTGCGTGTATCACTCGCCAAAACTAAACTTGCTAAAGTGCGCCGCATTTCTAGTTGTTTAATTACCTGGCGACCTAGAATTCGTAATGCTTCCAATTGTTCTGGGGAGAGGTTTCTTGGTACATGGTCAATTACACAAAGTGTTCCTAATGCATATCCTTCAGGATTAGTCAACGGTACACCAGCATAAAACCGAACATTTGGGTCAGAAGTGACTAGCGGGTTTGTCGCAAACCTTTCGTCAACTGTGGCATCAGGCACAACAAAAACTTCAGGTTGCATAATAGCATGGGCGCAGAATGCCAGATCCCGTGGTGTTTCTAGGGCATCCAAACCAACTTTTGACTTGAACCACTGGCGATCGCTATCAATTAAGCTGATTAAGCCAATGGGAGTTCCACAAATATATGAGGCTAAACGGGTCAGATCGTCAAAGGCAGCATCCGTTGGAGTATCGAGAATCTTATACTCCAAAAGAGATTCGATTCGCTGTGTTTCGTTATCAGGTAATGGTGCTTTCATTCTTCAGCCTTATACCATTTGAGATTTTGGATTTGAGATTTCGGATTTGAGATTATTTATAGGGTTTACCTCTGCCCCCTGCCTCCTAAAATTTGACCCGCAACTGTCCTGTGAAGGAATTACCACCGTATGCACTTCCCCCGGTTTCTTGATTTCGGACATTACTAAAGCTATAGCCCAAGTCTGCTTCTATATTCGGCGACAGCTTTACCGTACAGCGCGTTTGATAGGTATTAGCATTGTCAAATTCTCCTTTAAGTCGCTGCTGTCCTAAGTTGGCTGCAAGGCGACAGCGTAAGAAATTAGCAATGTCTCCCTCCCAAGCCACCTCACCGTTGTAAACTAGGAAATCTGGTGGAGAAAAATAGCCACTTGTGCGTTCTAAATCGCGATCGTAACTCCAAGTAAATAAGTTAGCTGCCAAAGAAAATTGTCCGAACTTGCGCTCTAACCTACTAAAAGACTGCACATCGGAATTACCATCGTTGTAACTACCCAAACGCAATGACGAAAACAAACTGGTATCACGATCAATCTGCCAGTATAAATCAGGGCCAAATCGCCAAACAGTAATTTGATTGTCTAAAGTTCGAGCATTGGATTTATAGGGCCCTTGTTCTAAATTACCTGATAGTACTACTACCGATAGCAATCTACCTGATGACGAAACTCGCGGCGGCGAAATGGGAGCCTCCACCTTAGCATTGAGATTGATAGCTGTGGGTAAACGATTGAACACATCGACTCCGGCTGCTGTTTGGAGAGTCACTTGCCCAATTTTTCCTTGCCATCCAATTTGCAAAGGAAAATTGGTTACTGATTCAACACCACGTTGCTCAAAGAAGTTAAAACCTGTCTTGAAAAATATTTTATTGCCATTACTCAATCGAAATTGAACCGTTGGTTCAAGGAAAAAATTGGTTTGGCCAAAGTTGTCTGTCTCATAATGATAGTCGGTATCAATACTTTCCAAAACTGCATTCGGCGTTCCTGGTTTAGTGGAAGTTGTGGGCGGGCTAGAATTCTGCGGTGGTTCAGTAAAAGTTGTAGGCGGGCTAGAATTCTGCGGTGATTCAGTGGAAGTTGTGGGCGGGCTAGAATTCTGCGGTGATTCAGTGGAAGTTGTGGGTGGGCTAGAATTCTGCGGTGGTTCAGGTAATACTGGCGGTAATCGCAGATCGGGATTGAAGTTTTCGGGGGCCGCCATCAAAATAGGTGTTGGCTTTAATCGATAGGGGAACGGCATCGAAAGTTCTAAATTATCGAAGTTCAGTTCGCCCTTAGCAAAGTTGTTGCGCCTAGCTTGTTTAAGAGTAGAGGTACGCAAACTCAGCTTATTTGTGCTATCAATCCAAGCCGCCGCTCTGATTTCTCTGTGAGTTCCCAATTCTGAGTATTGCTCTGCTGACTCAGGATTTACTGTGGTGACTCGCTCAGTCAATTCTGAAGGTGAATTCCAAGTCTGATGTGCTTGAGCAGCTTGTAACTTAGCTTCTGAGAATGTCCAAATACCTACGCTACAGATTACTCCCAATTGAATCTGTAGGCATCCCACAATAAACTCAGTGTACAAACTATATCGAGAAACAAAGAGATCGCGTCTAAAACTATCTGCCATCGGTCGATACTATAGTTGTAAATAAAAAACTTGCTGCCAAAAAGTTTTCTGGCTGCTAGCTGATGTATTCGGCTTGGGATTATGATGCCCACAATAGATGCTTGTTAAGACATGGGAAAGGAAAAAGGCGTTACTAAACGAAGGGATGATTCGATAATAGGCAAGTGGAATGCTTTTTTTCATGCTTAACAAGCACCCCGTTACACCAGGCTTAATCCCAAATCCGGCTAATCACTGATCGTTAAAATCTCTGTGCCTCAGCCTAAACAATAAGTCTTTAAATGAGGGAGCATTGAAGTTCCTTACTTGTCCCGCAATTAAGAGTCAATACCACACTGAAAGGGTTGGTGGGAGTGCTTTTGTGGATATCTAGATGGAATAACAAAAACTATACCAAAAGAATAGAATACCCAACTTTCTAGTGCCCGATCATTTTTTAGTCTCTATATGCTTGGTGTTAGTGATATTTTGCCTCGGAATATCCCCAAACCATGCCAGTCTCTCATATCATGTCCGCCTAATTAGTTATAATTCCCGCATCTGTGCAAAAACCAGGAAACCCTCTTTCCCCCTGCCCCCTGCTCCCCTGCCGTCTTAATGATAAGTCTTGAACCAGACACGATATCATGGGGAGCCATTCCGTTGGATGAGTTTTCCAACTAGCTTTCTTTAAAAAAGCTTGCTCTAATTCTCTCTTTAAAAAGAGGGAATTAGAGCAAGCCTTAACGCCAAGCGTATTGCCTTTAGTCCTATCGTTGGCGCATCAAGTAGCAGATTTCTGAGATTTGGCGGATATTCGAGTGAATAGTTACTGTAATTTTGACAAACTACCAACAGTTCTTGTTGAATCTACTGCTTTCATCTCAGAGTTTTCAGCATTGTCAACCTGAAGAGTTCGGAGCAATTCTCGAATTACATCTGTTGCTGGCCTTCCTGTGGAAGCACAGTAGCATTCCAGTTTTTTCATTTCCTCGGTTGTGAGATTTACTGTCAGTCGTTTAACAGCCCATTTTTTATTCATGATCCTCTTTTGTCTTTAATATGTTGCTTTTTGTCGAAATTCCCAAGTCATTACGATTACTCCCGCAGTGCATAGCCTACACCACGGACTGTATGAATCAAACGCTTTTCATTATTTTCTTCTAACTTGAGTCGCAAATAACGAATGTAAACCTCAATAATATTAGAATCGCCCATGAAGTCGTAACCCCAAACTTTCTCTAAAATTTGGTCTCTAGTAAACACTTGACGGGGATATGAAAGAAGATATTCTAATAAGTCAAACTCTTTTGCTGTTAACTCAATGCTTCGTTTTACCCGAAAAACTTCACGGGTGCGGCGATTTAAGCTTAAATCTTCAAATTGCAACAAATCCTCGTCTGTTTCTTGCGTGCGGCGGAGATGAGCGCGAATTCTAGCTAGTAGTTCCTCAATACTGAAGGGCTTAACTACATAATCATCGGCTCCTGCATCTAATCCGGCGACGCGATCGCTCACTTCATCTTTTGCTGTCAATAAAATCACTGGGACTGTACTACCTGTTGCTCGCAAACGGCGACAAATTTCCAAACCCGTCAGTCCTGGTAGCATCCAATCCAGAATCGCTAAATCTGGTAATGAGTCTCGCGCCAGGGTTAAACCAGTGATGCCATCATGGGCTACACTTACTTGGTATCCTTCACTACTAAGTTCTAATTCGACAAATCGCGCCAGTTTGACTTCATCTTCCACCAAAAGGATATGTGCTGTCATATTTTTGCTCCTAAAGCAGGTAATGTCAGATAGAAGGAGGCAGGAAGCAGGAGGAAAGACTGAGCCAACAACAGAATGCCATGAGCGCGATCGCTAACTTGAATCACTGCTCAACCATTAGCCTGAGTCAGTTTCAAGTTAACTAGCTCGCCCGCATCCGAGTATTTAACTGCATTACCAATCAAATGGCTTGATACCTGCATGAGTTGATTCTAGCTGCCTTTATTCTCACAATAAACGGGGCGACTTCCAAATGGATGACCCGATGCTCAAATTTCTCTGTCATCTGCATTATGTCTGCAACCAAATCTTTTCTAACCTATGGCCGCTGTTGGAATTGGTGAAAAATCTGAGATTTTTCCGGTTGAGCCAAAATATAACTGAATAATTACTTTACATTGAATATGTATAGCTAAAACTCATGGAAATACCCCAACGCGTATCAGTCCGCTACAAAGACGCGTCCTACAACAGTAATGAAATCCGCTTGAGAACTTTTCGGCTTGGGTTGCAAATATGGGATGAACAAACCAAACCTAGAAAAACAGAGCTTTATCAGTTTATATCGTCTTGCTTGAAACAAGTTGACCGCCAAGATCGTTTTATGTTTTCTCTGCTGTTCATAGAATTAACAGACCTCATACGCAATTCTTCGCTGGAAAGGGGAACAAAAGAGGTTCTGATTAAAACAGCTTTTAGAGAATTTGCTTGTGCGATCGCAGACTTTGAAGATGTTGCCAAATAAACTTGCTTTTAGGGGTGCTAGAATTACGTAGGTGTAGCCTAACCAGTATGGCAGCCGCTAGAATTGAGCAGGTGAAATAGAGGGGGGGAAAGTTGCTTTCATGAAAATGCCGTATTCACCAAGCAGTCGACGCAAATCTTGATATTTTTGGCTATCTCTTTCTACTTCTTCTATTTGAGATGCTGGTAAGATGTATCTTAAAACTTCTAGCCAATAATTAAAAGCATCATTGGCTTTTGTTTTGGAGAAATCAAAGAGTAAGCCTAATATTTCAAAAATTGGTTTTTGTCGAAGATAAACTAGGCATAAGCATACCCCTTCTTTTTAGCCTGTTGCTAAAAAGTCTTCAATTATACCAAGTAGTCCATTTTGTTGCCAAGTCAATTGAAATGGTAGAATATCAACGCTTTCACTGCCAATACACTGACTGGGGTATTGTTTGTGGGATTGACTGGAGCCATGAAATAATACCTGGGTATTTCAGCGTTTCATGTTGATTCATCTGAAGTGCGATCGCCCACTTTAAACAGATTGCCAATCGTGTATCTCTCTAAATACAAAGAAGTTACCGTTGGTAATTATTCTTTATTTAGTGTTTTAAATATTTTAATTAACTGTCTTAACTGTCTTAACTGTCCACTTAACTGTCTTAACTGTCTTAACTGTCCACTTAATTCTTTAATTAACTGTCTTAACTGTCTTATTTCTTGTTTTACCTGCTATTGCATTTTCTTGATAAAGCTGAGATTATTTGAAAGACTGGGTTAAGCACGTTGGGTTTCAAAAAACTAGTTTATTTCATCAAAAAACTAATTTTGGGCTAGAACAGATGCATTCTAATTTACTATAATTTTTTTTGATGTCTACAATCAATTTGTTAACTAATGATAATTCTTGCAAAAAATGTGTTTATCAGAGGTCGTCCAACATATTTACCAACAAGCTATAGTTACTAGAATTTAAAAATAACTTGCTATTGCATTTATTAATTACGGATTATCCTATTTGGAGATTAAAATCTCGTGACAAACCAGCTATATAGCCAGTCAGTTCTGACATTTGATGGTCAAGATGATTACATAGATTTTGGCAAAAATAATTTTGCTGGTGTTTTTGCTCAGGGAAGTTCAGCCTTTACGATTTCAGGATGGGTGAATCCTCATCAGCTAAAAGATCAAGCCACTAATTATGGCACACGCAATGTTTTTTTTGCTCGTTCTTCAGATCGATATAGTGATAATTTTGAGTTCGGCATCAGTGAATCAGGGAGCCTAGATGTATTCATTGATGAAAATCTGGAAAAGAAAATTACAACTTTTGGCAATGGAGAATTAACTATCGGACAATGGCACTTCTTTGCCATTGTTTTTAATAAAGGTCAACTGAGCATATATCTTGATGAACATGAGTATTTTGGCCACTTTACAGGTGACTCTTTAAACAAAGCAACAAGTTCTGTGACTCTGGGTGCGACTTTACACAACAATATCTTTTTCACAGGTCAATTAGCTAACATTAGCGTCTGGAATTACCCCTGTCCCCCAGTGGACATCCAAAGGCATCGCTATCAGCCTCTAGTTGGCAATGAACAAGGATTAGTCGCTTACTGGGCATTAAACGAAGGACAAGGAACAACTGTAAAAGACCAGACTATAAATGGTCATGATGGAAAATTGCGTGGCAATCCTAATTGGGATGTAGCACAACTTCCATTTGGAATTACACAATCATCGAACGAGAGCGAGAGACAAGATGTGACAGCGAGTAGTTCCGAGGAGGAAAAACTTGCAAAACCTGTGGTGCTGGAAGAAGAAAGCCAGTTGATTGCAGAGATTGTCTCTGTTGAAGTAACTGCGATCGCGGAAGGTGAGTTGCAGAAAGAGTCAGTTGAAGTTCCCCCAATCGTGGAAGCTAGCGTCCCGACTGTGAGTCCAAAGGGAAAAAAAGGGACAAAAAAACAGAGCGAAAAATCTACGAACATTCAAACTCCCCCACCAAAACAGGAGAAAGCCGAAACAGTCCAAACAAAGGAAAGTCAAGTTGGAGTCAATATCCAACAGCAAGAACCAGAAACATTAACTCAGGAGCGATCGCCAAAAACTATGAACACTAAAGCCAATCCCAAATATAAAATACTTGCCATTGATGGCGGCGGTATTCGCGGCATAATTCCCACAATGATCCTGGCAGAAATTGAAAAGCGGACACAAAAGCCGATTTTTAGTTTGTTCGATTTAATTTCTGGCACTTCTAGTGGTGGAATTTTGGCACTCGGATTAACTAAACCCCGATTAGATTTAGAGGTAACTGACAGCTCGCCTGTCGCCCAATATAGTGCTGAGGATCTCCTGCAAATATATCTTGAGTATGGGGCTGAGATATTTTATGAGCCATTTTGGGAACAAGTACTCGGTCAGCTAGAGGATATATTCGTTCAACCAAAATATTCTTCTGAAGGTAGAGAGGAAATTATCAGGCAATATTTCGGTGATACTCCTCTAGAAAATAATCTCAAAGAAGTTTTCGTAACTAGCTACGATATCGAGCAGCGAATCCCGATATTTTTTACAAATAAACTGGAAAAACAACAGACAGAATCGAAAAAGTTTCGCAAGTTGTGTGCAGGTTTTACGCTTACAGATGCGGCACTAGCAACTAGTGCAACTCCAACTTATTTTTCTCCCTATCGGGTTGGGAGTTCCCATAATAGTAATGGCTTCTACACTTTAGTTGATGGCGGAGTAGTTGCTAATAATCCAGCTAATTTGGCTATTTTAGAAGCGCAAATTAGTAGACAAGAAAACAAACAAGTCCTGAATACAGACGATATCTTATTAGTATCCTTGGGTACTGGTTCACTCACAAGTGTCTATCCTTATGACGAAGTTAAAAAATGGGGACTATTGCAATGGGCAAAACCTCTGTTAAATATTGTGCTTGACGGTGGCAGTGAAGTAGTAGCTGGAGAATTAGAACGGTTGTTTGAGTCTAATAATAAAGGTAATAAAACTTCTTATTACCGATTTCAAACATTCTTAAAAAGTGAACTCGAAGAAATAGATAATGCCAAGCCAGATAATCTGCGGCAGTTACAAACTTTAGGGAATACGCTGATTCAAGAAAAAAGCAAACAAATTGATGAATTATGTAGTATTCTATCAACCTAAATTTGATATTTCTGAATGAGAATGAACTGGAGCCAGTAATTTTCTATAGGTCGAAATGGGGTCTTTAAGTAAGCCATCTTATCGGATCGTCGCCATTCCTGGGGAAGGGATTGGGCCAGAAGTTGTGGAAGCTGCTTTAAAAATTCTGCAACACGTCGCTAAAATTGAAGGATTTACCTTGCAGGTAGACTATGGCTGGCTAGGTGCAACGGCTTTTGAAAAACTGGGTAGTTACTTCCCTCTAGCCACCGCCAAACTGGGCGATGGAGCCGATGGAATTGTATTTGGTGCGGTTACTCAAGGGGGACTGCTAGAACTCCGAAAGCACTTCGACTTTTTTTGTAATCTTCGCCCGATCCGTGTTGTTGATAGTCTCCTGCATAAATCTAGCCTTCGACCAGAAAAAATTCAAGGACTTGATATTCTCATCGTCCGAGAATTAGTCAGTGGGATTTATTTTGGGTCATCTGGACGTTCCTCAGACGAAGCAGGAAATTATGGATACCATACGATGCGCTATTACGATGAAGAAATTCGTCGAATAGCTCGTAAGGCTTTAGAGCAAGCCCAATACCGCCGAGGATTACTCACCGTAGCCCACAAAGAAAACGCCTTACCTCATTTGCCTTGGACTCGTCTAGTGCAAGAAGAAGCCACAGAGTTTCCTGGTGTTATCGTCGAACTAATGCTGGTGGATAACTTAGCTATGCAAATGGTTCTTAATCCGCAGCGGTTTGATGTAATTTTGGCGGGGAATCTGTTTGGAGATATTCTCAGCGATATTGGTGGTGCATTAGTTGGCTCAATTGGCTTGTTAGGATCAGCGAGTCTTAACGCTAATGGATTTGGTTTGTACGAAGCGATTCATGGTACAGCCCCAGACATTGCAGGGAAGGGAATTGCTAATCCTCTTGGAACCCTTGGAGCCTGTATTTTAATGCTTCAGCAATGGGGAGAAGTGCAGGCTGCCCAACTGATTATTGCAGCACAAGACCGAGTTTTAGCTAAGGGATACCGAACAGCTGATTTATTTACCCAAGGAGAAGAAATTTTAGTCAATACTGCAACCTTAGTTGACCTTTTGCTTGAAGAAATTTCAGCGGTGCAACATTCTCAATTAGGAGTGCTTCATGAGTCACGGAAATAATGTTTTGCACCTTGGAGATGATATCAATACCGATGATATTATTCCTGCGAATCGGGCAACAAACGATCACCCTGATAGCTTAAAACACTATGCTTTAGAACATGTTATTGGCGAAGGTGAACTGCTAAAATACAATGTGATTGAAGCCGGAGAAAATTTCGGCTGTGGTTCCAGTCGAGAAGTTGCCCCCATTGCCCTGCAAGCTGCGGGAATTGAAAAGATTCGGGCGCGATCGTTTGCGGAAATTTTTTATCGCAATAGCATCAATATTGGACTTTCCCTAGAAATTTTAGGGGAAAAACAGGAGAATCCTGTAGTTGATGCGATCGCAGCAGCCGGTGGGCTAATGTCTTTTAATCAGATGCGTCGTCAAGGTCAGATCACCATTCCTCGCAGTCTGACGCCAACCCGACCAATGACTTTAGTCGAAAAACTCTTGGCCAAAGCCTCTGGTAATACCTACGTCCAGCCGGGAGAAGTGGTTTTTGCTCAGGTCGATTTAGCCTTATCTCATGATGCTGTGGCCGGGCCTGTGGCCAAGACATTTTATAAACAGTATGGAGAAGGAGCAAAATTATGGGACTCCCAAAAGGTGGTTTTGGTAGCCGATCACTTTATCCAAGTTAACGACATCCGTGCTGATGACAAAGCATATCTGATGTATGACCAGATGATTCAGTTTGCCCAAGACCAAGGATGCCACTTATTTGATATGGTTTCCCCAGGTGAAGCAGCAGGCATCTGTCACGTTTTACTCCCAGAAAAAGGGTTTGTCCGACCAGGAATGATAATTGCCGGTACAGATTCCCATACCTGCACCTACGGGGCATTGGGAGCCTTTTCCACGGGGGTAGGAACCACTGATATGGCTAATATTTATGCCACAGGAGATATGTGGATTCGTGTTCCTCCAACTATAGTATTTGAGTTGTCTGGAACCTTGCCTTCTAAAATCAGTGCCAAAGATATTATCCTATTTATCCTGGGACAAATCGGCTGTGCTGGCGCTACCAGTAAGGTAATGGAGTTTAGAGGGTCAATCCTCGCCCAACTGCCCTTTGATGAACGGTTGACCCTAGCTAATATGGCTGTGGAGTGTGGTGCAATCTGTGGTTTGATTGTTCCTGATGAGGTGACACGTGAATATGTAAAAAACCGAGCTTCAGAAAAATTTGTAGAGATTATCGGCGATGCTGATGCTGAGTACGAAAGAGTTTATCAATTTGACCTTAGTGATTTAGAAGCGCAAGTTGCACGTCCTCCAAAACCCGATCAAGTAGTTGCCATTAGTCAGTTAGAAGATATTCCGATTACCAAAGCCTTTATTGGCTCTTGTACTGGAGGTAAACTCTACGATTTAGCTCAGGCCGCTGAAGTTTTGAAGGGTCGCCAACTAGCAGACGGTGTAAACTTGTTTATTGTCCCTGCAAGCATTGAAATCCGAGAACAAGCCCAGGAATTAGGTTATCTCGACATTTTTGAACAAGCAGGGGCACAGATTCTCAAGATAGGTTGTGGGGCTTGTATCAATTCTGGGCTTGGGGTTTTGGCAAAAGAAGAAACAGGGATTTATGCAACCAATCGCAATTTTAAAGGCCGTAGCGGCGATCCAACGGGCAAAAATTATTTAGCCTCACCAAGAACAGTTGCTATCTCTGCTGTAAATGGAAAAATTAGCGATCGCTTTGATTGAATTGTGAGTGGGGATTGGGGACTTGGCGATTGGAACCCCAACCAAATCGAACTATCAGATCGGGGTAAATAGAGAAACAACTCAAAAAATATTAACCCAATCTGAGCAGGAATGACTCTTATTTAGTTTAGTCTGGTTTTGAGATAGGTTTCTTTATTTACAAAGGCTCAACTCTCGTACCCTTAGTAATGTTTTAACCAACAAAGGATTTTAGGTAATTAAAATGGACGAAATCGTTAAAAAACTTGCTGGTCTGGGTCTTCCTGGCGTATTTCTCGTGATTCTAACAGTCACAACAGGGGGTAGTTCTGCCGCTATTGCAGCTGCCATCACAGCGTTAGGAGGGCCGTTTGGCATTGTCGGAGGGATAGCACTGCTTGGTCTAATAACGGTTGTAGGGGATACTGTCGCGGGATATGGAATTGAAGCTGTTCTCAAGGCCGTCTATACAGAACGTAGCAAAACCGAATCTGTGAGATTCCTCTTGAAAGAAATTAAAGATTTACCCATTTCAGAGGAGCTAAAACTCAAACTGAAAAATGAACTGAGTCCAGAAGTGATTATTGATACTGAAGAGATTCAGCCACCAAAAACAATTGAAATCGTCGAGGAATAATTTCACTGTTAAATTCCTTGAGATTTCAAATCGAACGGCACTAATTTAGATTTTAAATTGGGAATTTAGGATGATTAAAAGCTAACTGTATTTTGCTTTGAGATATCCATTCGCATTTTATTTTCAAATTTGTGTCGGTTCAGTAATCGCACCAAATTGCCCTCAGCAAAAAAAATGGCCTCTGAGTCTGAATCTCACCGGATTAAGCCCTCAAAGGCCGATTATTTTCCCAACGAATTAGTAATTATTTGGTCAAGCATATATACAAGAGTTATAGCTTTCCTAAAATTTTCAATTTTTGTACTAAATTTATTATGGAAGAAATTATCATTAACTCTACTCAGGATATTGATGCTTTTTCTGCTTTAACTGAGCAGGAACGACATAAAATATTGGTGGAATGGAATGATACAGCGGTAGATTATCCCAAACATCTATGCATACATCAGTTATTTGAAGTACAAGTAGAAAAAACTCCAGACAATATTTCTGTCGTTTTTAAAGATGAACAACTAACTTACCAAGAGTTGAACCACCGAGCCAACAAAATAGCAGATTATTTGCGTTCAGCTTTGCTGTCGCGTAGCGATTCGCTAGGAGTAGGGCCAGAAGTTCTGGTAGGTATTTGCGTTGAACGCTCTTGGGAAATGGTAGTGGCTAGCTTGGGCATCCTCAAGGCGGGTGGAGCTTATGTGCCATTAGATCCGACATATCCCAAAGAGCGTCTAGCGTTCATGCTCTCAGATTCTCAAGTGCAGGTGCTATTAACCCAGCAAAAGTTTGTTGAAAGCTTTGCTGGGAGCGGAGTACAGGTGGTTTGTCTGGATACTGATTGGGAATTCATCAACCAACACAGCCAAGAGAATGCGACTAGTAACGTCACGGCTGAAAATCTGGCTTACGTGATCTACACCTCCGGTTCTACAGGAACACCAAAGGGAGTAGCTGTGCCGCATCGGGCTGTGAATCGGTTAGTATGCAACACCAACTATATAAATTTTGTGCCAAACGATGCCGAAGGCGGTCAACTACGCGTTGCTCAAGCCTCAAATACTTCCTTTGACGCAGCTACATTTGAAATCTGGGGATCTCTCCTGCACGGGGCTACGCTGGTAGTAATTCCTCACAATGTTGTGCTTTCGCCCCAGCATTTCGCAGCGTACATCCGCGAACAAGGGATTAGCGTATTGTTTTTGACGACAGCCTTATTTAATCAGTTAGCCAGCATTGTTCCCCAGGCATTTAAAGACCTGCGACACTTGCTATTTGGAGGCGAGGCTGTAGATCCCAAGTCAGTCAAAGCGGTTCTGAGAAATGGGTCGCCACAGCAATTGGTGCATGTTTATGGGCCAACTGAGAGTACAACATTCTCTTGTTGGTATCTAGTGGAGGATATTGCCGAAGAGGCAACAAACGTGCCGATTGGTCGCCCACTCTCCAATACACAAATTTATATCCTGGACTCCCAACTTCAACCAGTTGTCATTGGTACTCCTGGTGAATTATATATTGGTGGCGACGGATTGGCACGAGGCTATCTGAACCGCCCAGAATTAACCGAGGAAAAATTTATCCCCAATCCTTTCGAGAAGGCAGAAGGGAGTAGATTATACAAAACCGGGGACTTAGCCCGTTTCTTACCAGACGGCAATATTGAGTTTATTGGGCGAGTCGATCATCAGGTGAAGATTCGCGGCTTCCGTATTGAACTGGGAGAAATTGAAGCGCTTTTGAGTCAACACCCGGATGTACAGCAAGCAGTAGCGATCGCCCGTGAAGACATCCCTGGCGATCAGCGCCTTGTCGCCTATATTGTGCTTAAGCAAAAGCTTGATACGAGCGTCACTACCCTCAAACGCTTCCTTCAAGAAAGGCTGCCTAACTATATGGTGCCAGCAGTCTTTGTGATTCTCGACTCCTTGCCCCTGACTCCCAATGGTAAAGTGGATCGTCAGAATCTTCCAGCTGGCGATCGCACACGCCCCGATCTCGAAGAAACCTTTGTCGCGCCTCGGAACCCAATTGAGGAGAAGTTAGCAGTCATCTGGGCTGAGTTAATAGCACTTGAGCAGATTGGAGTCAATGACAATTTTTTCCAACTGGGTGGTCATTCCCTAATTGCAACTCAACTCCTTTCCCGCGTGCGCGAAGTTTTCCAAGTCGAGTTGTCCTATCACCACATTTTTGAAAAACCCACCATAGCCGGTCTGGCTCAACTAATCGAACAGTACAGCCGCATAGAACCGCAGTTGCAGCGTCCTACCATCCAACGAATTGGGCGTGAAGGACTCTTGCCAGTTTCCTTTGCTCAAGAGCGAGTGTACTTCATCCAGCAATTGGCCCCTGAAAGTAGTGCCTACCAATTCCAGGCAACTATGCGATTTAAGGGTCAGCTAAATGTGGCAGTCTTACAACAGTGCCTCAACGAGATTGTGCAGCGTCATGAAATCTTTCGCACGACTTATCCGGCGGTGAATGGACGCCTATTTCAGGTAATCCACCCAGCGCAACCAATCAGCTTCAGAGTAGTTGATCTCCAGACATTCCCTGAATCGGAGCGAGAAACAGAAGCTCAACGCCTAGTTGAGATAGAAGTGCAAAAGCCGTTTGACCTGAATCAACTACCATTAGTTAAGTGGGTTTTGTTGAGGTTGAGCGACCAAGAACATTTGTTGATCCACATTGAGCATCACATGGCTCATGATGGTTGGTCATTCAATGTGTTTCTGGATGAACTGCTGAAACTTTATCAAGCATTCTCGCTGGGAGATTCTGCTATCCTTCCTAAACCACTGCTTCAGTTTGTGGATTTTGCCCATTGGCAGCGACAGTGGGTCAAAAGCCAGGAAGCACAAGCACAATTGGCCTATTGGCAGCAGAAGTTATCTGGTAGTTCACCGTTGTTGGAATTACCCTACGATCGCCCGCGACCGACAGAGCAAACTTACAATGGTGATCAAATTAGGCTAGAACTTCCGATTGACTTGTGCGAATCCCTGAGAGTTCTGAGTCGTCAAGAGGGTGTCACCTTATTTATGACGATGCTAGGAGCTTTCCTGGTAATATTGCACCGATACACTGGCCAGGACGACCTGAGCGTGGGCACTGCTGTTGCTAATCGGCGGATGCAGGAGGTAGAAAAGCTAATTGGCATGATCGTCAATAACCTGGTTCTACGCACTGATTTGTCTGGCAATCCCACATTTAGAGAATTACTCGGTCGAGTGCGTCAAGTGACTCTGGAAGCATACACCAACGAAGATTTACCCTTCGATAAGGTAGTGGAGGTGCTGAAGCCAATACGGAATTTGAGTCACAATCCTCTATTTCAAGTGATGTTCAGCTTCCATGATTCTCCCATGCCAGACTTGAGTCTTCCTGGTTTAGACATCAGTTTGCATGAACCTATCAGTAATAAATCAGCAAAGTTTGATTTAGATTTTTTGGTCATACCGCGTTCAGAGCAACGCGTGCAGAACGGGTCTAAAAGCGGAGCCAAGGGAATCACGCTAATTTTAGAATACAACAGTGACCTCTTCGATGCTGCCACAATTCAACAAATATTAGAGCAGTATCAAAATTTACTAAATGCGATTATTGCTAACCCGGAGCAGCAAGTTTCGCAATTACCATTGCTAACGCCGACTCAGCAAGAGTTACTGGTGGAATGGAATCAGACTCACAGAGAATATCCCGCTAAAGAGTGTATCCATAAGTTATTTGCGGCTCAGGTGGAGCGATCGCCTGATGCCGTGGCTATTCAGCAAGAAGGACAACAGCTAACTTACCGCCAATTGAGCGATCGCGCCAATCAATTAGCCCACCATCTGCAAAGTTTGGGAGTCAAACCAGAAACCCTCGTCGGTATCTGCGTTGAGCGTTCCCTAGAGATGATTGTTGGCTTACTTGGCATTCTCAAAGCAGGGGGTGCATATATTCCCCTTGACCCTGCCTATCCCAAAGAGCGACTAGCTGACATTCTCGAAGATACGCAACTGAGCATTCTGCTGACTCAAGAAAGATTCTCAGCCAAACTACCAGATTATGCCGGAAAAACGATCTGTTTAGATACGGACTGGTTACAAATTGCTCAACACAGTACAGCTAATCCGATTAGCGAAGTTCAACTCCATAACCTCGCCTACATTATTTACACTTCTGGTTCTACAGGTAAACCCAAAGGGGTGATGATTGAACAGCGATCGCTGTTCAATTTTGCCCTCACCGCTATGCATGAATATGGAATTAATGCAAGCGATAATATTCTGCAATTTGCATCTATCTGTTTTGATGCCTCAGTTGAAGAAATCTTTCCTTGTCTTGTAGTCGGTGCAACATTAGTGTTGCGAACCGAACAGATGTTGCACTCCAGCGATGAATTTTGGCGGTGTTGTCGAGAATGGCAGTTAACTGTTTTGGATCTTCCTACAGCCTATTGGCATCAGTTGGCGGCGGAACTTACCTCTGAAGACTCCCGAATTCCCGAAAGTCTGAGAATGCTGATTATTGGCGGAGAAGAAGCTCAACTCGAAAAAGTGAAGCGTTGGCACAGTAGTATTGCTCACTTCTCCCATCCACCCCAATTACTTAATAGTTACGGGCCAACGGAAGCAACGGTTATAACTACCTTAGAGCGCTTAACTCCAGCCGCCACGTCTGTTGCAATTGGACGACCTGTAAGCAATGCTCAAGTTTATATTCTGGATCAATATCTGCAATCAGTGCCTATAGGAGTTTCCGGAGAACTACACATTGGCGGAGCCGGATTAGCCAGAGGGTATTGGCAACGTCCAGAGTTAACCGAGGAAAAATTCATCTCCCATCCCTTCGATCGAAGCACGGGAGATTCTGATCGCCTTTATAAAACAGGGGACTTAGCACGATTTCGGGCAGATGGCAACCTGGAATATCTCGGTCGGATTGACGATCAGGTGAAGATTCGGGGCTTCCGCATTGAGTTGGGAGAAATCGAAACGGTGCTGAGACAACATTCACAGGTGTTTCAAGCTGTGGTCATTGCTCGTGAAGATATTCCCGGACAAAAACGGCTAGTGGCTTATGTTGTGCCTAAAGAGTCGCAACCAACCACCGAGGAATTGCGGCATTTCCTGAAGCAGAAACTACCTAATTACATGATTCCGTCGGCTTTCATGTTGCTGAAAGCCCTGCCAATGACTCCGAATCAGAAGGTAGACTACCGCGCCCTACCAGCCCCCGACCTTTCCCGCAGTGTAGAAGATAAATTTGTTGCGCCTCAAACCCCTACAGAAGAAAGATTAGCGGCAATTTGGTCAGAAATTTTAAGATTAAAACAAGTCGGTATTCACGATAACTTCTTTGAATTGGGCGGAGACTCCATCCTCAGCATTCAGATAATTTCCCGCGCCAATCAAGCGGGTATCCAAATTGCCCCTAAACAGCTATTTCAGTACCAAACTATTGCTGAGTTAGCTGCCGTGGCAGGGATTACTCGCTCTGTCAAAGCGGAACAAGGGTTAGTGACTGGTTTTGTGGCACTGACACCCATCCAACAGTGGTTTTTCGAGCAGAAATTGCCCGAACCTGATTACTTTAACCAATCAGCCTTGCTAGAAGTGCCCCCAGACTTGCAACCAGAACTATTACAGCAAGTTGTACAACAATTGTTACTGCATCACGATGCTTTGCGATCGCGCTTTGCACGTCTCCCAAGGGGAGAATCGCAGTTTGTGCAACAAGAGGAAAACTGGCAGCAGTTTAACGTCCCGGCTCAAGAATCTGTACCATTTAGCGTCATCAATTTGTCGCACCTGTCACCAGAAGAACAACAAACAGCAATGAAAGCTGCTGATGCTGAACTTCAAGCTAGTTTGAATCTATCTATTGGAGCGATGGCTACGCCCGCCGCAGGCATCGCACGAGTAGCATTGTTTCAATTAGGCAACAATCAACCTGGTCGGTTACTGTTCATCATCCATCACTTAGCAGTAGATGGCATTTCCTGGCGGATTTTGCTCGAAGATTTGGCTACTGGTTATCAGCAAATCAGTCGTGGTGAAGTTATTAAATTACCACCTAAAACAACTTCTTTTCAATATTGGAGCGATCGCCTCACAGAATACGCCCAATCATCAGATGAGTTGAATTACTGGCTAAGTGAGTCTAGTTTTAAAGTTACCGCCTTGCCAGTAGATTATCCTTTAGGTAAAGAAAATAACACCTTAGCCTCAACCGCTTCTGTGTCGCTTTCTTTAACTGAAGAACAAACCCGCGCCCTCTTGCAGGATGTACCCTCGGCCTACAACACTCAAATAAACGATGTGCTATTAACTGCCCTGGTGCAAAGCTTTGCCCAATGGACGGGAGAACGTTCCCTACTCGTTGATTTAGAGGGACATGGACGGGAAGACTTATTTGAGGATGTAGATTTGTCCCGCACTGTGGGTTGGTTTACCACCTTATTCCCCGTTCATTTACACCTAGAAGAAGTTGACCATCCAGGAGAGGTTTTAAAGTTAGTTAAAGAACAACTGCGGCGCATCCCTAATCGAGGCATCGGTTATGGCGTGTTGAGATATTTGCAGCCGGATAACGCAATACGCACCAGACTAGAAAGTTTCCCTCAAGCACAAGTAAGTTTTAACTATCTTGGTCAGTTCGATCAGGTACTTAGGGCATCTGCTGTGTTGGGTTTGGCTGAAGAATTCAAAGCTGAACAGAGTTTACTTAATCAGCGCAGCCACCTATTAGGAGTAAGCGGATTTATTCGTGCCGGAAGGCTGGAAATGACTTGGACTTACAGTGAGAAAATTCATAAACGAGATACCATTGAGGGTTTGGCCTTTGGGTTCATGGAGGCATTGCGATCGCTGATTACCCACTGTCAATCCCCTGATGCGATCGGTCATACACCTTCAGACTTCTCAGCAGCCAGACTCAGCCAAAAACAGCTTGACAAATTCCTAGCCAAAATCAACAAAAACAAGTAGTCATTTGTCATTCTCCCAATCCCACTCCGAGGTAGTTTCATGAATAATATCGACGATCTTTATGAACTTTCACCCATGCAGCAGGGGATGCTTTTTCATACCCTTTATGCGCCAGAATCGGAAGTTTATTTTGAGCAGTTGGTTTGCATCCTCCAAGGAGAATTAAATTTTATTGGGTTTGTCCAAGCTTGGCAGCAGATTGTGGCACGGCATCCAGTTTTACGCAGTGCTTTTTATTGGGAAGAGATAGAAAAACCCTTGCAAATGGTGAGTAAGCAAGTGGATCTCCCGTGGGAGCAATTGGATTGGCAAAATTTCACACCAGATGAACAACAACACTACTTAGGGGATTTTTTGAAATGCGATCGCCAAAAACGATTTGATCTATCTCAAGCTCCTCTGATGCGCTTCACTGTCATCCAGCTAGAGGAGTATACTTACCAATTTATTTGGAGTCATCATCATATCCTTTTTGATGGCTGGTCAATGCAGATTATCCTCAAAGAAGTTTTAGCTTTTTATGAAGCTAATCAGCGAGGCGAACATTTACGCCTGATACCCTCTCGCCCCTATCGGGAGTATATTGAGTGGTTACAGCAACAGGATATTACTCAGGCAAATAACTTCTGGCAAAAAAACCTCCAGGGGTTTGAAACTCCTATTTCTTTAACAGGGAATAGGGAAGAAGGAATATACAATGAGCAAACTTTTCAATTATCTCAAACGGTAACTGAGAAACTGCAATATGCGGCACGACAGCACCATTTAACTCTGAATAATTTGGTGCAAGGAGCTTATACATTGCTGCTTTCCCGCTACAGTGGGGAAAGTGATGTAATTTTTGGTGCAACTGTATCCGGCCGTCCACCAACCCTTGCGGGAGTGGATTCAATGGTTGGCTTACTGATCAACACCCTTCCCATCCGGGTACAAGTCAATGGAAAAGCGGAATTATTACCCTGGCTCAAGCAATTACAAAGCCAAGCATTTCAACAGGAACAGTATGCTTATTATTCCCTGGCAGAAATTCAACGATTGAGTGATGTTCCCCCAGGAATGCCGCTGTTCGAGAGCCTTTTAGTGTTTGAAAATTATCCGCTAGATTCTGCTGAACAGAAAACCAAAAAAACTTTAGACATTAGTCATCTTCGTTGTTTTGAACGCACCAATTACCCGTTAACGGTTGTGGTTAATCCTCAATCACAATTGTCTGGAAGGATTGTCTATGATGCCAGTCGTTTTGAGCAAGAGACAATTGCCCGTATGATTGGACATTTCCAAACATTGCTAGCAGGAATGGCAACTAATCTACAACAAGAGATTTCCCAATTATCTCTGCTCAGTGCAGCCGAAGAGAAAGAATTAATTCTCCAAGAAAATAATCAAAACATAGATTCTATTCATTACAAATGTATTCATCGTTTATTTGAAGAACAGGTAGAAAAAACTCCTGATGCAGTAGCACTGGTATACGAAAAGCAAAATTTAAGTTATCGGGAGTTGAATAACCGCGCCAATCAATTAGCTCATTATTTACAAGCGTTGGGAGTTAAACCCGAAGTACGGGTAGGAATTTGTGTCGAGCGATCGCCATTTCTAGCGATCGGAATACTGGCTATCCTGAAAGCTGGTGGGGCATACATTCCACTAGATCCAGCTTATCCTTCAGAAAGACTGACTTTCATGATGGAAGATGTCCAGACAACGATTTTACTAACGCATAATCATTTGTGCGATCGCTTGCCAGTCCATAATCAAATTGTGGTGAATCTTCACTCAGATTGGGAAATAATTACTCAACATAGTGAAGACAATTTGCTCAGTGAAGTTAATCCAGAAAACTTAGCTTATATCATTTATACCTCTGGCTCGACGGGAACACCAAAGGGAACAGAAGTTACCCATCGTAGCATCATTGGTTTTATGTTTGGGGTTGATTATATTCACCTTGATGCAGAACAGATTTGGCTACAACATTCATCAATTTCTTGGGATGCACTAACCCTAGAACTTTGGCCGCCCTTACTTTATGGTGGGCGTTGTGTGCTTTACCCAGGCAAAATTCCCACACCTGAAGACTTAAGCCGCATCATCCAAGAACAAGGGGTTAACACTCTGTTTCTGACTACTGCTTTATTCAATCTCATAATTGACACGATGCCTGAAGCGTTATCAGAGGTGAAACAACTGCTATTTGGCGGAGAATCTGTTTCTGTACCTCATGTTCGTCGCGCCTTAAAACTACTGCCAAGAACGCAATTAATTCATGCTTATGGCCCTTCAGAATGTACCGTTTTTACTTGTTGTTACCCGATTCCTCAACAACTTGCTGAAAATGTCCAGTCAATTCCCATTGGAAAACCCATCGGTGACAGAAGAGTTTATCTACTAGATAAAGATTTACACAGAGTTCCGATTGGTGTTCCTGGGGAACTTTATGTGGGTGGGGCGAGTGTTGCTAGAGGTTACTTAAATCAACCAACATTAACCAGTGAAAAATTTATTCCTAATCCTTTTCTTGAGGGCGATACACTTTACAAAACTGGAGATTTAATTCGCCGTCTCCCTGATGGAAATCTGGAATTTCTGGAGCGAATTGATATACAGGTGAAAATTCGTGGTTTCCGCATTGAATTAGGAGAAATTGAGGCAGTTCTAAATCAACACCCTGATATAAAGCAAGTCATAGTTATTGCACGGGAAAATGAACCTGGGAATAAATCTTTAGTTGCCTATCTCATTGCCAAAGATCATCCCCCAACTTCTAGCACTCTGCGAAACTTCCTCAAGACAAAGCTGCCTGACTATATGATTCCCGGCGCTTTCGTGTTTCTGGAGGCATTTCCCCTAACACCTAATGGTAAAATCAATCGCCGTGCTTTGCCCGCCCCAGATGCCGACCAAAGAAATCTAGAGGTTGATTTTGTTGCTCCTCGCACGCCTACCGAACAAGAATTAGCCACGATTTGGGTTGAAGTTCTTAAACTAAAACAGGTGGGAATTCACGATAACTTTTTTGAGTTAGGAGGACATTCTTTACTGGCAACACAAGTGATTTCTCGATTAAGAGAAGCCTTTTATCTAAATTTTCCTCTGCGTTATTTGTTTGAAAATCCCACCATTGCTGAACTTGCTCAAAAAGTGAACGCTCAACAGATTGAACAAGCAGAAAATGATGCAATAGCACAAATTTTAGGGGAAGTTGCTCAGTTATCAGAAGAAGAAGTAACGCAACAATTGCTTTTTTAAAGGTTAAATTAATTTAAAAAAATAATTTTAATTCTCATCCAAAGGGTCACGATAAGTGTTTTTAATTACGAATTACGAATTATTATGAGCGATATACTAAAACGTCTAGAAGCCCTTTCTCCAGAAAAGCGAGAATTAGTCCTACAAAAACTTAAAAAGCAACAGCAATCTCCACAACATAATGGCAAGCTAACTCCACCCCTAACATTGGTATCAAGAGAACAATCTCTTCCCCTCTCCTTTGCCCAACAAAGATTGTGGTTTCTCGACCAACTAGAAGGCGAAAATTGTGTCTACAACGTCCCCTTTTTCTGGCAGATTAACGGATTTCTGAATATAAGTGCTTTAGAACAAGCTATTACAGAAATTGTTCAACGTCATGAAGTCTTACGTACTAGCTTTTGTGTTGTCGATGAGTCGCCGATACAGGTGATTCACGCTCATCCGCAACTGACAATGCAAGTACGAGATTGGCGACAATTGACTGAAGAAAACCAGTTAAGCAAAGCCACGCAGTTAGCGACAGAAGAATTGCAACAGCCCTTTGACTTATCAAACCCACCTTTGCTGCGGGTAAAATTGTTGCAACTGAGTGACCAATCTTATCTTTTGTTGCTCGTCATCCATCATATCGTTTGCGATGGCTGGTCAATGGACATATTCCGCCGTGAATTGTTCAGCCTCTATACCGCATTTTGCGCCAGAAAATCTTCTCCTTTAACTGAATTAGCCCTGCAATATGCCGATTTCGCCCACTGGCAAAGACAATGGCTACAGGGAAAGGTACTCGAAACCCAACTTAATTACTGGCAAAAACAATTAGCCGCAGTCCCGCCTCTATTAGAATTGCCCACAGATAAAACCCGCCCTTCGGTTCAAAGTTTCAGAGGGCGTAGCGAGTTTTTGGAACTCAATCAGGATTTAACACAGAAGTTGAAGCGTTTGAGTCAAGAGTCAGGAACAACTCTGTTTATGACTTTGCTGACGGTATTTACGCTCTTACTTTCGCGCTACAGTGGTCAAGAGGATATTATTATTGGTTCTGCGATCGCTAATCGCAATCGTCGTGAAACTGAAACATTAATTGGCTTTTTTGTCAATACCTTAGCATTACGCACCAATCTGCAAGGAAATCCAACTTTCTTAGAATTACTTGAACGAGTCAAGCAAGTAACCCTAGATGCTTATGACCATCAAGATTTACCCTTTGAGAAACTAGTTGATGAATTGGGATTAGAGCGATCGCTTTCTCATCATCCCCTATTTCAAGTGGCGTTTGGTTTGCAAAATGAAACCCAGCAACAACTAGAAATCAATGGATTAACCCTTACCCGTTTCACGTGGGAAAACACGACGACTCTATTTGATTTGTCGTTGATTTTCCGAGAAACTCCTCAAGGATTGACAGGAGAATGGGAATATGCGACAGATTTGTTTGCAGCCAAAACTATCCAAAAGATGGCGGAACATTTTGCAGTTTTAATTAAGGAAATTGTTGATAACCCTCAACAAAAGATTAATACTCTGACATTAATCACAGAGGACGAACGTCAGCAACTCCAAAACTGGAATCAAACTCAAACTGATTATCCCCTCAATCAAACTTTGGTGGAACTGTTTGAAACTCAAGTTGCCAAAAACCCGAATAATCTCGCTTTGGTGTTTGAATCCCAAAGCCTAACTTACCAACAACTGAATCAAAAAGCGAACCAACTAGCTCATTATTTAATTCAAAATCACCAAATCCAGCCAGACACTTTAATTGGTATCTGCGTTGAACGATCTTTAGAAATGATTATTGGTGTACTCGGTATCCTCAAAGCGGGTGGGGCTTATGTGCCGATTGACCCCAATTATCCCAAAGAACGGATTGAGTTCATGCTAGAAGATTCTGGGATCTCGGTATTGCTGACCCAAAGTTTTCTATTAAACCAATTACCCTTAGCTAAACTGAAACACCAGATCATTTGTTTGGATGAGGAAACTTTTGCCGAAGAATTAATAGATAATCCTCATCCTCAAAGTACTGTTGATAATTTAGCTTATATAATTTATACCTCTGGTTCGACAGGACGACCCAAAGGAGTGATGATTGAGCATCGTGCAATTGTCAACTTAAGTTTAGCTTGGGCTGAAACTTTTCAAGTTAAACACCACAGCCGTTGGCTTCAGTTTGGTTCTTTTAGTTTCGATTTATCTATTGGTGAAATTGCCACTGCTTTGTCCGCAGGTGCTTGTTTGTATCTGGCCAATAAAGAAACTTTGTTACCAAGTCAAACTTTAGTTGACTTGTTGTGCGATCGCAAAATTTCCCATTTCACGTTATCTCCTTCGGCTTTATCTGTATTACCTCAAGCCTCATTACCTGATTTGCAAGCTGTAATCGTTGGTGGTGAAGCTTGTTCAGCAGAATTGGTGGCAGAGTGGGGAGCAAAACGACGTTTTTTCAACTGCTATGGCCCGACGGAATCGACGGTTATCGCCAGTATATCTAGTTGTAAACCGAATGGGAAAAAACCCTCTATCGGTCAACCGTTATCTAATATCCGCATTTACATTTTAGATGCTCACAATCAACCGTTACCACCTGGCATTCCTGGGGAATTGTGTATCGCGGGAGTCGGTTTAGCACGAGGCTATCTCAACCGTCCCGATTTAACCGCGGACAAATTTATTGAAGTTAAATTATTCGCCAAAACTGAGCGAATTTACAAAACTGGCGACTTAGCAAGATGGAACTATGATGGCAATCTTGAGTATCTAGGTCGCATTGATGCTCAAGTTAAATTACGGGGCTTTCGGGTTGAGCTAGGTGAAATTGAATCGCTATTATTACAACACCCTTTAGTTAAAGAAGCGGTTGTTATTTTAGATGAAACTGATAATAATCCCAAGTTAGTAGCATATCTCACGGCGACAGAAAAATCTATCAATTTAGGTGGTCAACTCAAAGACTACCTGAAAATTCGCCTGCCGAATTATATGGTTCCTAGCCAGATTATGGTATTGGATCAGTTGCCCCTTACCCCTAACGGGAAGCTAGATCGCAGAGCATTACCAGCACCAGATACAGCCACTTCTACTGATTTTGAAATGCCAGTTACACCAACTGAAGAACTGCTGGCTACCTTATGGCAAACTCTCCTGAAAGCTAAGTCTGTTGGTCGCCGAGATAACTTCTTTGAATTGGGTGGACATTCCCTGTTAGCAACTCAACTGGTTGCCCGGATTCGTGACACTTTTAAGGTAGAAATGGCTGTCCGCAAGGTATTTGAGCAGAGCGTTTTATCTGAGTTGGCAACAGAAATTGATCAAGCGGCTGGCGCGATGGCTTTACCTGCGATCGCACCACAACCTGAAAATGCTCCTAAAACTCTATCTTTTGCCCAATCAAGACTCTGGTTTTTAGACCAACTTGAAGGTACTGGAACCTCGGCTACTTACAATATGTCAACGGCCTTGCAACTTGACGGCAAGTTGAATATAGAAGCGTTGCGTGCAAGTTTTGATTATCTCCTCGATCGCCATGCCATTCTCCGTACTTATTTCCCCGCACTAGTAGGAGAGGCGCAAGTAATCGTTCAAAATCTAGAGGATATAGAAGTACTGGCGATCGTAAATCTGCGTTCGCTCGATCCCCAGACTCAAGCGGAAACTGGACAACAGTTAGCCAATACTCATGCCCAAGAACCCTTTGACTTAAATACAGGCCCCCTGTTCAAAGCGAAACTGCTGCAACTTAGCGAACAGAAAAATGTCCTGCTGATTAATATGCACCACATTATTAGTGATGGCTGGTCAATGGGGGTGTTTAAGCGCGAATGGGAACAGGCTTTTGCTGCTTTTGCTGCGGGATATGCTCCAAATTTGCCCCCGTTGCCAATTCAGTATAGTGATTATGCAGCTTGGCAGCGCAGTTGGTTACAAGGGGAGATTTTAGAAACTCAGGAAAATTACTGGAAACGACAACTAGGCGATGCTCCCCGATTCCTGGATTTGCCTACCGATCATCCCCGTCCAGCGCAACAAAGTTACCAAGGTGGGCGTGAGGAATATCGTTTGAGCCATGAACTGACTCAGAAACTCAAAGCTATTAGTCAACAACACGGGGTTAGTTTGTTTATGACTCTGTTGACGGCTTTTAGTATTTTACTATCTCGTTACAGCCGTCAAGAGGATTTATGTATTGGTTCTGCGATCGCTAACCGCACCCATAGCAATACAGAATCACTAATCGGTTTTTTTGTCAATACTTTAGTGTTGCGGAGTAAAATCAAGCCAGAACAAAGTTTTAGCGAGTTACTCCAACAAACCCGTCAAACTTGCCTAGATGCCTACGCTCATCAAGATATTCCCTTTGAGTATTTGGTAGAACAGTTACAACCAGAACGCAGTCTGAGCCATAATCCCTTATTCCAAGTGATGATGGTGTTGCAAAATACTCAAGAAGCGGGGAAAAATGTTAGTTTACCAGGGATTGATATTCAATATTTAGAGCAAAGTCTCCCATTTGCCAAGTTTGACCTAACACTGGATTTTTGCGAAAGGGGCGACCAACTGCATTGTATGTGGGAATATGCCACAGATTTATTTGAAGCAGAAACGATTCAACGCATGGCGGGACACTTTGAAATCTTGCTGGAAGCAATTATCCAAAATTCCCAACAGCCCATCAGTACGCTCCCCTTAATCACAACAGCAGAAATTCAACAACTGCAAGTTTGGAATCAAACTAATATCAATTATCTCAAAAATCAGACTTTGGTGAGTCTGTTTGAAGAACAGGTAGCACAAACGCCTGATAACATTGCGGTGGTGTTTGAAGACAAAAGCCTGAGTTATCAAGAACTCAACCAAAAAGCCAATCAGCTAGCGCATTATTTGTTGGAACTCAAAAAAGAGCAACAATTACCTGATAATCCCTTGATCGCGATTTGTGTGGAGCGATCGCTATCAATGCTCATCGGTATATTTGCTATCCTCAAAGCAGGTGGAGCTTATGTACCAATTGATCCGAGTTATCCCCAAGAACGCATTTATTTAATGCTCGAAGATAGTAATGCTTGTGTATTACTAACAACAAACCCTATCAAAAAGCAACTTCCCCTAGAAAAACTAAAAAATCCCTGTCAAGTAGTATTTCTGGAGCCAGAAACATGGGTCAATCAGCTAACAAATAATCCCAATCTGCAAAGTAGCCCTGATGATTTGGCTTATATAATTTATACTTCTGGTTCCACAGGGCGACCTAAAGGTGTTGCCATTGCCCAATCTAGCCCAGTAGCTCTGATAAAATGGGCACATTCAATCTACAGTGCAGAACAGCTTGCAGGTGTCTTAGCATCAACCTCAATTTGTTTCGATCTCTCCGTTTTTGAAATTTTTGTCCCTCTGACTCAAGGTGGTAGTGTGATTGTGGTGGAAAATGCACTCTACATTGAGCAAGCACGCAACAGTATTGTACCGATGACATTGGTTAATACTGTACCGAGTGCTGCTGTAGAACTACTCAATATGAATGTTATACCGGCAAGTGTTCAAATCATCAACTTAGCTGGCGAACCATTAAAAAATCGTCTAGTACAGGCTTTATATCAAACCACATCAGTGACAGGGGTTTATAACCTCTATGGCCCTTCTGAAGACACAACTTACTCGACTTTTACCAAAGTTGCCAAAAATGCCCAGCATGAACCAACTATTGGAAAGGCGATCGCTAATACCCGCATTTACATTCTAGACAGCTACAACCAACCCCTTCCCCCAGCAATACCAGGGGAACTCTGCATTGCAGGTGCGGGTTTAGCACAGGGTTATTTGAATCGTCCCGATCTGAGTGCTGAAAAATTCATTGACATTAAACTGTTCAACCAAACTGAGCGGATTTATAAAACTGGTGATTTAGCCCGTTGGCTACCTGACGGCAATTTACAATATTTAGGACGCATTGATCATCAGGTCAAACTTCGAGGTTTTCGGATTGAATTGGGTGAAATTGAGGCATCTTTACTCAAACACCCAAAAATTCAGGAAGCAGTCGTCATTGTTCGGGAAGAAACTGATCTCGATCAACGTCTGGTAGCTTATATCGTCCCAACAACGACAGATGAGCGCACAAACCAAGGTGAACAGGTAGAATTGTGGGAACAAGTTTTTAATAACAGCTACTCTCAGCAACAAATCCCAACCGATGACCCAACTCTCAATCTAGCCGGGTGGAATGATAGCTACACAGGAGAACCAATTCCCCAAGCGGCGATGCAGGAATGGCGAGATACAACAGTTGCCCAAATTCTGGAATTTGAACCCAAACGGATTTGGGAAATTGGTTGTGGGACAGGAATGTTATTGTTTAAAATTGCGCCCCATTGTCAGCATTATCTGGGTACAGATTTTTCACCGGAAGCATTGCAGTATATTGAACAACATCTAAAACAGCAGTCTCTCAACGACAGAGTTACTTTAAAAACCAATGCAGCTAACCAATTTGATGGCATAGAGACAAATGCTTATGACTTGGTAATCATAAATTCTGTCATCCAGTATTTTCCCTCTCTGGATTACTTTTTGTCAGTGTTAGAGAGAGCTATCAAAGCTGTAAAAACTCAGGGATCAATCTTTATTGGCGATGTGCGAAATCTCCATTTGTTAGAAGCTTTCCACACCGCAGTCGAGTTTTATCATGCCCCCGATGAGTTATCAATTAAAGACTTGCATCAACGGATTCAAAAAAGTATTCGCAACGAAGGTGAATTACTGATTGATCCTAATTTATTTATCGCTTTAAAACAAAGATTTCCTCGGATTAGTCATGTAGAAATCCAATTGAAACAGGGTTATGCTCAAACGGAAATGAGCCGTTTTCGTTATGACGTTATTTTACACTTAGATCAGACAGATACCCTAATCGCAGAATCACAATGGTTAGATTGGCAAACTGAGCAACTTAATTTAGAAACAATCGAGCGAATTTTAACAACTCAGCAACCAGATTTGTTATGTATTAAGAATATTCCGAATGCGCGTCTAACTTCTGAAATAGCGCTGTTAGAAGAAATCGCCCAATTAGATGGTGCTGTTTCAGATTTAAAAGCAGCAGTTGCCCAAGCCAAATTGGGGCTAGAACCCGAAGCCTTCCGAACTTTAGCGCCAGATTTACCCTATAGACCTTTTATCCAATATAGTTCCACAGGATTTTCTAATTACGATATTGTTTTTCAACGGAATATACCTGGACAGACGACACTAACACGATTTAATCACGAGGATAATTTGCGGCTGAAACCTTGGCAACATTATGCAAATCAACCGTTACAATATCGCACCAATCAAGTTGATCCAACAATATTCGCCGAATGGCGGGAATTTATCGGAAAAACTCTGCCTGATTATATGATTCCTAGCCATTTCACTGTCTTAGAAAAACTGCCGCTCACACCGAATGGAAAAGTAGACCGTAAAGCTTTACCTGCACCAAATGCAACCGTTTTATCAACAGACATTGAATTGCCTGTAACCTCGACAGAAAAACTGCTTGCCGAATTGTGGGTGAAGCTGCTTAAATATGAAGCTATCGCCCGTCATGACAACTTCTTCAACTTGGGAGGACATTCATTATTAGCAACCCAATTAATTGCCCGCATCCGTGATAAATTCAAAGTGGAATTGCCCCTGCGGAAGATATTTGAATTTCCCACCCTCACTGAATTAGCGAATTATCTCGATACCTGCATTTGGGTTAATTCCACTGACGAAAATATGCAGCCTCTCAACTCAGACGAAGAGGAAATTGAACTATGACCATGACACAAAATCAGCAAGTAGTTTCTTTAATGCTGCGTTTGCAAAACATGGGATGTCGAATTTGGGCTGAAGATGATAAGTTACGAATTCGTACAACCAAAAACGCCTTAACCTCTGAACTAAAGCAGGAAATTCAAGCCCATAAAGCAGACATATTAGCATTCTTAAATTCTGTCAAAGCCACAAATGTCATAGCAGAGGAAATTCCGACCTTATCAGATGATGCCCCGAAGCCCCTTTCCTTTGCTCAACAACGCCTCTGGCTGTTAGCGCAACTTCAAGGGCCATCAGCTAGTTACAATATGCCGATGGCTTTGCAACTGGATGGAAAGCTCAATATTGATGCTCTGCATTCTAGTTTGGCTTATCTGCTTAATCGGCATGACAGTCTGAGGATGTATTTTCCCACAGTGGCGGGACAACCTGAAGTTGCGATCGCAAATTTAGACGACATCGAAGTTTTAAGGGACTGGGGACTGGGGATTGGGGACTGGGAAAGAGTTTTACCAATAGCGATTTCCGACTCCCCAAATATCCAGCGTTTGATTGATGCTCATGTTCAAGAACCGTTTGACTTAAATACTGGGCCTTTGTTTAAAGCAAAACTGCTGCAATTGAAGGAGCATAAATATGTGTTGCTCATCAATATGCACCATATTATTAGTGATGGCTGGTCGATGGGGGTGTTTGTCCGTGAGTTGCGACAAGTTTATACCGCTTTTGCCCAAGGTCAAACCCCAAACCTGCCTCCCTTACCCATTCAATACAGCGACTACGCAAACTGGCAACGAAATTGGTTACAAGGGGAAGTATTAGAAACTCAGATCGACTACTGGAAAAATCAACTCAAAGATGCTCCCCCATTATTGGAGTTACCAACCGATTATCCCCGTCCAGCATTGCAAAGCTATCGAGGCGATCGCGATCGCTATTCCCTCTCACCTGACTTAACTCTTGCCATTAAAACTTTAAGTCAACAGCAAGGGGCAAGTTTGTTTATGATTTTGTTGGCGGCTTTCAGTATTCTGCTTTCTCGTTACAGTCGCCAAGAAGACTTATGTATTGGTTCTCCGATCGCTAACCGCACTCACAGCCACACGGAAGGGTTAATCGGCTTTTTTGTCAATACCTTGATACTGCGTAATCAAATCAAGCCTAAACAAAGCTTTATCGATTTCCTGCAACAAACTCGCCAAACTTGTTTAGATGCATACTCTCATCAAGACATTCCCTTTGAGTATCTGGTAGAACAGTTGCAACCAGAACGTAGTATGAGCCATAATCCTTTATTCCAGGTAATGTTAGCACTGGAAAATAATGAAAGTCCCGACCTAAGTTTACCAGGACTAGATATTGAATGGCTCCCATTAACCTATCCGTTTGCTAAATTTGACCTAGCACTTCTAGTCATAGAATCTGATAACCAGTTAAATCTCAGTTGGGAATACGCCACCGATCTCTTTGAGAAGAATACTATACAAAGGATGGCGGAACAGTTTGAAGTTTTGCTGAAGGGAATTGTTGATAACCCTCAGCAACCTATTAATACTCTGCCTTTGATGACAGCGCCCGAACTTCTGCAACTACAACGCTGGAATCAAACAGAAAGCGATTATCCTCATGATAAAACTCTAGTTGAGATATTTGAACAACAAGTTGCGAAAAACCCTAATAATCTAGCTTTGGTATTTGAATCCCAAAGCCTAACTTATCAGCAACTCAATCAAAAAGCGAACCAACTCGCTCATTATCTTATTCAAAATCACCAAATTCAGCCAGACACTTTAATTGGTATCTGTGTTGAACGGTCTTTGGAAATGATTATTGGTTTACTCGGTATTCTAAAAGCAGGTAGTGCTTACGTACCAATTGATCCCAATTATCCTAAAGAGCGGATTGGGTTCATGTTAGAAGATTCTGGGACATCGGTGTTGCTAACCCAAAGTTTTCTCAAAGACAAATTACCCTTAGCTAACCTGGAAAATCCCTGTCAGATAATTTGTTTGGACGAGGAAACTTTTACCGAAGCGTTAACAGAAAATCCCAGTCTCCAAAGTACGCCTAATGATTTGGCTTATGTAATTTATACCTCTGGTTCGACGGGACAACCCAAGGGGGTGATGATTGAGCATCGCGCAATTGTCAATTTAAGTTTGGTCTGGGCTGAAACTTTTCAAGTTAAACACGACAGCCATTTGCTTCAGTTTGGTTCTTTTAGTTTTGATTTGTCTGTTGCTGAAATTGCGACTACCTTCGTCACTGGTGCTTGCTTGTATCTTGCAAACAAAGAAACCTTGTTACCCAGTCAAACCTTAGTTGACTTCTTAACTGATCACAAGATTTCCCACGGGTTTTTATCTCCTTCCGCCTTATCTGTCTTACCTCAAGCAACCTTACCCGATTTGCAATGTCTAACCGTTGGTGGTGAGGCTTGTTCAGCAGAATTGGCGGCACAGTGGGGAACAGGACGGCGTTTGTTTAATTGCTACGGGCCTACGGAATCTACGGTTAATGCTGCGATCGCTCTCTGTCATCCTAATGGAAAAAAACCGCCTATTGGTCAACCATTATCTAATATCCGCATTTACATTTTAGATGCTCACAATCAACCCTTACCGCCTGGTATACCTGGAGAATTATGTATCGCTGGAGTGGGTTTGGCACGAGGCTATCTCAATCGTCCCGACTTAACCGCCGAAAAATTCATTGAAGTTGAGTTATTCAGTAAAATTGAGCGAATTTACAAAACTGGCGACTTAGCAAGATGGGGGATTGATGGAAACCTTGAGTATCTAGGTCGTATTGACGATCAGATTAAATTACGGGGTTTTAGAATTGAACTCGGTGAAATTGAATCGATTTTGTTGCAACATCCATCAGTTAAAGAAGCAATTGTCACCTTATATAAAACTGAAAACAACCAAAGTTTAATTGCCTATCTAACGGGAATCACTACTGATTTATCTACCCAATTGAAAAATCACCTCAAATCCCGTCTGCCCGATTATATGATACCTGCTCAGATGATCGTACTTAATGAGTTACCTTTAACTCCCAATGGCAAAATTGACCGAAAAGCTTTACCTCTTCCAAATGGTGTAATGGAAGGCTTATCCGAAGCCCCACGAAACGATTTAGAACAACAACTAACGCAAGTTTGGTCTGCTGTACTCGAACGTCAAGAGATTGGGATTCATAATAACTTTTTCGACTTGGGCGGTCATTCTTTATTGGCAATCAAACTGCTCAATAATATTCAGCAGGTGTTTGAGCAACAACTTTCTTTAAGCAGTTTATTTCAGAATCCTACCATTGCTCAACTGGCAGAACAACTTTGTAATTATGAGGTTCAACAGTTAAATTCCGATTTACTTTTACTTCAACCTCAAGGAGAAGCAACCCCTCTATTTTTTCTACCTGGCGCAAACGGCCACAGCTTCTATTTTCGAGATTTAGCAATCAATTTAGGAACTGAGCGCCCCGTGTATGGACTCGAAACTCCAGGACGAGATGGCTCTAACCCACTCCCGGAATCAGTAGCAGCCCATGCGAGTCAAATGATTGAGCTATTACATCAACAGCAAACCAAAAGTCCATACATATTAGTAGGATACTCTTCAGGTTGTGCCGTTGCTTTTGAAATGGCTTCTCAACTGGAACAGCAAGGTGAAACGGTGAGTTTACTAGCTATCTTGGATGCTGGACTAGTTTCTCAGCCTGAGTATTTAACTAATAGAACGGATATTGATTGGATTTGGCAATCGATTCAACGGATTGAAGCCTTAAAGGGAGTTTCTTTAGGTTTGGAATACTCCGATTTAGCCGCTCAAAGCGATGACCAAGCCAGGTGGGATCTGGCCGCAGAATATTTGTACCGATATAATATCCTCCCGGAACATTCAACTATCTCTCTACTCAAAACCAATCTGAAAGTGATGAAAGTGCTAACTCTTAATTACGCAAATTATCATCCAACTCATCTAATTTCTGCCCCCATTGTTTTATTCCGCGCTCAAGAAGTTCAGGAGATTGTTTTGCAAGAACTTCAAGCTTTTTCTGATTACAATCTGCCCGATTGGGGATGGCAAGCCTATACTCAAAAGCCTATAAAGGTAATTTCTGTACCTGGAAACCACGGTCAGATGCTTTATGAACCCAATGTCAAACTATTAGCTGCACAATTACAAACCTTGATAGTAGATGGAGCAGAGTAAAGTATTCTGAATTCTCCTTTATCTCACCCTGAAATAATTTTGCAAGAGGTCTAATGAAAACCCTTCCGATTAAAATTTCTGATGAAACCCTGCGGGATGGAGAACAACAAGCAGGCATTTTCTTCCCTTACCCAACTAAACAAAAACTGGCCCATTTAATTGCTCAAACGGGAGTAGATAGACTAGCCATCATGCCCCGTGTTTGTGAGCAAGAAGAAGAACTAGTCAAATCATTAGTATCAGAGGGATTGGATAGTCTGATCACTGCTTCTACTTTGATGGGAAAGCAGTACATTGATCAAGCTAAAATGTACGGAGTTAAGCGGATCATCCTTTTCTACGGTCTTTCTGATAGACTACTGTTTCTAAGAGATCCTCAGATCCGTCTGTTGAGCGAGTTTAAAGGAAAAACTATTGATGATAATATCCCAGCAGAAGTAATCAATAGAATTCGCCAAAACGCCATTGATTTAATTGTCGAAAATTTGCGTTATGCCACTACGGTTGCTGGACTCACTGTAGACTTTGCAGCCGAAGATGCCTCCAGAGCCGATTTTGACTTTTTAGTGCAATGTATCCGCTCATGCAGTCCTTATATTGAACATTTTATGCTCTGTGATACAGTCGGAGTCCTCAGTCCAGAAAAGAGTTATGTCTGGATTAATGACCTGCTCCAAAGTACAACAGGGGTAGCTTTCGGGGTACACTACCACAATGATATGGGCTTGGCTCTCGAAAATACTCTCCAGTCCGTCATGGCCGGAGCGAGTTTAGTATCGGGGACGTTTTGCGGGATTGGGGAACGAGCCGGAAATGTTGCCATTGAGCAGGTGTTAAATGGTTTGCGAGTCCGCTTCGGAATTGAAGTCCAGGGGATTAACTATGATGCTCTCGCCGCCGTGACTGATTACATTGAGCAATTGGGAGTTCGTCCAGCTGCACCTTATTCTCAAACTGCTCAACGCCACGAATCAGGTATCCATGTCAATTCTTTGTTTTGCGATCCTCAAAGCTATGCTGCTTTCCCTCACAACACCATAGAAGTTCTCTTTGGCAAATGGAGTGGAGTCAGTAATTTTCAATATCTATTTGAAAAGCAACTACAAAATCCTCAACCAAGGAAGCAATATGAAAAAATGCGTTCAGTGATTAAATCTCTTGCTGTTGAGCAAGAACGCTATTTTACAGCCAAGGAGGTATTAGAGTTATGGCAAAATGGGGTCTTTAAATAATACACATAAAAAAGTAAAAAGAACCAATTAAAAAGTCAAAAGTCAGATGAATTAAATATTTTTTTTGCCTTTTAAATTTTTATTTTTGTCTTGTTCGGCAAGATAATAAAATACCAAAGTTATTCAGTCAGCCTCAAGAGCCTTAACTGATTTTTACAACATGCAATCCAAAACTATTCATAATAAAACCATAACGAAGACTCCTTCGGCTTTTACTCAATCTTGGGAGGATATCAAAGCGATTGCAGCGCCTTATTGGTATCCCACAGAGGCATCTGGAAGAGCATTTTCAGACGTGATTCGGGCATGGACAATGCTCTTTTTCCTGATATTATTAATCATTGCACTCGTAGCTGTAACTGCCTTTAATAGCTTCGTAAGTCGCTATTTAGTCGATGCGATCGTTGAAGAGAAAGATTTTAATAAATTTGTTGATACGTTATTGGTTTATGGCGCTGCCCTGATCTGTGTAACACTCTTAGTAGGATTGTCTAAATTTGTCAGAAAAAAAATTGCTCTTGATTGGTACGAATGGCTAAATAATCAGATATTAGCAAAATATTTTGGCAAGCGTGCTTATTATAAAATCAACTTTAAATCTGATATTGATAACCCAGATCAACGTCTGGCACAAGAAATCGAACCCATTCCCAGAAATGCTCTCAGTTTTTCAGCTACTTTCTTAGAAAAAGGGCTGGAGATGACAGTTTTTCTCATAATTGTCTGGTCAATTTCCCAATTTGTTGCAGTTTGTTTGATTGCTTATACGATCGTAGGCAATGTAATTGCTATTTACTTAACTCAAGAATTGAATAAAATTAGTCAAGAAGAACTTGAATTTAAAGCTGACTATAATTATGCACTGACTCATGTTCGGAATCACGCTGAATCAATAGCTTTTTTTCGGGGAGAAAACCAAGAATCGAATATAATTCAACGCAGATTTAGTAATATCCTAAAAAGTGCGAAACGCAAAATTGATTGGGAGAGAAATAAGGATATTTTTAGCAGAGGATATCAGGCTGTTATCCAAATATTTCCATTTATAGTACTTGGGCCTTTACAGATTAGCGATGAGATTGATTTTGGACAAGTTGGCCAAGCGAGTTTAGCTTGCAATCTGTTTGCTAACGCTCTGGCAGAATTAATTAATGAATTTGGAACTTCTGGACGATTTTCTACTTACGTTAAGCGTTTGGGTGAGTTTTCAGATGCGTTAGAATTTGTTACTAAACAACCAGAGAATGTAAGTACTATTAAAACAATCGAAGAAAATCATCTTGCTTTTGAGAATGTCACCTTACAAACACCCAACTATGAGCAGGTGATTGTTGAAGATTTGTCACTTTCTGTCAATGCAGGAGAAGGTTTATTGATTGTTGGCCCCAGTGGTCGAGGTAAAAGTTCTTTATTGAGAGCGATCGCTGGTTTGTGGAATGCGGGGACTGGTCGTCTGGTACGACCTCCGTTAGAAGAAGTGTTGTTTTTGCCCCAGCGTCCTTATATCATTTTGGGAACTTTGCGGGAACAGTTACTCTACCCGAATACAACTCGTAAGATGAGCGACGCAGAACTGAAAGAAGTTTTACAACAAGTCAACCTGCAAAACTTGTTGAGTCGAGTCGATGGCTTTGATACTGAAGTTCCTTGGGAGAATATCTTATCGTTGGGAGAACAACAACGCCTTGCATTTGCACGACTTCTAGTTACTCATCCTAGATTCACTATATTAGATGAAGCAACGAGTGCTTTAGATTTGCAAAATGAAGGGAGTTTATATCAACAGTTACAAGAGACAAAAACAACTTTTATTAGTGTTGGACATAGAGAAAGTTTGTTTAATTATCATCAATGGGTTTTAGAACTATCACAAGATTCCAGTTGGCAACTTCTTCGCGTGCAGGATTATCGGCGGCAAAAATCAAAAGAGATTGTTATTATTCCCCCTGAAAATACTGAAATCACAATAGATGTTTTACCCAATAATAAATCGCAAAGTCAACCAGAAATATCATCAGAGATAGGTACAATCATAGGTCTTTCTCATAAGGAAATGCAGACATTAACAGACACTAGCATTAACACTATCAGAAGCAAGGGCAGTCTGGGAAAGTCTATTACTACTAATGATGGCTTTACCTACCGCTATGACAAAGACCCGAACGTGTTGAAATGGGTAAGAGTTTAGCCGCTCCTACTTTGTATGATGATTTTAATTTTATTTGTAAAAATCCCAAAGCTCAGATACCCGACTTCTCGAAGAAGTCGGGTATCTTGTTATTGTGTATTACATTCAAATGCACTTATCTCAAATATTAATCGCTAAAATCATTATATAGTAAGCATTTTCTATTTGTGGCTAAGTGTTATATGAAACAATTTTTGCCCATACTAAAGCGAAGCCTCCTGGTTTTGATGCTGATGTCTTTTTTGATATTGGTGATGGTAAAAACTGTGCAAAGTGCTTCATCATCAAGTAATTCTTTTCCTGAGAATTGGCAAGGCACATGGAGCGGTACAATGTTTAATCGCTCTGTAAAAGGGCAGTCTAAAACTGTACCAATGATACTCAAAATTCAGCCAATCTCTAATAATCCCCTACGCTACACTTGGCAAATTACTTATGAAGCAGGGGCGAAAAAGCAGCTACGTAATTATGAGTTAGTTATTAAAGATCGGGGTGCTGGTCACTTTGTGATTGATGAGAAGGATGGAACTTTAATTGATGCATGGTGGGTTGGGGACACGCTCTACAGTCAATTCCGAGTGGGAAATAGGTTACTCAATTCCCAATATGAGCGACAAAGCGATCGCCTCCGCTATAAACTAGTTACCTATCAGCCGCTAAGTTCACCCCCAGCCAAGGGTTCCCAGCAAAAAGTTCCTTTCGAGAGCTACCAAATCGGGGCTGTTCAGTCTGCTGAACTAGCGATCGCTAGTGAGTAATTGTCTTTAGTGCCGATCGGCTCGCGCTATAACAAGGACTATGACTATAGTCTTAACACTATTTATAACTTTGGTCGCAAAATAATCGAAGCTAAATATTCCAAATTATATATTGTCAAAATACTCCTACTCAGCATCAAAAAAAATATCAATAGGCAAAACCCTATCTGTAAAAAGGGTTAATTTTTTATGTCGAGAGGAATATAAAAACCTTAACTGTCTTAACTCTCGGAAAAAGATTTTTTAACTGTCTTAACTGTCCTTGCTTCTATCTGAAATTAGTGATAAATATAAAATTGTTAACGCAAATTTCCCTGGAGGAAATAGCATGTCTACCAATACAGTAAAAGCATCGGATATCCAAGCCGTTCCATTTTTTGCTCGTTTCTTGGAAGAGCAAGTTGCTGAACAGTCAAATACTGCTCCTATCAACACTTTGAAGTATCCTTCCGATTTTGAAGATCGTTAATTATAGCGCTCTTCAACTGAAATTAAAGGAGTAACGGTTATCAAATAACTGAAAACTACTCCACAAAAGGCGATCGTTTCCATTTTAAAGAATATTACGATACTAGGATATGGAGGCGATCGCCTCTTTAAATAGAGTAAAGCTTTGGCAATAAGCCTTTGCTAAACCTCATCTTAGGGTAAGCGTTTACTACATACTTTTAATTATTGACGCCAACTTACTACTAATTGACAAAATCTATTTTGTCTTAATTGATTGCGGATGTTCGCAAATCATAATTTCTCCTGATATTATTTATTAATCATTGCACTGGTGGCTGTAACTGCCTTTAATAATTTGTTAGTCGCTATTTAGTCGGTGCGATCGTTGAAGAGAAAGATTTTACTAAATGGCTTTGCGATAAACTAGTTACCTATCAGCCGCTAAGTTGACCCCCTACGGAGAGTTCCCTGCAAAAAGTTCCTTTCGAGGGCTACCAGATTGGGGCTGTTCAGTTTTTTGGACAAAATTATATCTGTACAAAGGGTTATTTTTTCTGTCAAGAGTAATATAAGACTCTTAACTGTCTTAACTGTCTGAAAAAAGATTTGTTAACTGTCTTAACTGTCCTTGCTTCTATATTAAATTAGTGATAAATATAAAATTGTTAAAATAAATTTCTTTGGAGAAAATAGCATGTCTACCAATGTAGTAAACACATTGGATATCCAAGCATTACCATTCTTTGCCCGCTTCTTAGTGGAAGAAAAACCTCCACAACCACCAAATGAGACTCCCCCACCAATTTATACTTTAAAGTATCCTTCAGATTGGGAAGACCGCTAAATATAGTAAGCTTCATCTGAAATTAAAGTAATCACAGTTATTAAGTAACTGATAGCTACTCATTGGAGCTTAATTGCTTTCATATTAAAGTATCCATAATATTGTGGCGATCGCCTCTAGTGTTAGATCCCCAACTTCTTAGAGAAGTCGGGGATATGGAAAACAACGTTTTTAGGTAGTTCTTAACATCTACCTCCTGAAATTAAAACCAGAAAATTTTTATGCACCTGTCGCGTGACGTTGTTTTATTAATCACCCACAGTGGTGATTTCTTCACAATAGATAGAGTAGCAGAAGCCTTGTCAAAAAAAGGGGCGCAACCATTTCGCCTCGACACTGATAAGTTTCCCCTAGAAGTGCAATTAACAGCGCAGTTTGACAAATCCAAAAGCTATCACAAGCTGGAATATGGCACGCACTCTATCAGCACAGAACAGGTGCAAGCTGTTTGGATGCGGCGGATATGGGAGCCAGAATTGAGTAAAGAATTGGCTCCAAAGTACCGAGAAGCCTGCATTAGAGAATCACAAGCAACCTTAGATGCTTTTTGGGACAGCCTGAAAGAAGCTAGGTGGGTAGACGATCTAGAGCAGATAAATGCTGCACATAACAAGCTGCGCCAACTGCGGGTTGCATCTGAGGTGGGTTTTGTCATCCCCCAGACTGTCATCACCAACAAAGCTGAATCAGCACGGGAGTTTTTCCACCAAGTCAACGGCAAAATGGTGAGCAAGTTATTAACTGCTCTTTCCCGCAGTATGGAAGCTAACTCCTCGTTCTTTCTTTACACTAGCGCTGTCAAAGAGGAAGACTTACAAGATGCTGAGTTACTGCGCTATTGTCCAATGGTTTTTCAAGAGCAAATTCCTAAGCAATCGGAATTGCGGGTAGTGTATGTGAATGGCAATGTATTTGTCGGGGCGCTAGATGCGTCTGTTTATACGGCATCCAAAGTTGATTGGCGTAAACCTGGTGTTGAGACTGGTTCATGGCTTCACCATCAGCTTCCTGATGAAGTAGTTCATCGTCTCAAAGCCTTTATGGGTAAATTTGGGCTGTTGTTTGGAGCGTTAGATTTTATTCTCACACCATCAGGAGAATATGTCTTTTTGGAAGTTAACCCCATAGGAGAATGGGGAATGCTGGAAAAAGATTTAGACTTACCAATTGCAAGTGCGATCGCAGACGCTCTTATTCCCTAGAAAATAAGAGAAGGCTTGTAGTAAGGACTTTAGTCCTGATCTTAAGCACGCTTTGTGCTTACTACGAACTTCTCATAGTAGTAAGCACTTTAGTTAAAAATTTTCTATGGCAGTATTAATTATTACTTTCAGCCAAGATAACGAAAGCATTCCTCTAGTAATCAAAGCAATTGAGGCTAAAGGAGAGAAAGCATTTCGTTTTGACACAGATAGATATCCCACCGAAGTCAAGTTGGATATTTACCAAGGTGATTCTGAGCGGGTAATTATTACTGATGGTGAACAGAAGCTAGATTTAAGTGAAGTGTCTTCCGTTTGGTATCGGCGGATGCGCTACGGGGCAAAAATTCCTGACACGATGGAAAAGCAATTTAGAGACGCTTCAGTTGAAGAAACTCGCCGCACTGTCAGGGGGATGATTGCCAGCCTGAAAGCATTCCACTTCGACAAAATGTCCAATGTCGATGTAACCAATAATAAACAACTACAGTTGCAAGTCGCACGAGAGGTTGGCCTTGTGACTCCGCGCACCCTGACTTCAAACAATCCAGAGGCAGTGAAGAAATTTGCTCAAGAGTGTCACGAGCAAGGTATAGTCACAAAAATGCTTTCTTCCTTTGCCATCTATGGCGATCAGGGCGAAGAACTGGTTGTTTTCACCAATCCAATTACAGATGATGATCTGGACAATCTTGAAGGACTGCGTTTCTGTCCGATGACGTTTCAGGAAAACGTACCAAAGGCGCTGGAGTTGCGGACGACTATTGTCGGACACCGCATATTTACTGCGGCTGTGAATTCTCAGAGTTTGGAGGGATCTACTTACGATTGGCGCAAAGAAGGGAGAGCCTTAGTTAAGAATTGGAAACCCTACGACTTACCGGAAGATGTTGAGAAAAAGCTTCTGCAACTGATGGCTTATTTTGGCTTAAACTATGGAGCGATCGATATTATCGTTACACCCGATGGTCGGCACGTATTCCTTGAGGTTAATCCAGTTGGGGAATTCTTCTGGATGGAGATATATTCACCACACTACCCGATTTCTGGTGCGATCGCTGAAATTCTGCTGACTAATAAAAATTAGGGGATGGGACACCGATAAAATTATTTTCTATTTACTTTCTCTCACCCTGTGGATACTCCGTTGAAGAACTCGCAGAATAGCCGAAGCAGACGTGTCTACATCCCCTACCTCTTTTAATGTTTGGTAGTGGGATTTTGTTATAAATAGCTTTCAATTTTTTTGGAATTGGATGCACCTCTTTTTTCTTTGGTTCAGCAGAAATCATGTTTTAATCAAAAGTGTCAGTATTTGAGGTAATGATAATGGACGAAGTTGTGAAAAAACTGGCTGGTCTGGGTCTTCCTGGCGTAATTCTGGTGGTTTTAACGGCTGCATCAGGGGGTAGTTCTGCCGCCGTTGCTGCTACTCTCACAATGTTAGGAGGGCCGTTTGGCATCGTCGGAGCTATAGCCTTGCTTGGTCTAATAACCGTTGTGGAAGATATTATTGCGGGATATGGAATTGAAGCCATTCTTCAGGCCATTTATGCAGAACGTAGCAAAACCGAATTGGTGAAATTTCTTCTCCAAGAAATCAAAGATTTACCGATTACAGAGGATCTAAAACTCAAACTGAGAAATCAACTTTGCCCACGAAAAATTATCGATCGTCAAGAGGTTCAGACCCTAAAAACAATTGAAGTCACCGCAGTGATTATTGAATTTGAATGACATTCAGTTAAGCGATTATTCAACTCAAATAAGAACCACTATCTTTTTAGAACATGCAAGCTCAAGTTTTTCGCGATCAATCCTCAACTAATCCTCTTGTGGCTTTTACCCAATTTTGGCAGGATGTCAGAGCGATCGCCGGGTCTTACTGGTATCCAACAGAGCCAGAAGGCAGAGCATTTTCAGATGTGATTCGCGCCTGGGGAATGCTTATTCTCTTAATTTTATTAATAATTGCGCTCGTGGGCGTAACGGCCTCAGGCAGCTTCTTAAATCGCTATGTACTTAATATCGTCATTGAAGAGAAAGATATTTCTAAATATCTTGGTACGTTATGGATTTCCATACTTGTAATTGTCGTGGAAACGCTTTTGATAGCATCTTCTAAATTCGTCAGAAAAAAGATTGCTTTTGATTGGTACAAATGGCTAAATAATCATACTTTGGAAAAGTATTTTAGCAATCGTGCTTATTATAAAATCAATTTTAAATCCGATATTGATAATCCAGATCAACGTCTATCTCAAGAAATAGAACCCATTACCAGCAATGTTCTCAGTTTTTCAGCTACTTTCCTAGAGAAAATCCTGCAAATAACAAGTTTTTTAATAATTATTTGGACAATTTCTCAACAGATTGCACTTATCCTAGTTGTTTATACAATCACAGGTAATTTAATTGCTATTTATTTGAATCAAAAAGCAAATAAGATTAATAAAGAAGAACTTGAAGCGAAAGCTGACTATAATTACGCACTTACTCATGTTCGGAATCATGCAGAATCAATAGCTTTTTTTCAGGGCGAAAACCAAGAAGCAAATATAATTCAACGTAGATTTAGTAATATTGAAAAAAATGCAGAACATAGGTTGAATTGGGAGATAAATCAGGATATTTTTAACAGAGCATATCAGTCTGCTATTACTGTGTTTTCGATGTTTGTACTTACACCTTTATTTATTCAAGATCAAATTGATTTTGGAGAAATTAACCAAATTAGTTTAGCTTGTTTCATGTTTTCTAATGCTCTAGGACAATTAATAAGTGAATTTGGAGCTTCTGGAAGATTTTCTAGTTATGTTGAACGTTTATCTCAGTTGTCAGATGCTTTAGAAGAAGTGAAAAAACAACCAGAGAAAGTGAGTACGATTAAAACAATCGAAGAAAACCGTCTGGCTTTTGAGCATGTCACCTTACAAACGCCAAATTATGAGCAGGTGATTGTTGAAGATTTATCACTGTCTGTTCAGCCAGGAGAAGGTTTATTGATTGTTGGGCCGAGTGGCCGAGGTAAAAGTTCTCTATTGAGAGCGATCGCAGGTTTGTGGAATGCAGGAAGTGGCCGCCTGTTACGACCTCCTTTAGAAGATGTGTTGTTTTTGCCGCAACGTCCCTATATAATTTTGGGAACTTTGCGCGAACAGTTACTTTATCCTCATACAAATCGTCAAATAAGCGATGCAGAACTCAAAGAAGTTTTGCAACAAGTTAACCTCCAAAACGTGGTGACAAAAGTTGGCGGCTTTGATGCAGAACTCCCTTGGGAAAATATATTATCATTGGGAGAACAACAACGCCTTGCCTTCGCACGATTGTTAGTTACTCATCCTAGCTTCACTATATTAGATGAAGCAACAAGTGCTTTAGATTTCAATAACGAAGAAAGTTTATATCAAAAGTTACAACAAAGTAAAACAACTTTTATCAGCGTTGGACATCGCGAGAGTCTGTTTAATTATCATCAATGGGTTTTGGAACTTTCACAAGATTCTAGTTGGCAACTTGTAACTGTGCAGGATTATCAGCTTCAAAAAGCCATTGCTACTAATTCACCAGAAAATGGTCATGGTCAAATTAAAATAGATAATTCACCCAATAATAAATCCCCAATCAAACCAGAAATAGGCACGTTTGAAAAGCTCTCTCATCAAGAAATGAACACATTAACAAACTATTCCCTTAGCACTATCAGAAACAAGGCTAGCGAAGGTAAGTCTATAACTACTAAAGATGGCTTGACATACCACTATGACAAAGACTCGAAGGTATTGAAATGGGTGAAACTTTAGTTGATAGTTATACTTTTTAAAATTATCTACTTTTGAGGATATTGAGAAAGTCAAAAAAAGCTCAAGCAACGATGTAGTAGGGTATAAATAGTTCCAGATTTCAAAGTACATAAGTATGGAAAATATTGTTACCAAACGATTGTATTTAGTACCCTTGACTCTCGAAATAGTAAAAGCAGCAATCCTTGGGAATTCTGAATTAGCAAGATTTCTGGCGGTTACAGTTTTGCCCAACTGGCCTGATGAAGAGTTTATTCAAAACTTGCCAGAAATTGCAGATATTCTGAGCAAATATGCCTTGCAAAGTCAATGGGGATGGGGAAGTTTAATCATTCATAAAGCAGAAAACACACTCATTGGTCACGTTATGATTAAAATTATTCCAGATGTCACAGGTTCACCCACAGATTCAGTAGAACTTGGCTATCAGGTAGTGCCATCATATCAACAACAGGGCTACGCATCTGAAGCTGCAAAAGCAATGGTGGATTGGACACTTTGTCAACCAGGTATGGAAAAAGTTACGGCTGGATGTGATGCAGATAATATAGGTTCCAAGCGGGTGCTAGAAAAAATCGGAATGCGGCTGATAGAAGCACGAGGTAAGATGTTGATATGGGAATTATGCAATACAGAAATTATAGAGTAGTTGTGTCTGCTCACATTTTTTATAATCAGAATTATGCTAACTAAACAGCAAAGACAACTAATTACTTACGAAGCTATTTCAATTTATGAACGAACCTATCAATTACCCGTCCTAAAAAATAACGCTACAAAAAAAGTTCAACAAAAAATTAGAGAACGTCAAAAATTAATTCAAGAAGGTATTCGATATCATCATCAGCTTGGGGGAATAATTAAGCGAAAAGAAGAACTTAGCCAGGGAGAAATTTTTGATGAGATCCAATTATTCATTAAAGACTACAGTCATATTATTGACTTCCTAGAAAACTATAAGGATAGTTATCATGTTTTTTTGTTAGACCTTGCAGACAATTTAAAAAACTTATTCCAACAAAAATATTTGGAAATAAAAAGTTTAGAAGATGAAAGAAGAAAATTAGAGCTAAAAAATAATAACCATCAAAAAATACTTGATGAGCTAACATGGGAAAAGCAAGAAAACTTCAAAGCAGTTTTACTGTTGAGCAATGCTTATTTTTTAATGTTAGAAAAAATCAGATTGCTTGGTGAAGGAATTAAAAGTCTTGCAGAAGATACCAAAAATCAAAAAGAAATTGTTCAGCAAATAGTTAAAGATTTAGAAGTATATCAAGAAATTTACGAATACCAAAGAAAAGCTTTTAAGATTCGTCAAGAAATAGCGAAAATTGCCCATACGGCAATCAAGTTTGAAAATTCTTTACAAGATTACTTTAGTCCATTTCAATTTTTAATAGATGAAGTCGTAAAGGTAGATGAATATTTTTACGCCACTGTCGGAGATATTAAAAATCTCGGAGACAATATTTTAAAGGATCAGTCAAATTTATTTAATCTTGAAGAGAACGAGGCAATTTCTGAAACTTTTCTCGATTTCATGGTGACAAGTTATGAGAAAAAAGCCAGATTAAAAGATGCTTTTATTCAATCTCAATTATTAGATTGGCAAATGCATAATTTTGATTTGGGCGAAAATGGCGTCTTTTTAGATAAGGGTATTGATTTAATATCTAACTATATATCGAAGCAACTGAGTGATGAAAAAAAAGTACTAGACATAGGAGAAGTAAATTTTGTCTCTACAGCACCTCTATCTGCTGTTGAAGAAACAGAATTGATGAAACTGACTAATAACAATGTTACGTTGATAAAGGAATTTCCCAATAATGAAAACATTGATTATACCCAATTGCGGGATCTCCTCGCACAGCATAAATGGAAAGAAGCTGACGTTGAAACCACTAAATTAATGTTAAAAGTCATGAGTAAAAGTTATTGGAATGAAGTTTATAAGGAAGATATTGATAACTTTTCTTGTCAAGATTTCTATACCATTGATCAACTTTGGGAACAATATAGCTATGGTTATTTCGGCTTCACTATTCAGCAAACTATTTGGAGTCAAATGGGTGGTCAAGTAGATTATGAAACAGAAAAAAGACTTGGCGATCGCTTAGGCTGGCGAAAAGAAGGAAACTGGTTAGACTATGAGCAACTAACTTTTAAATTGTCCCCTATGACACCAATGGGACACTTACCAGCCAAATGGTTACACTATGACCAAGATAGCTTTGAATTATCCCCAAAATCATCTACAGAACATCTTTCAATGGGAGCTTGGCGGGTAAAATCTTGGTTAGTTTGGCAAATGCACTTATTCTTTTCTCGTGTGAAAAGTTGTAACGAAACTTTTCTCTAACTTAATTGCGGATTTATTAATCTTAGAGCGAAAGCTAACCTTGAGGATAAATATGAATAATAGTAAGCATTCTGATATAGATATAGAAATTTTACTTTTGGGAAAATGGCGTTTTGATACGTCTTCGGAAAAAATTACTATTGAATTTAGAGATGATATGACTTATGAGCAAACCAGGGTTCAAACACTTCTTTTCTCTAAACCTAAAGAACTTATAACAGGTAATAAATTTACTGGAGTATGGTACGTAAGTCAAAAAAAATTGCATTTAAATGTTAGAACTATGCCAAAATCATTTTTTAATTTCAAGGTACCACTAGCTTTTAAGATTTCTCTTGCAGATATAGTAGCTACTTTAGGTTCTGTGTTTATGCCAGAAAATTATGAAGTTATTAGAATTAATAGTTCTAAATTTTTCATCAAGGATCAAGAGCAATCAATTATTGGGACAAAATTAAATAATACTAGGAAGTAAGTCGGCGAGAAAAATTCAATGTATATAAAGAAATATAAATTGGCAGTCGGGGAGCCACCTGAAGCAGGTTCGCGACGCTCGTTCTTGGCGTCTCCCCAAACTCTTAGAGACGCTGTGCGAAGGCAGAAGACTCGCTAACGCTACGTTATCCGTTAAAGCAAGTGGCGTTTTATTATGCCGAACTCTAGGCGAGAACGTCCCTACATTTAAATTTCTTAACATAGCTGGAAATATTAGCGTCAACTTACTAAACCCCAACGACACTCAGGATTGCAAGTTATTTAATCCACGTTTCTTAATTCATTTTAAAATCGGCTCTGAATGCAGTTCGCTACAATTACTATAGTTTTAGTTTTGAACTTTTTGAAGAAGTCTAATATTTAATATGGTAATGCGTCTTCCCATAATTGTTGCCACCTTCATGGTTGCCAGCGTTAGTATCGGTACACTTTTGGGCGTTGCAGCTCCCGCTTCAGCTCAGGAGATAATCACTTGTTCAAGCCAGAATAATCAGAGGAATACTTGTTCAATATCTACTAGAGGCAGAGTCAGGCTTGTTAGGCAATTGTCTGACGCCAGTTGTAGAGGAAATTGGGGCTATAGGAGAAATCGTATTTGGGTGAAAAATGGTTGCCGAGCTGAGTTCTCAGTTGGCGATCGCAGAAACAACAGAAATGACAGATATGACAGAAACGACAGATATGACAGAAACGACAGAGATGGTAGAGATGGCAGATATGACAGATAGGAAATTAGGTATTTAGGGTCACCATGCCGACAAAAATAGGTGGTAGCTAAAATTGTTCAGACTACCACCATACTTTCATCGGATCTTAACCTGTGACTAGCGCGATCGCTAATAAAGAGATGCCAACACCTTATCTGCTGCTGCCCGGAATGCAGTTGCTGCACCAGCGCTCATATCCCGTGGCGCACAGATGCGATTTCTCACATAGGCGAGTGTGATGGCTCCAACCGCAGACACAATCGGATCGGCATTATCTTTGCCGCCCACGCGTCCCCACGGTAATGGTGCGCCATTGCCATTAATCAGATAGTCAGCCAGCAATCTGAGGTGAAAGTCAACCGCCTCTTTAACGGCTGTCGTGTCGCCATTGACCGCCAATGCTTGCACCCCGGAGTTTTTCAGGATGTCTCCTAAAGCAACTTCTCGGTTATCAGTCAATCTCTCAGCAGCTTCTGCCCGAAATTGAATTTCTTGGCTAGCAGCTGGGTCAGGGGCTAAAGGATTACTGATTGGGGTCACGCCCCATCGGCGACGCAAGAGTAAATTGTTGGTGGTATCATCCGATTTGACGCGGTGATAGGCGGGACGTTGTTTGAGTGCTTCAAACCAAGCGTTGATCTGAGGATATCGGGGATTTCCCTTGAGGTGATATCCTCGATAAACGGGTAAGTTAGCCGCCAATCTGTCTAAATGGGGACTATAGGTAATATCTACCACGCTAAATGTTGACAAAAAGTAGGGGCCAGGATACTTTCCCAGAAGTTGCTCCAGTTCGTCTAATTTCGCTTCAAAAGCTGCCTGCAAGCTTGCTAATTCATTAGGATCTTCAGGGGCTTGTCTGAGAAATTTGTAGGCGATATCTCTCACACCATTGGTTTCAGCATCCTCAAGCCACTGCCTAGCAACGGCGTTTTCCTCTGGGTCTTCAGGGAGCAAGGTTGCCCCAAATCGTTCTTCTAATGCTAACAGAATGTCTTTGGATTCATAGACTAACTGTCCTTCAATTTTCGCTGCGGGGACAAGGGTTGTGGGAACTAAATCGGTATACCATTTAGGCTTGTTGCTCAAGTCGATAAACTCTGTTGCAAAGGGAATTTCTTTTTCTTCGAGAGCAAACCAAACCCGTTCGCAAAATGGACACCAAGAATTGGTATCGCGGTAGAGCAATACTGGCGGTTCGGTATCTGGTGGCAGTTTATGGAGACTGCTAGGGATAGGAGCGGTAGAAGGGGATTGCCCTGGTCTACGCACTCGTCGAGCCGGGGTATTTTTTTGGGCAATTTCTAACAGTTGTTCCCAATTAGATACTGTGTCTTGAATTGACATAATTCACCTTAGTTTAAGTTAACTTTTTTCAACTATTTGCATTTATTAATCGCATTAGTAAAGCTTCCATCCCATAATGGTTTCACGTCAACCTTCGTTGGGATGACGGCTGCACGATAAAATGCAGTAATTGCGCTCTTTAGACCTGCTCCAAACTGGAATAAGACGAAATGGCTGCAACTTCATAAACTAATTTCTGACTTTCAGGATAGTAATTTATATGGTGGAATAGAGATAAAGATAAAAATTGGCATGAAAAATTTATCCGTCAACCTTTAGAACTTCAATCTAAAATATGCACATACGTGAATAACGATGTTTGCTACTTTGCTTTGTAGTAAACTTTTTATAGATAGCAGTTCTCAAGCTATAGACTGGTATATTTATAGCTTTTAAACAGATAAAAAGTTGATTTTTTTAACTACAGTTGTTAACTCCGGTAATTTTACGTATTTACCGGAGTTAAAATTGATTATCACATGAAAATAGTTTGAAAGCAAGATTTAATATATCTATTTTTTGACATGTTTAAGTCGCTGAAATCAGAAAAATCTCTATAAATTAGAGTCAGAGAGAGGATACAAAGTTTAAGCCAATTGAAAGAGGCAGGAGGCAGGAGGAGCAAAATCAACTATAGGATTCAACCCCCACTGAGAAAGAAGCCACTGAACTCTAGTTCTGTGGGGGTCTTCTGCCTCCTGCCTTCCTCAATAAATACACCTAAAATAAGAGATATTTAAAGTCAAGCTAATAGCTGCTAGTAATTTAGAATATTTGCGATTTCATTGAGTGTAGCCCAACAGGGAAGCACCCCATCCAATGAAAGCGCTACCAAAGACTAGCCATGCAGCATTGATGCGAAAGTGAATAGCTAAAATGGCTGAGACGATCGCGATCGCCAAGCCGAGAAAATCTACAAATGGGGCTTGTGGTAATGTTAAAGTTGCTGTCCCCAGTTGCAAGGTGGTAACAACCATTAGGGCTACAGCACTAACATTCACAGCATCCAAAAATGCTCTAGTCCAAGAAGAGGCTCGAAAGCGGGGGATTAGGGGATTCAGGGCAGCAACGAAAACAAAAGAAGGTAGAAAAATTCCGATGGTGGCAACAATTGCGCCAGGGATACCGGCAATGATATAACCGATAAATGTAGCAGTAGACAGTACTGGCCCAGGAGTAAATTGACCAATTGCGATCGCATCTAGTAACTGCTGTTGTGTCAGCCAGCCGTATTCTTCAACTAATCCCCCTTGGAGAAAAGCCACCAAAAGATAGCCACCACCAAACAAGACACTACCGACTTTTAGAAAAAACCAACCCAACTGCCATAAAGGAACGTTGGTTGCTGTAGATGCAGTAGCTACCGATGCAGCGACAGCCGCTGATGCCTTCAAAGTCGCCCCTGTGCTGAGACTAGCAATTAGAAAGTTGACTTTATCTCCTGGTTTGTCGTTTTTTTCGCCAGAATGTAACCAAAACATACCTAGCAACCCCCCAATTAATAGAGCAATTACTTCATTCAATTTGAATAAGAATGTCAGTAATGCTACAGTCAAAGCAATCACTAGTAACTGGCGAGTTTTCACAGCCTTTTTTGCCAAGCCCCAGAGGGCATTGATGATGATTGCTAAGACAGCCGGTTTAATGCCATAAAGTAAGGGAGCAACTTGGGGTAGAGTGCCGTAAGCAACATAAACCCAAGCAAATCCACCAGTAATTAGAACCGCAGGCAAGACAAAACAGACGCCTGACACAATCAGCCCCAGCCATCCTGCATAGATGTATCCTATATGGATAGCCATTTCCGTGGAATTTGGCCCCGGAATTAGGTTAGTTGCACCCAGCAAATCCAGAAAATGCTCCCTTGTCAACCACTGACGCCGCTTAACCACTTCATCTTCAATCATGGCGATATGGGCAACCGGGCCCCCAAAGCCGATGACGCCCAGTTTAAAAAACAGGTTGGCGAGTTCGCCCAAACGACTTAGTGCTGAGTTAGTCATTTTTGCTAGGCAATATTTTCTCAAGCAACAAGAGTAACAAACACCTCTAGACTATTCTTAAAAGATTAAGGCTTGGTTGTTGCACAAAATCACTAACTTTTTTCTGCTTGCTTGGCAATATACTTCTCAAGTAGGAATTGCTTGAGATGCGGTTGTTCTAAGTTTAAACCCAGTTCTTGCGCTTTCTGACTAATTTCCTCATAGATCAGACCTTCATCTGCTGCGGCATGGAACATTATGTTCCCGGACGAGAGCGAATACGATCGGGTATATGATAGCGATCGCCTAATATTTCTAACAAGGGACCATTAACGTCAAATTTAACCATACTTACCGACGCGACCAAAATATTCACCCGATAGCGATAGCGTCCCAAATCAATTCCCAGTAAACTGCAAAGCATAATCCGAATCGTGGCTTTATGGGAAACTACTAAAACATTACCTTGGAGATGTTTTTCTTGAATTTCAGCAATTACAGGCATAGAACGGTTAGCAATATCTACCGCAGTTTCTCCACCAATGGGTGCATTCCAAGCGGGTTCTGTCAACCACTTTACATAGTTTTGGGCGTAATTCTCTTGGGCAAACGATTTACTCTTCCTTTCCCATTCGCCGTAACTACCTTCTTTCAGTCCGTCACGCAACTGCATATCCATACCGATAGCATCACAAAATGGCTTGGCAGTTGCAATTGTGCGCTTCATCGGGCTAACATAAACACCCTCCCACAACAAGCTTTGATAAACATCAGCAAAACCGGATGCCATCTGCATCCCCTCTGTTGTCAACTCCGCATCAGTTTCACCGCAGAAATTACCACTTTGACTAAAAGTAGTTTCTCCATGTCGCAGTAAATATAAATTGAGTGTCATAGCTTGTATCGCGATTGGGATAAAAGAGTTTGTGCAAAAATAAAATACCATCAATCTCGCAATCGAGTCTGTGACACCAGGACAAAGCAATCAACCAAAAAAGTCAGTTCCCTCACAAACTTTTGTCAATGAGATCAAAAGTAGCAGTTTCAGCTAGTACTTTAGTTTGAGCCGGGATACGGATACCGTTGGCGAATTCCCCAAACAATTTTCGTAGTAGCGTCGCAAGCAAAAAAATTGTGCATTAAACGTAGACAATTTTTTTGCTAACTTTTTTAGTGTTGGTCATAAATGTACACTATTGACATAGACTTAATGTAGTATATTGTCAATTCCGTTCAAAAATCTAGGGTTTTCCTTAGTCAGGGTTCTGTAATAATTAGCTCATCTCATTTGCCTATATGAGATAATTTCCTAATAATTGTTATATATAGGGGAAATTAGCTCAATATTCGTATGCAGGAAGTATCAAGCTATAGTGTGGAGTTACCAATTCATCTCCGTGCTAGAACAATTACTCGGCGTTTAATTGTCGCAGTTATGTGCCTCACCTTAGCAGGCGCTCTCAGTGGCTATTTCTGGCTCTTAGAGTTTCCCTTCCCAGCTAGCAAATGGTTTTACGAACTATTTAGCCTGGATGGAGAATTGAATATTCCTGCCTGGTATTCTGCATTCTCTCTATTATTTTGTTCGGGATTACTTAAAACAATTAGCGTAATTAAGACGCAAGACCGCCATTTTGCTTACTGGAAGACTCTATATTTTATATTTGTATATTTGAGTTTGGATGAAGCATTTAGTTTTCATGAGATTTTGATTATTCCGTCAGTGCGACAATCGCTTCATCTCAGTCCTGTATTTTTCCAAACCTGGGTTATTCCTGGTGCTATTTTAGTGGGAGTTTTTGCATTTAAATATCTAAAATTTTGGCTCAATCTCCCTCACAAAACTCGGTATTTATTTCTGATTGCCGCAGTTGTTTATGTGGGTGGAGGCTTAGGGATGGAAATGGTGGGTGGACTTTTGAGAGTAGATTTTGGGCGACGCACCCTAATAACGTTCATTGGCATATTTGTGGAAGAGTTTTTGGAAATGGTCGGAATTGTGATTTTTATTTATGCTCTGCTAGCTTACCTTAGCAGCTTGAAAGAAGGCATTCAACTGAAAATCTATATATCTGAAAAGTAATATGAAGTCCGAATAAACAGTACTTTTTGCTATTATATTTGATGGCAATATACTGCATAATTGAATCGCAATCTAAAATTTGCATGAATGTTTGCAAAACAGAAACTGGAATTTAACTGGTGCGCTCCGGTATCTGGTGATGGATTCTATTTGGGTTTGCCCGTTTGGGAACGTCCTCCTAGTCTTGAGTATACTGTTGAGATTTTTAAAACAGCAGAACGATTTGGATTCCGCCAGATTCTAATTGGTATGGGTTTCAACCACCACGTTATGGAGGCTTGGACTTTAGCAACAGCAGTTTTAGCGCTTACTATTAATGCTGGCGCGATGGTAGCTGTACGTCCAGGTTTCTATTCGGCCCCAATATTGGCAAAGATGGTTGTTACCCAGGGTTAGCGCGTCTCAAACCCTATTGACAGGGGGATTATGGCAGAGGTACTGA
>NZ_JABXKQ010000022.1 GCF_017114945.1 Nostoc sp. JL34
TGGCGCTCGGTGCGGCTGCGCCGCACCATCGCTTGTGACAGTTGCGTAAGTCCTGTGTTTGTTATGATTCCCACTGGTAAATGCGATCGCACAATAGGCACAGAGGCACAAGCAATACGGTTCGGTTAAGGAGACGCGATAAATCGCCGTCTCTACAATTATTTATTGGCGCGATGGTTTCTTACCAAAGCCATAACGCAATGTATGCATAATCCAAGTTTGGAAATTGTCGATGTAGCTAAATATCACTGGCACTACCACCAGTGTCAACAGAGTAGAAGTTGTGAAACCGCCCATAATGGCAATTCCCATTGGTTGGCGAACTTCAGATCCCGCGCCAATTCCTAATGCTAAAGGTAGAGTCCCTGCGATCGTTGCTAGAGAAGTCATTAAAATCGGGCGCAGACGTGACACACCCGATTCTACGAGGGCCTGACGTTGGGTTTTGCCTTCTTGCATGTTGATGATTGTATAGTCAACTAACAGAATCGAGTTTTTGGTGACAATCCCCAACAGCAACACCACACCAATTAGGGCATATAGTCCCAAGGGCTTTTGGGCAACCATCAACGCTACCAATGCGCCGCCTAAACAAAAGGGCAAGGCTGCCATAATCGATAATGGATGGAGGAAGTTGTTATACAGCAGCACCAGAATTGCATAGATACACATTAATGCCAGCCCTAATGCACCGCCAAAGCGACCGAAAATCTCTTGCATAATTTTGGCACTGCCTGAAGGTTGCTGTACTACTCCCGGTGGTAAGTTTTGCATCACAGGTAGTTTGTTGATCGTTTCTACGGCCTGTCCCAAAGAAAGCCCTTGCAAATTGGCTTCTACGGCAACTTGACGGGCGCGATCGTAGCGGTTAATGGTAGCAGGACCACTGCCAAAGCGGATATCTGCCACTGCCACAAGGGGAATCAATCTACCATTTTGACTGGGGACTTGGAGATTGGTGATTGTATTAATGTCAACTCGCGCTTTCGGATCGATTTGCACACGAATGGGGATTTGGCGATCGCTTAAATTAAATTTTGCCAAGTTGGCCTCATTATCGCCGATGGTGGCAAGAGAAGCAGTCCGAGCGATCGCTTGCACTGTCACCCCCAAATCTGCTGCCCGTTGCAGGTTGGGAATTACCAAAATCTCTGGTTTGACTAAACTCGCAGTAGAAGACACTTCTACTAATCCAGCTATGGATCGCATCTGCTTTTCTAGAGCATCAGCAGCTTGATTCAATGCTTGGGGATTTTCACTTCTGAGGACAATTGACAAACCTTTGCCAGTGTCACCAGGCGACTGACTTTTGAAACTAATTCTAGCTCCTGGTATTTGCCCAAAGTCAGGCCGCACTTGTTCCTCAAACTGTTTTTGGGAAATATTCCGTTCTTCTCTGGGTTTGAGATTAATGGTAAGGGTTGCAGAATTGATCTCTTCCGTTGCTAATACACGTTCAACTAGTGGGTTTTGGCGGATGATGTCAGTGGTTTGTGTGACTACCTTGTTAACGTCTGCCAAAGTGGAACCAGGAGGTAATTCTATAGATACGTTGGAAATCCCAAAGTCGCCATCATCAACGAAACCCTTGGGAATTAAGGGAACCAGCGTCAGACTAGCAATAAAAAAAGCTAAAGCGATCGCCATTGTGGTCAATCTATGGCGTAACGCCCACTCTAAGAGCGATCTATAAGGTTGAAAACCCCGACGCTTTTCAGTTGTGAGTTTTCTACTTCCGTTCCCGCTACCTGGAAGTGTAAATTTGAAATTAAATAATTTTATTACTCCCCCTGCCCCTCTATTCTGCTCCTGTAAAAGATACGCCCCCATCATCGGCGTAACCATCCGCGCGACAAGAGTTGAGAAAATTGTGGAAACGGCAACGGTAACACCAAATGGTTGGAAAAACTGCCCCGGAATTCCACCCATGAAGGCAACGGGCAGAAACACTGCAATAATCGTCGCTGAACTGGCGATTACCGCTAATCCTACTTCGTCGGAAGAGTCAAAAGCAGCTTCCCAAGCTGATTTGCCCATAGCCATATGCCGTTCCATGTTTTCAATTTCCACAACGGCATCATCTACCAAGTTGCCCACCGCCAGCGCTAATGCCAACAAAGTCATGTTGTTGAGGGTGTAACCAAGGGCTTGCTGCACTGCAAAAGTGGGAATTATTGATAGGGGTAAGGCAACAGCGGTAATTAATGTTGCTCGCCAGTCCCGCAAAAACACTAAAATAACGATGACCGCCAGCACCGAAGCTTGAATCAATTCATCAATGGTGCTTTGGTAGGATTGACGGACAATATCGGCTCTAGTAAAAATTAAATCTAGCTTGACATCTGCGGGAAGTGTTTTTTCCAGTTGTTTGATTGCTGCTTTCACTCCTTCTTCCACTGTCACCAGAACGCTACCAGTACTACGCAACACTTGGAAAGCTACCACGGGTTGATTATTCAAACTGGCGGATTGACGCACGTCGCCAAATTTATCTTCTACGGTTCCCAAGCTGGATAAGGGTACGGAACCACCTTGTGGTAAGAGGATTTCGTAGGTTTTCAAAATATCCACACTGGTAGCACTTCCAAGTGTGCGGATACTTTGTTCGCTACCACCAACTTCGGCGCGTCCGCCAGGTAAGTTAATGTTCAAAGCGCGGATTTGGTCGTTTACCTGGGTGGCGGTGATCGCTAGAGCTTGTAAGCGGTCTGGATTAAGATTAATCCGAATTTCTCGGTCAACTCCACCCACGCGCTGAATTTGTGCCACACCACGGACTCCCAATAAGGCGCGGCTAATGGTTTGGTCTACGAGATTGCTTAATTCTTCTACAGAACGCTGATCTGATTTAACTGCGTAGGTAATCACCGGGCCGCCGGAAAATTCCAGACGTTCCACAATGGGGTCGTTGATATCTTGGGGTAAATCTTGGCGAATTTGAGCGATCGCATTTCTCACATCATTGGTAGCGCGATCGGTATCTGTACCCAAAACAAAGTTGATTGTTGTCTTAGAATTCCCATCACTGACGGTGGAAATCATAAAATCGATATTGCCCAACCCTGCGACGGCATCTTCAATTTTTTTCGTCACTTGGGATTCTAGTTCTGCTGGGCCTGCACCCGGTTGGGTGACTTTGATCAAAACTGTTGGTACATCAATATTTGGGTTAGTATCAATCCCCAAGGATATAAAGGAGAACCAACCCACAACCGTCAAAATTAAAAATAAAACTATCGTGGGAACAGGTTTTTTAATCGACCAGGCTGAGATATTAAAAGACATTGGGAAATTTTAGATTTTAGATTTTGGATTTGTCATTGGTCATTGGTCATTTGTCATTGGTTATTTTTCCCCACTTTCTTCAATTTGCGACTCGAACCTTATCGCCATCTTTGAGATATCCGGCACCATCAACTACGACGCGATCGCCTAACTCCAACCCACTTTTAATTTCCACTGTGTCGTCATTACCAGGATCTCCTAACTCTACTTTCTGGCTGCGGACTACATCTCCACTCGATAAGGTAAATACAATTACACTTGCGTCTGCTTGGGACTGCACTGCTTTTTGCGGCACCACCATTCTCATCCCTGAGTTTGTAGTAATTGCAGCACTAGCAAACATCCCTGGTTTGAGTAAAGTTGTTGGTGGTAAGTCAATTTTTACTGTAGCCTCACGTCTTTGATCGTTTACTTGTGGTTGGATGTCTCTGACTCGTCCCTGCGATCGCACGCGCTTATCCACATCTGAAGTAATTTGCACGGATGCGCCAATTTTCACTTGAGTTAGTTGAGTTTCGGGCACTTTCGCCTGAAGTTCTAGCTTTTCATCTCGGATGATAGAAAATAGCTTTTGTGTGCCACCAATCACAGTTCCCACCTGGGTTTGCGGCGGCACACCAGTGACATCACCGACTCTGGCCAGTTTTTCAGCGATGACTCCAGAAACCGGCGCACGCACCACAGTTTGTCCTAACTGAGTTTGCAGTTGTTGCACCTTAGCAGCACTGCTGCGGACATCGGCTTTGGCTTTGTTGATAATAGCTTGGGCGTTACCAATATTAGCTTGGGCACTGCCGATATTAGCCTGGGCACTACGCACATTTTCTTGGGACAGGTTCACAACTTGGATGGCAGTTTTCACATTGTAGGAACGAGTATCGAGTTCCTGCTTACTAATCGTTCCAGAGTCAGCAAGTTGTTGATAGCGCTGATAATTCTTGCCTGCTTCCTCTAGCTTTGCCTTAGCTTGAGCTAAATCGGCTTGTTTTTGCTGGACTATTGCTTTATTAGATGCCAAATCGGCTTGTTTCGATACCAAATCTGCTTGTTTAGATTCCACATCTGCTTGTTTAGATTCCACATCTGCTTTTGCTTGACTAATTTGGCTTTGCAGTATGGAACCATCCAACACCGCCAACACTTGACCTTGTTTGACAAAAGCTCCTTCTTTGATATTTTCGGGGATGCTTTTGATTAGTAAGCCGTTTGTCTGCGGTAGCACCGGAATTAAATCACGCGCTGCTACAGTCCCAGTGGTTTTGAGGGTACGGACAACGCGAGCGGTTTCTACAGTGGCGATGGTGACTGTCATCGCTGGGTTCACTTTTTTATCCGCTACTGCACTTTGTTGACGGGATGGAAGACGACTGAATACACCCATCCCAGCAAAGGCGATCGCGATTCCTAAACCAGCACCCAACAATAATGGTTTCAACCATACCCTGGTTGGTTTTTGATCTGATTTGCTCAAAAAGCTAGCATCTTCAGAGGTTACAGGTTTTTTCACCTCGACTTCTGAAACACTTTCATCGCTCACAGTCCCACCTCCACTTTCTGTCTATGCATACCAATCTTGGTATTTTCTTAAGAAAACTTGAAATTTATTTACTTCATATCAACTATGACGCATTTCGTAGTAAATGTCTTTCCTGAGCAACAGTATATAACAGAACAATCTTACTAAGAGAAATTACTAACAAGAAATGCTTAAGAATTTTATCTAGATTAAGCTACTCTAGGTCACACACCAGATGTATTTAGATCACCGCCAACCAAGGCTTAGATATGAAAAACTAATGAAGTGAATCAAGATTTATCTAATTAAAATCTGAAATATTTATGTATCTTGGTACACTAGTAAATTCTTTATTCTACGCAACCCATAATTCCTCTAAAGCCTTTGTGTTGCTAGGAAGCCATCTACTACCATCTAATCCAGGCATAGGTTAAGCTAGCGTCCACAGCTACACGTGAGTTACAAAGGAGCAAACAAACTCCATTGCCCTAAATTCCAGCAAGGGTGGCCCTGATTATGGAGTTTGGAAGTCAATCAATCAAATCAATAAATAATTGGTATTTACCAGAGTAACCAGATATGTTCAATGCCACTGAAATTTTAATTGATGCCTTTGTAGATGAAATTCGAGAAGGTTACCGTCGCACTTATGGCTGCTTCAAAAATGATTATCAGGACATTATCGCCTGGGCTGGTAACATGGCTTTGGAAAACATTGCCAATAGCGATGCTCTTTATCACAATGTTGAACACACTGTCCTAGTCGCCCTGGTGGGGCAAGAAATTTTACGTGGTAAACACATCAGGGAAGGCGGTGTTTCCAGTGAAGACTGGTTGCATTGTATTATTTCTTTAGTGTGTCATGATATTGGCTACGTTAAGGGAGTTTGTCGGCAAGACCGAGAAACAGCAAACTTATATGCCACAGGTAAAAATGGCAGAATGATTTCTGTGGCTGCTGGCGCTTCTGATGCTAGTCTGACGCCCTATCATGTTGATCGAGCCAAGCTTTTTATTGATGAGCGTTTTGGAGGTCACAAGTTAATAGATGCTGAGGCAATTAAGAGCAATATTGAATTGACTAGATTTCCCGTACCTGCGGCAGAAGATCATCAAGATACAAAGTGCTTTGCAGGATTAGTCCGTGCTGCTGATTTAATTGGTCAACTCAGCGATCCGCGTTACTTGAAAAAAATTACTTCTTTATTTTACGAGTTTGAAGAAACTGGTGTAAATAAAGTTTTGGGCTATAAAACCCCTGCCGATTTACGTAATAACTACGCTAAGTTTTACTGGAATGGCGTCTATCCCTATATTCAAGAAGGGCTGCATTACCTATCATTGACACAACAGGGAAAACAAATTCTTGCTAATCTCTACTCAAATGTGTTTGTTGTAGAACATGAAAAACAACAGGAAGAACAGCAGCGATATTTAGAGAAGTTAGCAGTTGGGAGTTAGGAGTTATTCAATTTGGGATTTTAGATTTTTCCTTGAATCTAAAATTCAAAATCCCAAATTGGCAGAGTTGGGAGTTAAGAATTATTAATGATGAATTATGAATTAAGATAAAAGCTTAATAACTCATAACTCCTAACTTATAACTCCTAACTATTATGGATTGGTGGCGACGACTGAAGAAAAATCCTTTGGCACGATTTGGGGCAATTTTGCTGTTAATTTTCTACATAGGAGTAATTGCAGCGGATTTCGTAGCTCCTTATGACCCCTATGCTTCACAGCCTAATGGTTCACTACTGCCACCAACTAAGATCCACTGGGTTTCTCAATCAGGGCAGTTTATCGGGCCTTATGTTTATCCAACGACTCAGGGAGATACGAATTTAGAAACAGGCGATCGCAAACTTATTGTAGACTCGAAAAAGCCCTCACCCCTGCGTCTATTTGTCTCTGGGCCAGAATACCGCTTGTTGCAGATGAGTTTGCCATTACCTCCGAAATGGGATGAAGTCACAATCTTTCCTGGTATCCCCTTAAATTGGCATTTATTTGGCACAACAAGTGGCACAAAAGTCAATATTTTGGGCACTGACGACCAAGGCCGCGACCAATTTAGTCGCCTGCTGCATGGCGGTCGCATCAGTATGTTTATCGGGATTTTTGGCATTATCATTACCTATCCCCTCGGTTTGCTCATCGGGGGAATTTCCGGCTATTTCGGCGGTGTGACTGATAGCGTCATTATGCGCTTGGCAGAAGTGCTAATGACTTTCCCTAGTATTTATCTTTTGGTGACATTGGGCGCAGTCTTACCAGCAGGTTTAAGTAGTACCCAGCGCTTTTTGCTGATTGTGGTGATTACTTCAGTTATTAGCTGGGCTGGTTTAGCACGGGTCATTCGGGGACAAGTACTATCACTTAAAGAGCGAGAATTTGTCCAAGCAGCGCGGGCAATGGGTGCAAACCCACTTTATATTATCCTCCGCCACGTTTTGCCGCAAACGGCTAGTTATGTAGTTATCTCTGCAACTCTTGCAATTCCCAGCTTTATTGGTGCAGAGGCGATACTGAGTCTCATCGGCTTAGGAATTCAACAACCAGACCCCTCTTGGGGAAATATGCTTTCTCTGGCTAGCAATGCTTCAATTTTGGTGTTGCAACCTTGGTTAATCTGGCCGCCTGCTGTGCTGATTATCCTCACAGTGCTGGCATTCAACTTACTCGGTGATGGGCTGAGAGATGCACTTGACCCGCGCAGTTTAAGAAGATAAGCCTTCAATAATAGCAAATGCGAACGCTGAAATAACAAATGCGTACTCCGAAATAACAAATGCGAACCCCGAAATAGCAAATGCGAACGCCGAAATAGCAAATGCGATCGCCGAAATAACAAATGCGTACTCTGAAATAGCAAATGCGAACACCAAAGTAACAAATGCGAACGCTGAAATAGCAAATGCGATCGCCGAAATAACAAATGCGATCGCCGAAATAGCAAATGCGAACGCTGAAGTAACTAATGGAGTCGCCGAAGTAACAAATGCGAACGCCAAAGTAACAAATGCGAACGCCGATATAGCAAACAAATGCCAAATGCGTAGACGTAGCCAGCCGTAGGCATTGCTCTACTCTACTGCTGCAAAACCCAACGGCGAAACAGTTCTACGATAATCCGCCAGCTTCCCTGAGTTTCTTCAACAACATCATGACGCTTCAGAGTATTCAGCGCTTCCTGTAAATCGGCGTTGTTCATATTTGTAGATTGAGCTAAGGCATCCAAACTTAACCCCTCCGTGTGAGGTGCAAGTACCCGTAGAATTGCTTGTTGACCCTCAACACTCCGTGCTGCCTGACCCCAAACCCCAGTAAAATAGTAGCGTCCCTGCTTGAAAAACCCAGGTTCATTGATAACTACTTCCACATCTTCTAGCGTGAAAACTGAGTCACGGGGTCTTCCTTGCTCAAAAACAAAGTTATTGTAGCGGCGCACTAGCTGAAAACCCAGCAGTTGTACTAAATATGGTTGACCGTGTGTTAGGGCGTAGATTTCATCTAAAGCTTCTAAAGTGTAGTCGAGGGGGAAGTCATCACCTGGGTTAGCTAAAATTTGGCGAGTAGCTGCGCGTTCTTGAAAGCCAACATGGATGGGGATGACACTGGCAAAGAATGGTTGGAAGTAATCTGTTGTCATTTCTTCTAAGGTATGCAAACCAGCAAAAGCAAAAGCGATTTTAGAACTCATTTGCACTAACCCTCGCAGAAAACCCATAAAATCCACAGGGATTTTTTTCGCTTCAATCAAATCTTCAATTTTCTCGAATTCGTCTAAGGCGATGATTAACCCACCATCTAGTTGTGCTTCAACCTGTTTTAAATAGCGTTCAAAAGTCCGGTAGGGGAGATTTAGTAAATCAGCGTCAGATGGCGGTGGAAGTTTTACAGTTTGAGAAATTTCATCACAAATTGCCATCAGCACCTCACCAACTCCTTGGGGGCTATCTCCCAAACGTAGAAGGTTAACATAAGCTAGCTGTATTTGTGACTCTAAACGGTTAGCAACGTTAACTAAAATAGAGGTTTTGCCCATGCGCCTGTGACCGTAGAGAACTACAGATTGGAGTTGATGCTCCATAATCCATAATTCCTCTAGCTGTCTCATCACGTCTTCACGCCCAACAAACCGCTTGCCCTCAACTGGATTACCTACAATGTAGGGATTGCGTACATGCTCAGTAATTGAATTCTCCTTTAACTTCTCAGCTACTCGTAGCAAAGATTTCTCCCAAGAACTGGCAATTAACTGTACTATTCTTATATCAGCATATTGAAGTAAACTATTAGTCTTTTCTGAAAGAGTTTTTAACTTCTGTAAAGCTTGGTTAAGAGCAAAAGAACGGGATACAGGAGATGCACTTCTTTGGATGGTACGAGCATCCTGAATGATTGAAACAAGATAATCAAGAGCTTCCCAAGTAGGATGCCGGAGTAGAGGTGCTGGAGGAATTGTTGGTGATTGAAGCATAGCAATAGTTACTAATTCATCAGCATCCAAAAAAGCAGCAAGGGTTTGAGTTAAAGTAAACATTTCCTCGCCGTAAAGACAATAACGAACTTCATAAAAAGCTTTAATTGCCTCTTGGAGATATCCCTTTTCTCTATATTCTTCACCCCTATAGTCATTAATTTTATACAGTTTCCAAAAACCATATAAAGCAGCGTGATATTGAGTATCAAAACGGATGCTTGAATATGACTCTAGATTTCCCTCCCAAGTATAGCGGAGTTCTTCCAGATGTTCAGATGATAACTGGGATAAGCGTAATAAAAGTTGTTCTGGAGGTGTTTGTGCCAGGGCGCGATTAATAGCCTCGGTAACGGCGAACAATTGGAGACTGTAAGCTAACACTTGATTGATGTTGTAAAGCCCACTTTCCCAATCATGCAGCAGCCAGTTTGTTAATTGAGATGATAAGTAAGGAAGTCTGAGTGAAGTTATATGAGCAAATAGCCTATTTTTTCTGCTAGGAATAAGTTGAGATAGAAGAATATTAATCAGCCAATCATCTAGCCTATATCTTGCTAAGTCATTTGCTATAAAAAATGCTATAAAAAAATATATTATTAAACCTATGGCAATAATATTTAAGAGATATAATCTAAGAAAAAATGTTATTACAATAACAAAAACTACACGTTTAGCCCAAAGATTTAGTGATATTTCGCTAGAAGTAAATTCATTATCATTTTTTTTATAAGCTAGACTTCTAATAACACCATTTATAAGACCAAATAATATACCCAAAGATACACTGTTTTTGGCCATGAAGGATAAATAAATTTTAATTATATCTTCATCAATTGGAACAGTTATGTTTTCAGTAAGTACATTTAAAATATAGGCCAATATTATATTAAAACCTATAAAACTTCCAAGCCAGTGTACTTTGCCTATTTCATTATCTAAGTCAGAAAAAAAGTTACCTAAGTAACCTATACTAAAAAATACACTTATTATGACACTCTGCCAATGAATTGGAAATTTTGTATTTTTAAGAAGAATATTTAGAAAATAGTTACTAAATATTACTAATAGCCAACTCTGTATAGCCAACTGAAGTTGAATATGATTATAACGTTGTTGACTTCTGAAGGTATCCACGTACCACTGCAAAGCTTGCGGGAAGAAAAACACCCAGTACAGTAGCCGCAAATAGTCCAACGGATTCCATAAAGATAAAGGTTGTCTAAGATTAGGAGCTAAGTTTAAGCGAGGAACAGAGTGGTTTTGGCTCATCGTAGATTCTCTACATATTGGGCATAAGTTTGATGGCAGAGTTGCATCAATCGTTGGGGATGACCATCGCTTTTTTGTACAAGTTGATTTATTTCTTCCCTAGTAAAACTTACAGAAGTCATACTCAGACGAGATGCAATAAAAGTACGGGCAGTATTTTCGTCCCAAGGTTCAATATTTTCCTCTTGACAAATACCTTCTAGTGGTGATGTATTACCTTGATTGTGACTATCGTTAAACAATTCATTCAATGGTACACGAGCAGCAAGAATCAACCGGAAAAAAGGATCACTCCCCTCAGCTAAACCGCGCAGTTGTTCAAACACATGACGAGAAAAGCCTTTTGAGGTGATATTGCCTACATTATCTGTAGCTAGAATAACTCTACAATTTCGTAAATTGCGGGCTAGCATATGGCCTTTACTGTTAGGAATACCAATTTCGTTACATAAAGCACTGTAGAAGTCATCTTCATCATCAATCAAATTCAAGTCTAAAAATACTGCTTGACAAGGCGATTCAACAAAAGTTTTTACTTGTTGGCAAATTCTCCATAGCAGAGAGGATTTACCTAGACCCTTCTTGCCTATAAGAGCAATACTACTACCACTGTTAAATGCTTCAAATATGCGTCGCATTTCTCGTTCTCGTGCAAAGAACTGCTGCGGATTTACTCTGCCTTGTAGCGGAATAAAAGGATTATAATTTTGCTGTGGAAGGGAAGTAGGCTCTGATTCATATTGTTGAGCTAGATTAGTTGGTTCTGCAATTGATTTTTGTAAAGATAAAACTTGTGCATAAAGCTGTTGATATTGATGTTCTATTGGGTTTTTAAAATTTCTCTTACTAACTTTTATTCCTATCTCTTCTGTAATCTTTTTGCATAAGTTTGCACCTGCCTCTCTCAAATGTTGTTCGCTGTAATCAACCTGACTAGCAATATCTTTGTAACTCTTATGCTGCCACATTCCTAAAAAGAGGCTGGTTTCCAAGTCATTTAAGACTTGCTTATTCTTTTGTACAAACATATTATTAATGAATTCCAATGCTTCTTTTGAGTTCATTCGACTGACTTGAACTGGCAGAGTAAATTTTAAAATTAGCTATTAGCGTAATACTTTACCCTACAAACCTACATTTGCCTACTTTCCCTTACAACAATTTAATCACTCAAACTTCCTACTAGCGCCTACCTATAGAGCCTGTGTCTCAAGTGATGATGGTGTTACAGCACAAAAGTTGAGGAGTTTGAGAAATGACAACTTTTACACAACAGCTTGCACTTGCTCTTATCGCTGCCACTGCCGCCATATTAGCTGCCGGAGTACCTGCCATAATGGGGCTTGGGAACAAATCTTCCCTAGAGTTACCCTCTGTCACCGCCACTTCTACAACGTGTGATAAAGTTACTGTGGCTAAAGTATGCGTTGATAATCTTACAGTGCAGTTTAATAGCAACGAACCTCAGCAAGTCAAAAATAGCGATCGCATACCTCTAAAAGCCGGAGATACTCTAAGATTATCAAATCTAATCTATTGCATACCATCTAAAGCTCCGGTCAATCGAGTAGAAGTAAAAGTTTATCTATTTCCAAATGGAGTTGAGAGTTATAAAAATGGACTTTTCACTCCTAGTAACTTCCCGATTAATGCTGTTTGTCATCATATTGGTAATTTTCAACAAATTTGGAAGCTTGAACCAGGACAGCACCGAGTTAGCATACCCATTATCAAATATGTTGGCAGCAACAGAATTGTTGACAGTAGTTTCTACTTTAACTTGGATGTTGGAAGGTAATTTCAGTCTTCTATTTAAAAGCGAAAGAGAGTAATAGTTTTATGGCTTACAGCGAGTTTAGTTTAGCTAAAGCAAAACAAGACTTTAGTTTAAGCACATTAGAGAAACGCAATATCTTCGCTGGTGTTTCTGAATTAACAGCGAGTAATTTACTTGTAGAAACACTCAATTATAACCTGGATATCGCTTTAGGTAGTAATAGTGAAAAAGCTCGTTCTGAGTTAATTATTGCTCCCATCTTAGTTGATTTACGCCGACAATTACACGAACAAGTTAGTTTATTTTCTGGAGTAGATTTTACTGTCGATAATAGCAAAGGATTAAACGGCACTTGCGATTTTATTATTACTAAATCTCCAGAAATTCTCATTTTGACAGCACCAGTAATTACAGTTGTAGAAGCTAAAAAAGAAAATATTAATGGGGGTTTGGGTCAGTGTGCAGCGGAAATGGTAGCAGCCCAAATTTTTAATGAGCAAGCTGCAAGTGAGATTAAAACAATTTACGGCGCAGTTACAACGGGCAGTATTTGGCAATTCCTCAAACTAGAAGCACAAACATTAACTATTGATTTAAGCGAATATTATCTCAAAGATGTGAACAAAATTCTTGGGATTTTAGCCAATGGTATTTCTCAAGAAATTTAACAAAATGTCCAACAGCTTAATATCGAATTCGCGGATCTACATAAGCATTTAAAATATCAATTAAAATGCTGGCACTCACAACGATCGCACCAAAAAAGACTAGCACTCCCTGAACTGTGGGATAATCGCGATCGGCGATCGCTTGATAAAGTCGATTAGCTAACCCAGGCCAAGAAAATGTTACCTCTGTCAAAATCGCCCCACCCAACAGAGATGCAAAGGTTAATCCCAAGACTGTAATTACTGGAATTAACGCATTTTTTAAAGCGTGGGAAGCTAAAATCTTATTTTCACCAATACCTCTGGCTCTAGCGGCTTCTACATAATCTGCTTGCAAGGTTTGCTTTAAATTCACTCGCACAATTCGCTCAAAAATCCCACTGAGCAAAATTCCTAGTGTAAGACTCGGTAGAGCCAGATGGTGCAAGGATGTGAAAAACTGAGTGAAATTTCCACCGAGTAAGCTATCAATTGTATACAATCCCGTCACAGGAGTAGGAGCCGGCAGATTGGGCGGAAAGCGGTTTGAATTAGGAAACCAACCCAATTGGACTGAGAAAATCAACTGCAAAAGCATTCCCGCCCAAAACATAGGGAGTGCGTAGGTGATGATCCCAAATAAGCGCCCACCGACATCAAAATATGTCCCAGGACGAGAAGCCGAAAGAGTCCCAACCGCAATTCCAACGATGAGTGCAACCGCCATACTACATACTGCTAACTCCACTGTCGCCGGGAAATATTGCCCAATTATGTCCCAAACATTTTGTCCGCGACTCATTAAAGAAGTTCCCAAGTCAAAGCGTAGTATGCTTCCCAAATAATTGAGATATTGTAGCCACAAAGGAAGGTTTAAACCGAGTTGTTTTCGCAATTCTTCTTTAGCTGCTTCTGGCGCACGTCCACCAAGAATTGCATCAGCTGGATCTCCTGGCGTTGCTCTTAATAAGAGAAATACAATGGTGATAATCGTTAATAGCTGAAGTGGCGCAAGAAGCAACCGAGAAACAATGTAATATTGTAAAGCTTTAGAACGAGACATAAGCAATTTAAAGTTTAAAATTCAAAATGCATTTTTGGAACCTATTTTAGCTATCAACTACATATATATTGAACAAGAAGTTTTTATTGAATAGTCAAAAGTCAATGGTCAACATTTATGACTAATGACTAATGACTAATGACTATTTTTTAAGTGTCTGGTAAACCAGAATTTGAGTAGGGTTAAGTTGTACGCTACTAACACCTTTTTGGGCAAATACATAGTCTTTGTTTTGCCATAAGGGAACGTAAGGTACATCAGTAGTTACTTGCGTTTGAATTTCTGTAAAAATTTTCTGACGCGCTGCGGGGTTTTGTTCTTTACGTTGTTGATCAATCAGTTTATTTATGGCTTCGCTATAGTAGAACGAACCCTGAGTTTGACTGCCTCCATCTTCGCATCCTTTAGCCACAGAACCTTTGTCACAAGACAAAAATGGCTGGACGTAATTATCTGGATCTAAAAAGTCTGGATACCAATCAAGTAAAGCTGCTGGATATAAACCCTTGGCAATATCTTTAAAAAAGGCTGGCCCTTCCGCTTGGGTGACTTCAAATTGCAGTATTCCATCCATTTTGACATCAACAAGTGATTTGAGTGTCTGTGCTGCCAAACTACGAGTAGGTGAACTAGAAGGATACCAAACTTGCACTTTTGCAGGATTTTCTTTGGAAAAGCCAGCAGTAGTTAACAATTTTTTAGCTTGATCGAAGTTAGCATCGCCATACTTATCTTTGAATAATGGCACAGAAACATTAAACGTCGTGGGAATCATGCTATAAAGCGGATCTGCTTGACCAAGTAACACTCGCTCGTTTAAAAGTGGACGGTCAATTATGGATGCGATCGCTTGTCTTACCTCTAATTTATCTAAAGGCTTTTGATTCCGGTTTAATACCAGATAACTTACTACACTACCTTCAGCTGCGATCGCTTGCCAATCTCCTTTTTTCCCACCTTCTTCCAAACTCCGATTTTGATCTGGCTGTAGTGACAGATAAGCTACATCCACTGCGCCTGTACGGAAGGCATTAAACAAATTAACCGGACTAGTTTGAATTTGGAGATTAACACCCTTGTTAGCTGGTTTTTCTCCCCAATACTTATCAAACACATCAAATCGGATGGAATCAGTACCATACTGTCCTAATTTGTAAGGGCCAGTCCCCACAAAAATATTCGGCTTGAATTTACCAGCACCGAGTTCGTAAGCTTTTGGTGAAACTGCACACACCCCAGGAAATGCCAGCAGTGAGGGGAACGCTGAAAAGGGTTTTTTCAGCTTGATAGTCAACTCATACTCACTTGTAGGTTTTATCGAATCTACTATATCAGCTAGTAAAAATGAGGGTTTTCCTTTATTTTCAATAAAGCGCTGGATGGTAAAAGCCATTGCTTGAGCGTTGAAGGGAGTCCCATCGTGAAAAACTACTCCCTGACGTAAGGGAATCGTATAAGTTAAACCGTCTTGACTGATTTTGGGTAACGCTGTAGCTAGCTGGGGCTTAATTTCTGTGCTTCCTGGTTCGTAGGTGTAGAGGCGATCGCTCATATTAAACACCAAACCTAAAGATGCTAACTCATAAGCATCAGCCGGATCAAGTGTTCTTGGCTTGGCTGTTGTACCGATAGTAATACGACCATCACCTGTAGGGGTATTTACAGAACCAGATGGTGGCGTAGAAGAGTTAGGACGAGGAGCGCAACTAACAACCAAAAATAAACATAGACAGAACAAAGATAGGAATTGTGTAATCCGACCCCACCGTTTCACGGACAAGGAAAACCAGGTCATAGGAATAATATATTTGAGACCAGCGGTCAGCAATTTTACTACATTTGTGACTCTTGTGCTGAATCTTCACAATTTATAGCGGTTGTTGTTTCGATGAAACACGCGCTTTAATTAGCAATGCTCATGGCTAAGTATATACGTATAAAAAACAGAACTTATACAGCAAAATCAAAGAAAACTTGTTCTAAATTATGACTCTGTAGCCGTTTAAATCAAAAATTTGTGGCAGATACTCAAGTTCATGGTTAAGTTAATTGCTACTGGGCGATGTCTACGACGGGCTACACCTAAGCACTATTTTGTTACAAAAAATCATTGACAAAAATACAGAGTTTGATATTTGTTAAGCACTGAAAAATTTTGATTTAATTAAGATTTTCGACATTGGCTAAATTTATCGTAAATTCATAGTAACTAAGAAGTTAAGCTTTGACCTTAGCTTAAGTAGTGTACATAAAGACTTTGCCTGTTGCTGCTTGGAAACAGACAGCGATAAAGCGATTTATCGTCAAGATCGGCTGTATTGTCAAAAAGAAGAGTGTTTGAACATCAGCGACTAAAGCGATCGCGATATCGTTAACAGCAGATTGAAAGTCTAATAGTGAGACTAAGACCGTGAAGTATTTCTTTCTATCTGAGGGATGGGCAGTTGCAAGAGTCTGGGCATCTGATGGACTCTGGCAAATAACTGCATGGCGACGCCAACCAGATATTCAGCGAATGAATATTTGTTTAGTCGAACAAAATGAATTGCTCTGGCTTTATCGAGTTGAAGAAGCCATTTTAACTGTGGAAGTAAAGCCAACAACACCAGTAATTGGCAGCCAGACCATCGGTCAAGTAGTACTCAAGCGTCTAATGAGTGCCGAACAGGTAATCGAACGCCTGGGTACAGCCGAGGCGAAGTGTCAATTGCAAAATATCCAGTTGGTGGTTCAGTAAATATGGGGCATGGGGCATGGGGCATTGAAAAGAGGCAGAGGGGCGGGGTGCAGGGGGCGGAGGGGAAAACTCTTCTCTCTTGCTCCCTTCTCCCTTGCTTCTTCCCCAGTCCCCAGTCCCCAGTCCCCGCCTCCTCGTAAAGAAAAGATAAGTAAATTTAATCCTCGACGCTTATTGGTAGCGAAAAAACTGGGACATGCTACGCGATCGCATCAATTTACACGCTTGCAAACAATTCCATCAATAGTTACACTTTTTAAAACATTCTCATTTTTGCTTGGCGATGGCTACCCTACAAGGTAAACCTCCCGAAGCGAGTAAGCATTGCCTCATCTCCCACGCTGTCTGACTTATTAAGACTAAGCTGTGGTGATACTCTGGCTCTGGCAATAACAAAAAACAAGAGAGAGTTTTATGAGTGGCGATTTTCGTCTCTCATAACCTCAGTAAGAAAATTGCTTTGTAAACTAACTCATCGAGGAGGAGCGTAGTCGATGGGACTACCCTGGTACCGAGTACATACAGTCGTTCTGAATGATCCAGGGCGACTGATTTCTGTACATCTAATGCACACAGCCTTAGTAGCAGGCTGGGCTGGTTCGATGGCACTCTACGAACTAGCTGTTTTTGACCCTAGCGATCCGGTTCTCAACCCGATGTGGCGTCAAGGGATGTTCGTCCTACCCTTCATGTCACGTTTGGGCGTTACCCAATCTTGGGGTGGTTGGAACGTTACTGGTGGCCCATCCAGTGATCCTGGCTTCTGGTCATTTGAAGGTGTTGCTGCCGCTCATATTGTTCTTTCCGGTCTGCTATTCCTAGCCGCCGTATGGCACTGGGTTTACTGGGATTTGGAACTCTTTAGAGATCCCCGCACTGGTGAACCGGCTCTCGACTTGCCAAAAATGTTTGGCATTCACCTGTTCTTATCTGGTCTACTTTGTTTTGGATTTGGTGCTTTTCACGTCACCGGACTATTTGGGCCGGGGATATGGGTTTCTGACGCTTATGGTATAACTGGCGCTGCCCAGGCAGTAGCACCAGAATGGGGACCAGATGGTTTTAACCCCTATAACCCTGGTGGCATTGCGGCTCACCACATTGCTGCTGGTGTTGTTGGTATTATTGCAGGCTTATTCCACCTCACAGTTAGACCCCCCGAACGGCTCTACAAAGCCCTACGGATGGGGAACATTGAAACAGTACTTTCTAGCAGTATTGCAGCAGTCTTCTTCGCTGCTTTCGTTGTTGCTGGTACTATGTGGTACGGTAACGCCGCCACTCCCATCGAATTGTTTGGCCCTACCCGCTATCAATGGGATCAAAGCTACTTCCGTCAAGAAATTCAGCGCCGCGTTCAAACTAGCGTTGGTCAAGGTGCAACCCTCGATCAAGCTTGGTCGCAGATTCCTGAAAAATTGGCTTTCTATGATTATGTCGGTAATAGCCCCGCAAAAGGTGGTCTATTCCGTACAGGGCCGATGGTGAAAGGTGATGGCATTGCCCAGTCTTGGCAAGGTCACGCCGTATTCAAAGATTCTGAAGGACGCGAATTGAACGTGCGTCGTCTCCCCAACTTCTTTGAAACCTTCCCAGTGATTTTGACCGATGCAGATGGAATTGTCCGCGCTGACATTCCCTTCCGTCGGGCAGAATCTAAGTATAGCTTCGAGCAATCTGGTGTTACCGTTAGTTTCTACGGTGGTAATCTGAATGGTAAGACCTTTACAGAACCAGCTGATGTGAAGAAGTATGCCCGTAAGGCTCAAGGCGGTGAAATCTTTGAATTTGACCGGGAAACCTTGAACTCTGATGGTGTATTCCGCACCAGTCCTAGAGGTTGGTTTACCTTTGGACACGCCGTATTTGCTCTGCTGTTCTTCTTTGGTCATCTCTGGCATGGCGCTCGGACAATCTACCGAGACGTATTTGCTGGTGTTGATGCGGATCTTGAAGAGCAAGTTGAGTGGGGTCTGTTCCAGAAAGTGGGTGACAAGTCAACTCGCCGGAAGGAAGCCCTTTAATTTCAGTGCTGAGTGCTGAGTTCTGAGTTAAAGCTCTGACTCAGCACTCAGGTAACTCAGCATTAAAAACTTTAATTACTGGCTGGATAAAGAGGAAATCGTAATAATGGAAAGCGTTGCGTACATCTTGATTTTTACTCTGTGTATAGGTACTCTCTTTTTTGCGATCGCATTTCGCGAACCCCCTCGTTTTGAGAAACCAAAAGATAAGTAGATCCTAATTAACAGACCTTTAAGCTGATTTCAAGAAGTTAGTATCCGTTGCTACCACATTTAGTAGCAGCGGATATTATTATGTTTGTCCTTTGTTGGTTTTCACTACTAAGTAAATAACTAAATCATTTTTATATTGTGATATAATTTCCAATCTTGGGAGTAGATATGTGTTAATACTAGCTTTTCTACGCTAGGATGAAAAAGGATGTTTTGTGTAAGCTGCCATAGAACTGCTTGCACAGCACATCGCGCTTGTCGCACAACCTTTACGGAGACTAGAACCAGGAACAAATCAGCATGGTCAATCAGAATTTAACCGCTACAGAAATTGGATTCACTCACGAAGATTTCGCTGCTCTACTTGACAAATACGATTATCATTTTAGCCCTGGCGATGTTGTGCCAGGAACAGTTTTCAGTATAGAGCCGCGCGGCGCTCTGATTGACATTGGTGCTAAAACCGCAGCATATATACCTATACAAGAAATGTCTATTAACCGGGTGGATAGCCCGGAAGAAGTTTTACAATCAAACGAAACGCGGGAGTTTTTCATCCTTACCGATGAAAACGAAGATGGTCAATTAACCCTTTCCATTCGCCGTATTGAATATATGCGGGCTTGGGAACGCGTGCGACAGTTGCAAGCAGAAGATGCTACTGTCCGTTCTGGCGTATTTGCAACCAATCGCGGTGGAGCATTGGTACGGATTGAAGGATTACGTGGCTTTATCCCAGGTTCCCACATCAGTACCCGTAAACCTAAAGAAGAATTGGTAGGCGAGGATCTACCGTTGAAATTCCTAGAGGTGGACGAAGAACGTAATCGCCTAGTTCTATCTCATCGTCGAGCGCTGGTTGAGCGCAAGATGAATCGCCTAGAAGTCGGCGAAGTAGTAATTGGTACTGTTCGTGGTATCAAGCCCTACGGTGCTTTCATCGACATTGGCGGCGTCAGTGGTCTACTGCATATTTCAGAGATTTCTCACGAACATATTGATACACCTCATAGCGTGTTCAATGTCAATGATGAAGTGAAAGTTATGATCATTGACTTGGATGCAGAAAGGGGTCGGATTTCCCTATCTACCAAGCAGCTAGAACCCGAACCCGGCGACATGATTAAGAACCGGGATTTGGTCTACGATAAGGCGGAAGAAATGGCTGCTAAGTATCGTGAACAACTACTAGCCAAGCAGCAAGGTGCTACTGCTGCATCGGCTGCGCCTGCGGAAGTTGTAGCAGACGAAGAGATTCCACCAGCAGCAGAGCTTGAAGAAGAGATTCCACCAGCAGCAGAACTTGAAGAAGAGATTCCACCAGCAGCGGAACTTGAAGAAGAAATTCCACCAGCAGCAGAACTTGAAGAAGAAATTCCAGTAGTTGCGGAAATTGAAAAGGAGATTCCAGCAGCAACGGAAACTGAAGAGGAAATTCCAGCAGCTATTGAAGAGTAATAGGTTTTTTAAAGTTTTACTTCTCTTTAAGTAAGAGGATCAAATCATTTTATAAAGAGGGTTTTTCCCTCTTTTTTTATGTGGAAAATCGATAAAAGTGAAGAGTTAGGAGTAGTTAGAAGTTAAATATTATGGCAACCATTAAATGTAGAAATATCACTTTTGATAATATTCAGGCAATTTTATTTGATAAAAACGGTACTCTAGAAGATTCAGAAACGTGTTTGCGATCGCTAGCACAAAAGGCAGCAAGATTAATAGATGCTCAAATCCCTGGAACTGGGGAACCCCTATTAATGGCATTTGGCGTCAATGGCAATCTTCTAGATCCCGCAGGTTTAATATCAGTAGCAAGCCGCCGCGAAACAGAAGTAGGAGCAGCAGCATATATAGCCGAAACAGGAAGAGGATGGTTTGAGTCGTTAAAAATAGCCCGTCAAGCTTTGGATGAAGCGGAAAAATACATTGGACAAACTCCTTCACCACTGTTTGTGGGTAGCTTAGAAATTTTGAAATCCCTGTGGGAAGGCGGACTAAAACTCGGTATCCTCTCAGCTGCGACAACTGAAGAAGTACGTAAGTTTGTAGCTAATCACCAATTAAGTGATTATATCCAGTTGGAAATGGGAGTAGATGAGGGGCCGAGTAAACCAGATCCAATCCTATTTTTGCAAGCTTGCCAAGCCTTGGGAGTTGAACCGGGCGCTACATTAATGGTGGGTGATTCAGTTGGTGATATGCAAATGGCGCGTGATGCTAAAGCAGCAGGTTGTATTGGTATCACTTGGGTAGGTAAGTCAGATCATGTCCGAGGTGCGGATGTGGTGATTAATCAACTTGATGAAATCCAGATTTTAGAGGATTGATTGATATCACAATCCTGAATCAAACGCGCAAAAACAAGATCCCCGACTTCTTAAAAGTGGTTGGGGATCAGCGCGTTGCAATTCTCAGAAATCAAATAGGATTGCTTGCTATGGCAATTTTTAATTGCGTGAAGTACAGCAGGCGTAAATCCAGCTATCATCTCAATTCTGGGAACCTGAGCAATGCACGGGCTTGCGTACACCATGTTCTAATTATTTCCGCTTACATACTTATAAGTTTTGTATTTTGCATCAAATTCACCTTATGGTGCTAAGAAATACATACCTGAACATATTCAAGAAGTATTTATCTACCTAACGGAGGAATTGATAAAAACAGTATCAAGACAAAATAAACAGATATTCCGATCACCTGACGAACTTTAACTCATATTTCCCCATTTCTATCTAGCAATGGGGTTTTTTTTCAACTGATACCAACATAGAATTCAAATGAGATATTTATCTGTCTTAAGGAGGAATAAGATCAAGTCAATAAATAATAAAAACTTAAGTAGCCCGATTACCCTACCGGATTTTAGTTTTAGCTCTCCTCATGTTTTTATCTAACGGAGGAGAGTTTATTTAATCAATTTTATTCTTCCTTTTTCTTTTCTTCTGAATTAGTTATCTTTGTATTTTGCGGAAAGATATGGTCTTCCTGATTCTGTTTTTCTTCTTTCTTTTCTTGGACAACTTGAGTGGCATATATTTCCACATCTCGCTGAATAATATCTTCTACATGACCTGCGAACAGATTAAATGCCTGTTCGTGGCTTGCATAATTGTAATAAGGGCCTGTCAACTGCGAGAATTGCCATCCTTGGGTTTTCAAAGATTCGACTGTACGGCGATAGTGTCGCCAGCGTTCTCCATAGTGAAAAAACTCTTCAATGGCAGCACTAATAGCAACTATTTGGCTCAAACCAAAAGTTGACCAGATAATGATATCCCTTTTCGGAGTAGTGTTAATGTTTAGACTTACCAATGCCGGGAGAATTACACCACCAACAATAGTTGTGATCCGTAAAAAATAATGGCGATCGCGCGATGAATTTGCCTTAGCTTCCATCCAGAGTACTTGGTCTAACCAGCGCGATCGCAAAAAATGTTTTTGCACATCACCTAAGTTAATACCTGCAAATAATTTGTTAAAATCTTCTTTTAAAAATTCCTGATAACTATCTTTTTTTGCCATTTTTTACTCCTAATTAGAAAGTAACCCTTTAATTACTTTGCCTAAATTTTCAACTCCTTTCTCTATGTCGAGTAAGTCGATGTATTGTAATGTACCAGATTTAGCTAGCTTTTTGGCTCGTTCATCACTAGCCTTTCCACGCAAGGCATCTGCAAGTATATCTGCGGTTCTACCACTACCAGCAATCACAATAACTAATCTTCCACTATCAACGCTAGAAAACGCATCCTTAAAGGTAATTTCGCCACCGTTCAAGAGTAGTGTCATCGAAGGTGCATCATTAGCCAGCATAGTCGCAACACAAGATATCCAAGGAGACTCGTCGCCCCAATTATTACCAGGAACTAGCACGAAATGAGTATGGTTTGGCTCTAAGGGTATTAAATCAGCAGCAGTTTCCGAATGATTAGGTAAAGCCACTTTGCTTTCGGGTGTCACACCAACCAAAGCAAACTTAGCACCTATCTGGGTACGAGCCGCACCCATCATCCGCATAATTCCTACATCCGTACCTCCATCCACGACATAAGCCCCTAAAGTTTCGGCAATGGGGGCTAAAACTTCCACAAACAACCGTTGAATTCGGAGAAAATCAGCTTCACTGATGTTACTTGCACCCCCCACTACTACTAAAACAGGACGCGAACCGCCAAGCCCTATTTCCACAAGAGCATTTGCCAATTCTGCTTGCTGTTCAACTTGAGTAGCTAATGCTGTTTGCCCATTGTCAAAGGTAAGCTTTAAACAACTTTTCATTTTTTAAAAATACTGACTGCTTAGGTTTCCCAGCGTAGTGCTTCACAGTCATTTTCGGCAAGTGTTGTATTCCGTTTTCACCTGAAGAATAAGGAATTTTATGATGCTTTTGTAGGGGTTGATCGTTGATTGATGTGCTACCAGATTTCCTCTTATATGTAAATGTCGATCCTGCTGTGGTAACAGAGCTTTGTTGTTTGCGTAGTATCTCGTAGAGAAGTACAGACTACATTTACACTGAAGTTTTTTACGATTATTTTGCTTACTGGAAAATTTTTGATGCACAAAGTAATAAGCTTCTTGTTTGTTAGCATCATAAATTATGATTTTGCAGTTTATTTATGGGCAAAATCGCCAGTTTTTAAGTTAATTTGAATGATTTGATTTTAACTATAAGTTCCTGCTCTATCACTTATTACCGTAACAGGTTCTGACTCTATATCCTCTATCTTATTAAACTCTCCAGCCCGCCAGCTATCTGTTGTATCTTTGATAAAACTGGCAATCGGGATCGCAATTAACAAACCCAGTACTCCTCCCAACTTTGCGCCTAGCAATAAAGAAATTACAACCCATACAGGATTTAAGCCAGTCAAATTGCTGAGAATTCGAGGTGCAATAATATTAGAATTAACTTGGTCGATCGCAACAGCTACACCTAAGACTTCCACCCCTAACCAAAAATTTTGCAACGCTACCAACAAACTGACTATGGCGATACCGACTCCTGTACCAAAGGGGAAAAGTGAAAATAAGCCAATACCAATACCAAACAATAGAGCTAAGGGAACTTGCAGCGCCAAAAACACCAGAGTAATTGTCACCCCTAATACAGCTCCTAATGTTGCTTGACCGATGAAGTAATTGTGGAAATCCTCTCGCAGTAATTCCCGTACTCTTGACCCAATATTAGGGGGAAACCACTGAAAAATTCCGTCCCAAAGACGTTCACCATTCAATATTAGGTAGATAGTCAGCACTACCGCCAGCAGCACATTCAGAACAATACCAATGGTATCGACGGCAAAACCAAGAATTCTACCAGTGAAGGACTGAAGTTGATTAGATAATCTTTCCAGAACTTGGGTAAATAAACCACTTAAATTAATCGGAAGTTGCTGTTGACTTAACGCCCAATCTTGAAAAGCTTGCAGTTGCTGAGTACCAGAATCAATCCAACTAGGCAAAATATTAGCCAGTTCAACCAGCTGTTGAATAATCAGGGGAACCAAGGTGATGCCTAAAGCTACTAAAACCACCAGAGTCAAAAGCAACACTCCCCCGATCGCTAAGTTGGTTTTCACCCCTTGCTCTTGAAGAAACTGGATTGGATAGTTCAAGACAAAAGCCAGTAGGATGGCTGCGGCGATAATGCTAACTAAGGGTTGAAAATACTGTATAACCTGGAGCAATAGCCAGCCGTTGAGAATGGCAATGGGAAATGCCAATCCTATAGTTAACCATCGCGGCAGTTTGTTTGCTGATTGCATTAGTGATGATCCCATAAGAGTTCTAACTTTATTTTGGCTTCTACTAGGGACGTGGGGAGTAGAGAGCAGGGGAAAAGTAATTTGCAGTAAATCTTTCCCCTCTGCCTCTTGTGCCCAATGACAAATGACAAATGACAAATGACTTATCCCCAAATTATGTTAGATTTTTCTCAATAAAATCCAACATAATTCTCTGATGCATTGCCCCCAAAGGTCGGACTTCGCCAGCATTTTGTGAATAATAGTTACCTTGGCGAATATCTTCTGGCGTAAATAACGCCATATCCCAGCCCTCGTTCAGAACCAGTTGATTTAATTCCACCAAGAGTGGTGCATGAAAGACATGACGGACAACTCTTTCGTTGGGATAACAGCCAAATTCAACAAAGGGTGGTAAATTATAGCCGATTTCTTCTAAGATTTCTCGTTTTACCGCTACATCCGGCGTTTCACCAGGTTCGATGTGACCGCCAAACAGCGCCCAGTAACCAGGGTAGAGAATACCGGGGATGTTGTCGCGCAGTTGCATGAGAAACTTGTTTTTCTGGTAGAGAATTGCGATCGCTACATGCACCTGTTGATTGTTCATATCTTCATTTTTAATTGCTGATTACTCTTCTTCTAAATAAACTTCCCCCAATTCTTTGCCAGCTAAAGGAATACTTCGGTAGCGAACTTTACCCTTAATTACAACTTGTGAACCTTCACCCAGATTCTTTTGATTGGTGACAACCCAAATTTTGCCAGTTGAGTCTTTAATTTTATAAGCCCACTGTTTCATCAGCGGAGCTTGCTTTTCTACCTGACCTTGGATGTAAACTATAGCCTGATTGTCTTGTTTTGGTTTAATTTCTCTAATTGGAGTGACATTTGTACCAATTTTTAAGCCAGTCCCACTCAAGCTAGGCGATGTCAAGTTACCACAACTAGAAAGTGCTGCTATCAGGAAAAAAGTCAACCCCAAGCGGTAAGGAACAATATTGTGTCCGTACAAGAATGAAAGGAAAAGATTTCTCGTTTGTCGCATTAAAGCCACCGATTTATTTATTTTGGGCATAGGGCATGGGAAGAGGCAGAGGGGAGGGGTGCGGGGTGCAGAGGGGAAAACTCTTTTCCCTTGCTCCCTGCTCCCTGCTCCCCTTGCTCCCTCATCTCCCCACTTCCCAATTCTTTATTCTTCAGATGATGTCCTTGATCTGAGAAAATAAACATTATGGATTTACTGTGAGAAAAACTCTACGACATCAAACAGCAACACAATAATAGTCGAAAGTCAAGACTCAAGAATCAATATTTTCATTTTGGACTTTGGACAACAAGCGAACATAGCTGGGAATTTTCATGGAAATAAAAACTGCCAAACTCCTTGATGGTAAAGCAATAGCAGCAAAAATTCAGCAAGAACTTTCTGTTGCGATTACGCAATTACAACCACAGATTGGACGACCCCCTGGTTTAGCAGTATTGATGGTTGGTGATAACCCAGCGTCAGCCGCTTATGTACGCAATAAAGAAAAAGCCTGCGCTAAAGTTGGGATCGCTTCTTTTGGTAAGCATTTTCCTGCCCAAACTACTCTTGGCGAGTTAGAAGAGGTAATTGCTGCACTCAACCACGATGAACGGGTGGATGGCATTCTTGTACAGTTGCCATTACCTAACCACTTGGATGCTGTGACTCTGCTACATCAAATCGATCCCGATAAAGATGCTGATGGACTGCACCCAGTTAACTTGGGGCGACTAGTCCGGGGAGAAAGCGGTTTACGTAGCTGCACGCCGGCTGGTGTGATGCGGCTTTTACAAGAATATGAGATTCCTTTGCAGGGAAAACAGGCAGTAGTGGTGGGACGCAGTATTTTGGTGGGTAAACCTATGGCGTTGATGCTATTAGAAGCTGATGCCACAGTCACGATCGCTCACTCGCGATCGCATAACCTGAAAACCATCACCCAAAATGCTGATATTCTAATTGCAGCAGTAGGTCGTCCTGGACTAATCTCTGCTGACATGGTGAAACCGGGCGCTGTTGTGGTAGATGTGGGGATGAATCGCGTCACCGATGCTAATGGCAAAAGTCGCCTCATTGGCGATGTGCATTTTGAATCAACCGCTGATGTAGCAGGATTTATCACCCCAGTTCCTGGTGGTGTTGGCCCTATGACTGTTGCCATATTGTTGGAAAATACATTTATCAGCTATTCCAAGGCGGTAAAAGGTTGAGGAGTGATGAGTTAAAAGTTAAGAATTATTATTGCTAACTCTTAACTCCTAACTGCTAACTCTTCATTTTTTTCAGTCCCACAGCACCTTAAAATTGTGATGTATCAGACAAAAATCCCAAAATGTCAGGAATTAAAGAATGGTAGCAACTGATAACGTTCAAAAGACACCACCAGAGGAAGCCACCTTTAACTTAGCAGCCTATCTAAAAGAGCGACAAAGGCTTTGTGATAATGCTTTGGATCGGGCTATCCCCATCATTTATCCAGAAAAGATTTATGAGTCGATGCGCTACTCGTTATTAGCTGGAGGTAAGCGTGTACGTCCCATTCTTTGCCTTGCTACCTGTGAAATGATGGGTGGAACCATCGAGATGGCCATGCCAACAGCTTGTGCTGTAGAGATGATCCACACAATGTCGTTGATTCATGACGACCTCCCAGCAATGGATAATGACGATTACCGTCGGGGGAAGCTGACGAATCATAAAGTCTATGGCGAAGATGTGGCAATTTTGGCTGGGGATGGCTTGTTAGCTCTCGCTTTTGAGTTTGTTGCCATTCAAACCCCCCAAAACGTTAAGAGAGAGGTAGTCTTGCAGGTCATTGCCCGTCTTGGTCGGGCGTTGGGAGCAGGTGGTCTGGTTGGCGGTCAAGTTGTCGATTTAGAGTCGGAAGGTAAATCTGATATTTCCCTAGAAACGCTAAATTTCATTCATAAACACAAAACAGCCGCCCTTTTGGAAGCTTGCGTAGTTTGTGGCGGGCTGATAACGAATGCATCACCTGAAGATGTGCAGCGACTGACCCGTTATGCTCAAAATATTGGGCTAGCATTCCAAATCATCGATGATATTTTGGATATCACTTCTACCCAAGAGCAATTAGGTAAAACGGCTGGCAAAGACCAAAAAGCCCAGAAAGTAACCTATCCCAGCCTTTGGGGACTTGAGGAATCGCGATCAATTGCCCAAGAGCTAGTTAAAGCAGCTTGTGTAGAATTAGAACCATTTGGAGACAGAGCTAAACCACTCCAAGCCATCGCTCATTTTATTACCAGCCGCAATAATTAGTAATGCTCTGGGAAATTCGTAATTCCTATACCACAAGCGATTGATTGGAAATGGGTGGTTGATTGACGCTATGCTCTACTACACCGCCCAACGGAATTCAAAATTCACTGATTCAAAATTAAAAAAGCTTATCAAGTAAGCTTTTAGGTTATTTTGAATGGTCTGTCTGTTTCCACCGTGATGTACTAGGTTAATTTTGGATTTTGGGTTGAATCTAAATGTTTCCTCAACCGACAACTGCTGCTAATATTTACTAACCTAACCAAAATACCATGCAGGACATAGGCAACATTTTAGACAACCGGGTGCTGCTGGTTGCTCTGGTCGCTTGTTTAATTGCTCAAGCACTAAAGCTCGTAATTGAGATCATCAAACATCGCAAACTGAATGTGCGTGTTTTGGTGACAACTGGAGGTATGCCCAGTGCCCATTCGGCTCTGGTTACGGCTCTAGCCGCTGGTGTAGGGCAAACACTGGGTTGGGCATCTCCTGATTTTGCCGTTGCGATCGTTTTTGCCATCATCGTCATGTATGATGCAGCCGGAGTTCGCCAAGCGGCTGGTAAGCAAGCTCGTATTCTCAATCAAATGATTGATGAATTATTTCATGAAAAACCAGACTTTAGCCAAGATCGCCTGAAGGAATTACTCGGACATACACCAGTTCAAGTAATCGCTGGGTCGGCTTTGGGTATAACCATCTATTGGTTAGCTAGGTCTGCTTATTAGTCAATAGTCTACAGTCTACAGTTTATTAACCAATGACTAATGACTAATGACTAATGACTACAATCGCACTGTTGAGCGCAGAAGAATCACCTTACGACTATCTACTATGCTGGCAACAAAACCACCATTGTTCAGCTTCTGCAATGTGTTGTACGCTTCACTTTGGTTAGTGGTATAAACTGCCAGCAAGTAAGGGCGTTGTCCATAAGAAACAAAACCGACGTTACCTCCCACTAGTTGCTGCACACTATTTACTAGTTCTGGACGGTTGTAATAATCTACCAGCACTGCATAGCCCTCTCCTAAAGCTTGAGGATTATAGCTGACTGTCTGTTGAGGTGATTGTAGCTGTGCCTGTGGCTGTGGCTGCACATTTGCCGTTGTTGTTGGTCGAGTGGTAATTATGGCAGACAAACCAACAATATTGCTGACATATCTTGCCCAACGATTGGCATCGTCAATTTTGTTAAAGCCCCCGACTCGCGTCACAGTTTCGTTGAGATATTTACAGGTGATAGTTTTAAGTTCGGGTGGTAAGGCACTACGTAACTGCTTTTGATTATTTGCTGTGGGACTGACTACTAATAAAAGATACTCACCCGCATTAGGTGGTTGACAAAGGGGAATGGCTTGTTGGGCAAAGGCAGAACTCATGCCACCAATTAACCCTGCGGAAGCGAAGCTCATCGTAGATATCGCTAATCCTAAAACACTTGGTAAAGTCTGAAATCTATGCACAAAAGTTAGATTATGTAAATTAAGGTGTCTTAGAAGATTTTATAAAAATATATTTTGTTCCCCCAAAATAATATAGCACTTGTGTCTACATAGTGATTGATTAGCGATCGCCCTTTGAGGAAACTTTTGCGGCTAGGGAATTGGTGCATCCTAACCCCCGAACAAGTATGCAGCAATTACTCCTGATGCTGTCAGCAATAAATACATTAATCAAGCGAAATGGGGAATGGGGAATGGGGAAGAAGCAAGGGAGAAGGGAGCAAGGGAGAAGAGTTTTCCCCTCCGCCCCCTGCACCCCGCCCCTCTGCCTCTTTTCAATGCCCAATGCCCAATGCCCAATGCCCCATACCCAGATTAGGAAACAGTAGCAAGCGATGCCAATGCATCGGGTATTGCCTCAGAAGGAGCCTGGAATTCTCCAGTGATAACGTACTCTAAACGCAGTTTTAACCAAGTAATAAATTGGGGATTTGTAGAAATAATTGCCACAGATGGTTGAGGACACTTTGCCTTTAACTCTGTAAACTGCGGTGCTTCCAAGAAAGCTGGTTGCTCAACTAACCAAAAATCTATTTGTTTTTCTTGTTCGTGGTAGTGACGGGTACGTTCTTTGATAACTTCGTGTATCGGTTCTTCTTGCAGAAGAAAACGTTGACTAGCCAAAACGTAATAGTATGTTTGCATTTTCATCCTTTGGTTGCTATGTGAATAAATTAAGGGCACAGTGACTCTGTACCCTTAAAAACTAACTTTTGTGGGATTTCTTGAACCAAGAACTGAACGGACAAGCACTTTTCTGGTTTTCAGCATTTGTCTGTTTGCCACCAGATGTTAGCTTTTCCAAGAACAGACTATTGTCAAAGTAGTGTTCTAAGGAAACAACCTTCAAGTCATCGGTAACTTTTGCAATAGTCATGCCGATAATTTCTACTGTCTCTCCAGTAGGTGCATGGCCTTTATATTCTCCGTTAAAATGTCCCCAATGCCGCCATTTGAATGTGACATTTGGTGGCCCTGAGTAAACTTCCAGTACTTCCCAAGGAAATCCTTGGGGAAATGTTGTGTGGAAGAGTTTTGCGGATGATTCAAAGCTTTCTTCTGAAGCCTTGTAATGCTCTGAATCAGCCATAAATAGATTGTAAGTACCTTGGGCTGATAAATCTGCTGCGGTGTACTCTACTCCGCCGTTGGTACTGACGCGAAACTTGTCATTCACAATAGATAACCACTGTTGTGGGTTAGATTTGAAGGATACCTCCATCTCTAAGGTTCGCACTAAGTTTTGCACGATCGCTTCTAATGTACCTTCAAGATGATTGTGGATACTTTCTTGAGCGAGATTCTCTTTTGAACGGGAATAATCAGGCGATGTCTGATAGCGCCACTCGACATCAGTGCTTTCTGCTATCACCTGATCTCGATCCTGTACCCAAAGCGGCAGCTTGTTAGATTGTGTTGCGCTCATAGAAGTTTTTGCTGAAGATTTGATGCCAATTTCTAGATTTCGCAGTGACAACCCCTCTTTTAAGACAAGGGAATGGGGATTGGGGGAGATGAGGGAGCAAGGGGAGCAGGGAGCAAGGGAAAAGAGTTTTCCCCTCTGCACCCCGCACCCCGCCCCTCTGCCTCTTCCCATGCCCCATGCCCAATGCCCTATTCCCTCTTAATAGCTTCTTTCATCTCACGGACTGCCCTTTCTATACCTACCAATGCAGCTCTACTGATGATAGTATGACCAATATTCAGTTCTTCCATGCCTGGAAGCGCAGCCACAGGATAGACGTTCCAGTAGGTGAGTCCGTGTCCAGCGTTGACTCGCAATCCAGCTTGAATCGCTTGTTCACACCCTTTAGCTAATATGGCTAATTCTCGCTGGCGATTTGTTTCATCCTTAGCCTCAGCATATTGTCCAGTGTGCAATTCAATAAACTGCGCCTGTACCTTGACAGATGCTTCGATTTGTGAAGTTTCTGCATCGATAAATAAACTAACTGGAATGTTAGCGCTTTGCAATTTATCGACTATCTCACCTATTCTAGCAATTTTCCCGATAATATCTAATCCGCCTTCTGTTGTGACTTCTTCGCGCTTTTCGGGGACTAAAGTCACGTAATCTGGTTTGATATCAAGAGCGATCGCGAGCATTTCATCTGTAGCGGCCATTTCTAAATTAAGATGCGATCGCACTGTTTGCCGCAATATCCGCACATCCCGATCTTGGATATGCCGCCGATCTTCGCGCAGATGCACTGTAATTCCATCTGCACCCCCTAATTCTGCCAGCACCGCCGCTGCCACAGGGTCTGGTTCCACCGTCCGCCGTGCTTGCCGGATGGTGGCGATGTGGTCAATGTTAACGCCAAGTGTAGGCACCCCAAATTTCCCCCAAATCCACAGTCCTCAGAACTTGATTTTACCGGAAATAGTGAGAGTTTTGCTTGAGAAGCTCAAGACAGATCGTACAGGTTAACTGCGATGTCTACGACGGGCTGTTTGGTGTCCCCCAAAAGAAAACTGAGTTAGAAAAAGCTGATTTTTGGGCAGACTACTTTAAATAAATAGCTGATTTCACAAGAGTTGAGCCAATGGACAAGCTTTTTAACTATCGAATTAGCGAGCAACTTTATGCAGGCTCTAGAACCAAGGTTTACCGTGCAATTCGAGAGGTTGATCAACTTCCGGTTGTCATCAAACTGCTTCAGCAGGAGTATCCCACCTTCAACGAACTGCTGCTGTTCCGTAATCAGTATACGATCGCTAAAAATCTTGACTTACCTGGTATTGTTCGTCCTTACAGTCTGGAACCTTACTGCAACAGCTATGCTTTGGTGATGGAGGACTTTGGCGGCATTTCCCTCAGAGATTGGATGAACCAAAAAATGGGGAGCAACCAATATACTCTGACAGAGTTTTTGGACATTGCGATCGCTCTGAGCAATATTCTTGACGGACTCTATCGCCATCGGGTTATCCACAAAGATATCAAACCTGCCAACATCCTTATTAACCCAGAAACCAAGCAAGTTAAGTTAATTGACTTTAGCATTGCCTCTCTTTTACCTAGAGAAAGTCGGGAAATTCACAGTCCTAATGTTTTAGAAGGGACTCTGGCCTACCTTTCCCCGGAACAAACTGGGCGGATGAATCGCGGAATTGATTATCGCAGTGATTACTACTCTCTCGGTGTTACCTTCTTTGAACTGCTTACCGGCCAGCTACCCTTCCAGTCTAATGATCCGATGGAGTTGGTTCACTGTCATATTGCCAAGCAACCAGAACAATTAAGAGGCAGGAGGGAAGAAGAAATTCCTCAAGTTCTTTGTGACATTGTGATGAAATTGATGGCGAAAAATGCTGAGGAGCGCTATCAGAGTGCATTAGGGCTAAAGTATGATTTAGAAAAATGTTTAGAGCGACTGAAGAACACGAGTAGAATTGAGAATTTCCCAATTGCACAAAAGGATATTTGCGATCGCTTTATCATCCCAGAAAAACTTTACGGTCGCCAAGCCGAAGTTCAAAGCTTACTGGATGTCTTTGAGAGAGTCAGTCAAGGAAGCACTGAAATTATTTTGGTAGCAGGGTTCTCTGGGATTGGCAAAACTGCTGTGGTTAACGAAGTCCACAAGCCAATTGTGCGGCAACGAGGTTATTTCATTAAAGGTAAATTTGACCAGTTCCAGCGCAACATCCCCTTTTCTGCCTTTGTGCAAGCTTTTCGCGACTTAATCCGGCAACTGCTGAGTGAAACTGACGCTCAATTTGAGCAGTGGAAGTGCAAAATTCTCTCTGCTTTGGGTGAGAACGGACAAGTGATGATTGAGGTGATTCCAGAACTGGAAAGTATGATTGGTAAACAGCCTCCTGCGCCGGAACTCTCTGGGAGTGCGGCACAAAATCGCTTCAATTCGCTGTTTTTAAAGTTCACTCAAGTCTTCACTGCACTAAAACATCCATTGGTAATTTTTATTGATGATTTGCAATGGGCAGATTCTGCTTCTTTAAAGTTAATGCACTTATTAATGAGCGAAGCTGACATCGGCTATCTACTATTAATTGGTGCTTATCGAGATAACGAAGTCAACCCAGTACATCCACTGATGCTGACCTTAGAAGAGATTCAGAACTTCGGCGCTACAGTCAATACAATTACCTTAGCTCCCCTCGATCAAATATCCGTTAATCATTTGGTTGCAGATACATTGAGTTGCTCTTTAGCTTTAGCCGCACCTTTAACAGAGTTGGTATTGAGCAAAACCAAAGGAAATCCTTTCTTTAGTACCCAGTTTCTCAAAGCCCTACATCAAGATCGACTAATTACATTTAATTTTGACGGTGGTTATTGGGAATGTGATATTGCTCAGGTGCGATCGAGCGCTCGCACCGATGATGTCGTAGAGTTTATGGCAATTCAGCTTGAAAAGTTGTCAACCGAAACTCAAGAAGTTTTGAAATTAGCGGCTTGTGTAGGAAACTCTTTTGATTTAGCCACATTAGCGATCGTTTATGAACAGTCTGAGGCAACAACGGCAGATGAATTATGGAAAGCACTCCAAGAAGGATTTATCATTCCTACCAGTGATGTTTACAAGTTTTATCAACAGCATTCTTTGGTAAATAGCCAGAATGACTATGGACAAATAACCATCACCTACAAATTTCTTCACGATCGCATTCAGCAAGCTGCCTATTCACTAATTCCTGACAATCAAAAGCAAGTTACTCACCTGCACATTGGGCGTTTGCTGCAACAAGCGACGACTGCAAATGAACGAGATGAGAAAATTTTTGCGATCGTCAACCACCTCAATCAAGGGGCCGCTTTGATTAGTGATGAGCAGGAGAAAGAGGAACTCGCGCAGTTAAACTTGGCGGCTGGGCATAAAGCCAAGGGTGCAACAGCTTATGCAGCAGCTTTGGACTATTTCAACATAGCTATTGCGATGCTAACGAGTAATTGCTGGCACAGCCAATACAATCTCGCCCTCATCTTGTATGAAGGAGCAACAGAATCAGCTTACCTCTGCACCAATTTTGAACAGATGGAACAGTTAACTGAAGTTGTGCTGAATCATGCCCAATCCTGGCTAGTTCGGGCAAATATCTACAACATTAAAATCCAAGCTTGCATTGCCCAAAATCAGCAGCTAGAAGCCTTGCGACTAGCACGGGAAGTGCTAAAGCATCTGGGAGTGCATCTGCCAGAGCAACCCACCCCAGCAGACATCGGACAAGCACTTAAGAATACCCAAATCTTACTCAACGATAGGTCAATCGAATCTTTCCTGGAATTACCCCAAATGACCGCACCGGACAAAAAAGCGGCAATGGTCATTCTATCCACCGTTCTTTCTGCTGCCTATCAAGCTGCACCAGACTTGTTACCTCTGCTCATCCTTGCTCACATCGATTTATCCGTGCAATATGGGAATGCACCAGAATCGACTCATGGCTATGTGATGTACGGGTTGACATTGCTCGTTGTGTTGGGAGATATTGACGCGGGCTATCGGTTTGGACAACTGGGGATGAACCTGCTGCAACATATCCATGCCCCTGAGTTAACCGCTAAAACCATTTTTGCCTTCAACAACTTCCTCAGACATTGGCAAGAACCTGCGAAAGATACTTTGGAAGGGTATCTAAAAGCCTATTCTAGTGGATTAGAAATCGGTGATATTCAATATGTCGCCCTAAGTCTTCTTAGTTATAGCTTCACTGCCTATTTCAGCAGTCAGGAACTATTTTCTCTCAGACAAACAATGGAAGCTCATCGCCAGGTGATGCAGCAACTGCGCCAAGATACTTATCTCCACAAGCAAAGTATCTACTATCAAGCTGTACTCAATCTGCTGGAGACTACGGCTGAACCCGATCGGTTGCATAGCGAACACTATAATGAGCATGAAATGATTCAGCTTCACCTCAAAACCAATGATGTGACAGCACTATTTCAGATTTATGCCAATAAAATGCTCCTCTCCTACCTGTTCCAACGCTATGAACAGGCATTAGAAAACGCTACCCTAACGGAACAGTATTTAGGTGCAGGGAAAGGACTCATGCACGTTCCAATCTTCTATTTCTACGATGCACTAGTTCGATTAGCGGTTTACCCAACTGCTAGTGAGACAGAGCAAACAGCCATTATAAAGCGGGTAACAGATCATCAAGAAAAACTCAGGAACTGGGCGGATCATGCACCAAGTAATCAGGCTCACCGCTATGCTTTAGTTGTTGCAGAAAAATGTCGAATCTTGGGGACGAAAGCAGAGGCAATTGAGTATTACGATCGCGCCATTGTCAAAGCCAGAGAAAACGAATACCTGAATGAAGAAGCTCTCGCCAACGAACTTGCAGCCAAGTTTTATTTAGAATGGGGCAAAGAACGCATTGCCCAAGAGTATTTGATTAATGCTTACTATTGTTACACTCGCTGGGGCGCTAAAGCCAAAGTCGATGATTTAGAACAGCGTTATCCACAATTGCTGGCCCCAATTTTACAACAAACGCGTTCACGAAGTGACTCTGAAAGAGTATCGCTACTCATGCCTAGTCAGACGATCACAAATATTGATAGTATTGCTACCTTACACCCAAGTATCAGCAAATTAGTAACTTCTAGCAGCAATACATCAGTAATGCTAGATTTGGCAACAGTTCTCAAAGCCTCTCAGACTCTCTCCAGTGAAATCGAACTGGATAAATTACTTACGAAATTGCTACAAGTGGTGATTGAAAATGCTGGAGCAGATAAATGTGCATTACTACTGCTCAAAGAAGGTAGATTGGTAATTGAGGCGACTGCTAAAGTTGGGCAGCAATCAACCCTGCTACAGTCCATTTTTGTAGAAGATAGCGCAGACGTTCCCCATAGCCTGATTTACGCCGTCAAACGCAACCTGCAACCTACCGTTATTATTAATGCAACAGTACATCCGGTGCTGATAGCTGATCCCTACATCATGCTTCAGCAACCTAAAAGCTTGCTGTGTACGCCGATTCTGTATCAAGGCAAACTGTTGGGGATTTTATATTTAGAAAACAATCTTACCACTGGAGCTTTTTCGAGCGATCGCGTTGAAATTCTCAATCTGTTATGTACTCAAGCTGCCATCTCCCTGGAAAACGCCCGACTTTATCAGCAAGCACAAGATACTCTCGAAAATCTTGGGCAGACTGAACAATGCTTGCGGTTAATTATCAACAATATCCCCCAGTATGTTTTCTGGAAAGACCGCAATAGTGTTTATTTAGGATGTAACCAGAAATTTGCTCAAATTTCTGGTGTAGGAGTGCCAGAAAATGTTATTGGTAAAACAGACTACGACCTTCCCTGGATTCGGGGAAAATCAGATTATTATGTAGAGCGCGATCGCCGCATTCTGGAGTTTGGACAAGCTGAACTCAACATTATTGAAACCATCGATAAAGTAGACGAAAAACAAACATGGTCGAATACAAATAAAATTCCCTTACGAGATAGAGAAGGAAATATTTTTGGCATCCTTGGCACGTCTGAAGATATCACCGAACGCCATGAAGCACAACAATTGCTACAACAGCAAAAGCAACAATTAGAAGAAGCGTTACAAGAACTCCAAACGATGCAATTGCAATTAGTGCAAGGTGAAAAAATGTCTGCCCTTGGTAATTTGGTAGCAGGTGTTGCCCATGAAATTAACAATCCTGTTGGCTTCATTGCTGGCAATTTAGAACCAGCCAAAGACTATGTTAAGGATTTGTTTGGACTAATTAACCTTTATCAACAGAAATTTCCCAATCCCGGCTCAGATATTGAAGATGAAATTAATGCCATCGATCTGAATTATTTACGCGAAGATTTACCTAAATTGCTGGATTCGATGAAATTGGGTGTTAGCCGTATCCGCAGCATCAGTACCAGTTTGCGAACTTTCTCCAGAGCAGATAAGGATTATAAAGTTCCTTTTGATATTCACGAAGGGATTGACAGCACTATTCTAATTCTCAGACACCGTTTAAAAGCTAATGAAAACCGTCCAGCAATTGAGGTGGTGAAGAATTATGGCAAATTACCTCTAGTGGAATGCTTTGCTGGTCAACTTAATCAAGTGTTTATGAACTTGTTAGCAAATGCCATTGATGCACTTGAACAATACAATACAGAGCATAGTCTGGAAGCCATTCTCACCAACCCCAATTGCATCACCATTCAAACCCGTGTAGCCGAATCAGGTCAGCACGTTTTAATTAAGATTGCCGACAATGGTGTGGGAATGTCACCGGAGGTGAAACAAAAAGTATTTGACCATTTATTCACCACCAAACCTGTAGGAAAAGGCACAGGATTAGGATTAGCGATCGCTCGTCAAATTGTTGTCGAAGCACATGGCGGTTCGCTCTCTTGCACTTCTGAACTTGGAAAGGGCACAGAGTTTGTCATTCAAATCTCTACTCAACAACGATAAGGATTGCTGAGTAAAGTAGAAATTATATCAAGTCCGGTTAATTACTTATGATTACCGCATCCGTGCAAAAATCAGGAAAACCTCTTTCTCCCTGCACCCTGCACCCTGCTCCCTGCACCCCTGCGGTCTAAATGATAAGTCTTTACCCGAACATGATATTACTCAGCACTCTTCATTTTTGCTTTTGAAATTTTAACTTGGAGTCAAGCGACGATGATGCTTAAATTACGTAAAATTTGGCTGAAAATCAACCCCCGATGGTATGCCTCAACCCCAAAAAAATACTACTCATTTAAATGGCGATCGCGAAACCTACTATTGTTAGCAATTGTGGTAATTCTGTCCATTAGTATTAGTGCCACAGCCATCACTAGTTACAAGATTGTTAAGGGGTTGTTGCTCGCTAGTCTCAAAGAACAAGTACTGTTAGAAACACACCAAGGTCAGAATGATATTGATAACTGGTTAGCCATTCGGAAGACAGAAATTAAGACTTTGGCAAATTCTGTTGTGGTGCGATCGCTAAATTGGTCTGTGATGGAACCTTATTTACAATCTGAGGTGAAGCGGCTGCAAACGTTTTTGCTTATGGGGTTGACCACACCGGATGGTACATTAATTAATACTCATGGTGATCGGCTCAATGTTAAAGATCGAGAATTTTTTCAGCGGAGTATAGTGGGTGAAACGGTAGCTGCCGATCCAATTATTGGACGCACAACTAAACAGTTACAGATTCAAATTAGTTCGCCGATTCCTGCCGAAACAGGTACAAAGCCAGCAGGTGTTTTAATGGGAGGAATTCCGATTAATCGGGTAGTTGAGGCGATCGGCAATTTACATCAAGGTAAGGGGAGCTATGCCTTTGCGCTGAATTCTCAAGGAGTTCCTATCGCCCATCACAACAGGGAACTAATTGGTACACCTGAAAAAGCCGCTCAGAGTTTCCTCAACTCTACCAATCCCAGGTTAGTTGAAATTACTCAACAAATGGTAACTAAACGCACAAACATTGAATTGGCTCGACTGGATGGTAAGTGGAGCTATGTTGCTTACACTCCCCTTAGAGAAACAAATTGGTCTGTAGCTTTAGTTGTACCACGAGAAAATATTGAATCGCCATTGCAGGCATTGAATCTGTTAGCTACAGTTTTGGGAGGATTGCTGGTGGTTGGGTTGATCGGTGCATGGCGACAGGTGCAACTATATGAACAGATTCGCGATCGCGCCTTTGTTTCCAGCCAGCAAGCGCAGGAACTCAGCAAAACTTTGAAAGAATTGCAAAATACTCAAGCTCAACTCATCCAAACCGAAAAAATGTCTAGCCTAGGACAACTGGTTGCTGGGGTGGCACACGAAATCAATAATCCTGCCAATTTTATTCATGCCAACCTCAACCATGCAAGCGTTTACAGCCAAGACATCCTCGATTTGCTCAAGCTTTATCAACATACCTACCCAAATCCTACACTCGAAATTAGCGATCGCGCCCAAGACCTTGATATTGAGTTTCTAGCAGAAGATTTACCCAAACTAATGACATCAATGCAAATGGGAACCAAGCGCATTCGTCAAATTGTGCTGTCGCTGCGTAATTTCTCGCGCCTTGATGAAGCAGATATGAAATTTGTAGACATTCATGAAGGATTAGACAATACTCTGATGATTCTGAACCATCGCCTGACAGCTACTCCTAATCAATCAGAAATTCAGATCATTAAGAAATACGGTGATTTACCTCTAGTAGAATGCTACGCAGGGCAACTCAATCAAGCGTTTATGAATGTTTTAGTGAATGCGATCGATGCACTAGAAGAAGCCAGCCAAAAACAAAGTTTTGAGGATCTTAAAACTAACCCTAGTCAAATTCGGCTCCAAACCCAAATTGACAAATCAAATGATTACGTGATGGTTCAAATTTATGACAATGGTATTGGGATGTGTGAGGATGTCAAGCATCGAGTATTTGACCACATGTTTACTACTAAACCTGTGGGCAAAGGAATCGGATTAGGAATGGCGATCGCCTATCAAATTGTTGTAGACAAACATCGAGGAACTATTGAAGTTGATTCTACCCCAGAATGTGGGACAGAGTTTACCATCCGTATTCCTTTAATAAGTAAAAGTTAATCGTAGTCAATTTCGGTGCAAAAATTGTGGCGATGCTTAATGAAAGTTTTGTTGCATGATATTATCCTTGGAATTTATGCAATTACACTGGATAAAAGTTATTTAAACTTAGTATAAAAAAGTAATTAAGTAAAAGTAAAATCAGGTATTTTTCGGTCGCCGCAGTTGCTTGGAATTAATCGGGCCGAGAATTTGGTTAAGGCCACGCAACTGTTCTGCTGTACCCATACCAATTAGCCGATCTCCCGACATTAAAACCGTATCGCCAGTGGGGCCACCGATTAAAGTTCCATCAAGGCGGCGAATTGCCAGGACTAATGCCCCAGATTGCGATCGCAATCTCGCTTTTTGTAAAGTTTGACCTACAAAGGGACAGAAAGCCGGGTCGAGTAAAAATTCTTCCATATACAACTGACGGTCTGCACCTGTCAAAATCCCGTCTACAAAGTCCAAAACTTGGGGTCTAAGAGCCGCAGCAGCCATCCGCTTCCCACCAGTAATATAGGGGGATATCACTTCATCTGCGCCACCGCGTTGTAACTTCTGCAAAGCTTCTTCTGTACTTGCCCGTGCGATCGCCCGAATTCCTGAATTCAGTGTTTTAGCTGACAAGACAATGTATAAATTTTCTGCATCGGAAGGAAGGGCTGCAACAATACAAATCGCCCGTTCAATACCAACTTTCAGGAGTGTGTCATCTAATGTAGCGTCACCTTGGTATGCTGTGTAACCTTCAGTCTGGGCCCTTTGTACTGATTCCATCTCCGAATCAATTACCACAAAAGGTACACCTTCTGCCTGAAATTCCTTGGCAATTTGACGACCAGTCCGACTAAATCCACAGATGATGTAGTGTTCTGTTAAGGATTCCATTAACCGCCTCTGTTGTTGTAGCCGAATTCCTTGTTGAAAGTAACCTTGAATAATCGCTTCTGTAAATCTGTTGACAATGTAACCGATATTGACTACACCCAACAAAATCAGGGCAATTGTAAACAACCGTCCTCGGCTACCGAGTGGATGCGTCTCTCCGTATCCCACAGTCGCTAAAGTGATGACTGTCATGTAAGCTGCATCTTCCCATGACCAGCCCTCCACTAGCCAATACCACAAAGTACCAATAAAGAAAACACCGCCAAGAGCGATCGCCCCAGCCATTAACTCCTTTTGGATGCGTTGATATTTTTGCTCAAGTGTTGAGAATGACGTAACAATAGTACTTCTAGCCTAATTTTTCTAGTTTTTGCTAACTTTAAAGTTATTTATAACCAATAGTCTAATAACTCAGGACTACTTACCTTTTTCTTGTCTAGTGCTTCTTGGATAGTACGTCTACAGAATTATGGGGGTCATCTTGTGTTTTCACCTCTTGCTTCATATCCTTAGTAACCCGGAAACTGAGATTATCGGTTAACTCTCTACTTGGTTGAGATGATTCAAAATGTTGAGGGTTACCCCTTTTCAGTATATTGGCGCAGCGATAGATGAGATGAGTTGACTTACAGATGAGCAAATAGTACTGATTCGGCTAACGCCAGAAGGTAGGAGAATGACTTACCCAGATATATATGAACAGGAAAAACTGTTGAACTTGCACAAGACTAAGATGCTTGTTGAGCCAGTCAACAGCCCTGATAGTAATTTTCAGGTAATTCAAACCATAGTGTAGGTTAGCACAGTTATGCTACTTACCAGGGATTGAAACAAAATCCCTCAATACTTTAGAGTGAATAATAAACTCAACTCCAAACTGCGATCGCAATGACTGATAAAGAACTCAAACATCTAATTGAGAGTAACGCTAAAACAGTCCAAGCTATGTTAGATGAAATGGCGGAAGCACGTCAGGAACGCCAAGAACTCCGAGAAGGAATGCTCCAAATCCAGAATGCAGTAGCGCAATTAACGAACATCCAAGAGAGAATAACCAATTTACTAATTTCTCTTGATGGCGATCGTCCCACAATTCTCAAAAAACTCTCAGCCCTGGAAACTAAGCTCGATCAGTTATTGCAGCAAAACTCAACTGATGAGTTAGTGTAAATACTCATAATAATGCCTAGACGTGTTGAAACGACATTTATTTTCCTTAAACAGTCGATAATGTAAATAAATGTAAAAAATCCTCAGGCAGGATAGAAGCATCTATGCGTGTAATTTTGATGACCGGTAAAGGCGGCGTGGGCAAAACTTCCGTCGCTGCTGCAACTGGACTCCGTTGTGCGGAACTAGGCTATCAGACATTGGTTTTAAGTACAGATCCCGCCCACTCCCTAGCAGACAGTTTTGATATGGAACTGGGACATACACCCCGAAAAATTCGCCCAAATCTGTGGGGTGCAGAACTAGATGCGCTGCAAGAACTGGAGGGAAACTGGGGGGCTGTGAAACGTTATATTACCCAAGTTTTACAGGCAAGGGGTTTAGACGGCGTACAGGCGGAAGAATTGGCAATTTTACCAGGCATGGATGAGATTTTTGGCTTGGTAAGGATGAAGCGCCATTACGATGAAGGTGAGTTTGATGTCTTAATTATCGACTCAGCCCCCACTGGCACAGCACTACGCTTGCTGAGTTTACCTGAAGTCGGTGGCTGGTATATGCGCCGCTTTTACAAACCATTTCAAAACATCTCGGTGGCACTCCGACCCCTGGTTGAACCTTTTTTTAGACCGATTGCTGGTTTTTCGCTACCCGATAAAGAGGTAATGGATGCACCTTATGAGTTTTATGAACAAATTGAAGCTCTGGAAAAAGTATTAACAGATAATACTCAAACTTCAGTGCGTCTGGTCACTAATCCTGAAAAGATGGTGATTAAGGAGTCTCTTCGTGCCCATGCTTATCTGAGTTTGTATAATGTTGCAACAGATTTAGTCGTGGCGAATCGGATTATTCCAAGCGTTGTCCAAGACCCATTTTTTCAACGTTGGAAGGAAAGTCAGGAGCAATATCGTCAGGAAATTCATAATGATTTTCACCCTCTCCCTGTGAAAGAGGTTCCCCTATTTGCTGAGGAAATGTGCGGATTAGCTTCATTAGAACGCCTGAAAGAAACCCTTTATAAAGATGAAGATCCAACTCAGGTTTATTACAAAGAAACAACTCTGAGAGTAGTGCAAGAGGAAAACCAATACAGCTTAGAACTTTACTTACCTGGTATTCCTAAAGACCAAGTTCAACTAAGTAAAACCGGAGACGAATTAAACATTACTATTGGCAACCATCGTCGTAACTTAGTTTTGCCACAAGCCTTAGCAGCACTACAACCAGCCGGAGCAAAGATGGAGGATGACTATCTAAAAATCCGCTTTGCTGACAATACAAGAGTTTAATTTTGTTGAACGTTTCTCTGTCAACAAAAAGTTAAAACTAAAATGCAAGAACTTTCTCTTGTAGCTAGTACAGACGCAACTTTTTTCGCGTCTGTTTTCATGATTTTTTGGTGAATTTTGATAAAAGGCAAATAAATATTTTCACTAGTAATTTGACCGTAGTTTTACTGAAGACAAATTGATGAAAAAAAATTCAAAATGTCTTTAGATTTAATTATGTTTCAGTTTTCAAATTATTAATTTATTTTCCTATAAACAATGACCTCTAATCCTGAACAAGATTTGCCCTTATCTCGCCATGAAGAAAGTTTTCTACGCCGGATTACAAACAGAATCCGACGCAGCTTAGAGTTAGAAGAAATTATCACAGTCACAACGGCAGAGGTGCGATCGCTATTAAAAACTGACCGAGTGATGATTTACAAATTTCATCCCGATGGTAGTGGTCAAGTGATTGCTGAGTCAATTTACGAAAACCGTTTACCATCACTACTAGGACTGAATTTTCCTGCTGATGACATTCCACCCACCGCCCGTGAACTATTTATCAAATCACGGGTGCGTTCTGTTGTGAATGTTGATATTCAAGAAATTGGTCAAATTCACCTGCGTGACTTGGATAATGGAGAAACTATATCAGAGGAAATCCGTTACCGCCCTGTAGACTCCTGTCATATTGAATATTTGAGGGCAATGGGGGTAAAGTCCTCTGTAGTAGCGCCTATTCTCTATCAAGATGAACTCTGGGGGCTGCTAGCCTCTCATAATTCGGAAGCGCGTTTGATTTCAGAATATGAACTAGAAGCAGTACAGATGGTAGTCGATCAACTGTCAGTAGCGATCGCTCAAAGTACCCTTCTTACTCAAGTCCGCAAAACAGCCGAACAGGAAGCGATCGTTAACCGCATTGCTAGCCTACTACATTCACTACCCACGATTGTCTTACAACCAGCCCTAGAAGCGGCTGTTGCTGCCTTTAATGGTGTTGGTGGCAGGCTTTGCATTAGAAATGAAGCTTTAGATTTCCACAATGGCAACGTGACCAGCTTAACAGAATGCTTAATACCAGGAAATACTTGTATCAAGCTTTATATCTGTGGACAGCAACCTGTGATGCCAGAACAAACTATATATCCACTGATAGAGCAGTATAGTGTCTGGCAGGAACACTACAAGTTTACTAACTATGATGTTTGGGCGATTTCAGATATATATAACACTCCTGGCTTGCGAAGTTTGCAAGTTGCTTTTCAACCAACTAAAATTCGCGGCGTGTTGATGATCCCACTCCAGTATCGTCAGCAATTGCTGGGCTACTTAAGTATTTTCCGCAAGGAAATAGATACAGAAACTCTATGGGCGGGGCAGTATGACAGCGATCAAAGGCAACTGTATCCCCGACAATCCTTTGAGGTTTGGCGCGAATCTAAAAAAGCACAAGCTCAAAAATGGACGGTTGAAGAGATTGAACTGGCTAGAAATCTCGGTAAACACTTTGCTTCAGCAATTCAGCAGTATGAATTGTACCAACAAGTACAAGTCTTCAATGAAAATTTAGAAAAACAAGTTAAAAGACGCACAGTTGAGTTGCAACGGACATCTGAACAAGAACAGGCTGTGTTTAAAGTTATTGCCGAGATTCGGGAATCTCTAGACACAAATACGATTTTTCAAACCACAACTAAAGAAGTTTGTCAATTAATCAAAGCCGATCGTGTTTCTGTTTATCGTTTCGATTCTAATTGGGGTGGTGAATTTGTCGGAGATTTCGAGGCTGCTAGTCCATACTGGTCGAATGAGTCCGAACTAGGTATTAATACAATTTGGAATGACACTTTCTTACAAGACACACAGGGAGGACGTTACCGCCACAATGAAACATTTGCAGTCGATGACATCTACAAAATGGGGTTTGCTCGGTGTCATATCGACAATTTAGAGCAGTTTCAAATTCACGCTTTTGTGCTGGCGCCGATTTTTGTTGGGCAAAAACTTTGGGGTTTGCTGGCAACTTATCAACACACTGGCCCTCGGCAATGGAAAGCCTCTGAAGTTAACTTTCTCAGTCAGATTGCGGCTCAAATGGGGGTAGCCCTCCAGCAAGCTGATTTACTCACTCAGACACGAGAACAGACGTTAGATTTGCAACAAGCAGCAGAACAACAACGGGTATTGTTTGAAGTTGTTGCAAAAGTTAGAGAATCTTTGGACTTAGATGCGATTTTTCAGACAACTACCCAAGAAATCTGTAAATCACTAGAAGCGGATCGAGTTGCAGTTTACCGCTTCCAGGCTGATTGGAGTGGTGAATATATCGCCGAGTTTGTGGGCGATCGCTGGTTAAAGCTAGTAAGTTCTGATACCAAGACAGTTTGGCAAGATAGCTATTTGCAGGAAACCCAAGGTGGGCGATATCGTCACAATGAAACCTTTGCAGTTGATGATATCTATGAAGCTGGACACTCTCAATGCCATGTTGCAGTTCTAGAGCAAATTCAAGCAAGAGCCTATGCGATCGCACCTATATTTATTGGGCAACAGCTATGGGGCTTGCTAGCAGCTTACCAGAATTCTGCACCCCGCCATTGGGAAGCCTCGGAAATTAAGTTTATTACTCAAATTGCTAATCAACTTGGGGTTGCACTCCAACAAGCTCAATTACATAATCAAACCAAAGAGCAGACAGAAAAACTGGCTAAAGCTTTGCATGATTTACAGCAAACTCAAACCCAACTGATCCAAACTGAGAAAATGTCCTCATTAGGTCAATTGGTAGCTGGTGTTGCTCACGAAATTAATAACCCCGTGAACTTCATTTATGGCAACATCAATCATGTCAACGATTACGCCCAAGATTTACTCAGTATACTAGACCTCTATTTGCAAGACTCCCCTAATCCCAGCCCTGAGATTCGCGATCGCGCCTTTGAGATAGACTTAGAATTTCTTATGGAAGATTTGCCCAAAACTCTATCTTCTATGAAAGTTGGCATTGATCGTATCCGGCAAATTGTCTTGGGTTTAAGGAATTTCTCTCGCCTCGATCAGGCAGAAAAAAAGCCAGTTGATATTCACGAGGGCATTGATAGCACCTTGCTAATTTTGCAGCATCGCTTGAAAGCAAAACCAGAAAGTCCGGCGATTAAATTAGTTAAAGAATACAGTCATCTTCCCTTAGTTGAGTGCTATGCCGGGCCACTAAATCAGGTATTTATGAATGTTTTAAGCAATGCGATTGATGCTCTAGAAGATTACAGAGAATCTCAATCAAATCCTCATACCAGTCAAATTACAATTCGTACTGCTCCTGGAGAGCTTGAAGGTAATGTCAAGAGTGTAGTAATTCGCATAAGAGACAATGGCCCAGGAATACCGGAAGCTCTGAGAGCAAGAATCTGCGATCCATTTTTCACTACTAAGCCAGTGGGAAAAGGCACTGGCTTGGGGTTGTCAATTAGTTATCAGATTGTCGTAGATAAACACGGTGGTGTGTTGAGATGTGATTCTCAACCGGGATTAGGTACAGAATTTTGGATTGAAATTCCGATTAAACAAATCAATTAATCATAGAAACAAAAAATCAACTTGTGTAGTGCAGATTATTCCTGGTTTGGAAATGAAGAATGCAAAGTTATGTAATAATTTTGATTTTCTGCAAAAAATTTGAGTTTTGGGGTGAAAGCATAGTAGCTTGATTGACAAGTGATAGATAGCTAGTGACCGGATTTATACTTGACTAGGGTTTAACGCTTAGGAGGATACATGATTATGAATTCGATAAATCCCTCTGAAAACGTCATTAGTTGTTTTCAGACTATCTTGGATGCCACGGCTACGGGAAATTACGATCTTTTTCTTACAGTAGGTGATTCAGACTACAGAACTGATATTACCAAAGAAAATTTTGACCAAGTTAGTTCCCCACTAATTCCACGTATGTCTGAGGGCTATACAACTACTTACTTCGGTCATCTCAAACAAGGAGAAACTCAGACCTATTTGTGGAAGCTGAGTTTTGCTGATGATGGACATGAATTTATAGTACGTGTGGGGATGAAGGGGGACAAAGTTAATCTGATATGGATTACTTAATATATATGCATATCTGCTGTGGAAAAAAATACGCTGTAGGGTAGCAAAGATGTGCTACCTTACAATTTTTTTAACTTCTAAGTTGCACCGGCATAGCTAAATAAGTCATTTTCAAACCACTCAATGGTGTAAAAATCACTGGAGTTAGGCTTTGATTTAAATGCATTTGAATTTCTGAAGATGGTAACTCTTTCAAGCCTTCCATCAAATATTTAATGTTAAAGGCAATCTCAATATTTTCCCCAGAAATCTGGGCCGGCATTGACTCTCTACCACTGCCGACATCTTGAGCTTCACATGACAAGGTAATTTCTTGAGCTTCGCTATCAATACTGAGCTTGACAATATTATTTTTCTGATCGGCTAACACAGCAATCCGTTCCAAAGTGCTGACAAATTGTCGCCGTTCAATTGTTACTTGTCGCTCAAATTGGCGCGGAATTAATTGTCGATATGCAGGATATTGCCCTTCTAATGTGCGACTAGTCAAGCGTTGATTTTGCCATGCAAACACAACTTGACCTTGATCGAAATATAAAGCTACGGGTTCATCTGATGAGGCGCTATGAGCTAGCATTCGTTGGAGTTCGCGTAATGCTCTAGCTGGTACTGTCACTTCTAGTTGACTAGTTCCGCCTAAAGGACGTTCGTTGCTAGTTTCTACTACTGCAAGGCGATGTCCATCGGTAGCTGCAAATTCTAGGGTATCTTGTTTAACTGTTAAATGGACTCCGGTGAGTACTTGCTTGGTTTCATCACTACTTGTTGCAAACAATGAACCGCGTAATCCCTCAATTAATGCAGTGGTGGTAAGATGGATTACTTCTGTATTTTCAATTACAGGTAGTTCGGGAAATTCTTCCGGCCCCATTGCTCGGACTTGGTAATGTCCACTCTTGGGTGTGAGTGTAACAATTAAACCTTCTCCACCAGATGCTGCACCTGTAAGGGCTGATTCATCATCTAAAGTGATTTCGCCCTCTGGAAGACGAGAGGTGATGTCTACAAGTAACTTAGCAGGAAGTGCGATCGCACCACTTTGCCATACCTCTGCGTTAAAACTGGTGCGGATTCCCAAGCTGAGATCGAAGGCTGTTAAGCTGACTTGGTTAGTTTCAGCATCCGCTTGCAACAGCACATTAGCAAGTACTGGATGAGTTGGTCGTGAAGGGACTGCACGACTAACGAGTGAGAGATTTGTACTGAGATCGCTTTGGGAGCAAACTAATTTCATAAGTCAGATGCAGCTTGTGAAAGATATCCTAACATCCTTATGTTTATAGGCGATCGCTGACGAAGTTGTTTAAAGGTAAAAAACTTGTTGAAACGGTTTGATGGCTCTGCTTTATCCGCAGCGATCGCATCTACGCTTCAAACTATAAAAATTTAACCCTTTGCAACAAATGCTCTTTCATGTATAAGAAACACTTAAGTATTTCTTGCAAATGTATAAGTCGTTGCAACAAATGCTTAATACTTTGCAACAAACGTTCTTCCATATATAAGAAAGGCTTAAGCATTTCTTATATATGTATAAGCAATTGCAGCAAACATTTAATGCTTTGCAACAAACATTCTTCCATTTATAAGAAATGCTTAAATCATTGCAGCATTTGTTGTAATGAACTTATAAATCTATTTACTACCTGAAATTAAATATAGTCTAAGTGAAATTAACTAAAGCTTTAGAAGCATGAGTGCAACTGATTTGCTATATTTTCCCATGACAATTAACAAAACTTTGGTATAAAACAGTACTATAACCCTAGTAGCAGAGATGCATTATGGCACGTCGCAAAAGAAATTCCAGCGTTTTAGAACGAGCCGATCGCCGGATTGAAAGTTTACAATCTATCAGCGTAGAACTTGACTTTGGCCAAGGATTGACTATAGAAGCTTATAATACGACAATTAACGATCTCCGATCTAAGCTTGCTGCTTACAACACTGCGTTATCTACAATTGACAAACTCACTGATGACGTGAAGAACGCAGAACAGGTTGTAATAGCTATGTCAGAAAAAATGTTACTAGGAGTTGCCAGCCGTTACGGTAAAATCAGCCAGGAATACGAGATGGCGGGTGGTGCTAGACGAGGTAATACTAAGAAGAAGCGAAGCGTATTAGGCAATTCCAAAGTCACCAATCCTTTAGCAGCCGATTCTGTTCAGCCTTCTTCTGTAAATGGATCTATGAATGGGGTGTCGGGTGCGATCGTCAGCTAGCTAAGATCCAATAGGGAATGGCACTCAGTTAAGATACAGCCCTTCCCCTAAGTGCTTCCCAGTTTGGGAGGGCTGCCGCGTCCAAAGGCTTGACGTTCCATTCTTATTCGTACATTTTTACATATAAAAGCGGTAATGGAACTCTAGTGGATCATTTTTACCCACATATTTCAGGATATGTCCCACTTGCCTCGCTGCTCGAATGGTGATGGGTTCTCCCCGATCGAACTGTGTATTGTTCCAGTTCATCTTCGTCAATGCCAAAATTTCCTGTGCCAGCGCTTTGGGCGTTTCTTCTACGCTTTCACACCGAAACTTTAAGGGGCGTGGCACATACATCCCTGGATAAGTGGAAAAAAAATCTACACTACCCCGCGTGTATAAAACGTGGGTATAATTATCCAAACTTAACAGCGTTCCTCGTAAAGGAGGATACTTTCCATAACGGAATAGTCTAGTTCCACCTCTATTGTCGAAGCTGATAAACTCAGCTGTATCAATACCATGTTTATCCAACGCATCCTGAAATCCCTCAAACTCCTCTGGTATAAATCGAGAAGTTTTATGCAGTACAACTCTTGCGGGTAAATTACGATGTTCTCGGCGATACATTGCTAAGGCATTAGAAAGCAATTCGGATGCATCTGATGCTGGAAGATAAGGTTGGCGATCGTCTTTTGATAATTCAGCTTGCCCTCCACGCAAAATAACTCCTTCTCCCCGCTCGTTGAAAATTTGAGCAGTGCTGGTTAGTAATTTTGAGCGATCAAGTGTTTTATAGAAGCTAATACCTACGTAGCATGTAGTCAAATCTCGTGAATCTCTGACCAGTCGCCAGGGTGTTCCCAAAGCTTTGTAATATAAAGCAGTATAGAAATTCCAAGCACGGGTTGCCTCATCCTGGATTGTCTGAGCTTTCTGTTTGTGCTTGTTCTTACTTATCTTTGACTTCTTTTTTGCGGCGTTATAGGTTGAGGGTAAGATAATTTGTGTTGGCTTTCTTAATGCCATTGCTTTCGCTTTAAATAAATCACGAAAATCTAACTCTACTTCTTTTTGATTATTTTCATTATTAGAAGTCGGTTGATTATTACTGTCAGTATTTTCTTCATCTACAGACATTTTTTCTAATAATGATTCTGGTAATGCACATACTAAAACATCTGGACTAGTTTTCTCATCGATATACCGTAACTCCTCGATAAAAAATTTGACTGTTTCACTAATAAGTGTATTTACATCTTGAATCTGAAGAAGTTTGTCAATATCTTTATTCGATATAACTGCATTCCGTCTAGAATCCACCCTGATAGGCGCAGGTAAATTGTTTTCTTCTCCAAAGCCTGGAAATTCTGGAAAAAGGTATGGCTGTTTACTTTTCTTTGCCTCAATTCCCTGGCTGCATTTTTCGAGCCATATTTCTAAACCCTCGACTGTTTCGGATGAACCAACAATCCCTAATTTGATTTCCTTTGGGGCAGATGTGCTGTCATAGTCAAGTGGTTTATAGTGCATCATCCCAAAGCGAATATCAATGTGTCGTCCACCATTGCCAAACTCTAGTTCTGGTTCTTGTAAAAATTCAATCTTCATTATTCATTTTAAATAAAGGTAAATCGTTTAAAGATTCTTCTAACAATGCCGTAGTTTCATCGTCTTCATTCCTTAACCAAATATCATCATCGATACCAACTTCAATCTCAAATTCTTCAAGCTGGTCAAAAAACTGTAGAAACGGGTAATTTGGAATAAATAAATCACCTTGAGCAGGCGTAATCAAATACTCTGCCCACATTATAAGTTGACCAAATACCGCAGGATTCTTTTCAAGACGTTTTATTCCTGAAAGATGTTCTTTTTCAAACTTCTCTCTTGTGTAACCGTCCCTAGTAAAAAAATAAGTTGGTGTGATTTCTAGAAACCAGTCTGAATCGACACGTATAAACTGTCCTTCAAAAGCAGAATGTCTGTAGTATGCTACTTCTGTGGAATTTTTCTTTAAGTAAGATTGAAAAACATCTCGATGTGTTTTCTTGGAGAGACTTCGATAATAGTATCGACGTGCTGATAAGTCGTTAGTAGGTTTGAAATAGTAGCACTTTTTCTTTTGGTCGAATGATAAGTCTTCCTTAACTTTCTCGCGCAGCACTTTATTGAGCAACCACACAAATTCCTGTTGTCGTTCAAGCTGATTTGATCGCGACCATTCGTCTACGCCATGCTGCTCAACAGTTCCTAAATCGCAGATTTCCGTCCAAGGTGCTTGGCGCAAGTCGTGGAAACTAAGTACGAAATTTTCTTTCAGCAACCATTCTTGTCCCAAATTTCGACCAACTTTCTGAAGCGCTGAATAAGCTTTAGATTCATCCTCTGTAAAGGTGTAAGCAGTGTAGAGATGTTCTGCAAGCTGAGATACTCGCAGCAGATTTGAGTATAATTTCTCTAACTTTGGTCGTGGTGCAAGGTAAAGTCCTGAGTTTTGGGGAACAGCCAGCTTAATTAGCGCATCTCTGGCGTTGACATCAAAACGATTAAAACGCTTATCAAATGTAACTTTTTTAGATTGCCGTCGCTTGGCATCGCAGAAGTAATCCTTTACAGCAACCCAAAAAGCTTCTTTAGTTGAAGTTTTGACAATAATCAGAATAACTGGAGCATTGCCTTGTAGCCAGTAATCAATATCTCTTTCCTGACATCGATACTCAAAGCTGTTTTCATTTTCTGCCTGGAGAAGAGTCTTTTGAGTAGCTTTACTTTGAACTTGAAGGATACAGTTTGTGACTTCGCCTGTCTGGAAATCACGGATTTCAATTATGCCGTCAATACCTGCTTCCACACCTCCAGTCGCATACCAGAGGAATCCCATGCTCAGGATGACTTCTTCAATAATATTGATGCCTTGCTGTCCGATTATGTCAGATTGACCAATTTTCTTTCTAGGCACTTGACTACTTTGAAATAGACAAAATAATACATAAGTACCATATCATAACCTAATAATTTCCGTAAGCAAGGTATCCAACTTTTATTTTTTATATAGGAATCCAACTTGAATTTTGCTAATTATACTGAATAATCGCTATATTATTCATACTTCAGTCTGCTTTTTTCCAAGGCAATAGCTGTGGAAATTGTGGAAAACTTGTGGAAAAACTCAAGTATTTTTCCACCAGGTAATTATACTTAATCAAGTTTTACCAGCAAAATCTCAAGCTTTCCCCAGATTTATCGACAAAAAGTAAGATTTACTCGACAAATTAAGTGAAATTTAATCAATTTTTATACGATACTTAATATTCTCGACTAATTATTCAGGCATCAATGCTAATTATTAGAGTGCTGGTTGTGGAAAACTTAAAATAAATCTTCAGGATGGTTTTTGAGAACGGCTAGTCATATTGATGCGATCGCTCAGTTGGCGGATTGTTTGTGCTAAAGTGCGATCGCTCTCTTGGAGTTGATTAATTTTATCGCAACTATAGATTACCGTTGTATGGTCTTTACCACCAAACTCCTCACCAATTCTCGGCAAACTCAGAGAGGTGTGTTGGCGCATGAGATACATCCCTAATTGACGCGCCCAGCTAATCTCTCTTCGTCGCGAGTTACTTTTCAGGTCATCTATTGAAACATCAAAGTTATCCGCCACAACCTTTAAAATTGCTTCTGGGGTAGCTGCCATTTTTTCGTTAGGCGGTTCTAAAACTGGTGTGATATTTTCCACCGTCATCGGTAAACCCCAAATAGAAATATAAGCCACTGCCCGAATTAAAGCTCCTTCTAATTCTCGAATATTAGAAGTGTAGTTAGAAGCAATATACTCAATCACGTCGCGGGGAAGACTAATATTTTCATCCTCAGCTTTCTTCTGCAAAATTGCCATTCTCGTTTCTAAATCCGGCTTTTGGATATCGGCAATTAAGCCCATAGAAAACCGAGAACAAAGACGTTCTTGCAAGCTAGGAATTTGGTTAGGTGGACGGTCGGAAGCAATGACAACTTGTTTACCAGCTTCATGTAGAGTATTAAAAGTATAAAAGAATTCCTCTTGAGTATATTCCTTCCCTTCAAGAAACTGAATATCATCAACTAATAATAGATCGGCAGCTCGGTAATGTTCTCGGAAACTTTGCATACTATCCTTACGGATGGCTGTAATTAAATCATTAGTAAACTGCTCAGTAGAAACATAAAATATTTTACAATTAGGAGAAATTGCATAGCGATAATGACCAATAGCTTGCATCAGATGAGTTTTACCCAAGCCGACACCACCGCATAAAAACAAAGGGTTAAACTCTTTACCTGGAGATTCTGCAACTGCCAAAGAAGCAGCATGAGCCATGCGATTGTTAGCACCAACTACAAATCGCGAAAAGACGTATTTAGAGTTTAAGTCAGTAGTTTTATGATTATGATTAGGGACAGCTTCAGAAAGACTGCTGGAATTTGGTGATTCCCAAGCAACCTCTCGTTCACTAAAATGAGAAACCTCATCACCTTGAGCAACGGTAATGTAAATACCCACGGGATGACCGAGAATATCTTGGACTACATGAGCAATGGTATTGATGTAATACTTCTGTAACCAATTACGAGCAAATGGGTTAGGAGTGCGGATAACCAAACAATTATTTTCTAATCGCTCTGCACTAGCAGTTTTGATCCAAGTTTCAAAGGTAGGTCGGGATAGTTCAAGCTTTAGGCGCTCTAGTACCTGACTCCACAGACTTTCTATGGGAATTTCCATTATCCACCACCTTTGCTGCTAATCGTCACAATAGAAGAGAAAGCACTAATTTAGCATTGAGACACGCTAGACCTAGAATAAACTTTTAAGTTGTAATCATTTTGGGACTACCCAGTAGGCAAGATCCTAACACCCACTGGCTGAGTTAAAAGTGCTGAGTGCTGAGTAAAATAAAATTTCTCAGAGCTTTTGTACCCAGTATATGCATCGTTTTCTATTATCAGCGGTCTTTTAACTCAGCACGGGCTAAACGCCCCGCTATCGCTAACAGCACTTTTAACTCAGCACTCTCATTGACACGGAGAAGCAACGACACATGAAGACAACAAACCATCACTCAGCGCCCAAAAAGATTAATACCAGACATTTGTCCCACAGATGGGGGGTAGATAATATTCTGGGGATGCTCTCATTCGGGGTAGCAGTGGTGTTCTTGGGGAGCTGCTCTCTTTTACCTGCTAAGAATTTTGAGGCTCGACAAAACGAGACTCAAGCCCAAAAAACAATAGAACCTAATCCGGCAATTGTCCCCCCGCCGATTTTCTCTTCGTCTGGAGATCCTAATTTTGTAGTGAAAGTAGTGCAACAGGTGGGGCCTGCGGTAGTTCGCATTGATTCTTCCCGAACAATTACTTCTCGCGTACCAGACGAATTTAATAGCGATCCATTTTTCCGGCGGTTTTTTGGAGAGGGAACCCCACAGACTAGACAACGCGTAGAGCGGGGTAGTGGCTCTGGATTTATTATTAATTCTTCAGGTCAAATTGTGACCAATTCCCATGTGGTAGACGGTGCTGATAGAGTGACTGTCACACTTAAAGATGGGCGGACTTTTGATGGTAAAGTTTTGGGTGAAGACCCGGTAACGGATGTGGCTACGATCAAAATTAATGCTAGTAATCTGCCAACTCTATCTGTGGGTAACTCTGATGCCTTACAACCAGGAGAAGCAGTAATTGCCATTGGTAATCCATTAGGCTTGAATAATACCGTCACTTCTGGAATTATTAGTGCTACAGGTCGTTCTAGTAGCGATATCGGCGCTAGTGACAAGCGGGTTGATTACATCCAAACGGATGCTGCGATTAACCCTGGTAATTCTGGTGGCCCATTGCTAAATGCGCGTGGCCAAGTGATTGCGATGAATACAGCGATTATCCGAGGCGCTCAAGGTTTAGGATTTGCTATCCCCATTAACACTGTGCAAAAAATTGCCCAGGAATTAATTGCTACAGGCAAGGTAGATCATCCTTATTTGGGTGTTCAGATGGTGACATTGACACCAGAAAATAAAGAAAGAATCAAAAATGTAGCTGGCGATCGCTTAAATCTGACAGCAGATGATGGCGTTTTGTTGGTTGAGATTGTGCCGCGATCGCCTGCATCTGTAGCTGGACTACGAGTTGGTGATGTGATTAAAAGCATTAATAATCAGCCTGTTACTAAAATTGAAGAAGTCCAAAAGCTAGTAGAAAAGAGCAAAATCGGTACAAAGTTACCAATAGAAGTGGAACGCAATGGGCAAATTGTCAAACTAGGAGTCCAACCTGCTCCTTTGCCCGTAAGACGTGAAGGATAATGTTTGTCATTTGTCATTTGAAAAACAACTGACATACTCTACTCCCTACTCCCCATTACTTAAAGAGGTTTTATCATGACTGAATTAACCCCAATCATTCAATTAGGCAATCCAATATTGCGCCAAAAAGCTGCTTGGGTTGAGAATATTCAAGATGAGCAGATCCAAAAATTAATTGAAGACTTAATCGCCACTGTTGCTAAGGCTAATGGTGTGGGAATTGCTGCACCTCAAGTAGCACAATCCTATCGTTTATTTATTGTGGCTTCCCGTCCTAATGCCAGGTATCCCAACGCCCCGGAAATGGAACCTACTGCTATGATTAATCCTAAAATCATTGCTCATTCAACTGAAGTTGTCAAAGATTGGGAAGGTTGTTTAAGTGTTCCAGGAATTAGGGGGTTAGTTCCCCGCTATAAATCTATTGAAGTGGAATACACTGACTCTCAAGGCAACTTACAAAAGCAAGAATTAACCGATTTTATCGCTCGGATTTTTCAACACGAGTACGATCATCTCAACGGTATCGTATTTGTTGATCGCATAGAGAACACTCTTGATATGATTACTGAGCAGGAATATCAACAACGAGTAGTTAACAAATAAATGGGAGTGGGGACAATACGGTTCGGTTGAGGTTTTTTGATGAAAATTTTAGATCGCTAAAGATACGATAAATCATCACAAAGACGCGATGAATCGCCGTCTCTATAAAAGACTGGTTATTGTAGAGACGGCAATTTATCGCGTCTCTACAATAACCGAACAGTATTGGGAGTGGAGAGTGGGAAGTAGTATATTAATTACGAATTATTTAAGCGTGTGATTCGTCGCAAACTCGTTCACCCCGCCACAATTGATATAGCCGCGTTGCTGGCATAGTCATATATAAAACATCACCAGCACTGAGGTGTGTTTCTAATAAATCCCAGCCGTGAAGGCTTTGGTGGTTTGTCTCTACGTACAAAGGTACACAGTCAGTAGACATAGCTACATCTTTCACCCACTGACCGCAAAAGGCATGTGAAGGTGTAATCACAGTGGCAAAAGCTACCCAAAGACTATCGGCTGTGATGCCATTGCCGAGGATGCGTCCCCCTAGTGCCGCGGCGGCAAAAGCTGGGGCTGCTAGTTCAGCCGGACTCAGTACGGCCTCGAAGCCAAATAGCTGTTGCGCTATGCCAGCAAAATCGGGATCGGCATAATGAACAATTACCGGAATGCTGGATGTCAAGCCTTTGGCTTTGAGGGCAATTTCCAGATTGGTAGCATCATTGCTAGTAACAGCAAGCACTGCGGCGGCAGACTCTATATTGCTGGCTTTGAGTATTGTGCGGAAGCTGGCATCGCCTTGAATGACGGGGATACCCAGTTCACGAGCGGTGTTGATATATTTGTTGTTGGAGTCGGGTTCAACTACTACAACTTCATATCCGCTGGCGTGGAGTTGCTGGACAATTCTCACCCCAATACCACTCAAGCCACAAACAATGTAGTGATATCGCTGAGGAATTCGGGCTGCATCCCAAAATTGCTTAAAGCGGCTTCCTAAGACAAAATCGGTGAGCATTGCATACCAAATACCAATCACCACCGCTCCAACCAGCATCATCACAACAGTAAATAATTTAACACTGTTAGGAGCATTTTCTACTACTTTGTCATTGCCACCCGCTCCAGTAATCATGCCGACAGAAAAATATAGAGCATCGACGGGAGACAAACTCAACTCAGCCGACATATAGGTGAACGTAGCAATCAGAATAACTGCCAATAAGACAATAGCACCCACCAGTACCGATCGCCCGTGTTGCTGAAACAGCCTAATATTAGTCAGGACTTTCAGCACTTTTTTAATCAATGATCTCCGAGGAGAACGGATGCGGGGTTGTGTACCAATAATTAAGCGATCGCCTACTTGTATCTCTTGTCCAGAGATGACAGCTGACACCAAATCCATCTCACCTTCTACTGGCAAGTAATAAATCAGCATTCGCGCTCGATCTTCCCACAATTCACTCAGCTTTCGACCCTTCCAGAAGTGGTTTTCATCAATGTATTCTTCGTGAATTGGCCAAGTTTGCTGAAATAATTTGATTTGTCCGATCGCTCGGTTTCCCAGCGCTGCAAAGGTGAATACGGGTGCTGCTAATCCCACAACACTCATACTCAAATGGTCTGGCAAACTTTGATCTAAGCGCTCGCCCAAATTTGTATTATAAAAACGGTTGATAATCCGAATCTGGGGATTCAGCACCCGCGCTTGCATCATAATAGACAAATTCAGAGCATCTTTAGAACCAGCGATTACTAAAGTGTGTGCCTGTTGAATTCCTGCTGCTGTTAGGGTAGAAGCTGCTTGTAAATCTCCAACAATCACATCTCCTGCTGTTTCGCCAGGGACAGATTGGTGATGAATGCCAACAACGAAGGCTCCCTGATGTCTCAGCAGACGAAAGGTTTTATATCCGGTACGTCCTAAGCCACAAACAATAATTCTGGGTTTCATGAAACGGCAGCATCTTTTACAGGTATGGCTGCATTTCTAGTTATTCATCAATATTGTTGCCCATTTTCCTGGAATATAACTGTAGCTGACAACACGATTGTTTTAATTGGAGGCAATAACAATTAAAAATTAAAAATTGTTCGCGCAACGTCTATCTGCGACACGCTGTTCGCGTTCCGAAAGAAGAGAGTTTCAGAGGGGGATATAAAATAATATAGAAAAATATGGCAACTTTTGTAGGTTGTGATACGCTATCTGCTTTAGGAGTGTGGAGGAACCGAAAATGACTAAGCTGCGCGTGGGGTTACTATTTGGCGGTCGTTCGGGAGAACATGAAGTTTCGATCAAATCAGCACGGGCGATCGCTAAAGCCTTGAGTGCAGAAGAAAATGCTAGTAAGTACGAAATACTACCTTTTTACATCCAAAAAGATGGCCGCTGGCTGGCAGGAGAAGCACCCCAAAAGGTTTTAGAAAGCGGTAGTCCGCTGCTGGAATCGGCAGAATCAACATCTGTTGGAAATCTGACATCCAATGCTCAAACTCAAACCCTAAGCAAGTGGCAATCTCCCTCTCAAGTTGCCCAAGTGGATCTTTGGTTTCCCATTCTCCATGGCCCCAACGGTGAAGATGGGACAATTCAAGGGTTACTCACCTTGATGCAAGTCCCCTTTGTTGGTTCTGGGGTGTTAGGTTCGGCAATGGGAATGGATAAAATTGCCATGAAAATGGCCTTTGAGCAAGCGGGACTAGCACAGGTAAAATATAAGGCGATCACGAGAGCGCAGGTTTGGTCTAATCCTTGCGTATTTCCGAAGCTGTGTGATGAAATTGAGGCTGCATTAGGTTATCCTGCTTTTGTCAAGCCGGCTAATTTGGGTTCATCAGTGGGTATTGCCAAAGTGCGATCGCGCCAAGAATTAGAAGCCGCTTTAGATAATGCTGCTAGTTATGACCGAAGACTGGTTGTCGAAGCTGGTGTTGTAGCCAGAGAAATAGAGTGTGCTGTTTTAGGCAATGACCAACCCCAAGCCTCTGTCATTGGAGAGATTACTTATGACAGCGATTTTTATGATTATGAAACTAAATATACTGAGGGTCGAGCAGATTTACTGATACCTGCACCAATCCCAGATGCGATCGCTCGTCAAATTCAGGACATGGCTTTGCAAGCTTTTGCCGCTGTTGACGCTGCGGGTTTAGCAAGGGTGGATTTTTTCTATGTAGAAACGACACAAGAAGTTTTTATTAACGAAATCAATACCTTACCAGGCTTTACTGCAACGAGTATGTATCCCCAACTCTGGGCCCATAGTGGAGTCCCCTTTCCAGAATTAGTTGATCGATTAATTCAACTGGCTCTTGAAAGGCATTCTCCTAGCTGACAGAGAAAATAAGCGAACTGATTTTAGATTATTACGGCAAAAAGTCACAATAAATACAGAACTTTGGCAAAAGTTAGCCAGATTTGGTAGCATCTGTTTTACAAAAAAGCTACTTGAATCTGAATTTTTGTTACGGATACCTGATGCTTGACTCCTCCAGTACAATTTATTGACTAGAGGGGTACAAATCTGAAAGTAATCATGGAAAAAAGTCAGAGTGTACAGCGCGAGCGAACCCAACTAAGAGGGGCTACTCCAGAGCTGACAAACAGGAAATCGAGACTAACAAAAAGCTCGAATGTTCTGATCTATTTGGTTGCACATCATCCTTGGCTATTATTAACTGGGTTTTTAGCCATGTTTCTGGGAGGTGGTGCCTTTGCCGTGTATAGCTTAGGTAATGCTGGCCCCGTGCCACAAGAAGAACCAGAAAAAATCCCAGTTATAGTTGAAGAACCAATCAATGTGCCCTCTGAAAATGGTAATCCTACACCTTTATGGATGGTGGCTGCGATCGTCCTCAGTTGTGGTAGTGGTTCCTTGCTCATTTTCCGAATGCTCAACCGGACAAAGCAACCGCAAAAAGTCCAAAAACAAGTTAACCGCCATCAGGCACGCTTGGTACAGAACCATTACCAAAGGTTGGAACCACGCCTTCCTAAGAACCAGCCTATTTTTGTGCCACAGCCACAACTGATGCCCGTTATGCAGATGCAACCTAAAACAAAGCATCTGGTAACGGTTCTACCAGCAGAACACAAGCACCACTTGGATAAGCGCACAGAACCTTTAGCAGACTTAATGGATCTTCGTAAAAATAGTTCATTGTCTGCAATTTTACGCCAGTATTAATACTACTGTAAAGTAAAACCCCGTTAAATTAAGACTTTTTGCCAATTAGCTTGGCTGAGATTCCCAACTTCTTTAAGAAGTCGGGAATCTTGTTATGTACGAATGATTTATTGCTATATACTGCCTTAACTGCTTTTAAAAAGTTAGATATGAGCAATTAGGAAATTTAAAAACCTGCCAAAATGGCAACCAGCTTTTGATTAACCAAGTTAAATTGTATGAAGATAAACGACTTCAAGGGTTTTGTTGTCAGGGACTACCATGTAAGCAAAATTCCTTTGTAAAACACTATTTACTAAGTGATTTACAAAAATAAAAAACTATCTCTACCAACTATTTGCAGGGTATTTTTCTCAGCAAATAAATATCAATAATCAGGTTTGGCATTTGCTGCAACAGGAATATTAAATGCTTACGGGCGTTGTTGTTGAAGTACGCATTAGCCCCCAAATAACGGGCAACGTCTGTATACATTCCTGTTCACCTCAGCAGTAAATGACAGAGTGGGAGTTTGAAAGCTGACTGATATGCTTCCTCCCACTCTTTTTTATTTAATTCGTAATTTGTAATTCGTAATTATTGTTAAAAAACTCGCACGTCATTGGGTAGGCATTTTGGCATATTTGAGATGTTCCCATCAAAAGACGAATTGTCTTTAGAAACTAGTATCTTGTAAAAACTCAAGAATCGCTGTATTCAGCACCTCAGAAGCACCAGTTGAGGCATCATGACAGCAATTAGACAAAATCTGTAATTTGGAATTGGGGATATGATGATGCAATTTTTCACCATGACTAGTAGGAAACCAACTATCTTGTTCACCCCACAGAACTAGTGTAGGACACTTAATTGCACTCAGGTTATTTTGAATTTGGGTGAGCATATTTGGCTTATTTGCTTGCCAATTCTCAATTTCTCGTGCTGCTATTTGTAACTCTTCAGTGACTTTTGCGATCGTACCAGGCAATTCAATAAACGGGTAAGTTATCCAATAGACATCTTCCTGTGTCAAGATTGAAGGATCAAATAATACCCCACGTCTTTCTATTGCCATAACTTCTCTTAATAGAGGTGCAAACAGATATGCTAGACGTAAAGAGTCAATTGTTTGCATTACTTCTAAGGGCGTTTGGGCAAGTAACCACATAGCCCAATGGGGTAGATGTTCGGCAAAAACAGGTACGTTTACTACTACAAGCCGCCCGATTAACTGCGGATTTTCTTGAGCAAGGGCAAGGGCAACTAATCCCCCCAAGGATTCAGCCACAATCACTGCGGGTTCATCACATAATGCCTGAATAACTCTTTGAAACTCAATAACTTGATGACCGTTGTGTTCTCTACGAGATAGTGGTTTTTCCGAAAAACCAAAACCTTTGGCATCAAAACAAATCACCCGATAATATTTAGATAATGCTGCTATGCTATGGCGCCAATTGTAGCTCCAACTCCCCATGCCATGTAATAAAATTAGCGGTTTCCCTTTACCTTTTTCGCCATAAGCAATTTGTATAGGATACCCTTTAGCATCAGTAATTATTAGACTTTGCCGCCCTTGAGGAAAAGTAGCTTGCCACCAATCTTTCATTCTTTTATCAATAAACTATTTAACCGCCTGTAAAGGCGTTCCACAGGATTCTAATTAGGATCACGGGCAACGCTACTAAAACAATAGAGATTAGCAACAATCCAAGCAAAACGGCAAAGATAAACCACCTATCTGCACTCTTTTGCTCGCTAGGAAACTTTAAGTACTCTTCTAATAGCTTGATATTATTAGTGTTAGCTTTCCAGGCAAAATCAAAAAAGTCTCCCAAAACTGGGACAGTACCTACCAAGCCATCAATGATTACATTCAAAACCATTTTACCTAAAGTGGCTCTAGAGACACCCAGTCGTGCTGCTTCTAGGATGATGTAGCAAGAAAACATCACTCCCAAAAAATCACCACCAATAGGTATGAGTCCTAAAATTGGATCTAGACCAAAACCAATCTTTGTACCAGGAATGGTAATAACATTATCTAGCAGCCGACTCAACTGACGCAGGCGCTTTAAGGTGGGTACTTTGGCATCAGGTTCAATCATCGAAAATCGAGGAGGAGAATCAGACATAAAAGCGATCGCTAACTTTGTATTGAATCGTTAGATATTCTACTCCCCTACTGAGCTGTTGCAAAAATTTTCTCAAGGATTTACTAATTAATATTTTTCGTTAGATTGCGACTGCGCTTTTAAGCGCATATCTTCGCCGACAGTCACGTTCAACTGGTCGCCGATCAACAGAACAGCAGCGCTCATCGACAGCCAGAGCATTAAAACTATCACAGCTCCTACAGCACCATATACTTTATTATAATTGCCAAAATTCGCCACATACAGCCTAAATAGGGCAGACAACATTGCCCAAAAAACAGCTGCTAAAATTGCTCCAGGCATCATTGGTGTGCCAGAGTTCCACTTGCTTGGGCCATAGCGATAGACGAAGCTAAAGGCGACAGCAACAATACTTAAAGCCAAAGGCCAGCGTAACAGTAGCCAAAGATGCAACAAAAAGATCAAAGAACTATTTTCGCGCACTACTATTCCCAATAGCCAGTCGCTGGTAAACACTGAGAGAGAAGCCAATACTAAAAGCAACATAGTACCAACTGTTAATCCCAGAGAGACAAGCTTGGCTTTCCAAAAGGGGCGGATGTTTTCTGGAGAAATTTGATGGATTTGGTCAAGGGCTGTCATAGCGGTATTTACCGCCCCAGAAGCAGTCCAAATTGCTAATACAAAGCTCAGAGAAAACAAACCGCTGTTTTTGGAGTTGGTAATTTCTGTGGTAGCAAAATCACGAATCAGATCCAGTGCTTCTTCAGGTAAGACTTGACTTAGTTGCACCGCCAGTTGTCTAAAGGTAGCTTGTAAAGATTCTGCCAATAAGCCAATGGCTGTGATCAAAGCAAGAATTGCTGGAAACAGCGATAGCATGGCATTGAAGGCGATTTCCGAGGCAAGTCCCAAAAGTCGCCTTTCGATTGTTCTAGAAAAAGTTTTTTTGAGTGTGCGCCAATTCAGGTGGCGAAAGAAGCGAAAAAAACGAGTCTTTGGCATAATTTAGAGTTAAAACTGGTTAAGTTTCTTAACTACTGTGCCAAATTCTGCGTAGCGATCGCATCTATCTTTTTACCGCAAGAATACCGAGTGGGGAGTGGGGGAAAGTTCCTAACTAATGACTCTTGACTAATGACTCTTGACTAATGACCATTGACTAATGACTATTTATTTATGAATCAAGATTTAACGCAACAGTGGTTGACAGAAATCCAGGTAATCAAAGAGCAGATGGCGGGACTGCAACACGAGCGCGATGCTGCTTGGGAAAGTGCCCAAAAATGGCGTCAGCTTTATAACACAGAAGCAGAACAACGCCGCACAGATACCCAACTGTCCCAACAAGCGATCGCATCTCTCAAAGCAGATTTACATAAACTCCAGGGTGTTGAAGTAGAGACACTGGCTGCTGGGACATCAGTAACAGCGATTCAACAAGAGATAGAACAAATAAAATCTGTGGAGGACTTGCAAGCTAAACTCATTGCCGTAATCAAAGAACGTGATCGCCTTTTGCAAGCTTTGAAAACTGAGCAGGACAACCATGCCCAAACCCGCAATAGCCTCACTACTGCCTTGGGTGATGCTATTGATAGTTTGACACGTGAACGAGCGCTAGGAGTAGGAGACAAAGAAACAGTAGGGAAGGGGTAGAACTCCTAACTATTTACTCAGCATGAGCAATTCTATCTATAGAAATTCGATTTTATTCCTGAACTTACTTGTGTAGGGAGAGAATAAGGAACTCTTAACAGGAAAGAAGGGAAATAGATGTGTACTGAGTTTTTTCACACAATCAAATAGGGGTTATATAGAAAACATTTTGGCTCTCAAAATATATGTGTGGTTAGTGCTTATAGCGGTTCCCATTCAGATGCGGTACAAAATTATATCGCGAGTTGTAGGGGCACGGCACTGCCCATTGGTGTCAACTTAAGCTAGAAATAGCGTACTGATTGGATGTTGTTCACCCGCCAGGGAATATAATTCCCTGACTAATTGCTCAAGTCTACTGAAGTAGACTGAAAATTTTCGCGCTATTTAGTCCTCTTCAGAGGACTTTAGTTATGAGACAGGGATTTACAATCCCTGGCGGACGTGCGGTTTCACGTTAAGTTGATACCAATGGGCACTGCCGTGCCCCTACACGTGTACTTCGCTAGATCGGGAAACGCTATATAGATTTTAACCCTTTGTGCTACAGAAAAATACAAAACCTTCTATTTCCTACGTATTTCTGCATAACCCCGATTTCTTCCAATATCTAAATTTTCTCTCTGCCTAGAGTTCACTTTCACCACACCAATCAACCGATAGATTGTATTTACAAATTGTGGATAAATTTGTCCAATTGCAAGCAATAGTTTCGTCATACTTTCGTTAAGCAGACCGCCATTGACTATTATCTCTGACTGGTTTTGCTTAAGAGCTTTGATGACTGCATTTGCCACATCAGCAGGTATGGAAATACCTGCTAATTGAGGTACTGTTAAACCACTATCAACAGTCATCCCGACTCTACTGATATATCCAGGACAAATCGTTGAGAGATTTACACCAGTACCAGCCAATTCTTCTCGCACAGCATCACTCCACATAATCAAACCAGCTTTACTCGCAGAATAAATACTGTTGTAAGCAACTCCCTTTTTGCCGCCAAGAGAAGCAATATTAACAATGTGCCCTGTCCCGCGTTCTAACATACTTGGCAGTAACAAACGCGTCAATTCCATAGGAGCAAGTAGATTAGTTGTTACTACTGACTGGATTTCTTCGAGAGAATAATCTACAAAAGTTCGAGAAATTATTATTGCAGCATTATTAATTAAAATATCAACTGGGCCGACAAATTTATTAATCTGATGCACTAGAGTAGAAAACTCTGTCAGGTTTGTTATATCAAAGGGAATACTTATTCCTTTACCACCAACTATTTTGATTTCATTATATGTTTTATCTAACCCTGACTGTGAACGAGAAACGCTGACTACAGTTGCTTTTTCTTTTGCCAAACTCCGAGCAATATATACTCCTAATCCGCGTGAAGCACCAGTCAAAAGTACTGTTTTACCTTTAAGACTTGTCATGATAACTTCCTGGTATTTTAATGCTAATAAAATTTACAGATTACGAACAATAAATAATTTCCAAAGTCAGAAAATTAAAAGTAGTGCATCAGCAAAATATGGGAGAAATAATTCGTGCAAAATCCAGAGAATAGTTGCTAACCCTGCTCATTATCCAGCAGTATTTTCCTTATAGCTGTCTGAACTTTTCACTCCGATATTATGTCAGTGAGATACTTAATTGCAACTCATATGCAACACTTTGAGTCCAAGATAAAGTATTACAAAAAGTAACTGGAAAATCATGCGGAGCAAGTAATATCCTGTCCGGTTAAAGACTTATCATTTTTTTCTCGCGCCTACTCTATGAAAAGTAGCTTGCAACTCCCTTAGCGGAGTGTCACCCCCAAACTCAATAGCGCAACGATCGCAAGTCAGATGCTCGTTCCTCTTTACTGCTTCGCTAAGGGACTTGCAAGTAATAAAATATCCTAATATTTTTTGTAGGATGGGCAAAACGCCAATCCAGTGAATTGGGCGGACTTTCCGGCCCACCCCACAAGATTGGATAATTTAATTTATTTGTTTGTTGGAGTTCCCTAACGCTAACGCTTTGCGTGAATCCTAAAATCCCATTGCCTCAGCTACTGCGCCTAATTCCGCCGCGATCCCCTGTTGAAATTGACTGTGATTATGTTTAATGGCTGTATCTGGGTCTTTAAGACCATTACCTGTGAGGACACAAACAACTGTCGCCCCTGTGGGAATTTGGTCTTTTACCTGCAACAAACCGGCTACAGAAGCGGCGCTAGCCGGTTCGCAGAAGATACCTTCTGATGCTGCCAAAAGTCGATAAGCGTCGAGAATTTCGGCATCGGTAACGGCATGGAAATTTCCCTGACTTGCGGTTTGTGCCGCGATCGCTAATTCCCAACTAGCAGGGTTGCCAATGCGAATTGCTGTCGCTAGAGTTTCGGGATGCGCCACTGGCTGACCGTGGACTAAGGGGGCTGCTCCTGCGGCTTGGAATCCCATCATCTTGGGTAGGCGATCGCACTTTCTGGCTTGATGATATTGACAAAAACCCATCCAATATGCTGTGATATTTCCCGCATTACCCACAGGAATACACAACCAGTCTGGGGCATCACCCAGCGCATCAACAATTTCAAAGGCTGCTGTTTTCTGTCCTTCTAGGCGGTAAGGATTGACCGAATTCACCAAAGTGATCGGATAGCTTTCGGCCATCTCGCGGACAATTTCTAGGGCTTGGTCAAAATTCCCTTTAATTGCCAATACTTCTGCCCCGTACAGCAACGCTTGGGCTAACTTGCCCAACGCCACATAACCGTCGGGAATCAGTACAAAGGCATTCATCCCTCCCCGTCTGGCATAGGCGGCGGCGGCGGCTGAGGTGTTGCCCGTGCTAGCACAAATTACTGCTTTTGCCCCTGCTTCCTTGGCCTTGGAAATTGCCATAGTCATCCCCCGGTCTTTGAAGCTGCCGGTAGGATTTAGACCGTCGTATTTTACAAAAACCCGTACTTGTCTGCCAATGCGTTCTGCGATCGCTGGCACTGGTATTAGAGGTGTATTTCCCTCCAAGAGAGTGACAACCGGTGTTTTTTCGCTGACAGGCAAGTATTCGCGATAGGCTTCTATCAGTCCGGGCCAGGGTTGGCGATGAGATGTAGCAACAGACAGGCTCAAAGTCACGGGATTTAAAATTTCTTAATGTTAAGGATCGGATATTTAGAGGGGGTGGAATTAAAGAAGTGCAGAATAGGGAAGAGGAAGAAAGTGAATTTTCTTTGCCAGTTCCCAGTTAAGAGTCCCTTTATTCCATTAAGAATATTATTTTTTGTGGTGCAGGCATTTCACTTGCTATTTTTTATTTTATTTAGAACGTCAGTTTATCATAACTGCCACGGTGACCTTAGGTTCAACAAATTAGCCTGGGGATGCTAATGGGGTGAAAAATGATAGACAAATGTATGGGACTTAGGTAAGAACTCTCTGAAATTCTTATTCTTCCCGCAGAAAGGCACTTTTGATGCGTGCGTCCGTTCAGCGAACGAGTCATTTTCAGTCTAGATATCTACGAGAGATAAAAGCCATTTCTTCAAACTATTAAAATGATAAAAACAACTGATTGCTCGAATCAATTAAAAACTTGCTTTATTTACAGTTTTATGTTTTCATAATCAAAATCATTTTGGTAACTATATTATGGAAACCGTGAAAATTTACAGACCGGGCGAAATATCCCGCCAAACAGGACAGTATTGCGTTGTTGATATTGAAGGAAATCCTGTAATAGACCAAAAAGGACTTACACACACAATCACGATAAGCAATAGCATATCTTTTCCAGATAACCGTTTTAGTCAGGAATTTGGGTATCGACTTGTGTGTACACCGTAGTCTTAAAAAGGGGGGAACTAGAATCTTTTGCCCCCTTTTTAAGAGGATTGGGGGGATCTAAAACTAAGGGAAATTGCGTATTTGAGCTTAATTTGACACCAATGAACATTGCTGTACCTTACATCTTTTCATAATTTGGCGTAATTATTGATATATTCTACATATAATTTCTTGCGTAAAATCCCTAAAAGCAGCGATAATAATTCATACAACCATAATTGACAGGCTATCAGTTAAGTACTGCTAAGTACCGTCAAGTGGACGAAAGCTTTGTATACTTGGAGCCATGTTTTCTTTGGAACACAGCTATTATGATCACCGTCTCTTATGATTGAACCTAAAATCCATTAGAGTAATTGATTGAAAACATCCAATAATTTAATAAAGCTTAAAAGAGCATTATTATATTATTTCTAATGGTGTGAGTTAAGTTGTGGATTTAATTAGCGATGCCTACTTGTTTATCTAGTGTTTCCGATCGCGAGTCCCAGACTAACTGGGTCAGTAAGTTAACCAAGTCTTACTATCAAGACGATCAGCAAGCTAAATTGATGCATTTACAGGCAGAGGTAGACTCTCTGTTACAGCAGTTGGAAAATCTGAAGCACCAACGTCTAGCCGAAACTAACCAAAAAGAATAAGTCAGTCTTGTAGATAGCGATGTCTACGACGGGCTACGCCTAAGCTTTTCCCCTCTCTAATCTAAATTTGAGCAAGGGGCGTGCTATTCAAAGCGCTGATTTTTCTCTGACCAGCGTCTCAAACTATAGTTATGAGCATTTTCTACCAGCAAAGCTAAGGATTGCACGCCTGAAAGCTTGGCGATCGCCGAGAGTTTTTGTAGGTAATTTACCGTAAAATCAGTGTAAATAACTTTATTGTTGTCAGACAAAATTATAGTCCGGTCACGGCGTTGCTCTGTATTTTTTCCTTGAATTTCAGATGCAGGCTGATTTAAGGATGCAATTGCTTCTGGTGAAATAGTCAGTATAATTTCTGGTTGAGCGTTATTTGTTAAATCAATCACTTGAACGGGCCAATCACCCAATTTTTGCTGCATCTGCTCAAAGCTAGGAATAGCGCCAGCCGGAACTTCACCAGATTGCTGTAAAGATTGCCACAGACTCGATAGTATTACCTTCACCCCTTGGGGATTTTGTTGATGCAGTTCTTGTAGAGTAATGGGAGATGGTTGCACCCATTCCAGTGCTGCATTGGTCAAGGCTAAAGGTTTGGGTTGGAGAACATCGTTTTGATTCTCTGGAATTTTTGGGCCAGCAGCTAATAGGCGTAAAACTTTACCCCGTAATTGCACCGCTTTGATAGCGGCTATAGTAATTTTTTGTTCTCCATTTGGTAACCAGACCACAATCTGAATTTCCGGGTCAGAAGTGATTCCCAAAGTTTTCCAGAAAAATTTGGCGGCGTCAGTTTTCGGTGGGTTGAAATTCTCAAAGGGAAAATTTAGCCAGCGTTTCCCGTCATTAAATGCACTTACCTCCACCTGATACCAAACTTGGTTATCTGTAAGTTTCAAATCTGCTGGGGAATTTGGTTGCAGCCATTCGGTGTTGGTAACTTGAGTGATTGGTTGCACCGTACCAACAATCTGACTAGGGTGAGTAGAAGATATTTGCGACGTACCCTCACCATTGAGTTTTGCCAATAAACCTTGAATATAGGCAAGATTATCTTTTGTAATTTTTGGTTGCGTCTTTAACCAAGAATTAGCATGTTTTTCTCCCCGCTGAACTGCTAAAATCAGAGCGAACCAAGCTTGCACCTCTGGTCTATTTGGGTTCACCTGCAACGCCGCCGCTATGCGATTCCACAATCGGTTTTCATCAGCTTTGAGTAGGGTAGCAATTTCTTGAGCATTATGTGGCGACGCTTCAAACACCTGTAAAGCTTTCTCCCAGCGACCATCAATTAAATCTGCTAGCACTTCTTGACTAGGACTTGCCCAAATTTTCTGGGCTTGGGTTTTAGTAAGTTGGGAATGCAAGCGAATCAAATCCATTTGCGCTTGCGCCGCCTCTGGCAAAACTCCTTTGCGCTGTTTTTTGATGAATTTCAACCATTCAAAAGCAGGTGTCCACAATCCACTACGGGCAATTGACAGGGCATTTTGGTATGCAGAATCCTTGAGGACTGGTGATTTGAGGGTAATCGCCTCCAATTGAATTGGTTTGAGGAATAACTTCAGAGGTTTGACTTGGTAAACCTCTAAGTGCGGTTCTAAACCTACTGTTTGATCGACAACTAACTCTTTTGTACCATCACCAGTTACCTGCTGCCATTTGGGTAATTGTCCATTAGGACTAGTCCAAGACAACATTTGTATTAAATTCGTGCGTTCTGGATTGTAGTATACGACATGACCATAGGCGATCGCACCAGTTCCTTGTTGGCGTTGACCCCGCAAATTAAACCAAACTCCTGGTGATGGTGTCCCACCTTCAAAGCGTTGCACTTCAGTTAAAGGTAGAGGAGTGTTAATATCTTGCGGTTCTTCAAGTGAGGGAAAAATTACAAAGGATTCTTCTGGCCCAGTTATAGGTAATTGAGTCGCTAGATAGTAGTAATTTTCTGACTGAGATTTAAACTCTAACTCAACTGATAGCTCGTAAACCCTGAGTTCCACCAGTTCTTTACAATCAGATTGACAATTAGCACGCTGTTGAAAAACTGGCAGTAAAAATGAGTTTTTCACATCCTGATGTAAAGGTAGAGTTTTCCCAAATATTTGGTTTTTTTTACTCAAATCGAGTTGAATTTGTTTGAGAGTTTGGGGGCGTTCGTGCTTACCAAGGGGGATTTGTGCCCATGCAGGTAAAATTTTATTTAGCCAGCTTACTTGATCTGGATTGAAGATGAAGAGAACACTAATCCAGGCAAAAGCCATAATTAGACTAGCACTACTCAACAGAATTGCGATCGCTAGCATTGACGACAACCAACTTCCGCGTTTTAGCTTTTTCTGGGGTTTTTTAGCGACACGTTTCATCGCACCAGCAGGAGGTTGATTTAATTTAGAGGCTTTTGGCGTCAGCTTGCGTGAACGATTTGCCATAGATTGAGGATTAGGGATTGGGTATCAGGGATTGAGGATTGAAAATCGGAGATTGGAAATTGAGAAAACTCTTTCCTAGTCCCCAATCCCCAGTACCTAGTCCCCAATACCCAATACCCTGTTATACTCGCCCTTTCAGAAGTTGCCCAGAAGCATTAAGTCTAATTTGGGACAAAATCCGTAAATGTCCCCATGTAAACGCTAGATGATCGCGAATACACTCTTCACTTAAGTATGTGAGCAGAGTGTAAAAAGTTGAAAGGTATACTTATAAGCCGCAGTTATCGCAAAACCTGGATGCTCGCATGGTTACTAATTGCGGGAGTAAATGGAGTTGCACAAAAAGCACTAGCACAAGAGTATATAAATACAGGAACTACTCAGGAGTTAGGAGTTAATAACGATAATATTATTCCCTCATCTCCCCTCCTCCCAGAAGAACCGATGGCACAAGTTACATCGGTTTCTCAACTCAAGGACGTACAACCCAATGATTGGGCATTCCAAGCCTTGCAGTCTTTGGTAGAACGTTATGGTTGTATAGCCGGCTATCCAGATAGCAGCTATCGCGGTAATCGCGCCTTAACTCGGTATGAATTCGCCGCTGGTGTGAATGCTTGTTTAGATAGAATCAACGAATTAATCACTACAGCCACCAGCGATTTAGTCACTCGCGATGATTTAGCAAAATTACAAAAATTGCAGTCAGAATTTGCCGCTGAATTGGCAACTTTGCGGGGTCGTGTCGATAGTTTAGAAGCTAGAACTGCTGAAATCGAAGCCTACCAATTCTCAACAACTACCAAACTCAGTGGACTACTGATAGTTGGCATTCAAGGACGGACTAACAATCGTGGTGATGTTAATCCTAGAGATGGACAAAAAGATACAGATGATGCAGGGACAAACATTGATGTTATATCCCTGGCGCAGCTGTATTTAACTAGTCAAATCACCCCTCGTAGTTACTTATTTACAGGTCTTTTAGCTGGTAGAGGTACTTCGGGGCCAAGATTTACCAATAGTGTTTCCCGAAATGATGTTTTACTTGGTTACGAATTTCCTACAGATAACTTGATTGTAAGTGACCTCAATTTTCATTGGCTGGTGACAGATAAATTAGCAGTAATGGTGGGAACAGAAGGCGTAAGTATGCCAGCTGCATTCCGAGGCCCCAATCGGGTAGAAAGTGCTGCAACAGGGCCGCTGTCTTATTTTGCCCAAAGAAACCCAATTTTAAATATGGGATATGGTCACGGCGGTATAGCTATTGATTGGCAATTTGCTAAACGCGCTAGTTTGCAGGCAATTTATACTAGTTATCAACCAGGAAATCCCGGTAAAGGTAGCGGTTTATTTGATGGAACCACCACTACAGGTGTGCAATTGCTGCTGACACCAACTGATACCCTAGATTTCAGTTTGTATTACGTTAACAATTATTCTTCGGATGGTTGTTTGCTAACCTTTGTTGGCGATGAATGCTTAACTACAGTTAATACCAGTACCGGAAAATCAGCACCACTGCAAACTAACGCCGTGGGTGCGACTGTAACTTGGCAAATTTCTCCCAGCATTAGCGCAGGTGCGTGGGGTGGTTATACTAAATCTTATATTCCTGGGCGATCGGGAAATGTAGAGACAACGAATTATATGGTGTTTCTGAATTTTCCTGATTTATTTGCTAAAGGAAATTTGGCAGGAATTTATGTCGGTCAACCTCCTAAAATCACCAGTAGCAACTTACCCATAGGGAATAATGTCCCTGATTTTGTCAATACTGGTTTAGGACGTGCAGGTGGACAACCAGGGACAACTACTCAAATTGAGGCATTCTATCGTTTCCAGCTAACAAATAATATCAGCATTACACCAGGAATAATTCACATCTTGGAGCCTGGTCACACACCAGATAGTGACTCAGTTACCATTGGCATTGTGCGGAGTACTTTTAGTTTTTAATTCTGCTAGCAGAGAAATATTATAGAACTTAAGTCTTGACAGACGCTTATACACAATTGGGTGCAAAAAACTCTTGAATATCTCTTTTCCAATACCCCATCCTCAATTTTCAATAAATATAAAAAAGGTTTGGCGGTGAGCCAAACCTCAATATAAATCCAGTGCATAACAACATCCCGAATTAATTTACTCATTATTCTATTAATCAGGCATCTTCCTATAGGATGTGTGCAAATATCGTGAAAACTGATACGATATTGCCTTAGTATAATATAATACACAAAATATTAAATTAATCTGCCATAGGTTAGAGGCTATGGCAGATTAATTTAAATGTTAAAGATAGTAATACAGCTATAGCAATCCGATTTGATTGGGTGAAAAAATCTAAGTGTATGTAGAGTAGAATGTCACTTACTTAAGATTTTTATGTTGTCATCTGGGCTTAGATAGCACGTGGTGGTTTGGTCATGGTGAGGATATGACTTAGGTCGGTGTTTTAGTCCTCTTGGTTGAGTGCGATCGCATTGAGTTGGAAGCAGTTTTTACAACTTTGGTTGGATTGACAGAAGTAGCTATGAGTTTACCTCTTTTTATTTTTACTTCTGTAATGCTGATGGATACTTAATAATATGGAAATTAAAAATTTAACTATGGAAAAACAATCGATACAAGTAATTGGAGGTGGACTAGCTGGGACAGAAGCAGCGTGGCAAATAGCCCAAGCTGGAGTGCCAGTAATTCTCCATGAAATGCGTCCAAAGCGATTTAGTCCGGCTCATCATACAGAACATTTGGCGGAATTGGTGTGTAGTAATTCCTTTGGGGCAATGGCAAGCGATCGCGCCGCTGGATTATTGCACGAAGAGTTACGCCAACTAGGTTCTATCGTCATTTCTAAAGCTGATGAACACGCCGTTCCTGCTGGTGGGGCGCTAGCTGTGGATCGGGGACAATTTGGCCAAGATTTGACTCAAACTTTAGCTAGTCATCCTCTAATTGAATTCCGCAGAGGTGAAGTGTCTGCAATTCCTGAAGGGATTGTAGTTTTGGCAACCGGGCCTTTAACTAGTCCCGACTTAGCAGAAGATTTGCAGCGCTTTACGGGGATGGAATACCTCAGCTTTTTTGATGCAGCTAGTCCAATTATCGTGGGAGAATCGATTAATCGTGACGTTGCTTTTATGGCATCACGTTATGACAAAGGTGAAGCTGCTTATCTCAACTGCCCAATGAATAAAGAGCAGTACTTGCACTTTCGAGAAGAACTTTGTAAGGCTGAACAAACAGAACTCAAGGGTTTTGAACGGGAAACAGCCAAATTTTTTGAAGCTTGTTTACCGATAGAAGAACTAGCACAGCGAGGGGAAGATACCATGCGCTACGGCCCCCTCAAGCCAGTGGGATTGTCAGATACTCGCACAGGGGAACGTCCTTATGCTGTAGTGCAGTTGCGACAAGAAGATAAAGCTGGTCAACTGTGGAACATGGTAGGATTTCAAACTAACCTGCGCTGGGGTGAGCAAAAGCGAATATTTCAGTTAATTCCCAGTTTGGAAAAGGCGGAGTTTGTGCGGCTAGGAGTGATGCACCGCAACACTTTTATTAATGCTCCTCAGTTAATGTATCCTACCCTGCAATTTAAAGGGCGTCCGACATTATTAGCCGCTGGACAATTGATTGGTACTGAAGGCTACACCGCAGCCGCTGCGGGTGGTTGCTTGGCAGGAATTAATGCAGCAAGATTAGCTTTGGGTAAAGAAGCTTTGATTTTACCACCAACAACAATGATGGGTGCATTATTGGAATTTATTAGTTCCGCTTCGCCCAAGCATTTCCAGCCAATGCCACCCAACTTTGGGATTTTTCCCGATTTAGGAGAGAAAATCAAAAGTAAACCAGAGCGTTATGGACGTTACCGCGATCGCTCTTTAACTGATTTGGCAAATTGGAAAGCTAATCAATAATTAATCGGCAGGAGGCAGGAGGCAGAAGTTCTTGAATTTTGAATTTTGAATTGATTTCTCCCCACTCCCTATTTTTTAATAGTGGCTAATCCATGTACACCTAACGCTGTAATTACGCCTCCTAGCAATCCCCAGGTACCATCGGCAAATACGTTAATGCGATGAATGTAGGTGCGATGATAGGCATACTCTAACTGTCTATCATTTACTTTTCCCACCTCTACCAGATTTTCCACATACTTTTCAGCTTTGATCAGTGCTGCATAATCGAGATTAAACCAATATAACGATACTCCCACCACTGCCAAACCTGGAAAGACCAAGGTAATTAAGAGAATTGCTATACGTGCCTTCATACATCTCACCCACTAACATACCTGCTCAATGCTGACATAGCTGGAATTCTTGTGTTACAACTTGGCAGACAATTTAATAATGTGTTGGAATGGGTGAATCAGATTTTGGGAATAATCCTCATAGTGTTTGAAAGCATCGTTCTGGTTAGGCTCGCACTATGAGAGGGCAATTTCTAGGAAAAAAGCAGATTTATTGCTGTTTGTCTATTGCATTTTGCTGCATTTTGTGGGTTTGTTTGGTATTAATTCCAGCTCATGCAACGTCTACAGGGTCTATTGATACTTTGCGACAACAAAAGCAACAAATGAACCAGCAGCATCAGAGTGTGGTTAACGAGCGCGATCGCTTAACAAATCTCCAACAAGAGGCCCAAAAAAACCTTACTGGTTTAAAGCAAAATCTGCAAACTACAGATAACTACATTCAAGAGAGCGAATCACGATTACAACTCGCCGCCCAACGCCTCCAGCAGTTGGAAAGTGATTTAGCTGTGGCGGAACGTTCCTATGAGGAGCGGCAAATAGCAACAGTAGCACGATTGCGTTATCTCCAGCGATCGCCTACATCTGTTGGATGGGCAGTTTTGCTCCAAAGTCAAAATATCAGCGACTTTTTCAGCCGTCGTCATCAGTTGAAGTTAGTGTATCAGGCAGACGAACAAATTTTGGTAAAACTCAACCAACAAGCAAACCTGATCAATAAACAAAAAACGGAAGTAGAACAGCAAAAAAATGAAATTGGCTTAATTCGTGAGCAACTGTTAGCACAAAAAACTGATTATCAAACCCAAGCGCAATCGCAATCAGAATTGATTCAACGCCTAAATAGCGATCGCCTCGCCTTGGAAGCCGCACAAAATCAGCTAGAGAGAGAATCCAAAAATCTAGAAGTTTTGATTCAACAAAAGGTAGCAGAAGCTGAAGAGGCGCAAGGAAAAACCAACAGCCGGACAAGCATCATCATTCGGGGAACTGGTGTAATGACATATCCTAGCGATGCTCCCACTAGCAGTCCCTTCGGCTGGCGGATGCACCCCATTCTTGGCTATCGTCGCTTTCACGCTGGGTTAGATTTTGCTGCTAGTTATGGCAGTAAAATTCGGGCAGCCGATTCAGGAACAGTAATTTTTGCTGGGTGGTATGGTGGTTATGGCAGAGCGGTAATTATTGACCACGGCAAAGGCATTACGACACTCTACGGACATACCAGCGAGTTATATGTCACCGAAGGACAAACAGTTGAACGCGGACAAGCGATCGGTGCTGTAGGTTCCACAGGTTTCTCAACTGGGCCCCATCTCCACTTTGAAGTTCGTCGGAATGGTACACCCGTAGACCCAACTAATTATCTTTAACCCAGAAACCAAGTTTTTTTAGAGTGCAAATTCTATCACAGACGTGCTATAATATCGAAGGTTAAGGGCGCGTAGCTCAGTGGATAGAGCAACAGATTCCGGTTCTGTGGGTCGGGGGTTCAAATCCCTCCGCGCTCGTTACCCTTACAAGACTAACCACAAAATCGAGAGGTCATTTTCTCTCAGTTTTCTCTCACAGGATAAAACCAATCTACCCTATGAGACAGAATTGCAACGGATAGCTGGAATACAGAAAAATTATATGTCAGACTTATTAATATAATTTTTGGTTATAACTCTTTTATAAAACCTGTCTCTGAATAATTCCTAAGAATTTGCTAGAAAATTTTTAATATAATTTATACCAAACTTGACTTTTTTAATATTTTGTGCATGAAGTTGATTTAATAATGGTGCTGTGTCTGCGGTAGAGTGCTATCACCTATATTTATATGTATGCACTTTGGTATGCAACTTTTTGCATACCTTACATACTTCAGTATATTTTCATCCAACTTTTTATGCTTGCTAGGGAATCTAAAGGAAACGGGACTCTTAATTAATAAAAATAGTGTTAGAAAATATCTAATTTCTACTTTCCATACGTTATTTAACTACTCCGACTGGGAAACATTAAGATGTAAGGCAAATCTGCTATAGCCTTGTAGCAGCTATCCTGTGGTAAATAACTCCTCTCAGATTGAGCTACACAGCCTTTATTTTTTGTTTCAGGTTCATAGTCATTTCCATAAGTTAGAACCTATAATAACCATTTTTAGATGGAGTAGTGCTGTAAGCGTAAATGGTATGGAAGTTAAAAACCAAGGAATAATCACGGTCACACTGTCCAGACCTTTAACCTTGCTACTATTGGCAAGCTTCTATTTTGCCAAGTTTTAATAAGTAATTCTGTTTAAAAGCGCTATGTTTGATAGATTGCAGAATGCTTTTTCTCTATAGCTTTGGTAAAGCCCAGTTTTCATAACTTACTCAATCAAACAAAAATAAATTAGAGTTTTTAATTTAGAGACGGGAATACTAGATTGATATTGCTAAGGAGAATCACCATGTCTGAAGAAACTCAAAAACTTACTCCTACTGAAGAAAATTTACCACCTTGGATTAAACTAAGACTTAGACAAGACGAATTTTACTATGGTCTACTTACTACAAGTGGTACTGTTATTGGGATTAGTAGAATAAATGAAGTTACTTTAATGCCTGACGGTTCCTACTGGATAGAAGTAAATTTATTAGTTGGCACCCCACCTCTAAGCATCTCAAATATGCCTTTTTTAATCGCACCTTCAACTTACCCGACTGCAACAATAAACAGTAGTCACATCATTGCTGCTTTTGATTTAGGACATTATCACGAAAACTAAAATTAGCTATTCAACTAAAGTTGCAATTTATACTAGCCTCGTTTAAATTAAATAGACGGGGTTTTATTTTGCTACCTTTCCAAGTTAGTTGTTAGAATTTTGCTAACTAGAATCCAAGTTCTTATAAGTAGTACTACTTAGTAAACCTATATTTCCATAATTTATTAAAATAATTTAAAGTGTTTATACGGTTAACTTTTTATTAGTACATCTATACCATCTTAGAACTATAGTTTGGAAATAAAAGATGGTTGCTGGAAAATGTTCAAAATGTGATTCCATGATTACTTCAATAAATATTGAAAATATTGCAGGAAAGGTAAATGGCAAAGATGCATGGAATTGTATTTCTTATAACTGCCCAAGATGCAACACAATACTGAGCATTCAAATTGACCCAGTAGCATTAAAAACAGACACAATTGACGGAGTTGTACAAAGGTTAAATCGTTAAACCACAGCTATTCATACTTTGATTAATACTTTGATTAATACTTCTGTACTAACCTCGTTTAAATCAAATAGACGAGGTTTGTGCTATTTAATTATGAGTACATGGTTTCTGGCAACTTATTTCAAAATGGTTTGCTTGGTGGAAATATTTGCTTAGTGATTAGATTTATTTTGAATAAAATTCGCTGTTCTCTCCCCTATAGGAGAACACGACCTCTAGAACCCGCATGGTTAAGCCATTTTTACTTTCCGCGTAGACCCTATTTTTTAAAATTAAAGCTTACGCGGAAAGAATTATTCTTAATAAGGTTATCTAATCATCAAGCTAATCGCTGGGTAATAACGCATTAAAAAATTGATTTAGTATAAAATAATTTTTTTATTTATCAAAAAATGTTATCTTTATTGCTTATACTCTATGTAACATTACTAGTGTTTAACACAATGGTATACTGATGAATGGACGACTTTTTACTTTACGTATCTGGCTCTATGTATAGAATTTATTGCTGGTATTATACATATTATAAATGCAGTTAATGCTTTCTTATGTTCAATTCACTACTAAAAAATAGTGTCTCCTACTGTTGCTTTCTACTGTTGTTAATGATAGTTTAGGTATTCTACATTGGACTTGTTGTATCTTATAACGTCTAATGAAAAGTTTTGCTTCACTAGTTAAAAAGCTTAATCTTGTACCATACCGAAAGCAGCAATTTAATTATATAGACCACATCCCACATTTTTTAGCGGTCACTTCCTATTTTGCTCTTTTTGGATTTTCTTTTCATAATCCTGATGCAAGACCAGCTTTTATTAATGTTTGTACGCTTTTAATAGCTGGTTATTTGGGAAAAACCCCGAATAATAAACAATAAAAAGCCTCTTACCAGATTGACTGACAAGAGACTTGGATTATAATGTTGTTCTCAGATTAGCGTATAAGTAAGTCGTGGTGAAATTTTATAAGTATGTAACAAAAAATTAAGCAGAAGAA
>NZ_JABXKQ010000070.1 GCF_017114945.1 Nostoc sp. JL34
AAGATAATATTCTTATTCTTACTAAGTGTACCTCTTAACAGCAGGAAGCGCTGTATATTCAACCTCTAACCTCTAGTGATTAATCTGTAGTCTGATTGCTGTTTCTGGGTACAAAGCCATCCTTGTCGAGGCAGAGTGCCCAGATTTTTGATTAAATTGCTACTCATTTTCTCCTTAAAAATAGTAAAAACTAAAGCAGGATATCTGTTGCAACTGGAGTTAAAAAGCTTATGCCCTGGTTTGTCAAGATTGAAGAAGGCAAAGTCGATAAAGCTACCTTTGACCAATATGTACCTGCCCACAAAGCCTACATTCAGGACTTGATTGCTAAAGGACACAAAGCACGAACAGGCTATTGGGTGGAGCAAAGAGGCGGAATGTTGCTGTTTGAGGCAGCCTCAAAGGCTGAGGCAGAAGCAATTGTAGCTGATGACCCATTGGTGCAACATGGCTGTGTCAACTATCAACTTTACGAATGGCGAATTGTTATGGAATAACACACACTTACTAAATTTTAATGTTATGCTTTTAGAAGGCCTGGATCTATGCGATTGCAACACCCAAATCTTGTCAGAACCGGAAGGTAGCAGCAACACGGGAGGCTTGTAATAGGCGTAGTCTCCGGGTCGCCCTATTTTTAGGAGCGTTCAGCAACAATGCCTGGTTTTGGAGATATTGTTCAAAAAGCTTTTTACCTCGGTGTTGGATTAGCTTCTTACGCAGGTGAGAAAGCAGGGGGAAAATTAGCCCAAGTGCGATCGCAAGTCCAAAAACTGGCAGATGAAATGGTTGCCAAGGGCGAAATGAACACAGAAGAAGCCCGCCGCTTCGTTGAAGATATGATGAAGCAAGCCCAACAAGTCCAAGCACCTGGTGAAACCTCTGAGAAAACACCCCCTTCTGAACCTCGCCGCATTGAGATTTTAGAGGAAGATGAAGAACCAACGGTGAAAGAGGCATCAACTGATGAGAATGTAGATAAATTACGCCAAGAAGTGTTAGACCTGCAAGACGAGCTGAAACGATTGCAACGCGATCAATAAAAAGCATTTTTTGATCGAAACATCAGTAATAAGTGGCATATTGACATGACACTTCGCATAGAAACTTGATAAGATACATTGCCTAGTGTGTACTTTAGTGCTTCAAGCCAGATAACACAAAGCGTCCTGTTTATAGCCTGCAAAGGTGTCAAGTTTATGGAACAGTGGCAAAAAGATTTAGTAGAAATAGTCGAAACAGTGGCTGATGAAGTAGAGCGTTTCTTCCTGGGAATGAGTGAAGTGGTAGACGCCTTTTTTGAGCTAACGGAAGAAGTCACTGAGCAAGTACACAGTAACATTGTGACTGAAGTCGATCAGTATTTACAGGATTTGGCTGAACCGATGTTGGAAGCTTACTGGGAGCTGGAAGACATTGTAGCAGAAGTAGATCCAGGTTTTCCTTATTCAGTTGAACCCACAGCCGAAAAAAATCCTGCTTGCATTGGTTGTAGTCACTACCATGGTCAGGTTTATGGCGGTAATTTGTTAGTTTGTGCTATGCATCCCCACGGTTGTGAAGATGAGAATTGTCCAGATTGGGGGAAGGAAGAGTATTGAGGGGGAGTAGGGAGTTAACAAGCTACAAAATTACTAAAAGGACGTAAAGACAAGTAAAATAACCAATGACAACTAATAAATTACCTGAAAGTGGATCTCAGGCAAATCAAGAAATGATGTATGGCGAACGCGACATTGCGGAAGGTAAACTAATTACTTTTCCGAATCCGCGTGTAGGGAGGCGATATGACATTAACATTACTTTACCGGAATTTACTTGTAAATGTCCGTTTTCTGGCTATCCTGACTTTGCCACAATTTATGTTACCTATGTGCCTGATGAGCGAGTAGTGGAATTGAAGGCACTCAAACTTTATATTAATAGTTATCGCGATCGCTACATTTCCCACGAAGAGTCTGCAAACCAAATTTTGGATGATTTTGTAGCTGCTTGTGATCCGTTGGAAGTCATTGTGAAAGCAGATTTTACGCCTCGTGGTAATGTGCATACTGTGGTTGAAGTCCGGCATCAAAAGTAGGAAAACTCACATTTTATTTTGCACCAATAGCTGACAGGCTAAAGCCTGCGGCTACACTTTGCATCAGAAAAACGATATGACTAAAACCAACGAATTCTAAAAAGGACGAATAGATTTGATGTACATCAATAACTGTAAAGATTTCGAGTTTCGCCCTCTTGACTAGTCGAAACTTCAATAACTATCGATCGTATTTTTGTGAGCATTACCAACTATGCCTAATATATTCAACCGAGAAATTTTCAGGTTATCTAAAGCTCCTTTTAGGATTGAAGAATTTGTTTTATGAATCCTGACTACTATTAAAAGCCCATCAGTGTGTGGTGCTATCAGACTAGCATCGGCTAATCCTACCAAGGGAGGGACATCATAAATCACTAAGTCAAAACTGTTATGAAAATCTGCCATCAGTTGCTTCATTTTTTGAGATGAGAGCAACTTTGTCGGATCGGGTGGTATTGGCCCAGCAGTAATTATAGATAATTGGCTTATAGAAGGTAGTTTTCGTATTACTTCTCCCACAGGCAAATTTGTAGAAATTAAATTACTCAATCCCCATAGATTATTTAAATCTGATAAATCGTGAATTGTCGGTTTACGAAGATCAGCATCTACAAGTAGGACTCGTTGCCCCATTGCTGTAGCTATTTGAGCTAGATGGAGGGCAACCGTAGACTTTCCATCACCAGCCATAGCTGAACTAATAACTATGGAGCGAATCGGGCGATCGGAACTGAGTAATTGAATGTTGGTATAAAGTACCCGTAGGGCTTCTGAAAAATTAGTAGAAGAGTCACCATACTCTTGATCTGGTAAAACACCCAATTCAGCAATTTCCTGAGAAAAATAATTTGGTATATTTACTAAGGGATTTTTTTGATTCAAGGTGCGGTTTTGCTTAGTTTGAAATTGTTTTTCAAAAGGAATATTCCCTAACAATGGCTGCTTTAGCTTTGTTTTTAGTTCATCAACAGTATGGTAGGTATTATCTAGCTTTTCTATCAGTAAAACAATACCAATTCCTGAAAGGATGCTTGCAATTAATCCCAAGATCAAATTGCGTTGGATATTCAAAGAAGAAATAGGAATATCGGGTGTAGTTGGAGCTTGAAGTAATTGCCAACCTAGCTCTGTTTGGGAGATTTGAATTTGAAGATTTTCGCGGTTTGATAGAAAGCGATTTAAACTCTCATTTGCAAATTGTAATTTCCGCTGTAATTCAGTATACTGTCGTGTTAAAACTGGCAATTGGTTGCGTCTTTGTGCAAGTTTCTGTTCTATTTTGGTAAGTTCTTGACTTTGTACTTCTAACGTTTGAAGTTGCGTCGCTACTTCTGCAAACTTCACACCCAATAAACGCTGTGCTTCTTGACGTAACAAAGGTAAAAGACTAGCTCGTTTCTCTCTCAATGTTTGAATACTTGGGTTATTGTCCTGCAAACGGGTTGATTCTGTAGCAATCTGAACATCAAATTCGCGTATTTGAGTAATCAACTGTTGATATAAAGGGGCACTATTAAGTGTTGTCGTCGCTCCATTTTTTCCCTTGAGGATAGATAAGTTAGCACGAGCTTGGGCTAACTCTAGATCAATTTCTTGTCTTTTCTGAGATAATTCAACGGTTTGTGAAGCAATTTGCGTTGCTTGGGTTTCCGGTTCGTTAAAATTGTACTTTTGTCGAAAAAGTTGCAACTCTTTTTGGAGTTTGTCTACCCGATTTTGTGTAAATGGTAGTTGTTTTTCAATGAACTGAAGCCCTTGACGTAACTTGGTTTGCCTCCTGACTTGGCTGTAGTCTAAATAATTCTCAGCAATTCGCTCTAATACAACTTGAGTCTGCTTTGGATTGTTACTTTGATAGCGTACTTGTATTATCTTTGTCTCACCTAACCGAGTAATCTTCAGAGATTCGAGAAGAGAATAATAGCTGATTTCTGGATAGGAAGCTTGCAACTGTTTAAGTGTGCTTCTCATCAGTTCAGGACTTTTAAGAACCTGAATTTGGCTTTCATAATCTAGACTAGACTCCTGCGAGTTAAGGTCTTTGACAACATCCACAACTTTGGTGTCATTATTTACAGGTTCTACTAGTAGTTGAAAAGTGCCTTCATATTCTGGGGGCTTCCGGTTTAGCACTAAATTAATAACTACAATTGTCATCACAGCAATCGTTACACCTGTCATGACTAGCGCTCGTCGCTGTAAAATACTTAGAAATTCTTGAAAGCTCCTGTTGTCTCCCTGTTCCTCAGCCCACGGAACAAGTTGATTTTGAGGAAATGCAGGCACAGAATTATTACTGTGATCGGAACTGGAGGATTGGGAAGAAGAATTCTCCATCATGTGCTTAATATTCGGTAATACACTGGACAAGATTAAGTATAAAAGGTTTTAAAAGCTTCAGTGAGGTAATTTTATATAAGCAATAATTTAGCCTGAATTAGGTAGGATATATATTTTATAGACTTATGATTAAATTTCCGTATTTGTTCTTTAATACAGGTTTCTAGTTAGTGTCTATTGGTAGTATTTAATAATACGTAAAAAGCATTAAGTATTATTGGATCAGAAAGCCACTTATTACTGAGAACATTATTCTTTTTGCCTCCTGTGCCTTGAGTGAGCGCTCGCCAAACGTCCTCCGGCCTTCTTCAATAATAAATTTTAGAATTTTGTACTTCAAAAAACGACCATTTTGACAACTTAATAGCATTTGATTATTCTCTCATCAAAACGATTTATATTTGGAACCATTGGAAACACAACCAATGCTTAATTAGTGAAATTGATAGAAATTGATAGAAATTATACATATAAAGCTAAACTAAATCTCAGTGTTTTCTCAAAAACTAAGTCGGAATACTATAAGTAGGTTGGCACAATTAAACTTAACTATGTAAAGTTTGATAAATTTCTCAAAACTCTTTTCCTTTCTGTCTTCAGCTTGGCGCAGTTGCTAATGGGATAAACCCCCAGATGCTGTGGTGCTAACCCTGCGCTATCGACTTTCGCGCAACGATCGCTGATTCTCCTTCTCCCAAAGGCAGGGCTAGTGCTAAGTGAGAAGATGGCAGTGCTTCACCTCCAGCATCGTTGTTTCCTGTCTTAATCCCAACGACAAATATTTATGCCTGCTTAGATCGTTGTCGAGCAACTTGATAGCCGATAAAACGTTTATTTGATAAAGATTTTACTTAGATATATCTTAATAATATAAATTTTTAATGAAGGATTTTATTTTAGATTTATACATGGTATTGTAAAAATCTAATATAGCAATCTGTCAAAAGACAGAAAGTAAAACCTACAGTTATAAAGTTGTATGTGATGATAAAAAGAAAATATTGATAAAAAGAAAATATAATCATACTCAAATGGAAACAACAGCAATCGTTCTCAACTTTCCAGTTTTCGTTGCTGAAAAATAGAGACTACTATTGTTAAATATCTCTTGGGATATAGAGGCTACTAGTGTTAAATATCTCTTGAGATGTTGAAGTAGACACTTTAGTAACTTATAAAAGGGCTTAAACAGAAAGATACTAAAACCACTATTAACTACTTTGTTGCTGGTTATACGTATCTGTATCATATTGATGTTCGCATATCCAATGTTATGTATAAAAATGTGGTACAAGCGAAAAAGAGCAAATATACTGTTAACTAGCCTTACTAATCCTTACTAGTTATAAACTAACTAATATGTGTATATGTAAGCCTGACAAATTCTGCCAAAAGATTTTCAAGCTTTGCTAATCAAAATTAATGACTTGATTTATTTCAGTGACCTATTTAAATAAAACTTTTCCCTTCCAGACTAGGATATAGCCGATGAGACTTAATAAATGGATTAATCCCAATTTTTTACAATCCATTTCTACTCAGTTCAATGCAAAGAATCAACCTTCTGTAAAAACTGAACAATCAATTAAATTGTCTGTAATCACCCAATTTTTCCCCCCAGATTATGCCGCTACAGGGCAGTTAATTGAAGAACTAGTGAAGCAGTTAGGACTGCAAGGGGTGGATATTGAAGTATTTACAAGTCAGCCAGGATATGCCTTTAGCTCTCATACAGCCCCAGCAGTTGAATGGGCTGACCAAATCCGAATTCAGCGATCGCGCACAGCCCAACTTTGGCCAGGAAGAATTCGTGGTAAAGCAGTTAATGGCGTCCTGTATACCTTACGGGCTACACTTTATCTGCTCAAAGCTTGGCGTCGTAACAATGTATTGTTACTAACTACAGCTCCCCCATTTTTGCCAGTGATTGGATATCTGGCTTATATTTTGTTCCGATTGCCCTATGTCTGTATATTATATGACTTATACCCTGATATTGCGATCGCATTAGGTGTAATTCCAAAGCGTAACTGGCTAGTGCGCTTGTGGCGTTTGATCAACAGACAGGTTTGGTTAAAAGCCAAGGCAATTATAGTACTTAGCCCGGCGATGAAACAAAAGGTAGTAGCGCATTGTCCCGAAGTCGCTGACAAAATTTCTGTAATTCATAGTTGGGCTAACCCAGAAGCGATCGTGCCGATTGCCAAGCAAGAAAACTGGTTTGCTTGGAAGCATAACTTAGTTAACAAATTCACCGTTCTCTATTCTGGCAATATGGGTCGCTGCCATGACATAGACACCATGTTGGAAGCTGCAAAGCAACTACAAGATGAGCCAATTCAGTTTGTCTGTATTGGTGGTGGTGCCAAACGCGATGAATTAATCATAGAAGTAGATCGGTTAGGGCTGAAAAATTTTACGTTTCTACCTTATCAAGATCAGCAAGTGCTGCCTTATTCCTTAACAGCTTGCGATCTATCACTAGTGAGTGTAGATGCAACAACAGAGGGTTTAGTTGTTCCCAGCAAACTTTACTCAGCTTTAGCCTCTGGGCGACCAATAGCAGTAATTTGCTCCGAGACTTCATATCTCAGGGAACTGATGGCTGAAGCCAACTGTGGTGGGACATTTGATAATGGTGACGGTCAAGGTCTAGCGCAATTTATTCGCTTTCTCAATCGAGATCCACAAGTAGGAGAGCAGATGGGCATAGCAGGTCGCCAGTATTTGCGATCGCACTTCACACCTAAAATTATCTCTCAACAATACCTTGATGTTTTACAGCAAGCAATATTCGCTGATGGTGTGATAGCTATGTCTAAAAGCCATAGAAAATAGTTGTTTGATAACTTGTGAGTATAGATTGATGATAGGTTCCAAATACTTTTAGTCTCATCTTTGTTGAAAATAGACTCATAAAAGTCAGAATCACTAATTATCTTTTCAGGTTATTTTAGTTGCTCATTCCTCTAGAATGTAAAGCAGCTTACAGCCTTTTGCAATCAGACCTTAATCTAGAAAAAGTGAGGTAGATATAGCCAGAATTTGCCATCATTTTTTTGAGTTTAGTAGTACTTTGTCAATCTTCAAAATACAAGACCAATAGACAAAAAAATAACTTATGCTCAACCATAAAAACTTCCATTTTATAATCTAAATTTTGTGTTTGATTCTAGCAAATACTGTCACTATTATTTTTCTAGGAAAACTTTAGTTTTGAAAGGCTATATTTCATGAAAAATTAAAATTCTAACCAATTCTAATAAGAGTCCCATATAAATATCTGGCAGTTAGACTGACAACGAATTAAAACTTGCTTGTAAGCCTAAAATATTATCATGCATGTTTGAAATCACTTAAAATCTCTTGGGAATAGATTTGCTTTAGTATTGTGTTGATTTAAATTAAGATAATAGAAACATGCCAAAATATGTTATGTTTTAACACAGATTGACAAAGGTTAATGACCGCTGGTTTAAATTTTATTCATTCAAGATTTTTGAATGACAAAAATTTTCAACCTTTTATTATCAAGAAAAGCAATCTTGATAAGAGTTGTTAATCAGTGGACTGTCATTAAATAATATCTATTTCTTAACTTTAGGGGATGGGCTTCGATGGTCTTTTTGATCTCAGTTCCCCCAATGTAACCTTCCTAATTTTGCTGTCTATTTACTGAAGTGGGAGGTCAAATTGCAGAGAAGGTGTGACCGAAATCGGAAACGTTCAAAGCGACGGGCTGTCTACTGTCCAGTTCATGGCTCCTATCTAGATAGCAGGAGTCAGAAATATCAACTGTTTGCCGATCAACCAGGGCAGTTGCAGAAACGGGGTATGAGTCGGCGGAGTGCATTGATGCTGGTCGCTAGCCAAACCGCAGTTCCTTTAGAAGGAGAATGGTTAGAGGCTTTTTGGTGTGATCATTGCCAGCAAACACAGTGGTATTACATCCGCAAATCGGATGAGCGCACCTATGAAATTTCCATAGCACCACAAGAGCTTTGGCGGCAGGTAGCAGGAGTGATCGATCCTCAGGGAAACCCTTCTGTTGGAGAATTTACTCGCAGACAAGCAAAAGTGCTTAAGTATCATGACATCAAAGATTTTCAGTTTGTCAATTAATGCTTAAAAGCAGGGTATTTAATCAACATTATGAGTAGTAAAGGAATTGCCTCAAAGCCAGAGTTGATAATTGAAGCAGGACGTAGTGAGCAGCAGTATTGGAAAGACCTGTGGCGCTATCGAGAGCTATTTTATTTTCTAGCTTGGCGTGACATTCTAGTACGCTACAAACAAACAGTGATTGGTATGCTCTGGGCACTGATTCGACCATTTTTGACGATGATCGTGTTTAGCGTCATCTTCGGAAGTTTGGCAAAATTACCTTCGGAGGGATCAGCACCGTATCCAATACTGGTATTTTCTGCCTTATTACCCTGGCAATTTTTTTCCAATGCCCTAAGTGAGTGTAGCAACAGCCTAATTAGTAATGCCAACTTGATTTCTAAAGTCTACTTTCCGCGCTTGATTGTGCCTGCTAGCTCAGTGATTGTCAGCTTTGTGGACTTTCTCGTTTCTGCAATGATTCTTTTAGGGCTGATGGCCTGGTACAACTTTGTTCCTACTTGGCGGATATTATCATTACCGTTGTTTATTGGCATTGCCTTTGCTGCTTCACTAGGAGTAGGGCTGTGGTTTGCAGCTTTGAATGTGGAATATCGAGACTTCAGGTATATTGTGCCGTTTATTGTGCAGTTTGGCCTATATGTCTCACCCGTCGGTTTTAGTAGCAGCATTGTACCAGAGCAATGGCGTTTGCTCTACTATTTGAATCCGATGGTGGGCGTGATTGATGGCTTTCGCTGGGCAATTTTAGGAGGAGAGTCCAAACTTTACTGGACTGGATTCACACTATCTCTAGGACTAGTTACCTTGTTACTGGTAAGTGGCATTTGGTACTTCCGTAGAATGGAACGGACATTTGCTGATGTAATTTAGCAAGGAACTGTGCAGATGTCTGAGAATATGATCAGTGTAGAGAATTTAAGCAAAAAATATATTATCTCTCACCAGCAAGAGCAAAGAAGTAGCTACAAAGCACTGCGGGATGTAATTGCTGATGGTGCTACATCTTTTGCCAAGGCATTTATCAAACCTGGGGGCAAAAAAATGCCCAACCCAACCCAGGAAGAATTTTGGGCATTAAAAGATGTTTCTTTTGATATTCAACAAGGTGAAGCTATTGGTGTTATTGGACGCAATGGTGCCGGGAAATCTACCCTTTTAAAAGTTCTGAGCCGGATTACCGAACCGACAACAGGACGTATTGCCATTAAAGGGCGGGTAGCAAGCTTATTAGAAGTAGGCACAGGATTTCACCCAGAACTTACGGGACGGGAGAACATTTATCTCAACGGTTCCGTTTTGGGGATGAGTAAAGTTGAAATTAAAAAGAAATTTGATGAAATAATAGCCTTTGCTGAGGTTGAGAAGTTTTTAGATACCCCAGTCAAGCGCTATTCATCGGGAATGTACGTCCGCCTTGCTTTTTCCGTTGCAGCCCATTTAGAGCCAGAAATTTTAATTGTTGATGAAGTTCTGGCTGTAGGTGATTCGGCATTTCAGAAGAAGTGCTTGGGGAAAATGGGTGATGTAGCAACCAAAGAGGGACGAACAGTTTTATTTGTCAGTCATAGTATGCAAGCTATTAATCAACTCACCAAACGTTGCATATTGCTTTCTAAAGGTAACATTCAGTTTGATGGTCATACTGGCAAAGCAGTCCAATTATATCTGGCTGGACAGAAAGATGAGTCTGTATTACCAGCTTATTACCAAGCTCCTATCAACAAAACTGGCAATCACGTAGCTTGGGTAAGGGCACATACCTCTGAAGAACAAGGAATTCACTGTTGGGGAAAACCGATTACGTTTGAGTTTGCCTTACACATAGAGAAACCCCATGAAAGTCTGTCTTTTTCGTTTCAAATAGTCACTGCCCTGCAACAGTCTATTAGTATTTTTTGGTTTTTCTCAGATGCGCCTTTTCGCCATAAGCGAGGCACTCATATTTTCCGATGTGAAATACCCAAATTGCGACTTTATATGGGTTCATATACCTTAACAACATGGCTTTCTGAGCGGCGTAGCGAAACCCTACTAGAAAATCTCAGCGAGATTTGTCAGTTTGAAGTCAGTATGCACAATTTTGAGCGTGTAGATTACCCTTGGCAAGCTGATGAGTGTACTTATTTAGAAGATGCTATTTGGGAAACTGTGGAAAAGCATTAATTTTAAGGCAGATTAAGTAATGGCTGTAAATGATGATGTCAAATTAGGTAAAAACGTGAAGATTTTTCATCCCCATTTAGTGAACCTCTACGGTTGCGTTATTGGTGATGATACGAAAATTGGTACATTTGTAGAGGTGCAGAAAGATGTCACAATCGGAAATCGGTGTAAAATTTCATCCCACAGTTTCTTATGTGAAGGCGTTGTCCTAGAAGATGAAGTGTTTATTGGTCATGGAGTCATGTTTACTAATGACCTTTATCCTCGTGCAACCAATGAAGATGGCAGTTTAAAAACAGAAGATGACTGGTATACAATCAAGACTTTAGTGAAGCGCTGTGCATCTATTGGTAGTAATGCTACCATCCTACCAGGAGTAACTATTGGTGAAAAAGCTATCATCGGTTCTGGCGCAGCAGTAACTCATGATGTTCCTGATTATGCAATTGTAGTTGGAGTCCCCGCTCGTGTAATAGGGGATGTGCGCGATCGCCAGAATTTAGAAATATCCGCTAACAGTTTGTGAGAGCCTTACTTCTGTGTTTGTTAAAAACTGAAGCCTTGCAAAGATAAAGATTTTTTAAACAAAAAAGCAATTAATTTGCAATTCACCCAGAAACTATTGCCACCTTTTAGTGGGAGTGGTTGATAATACATAAAAAATAAATTCTGATTAGTTAAAAGCAATGGGAAACATCATTAATATCGGTGTAATTGGCTATGGTTATTGGGGCCCGAATCTGGTAAGAAATTTTGTAGAGATGCCAGGAGTTCAGGTTAGAACAGTCAGTGATTTTAACCCAGAACTATTGGCAAAGGTGCAAGCTCGGTATCCTGCTATCCAAGTTACAAAAGATTGTCGAGACATATTTATAGATCCTAAGATTGATGCTGTAGCGATCGCCACACCAGTTTCAACTCACTTTGAATTAGCTTTAGCTGCATTGCAAGCTGGTAAACACGTGTTGGTAGAAAAGCCAATGACAACTACCTCCGAGCAAGCAATGCGGCTGATTGAAGAGGCAGAAAAACGCAACCTAGTGTTAATGGTCGATCATACCTTTGTGTATACGGGTGCTGTCCGCAAGATGCACGATTTGATCGCCACTAATTCCTTGGGTGATATTTACTACTATGATTCTGTACGCGTCAACCTAGGACTTTTTCAGCATGATGTGAATGTCATCTGGGATTTGGCAGTCCACGACCTCTCAATCATGAGCTACCTATTACCATCTCAGCCTTATGCTGTCTCGGCTACAGGCATTAGCCATGTTCCTGGAGAACCAGAAAATATCGCCTACTTGACCTTATTCTTTGAAAAGAATCTCATTGCTCACATTAATGTCAATTGGTTAGCACCAGTAAAAGTCCGTCGCACATTGATTGGTGGTAGTCAACGGATGATTGTTTACGATGACTTAGAACCAAGTGAGAAAGTCAAGATTTACGACAAGGGTATTACAGTTAATGGCAACTCCGAAAGCATGTATCAAATGATGATTGGTTATCGCACAGGGGATATGTGGTCACCCAAGTTAGATATAACAGAAGCGTTGAAGACAGAAGGATTGCACTTCATTCGTTGTATTGAACAAGGCGATCGCCCACTTACTGATGGAGAAGCAGGACTGCGGGTAGTCAGAATTCTTGAAGCCGCAACCCAGTCTCTCAAGAAGCAAGGCCGATTAATTGAACTGAATGTGGCAGAGGTAGCAGCGTGATTCCATTTGTAGACCTAAAAACTCAGTATTTGAGCATTAAAAACGAAATTGATACTGCTGTCTTGAAAGTCCTTGAAAGTACGCAATTTGTCTTGGGGAATGAAGTCAAAGCTTTTGAAAAGGAGTTTGCAGATTACTGCAACGCAGATTATGGCATTGCTGTCAATACAGGTACTAGCGCCCTGCATCTAGCATTACTAGCAGCTGGCATCGGTGCTGGTGACGAAGTGATTACCGTACCTTTCACCTTCGTGGCGACCACAGCAGCTATTTGCTACACCGGAGCTACACCAGTCTTCGTAGATATCGATCCTGTTTCCTACACAATAGATATCACCCAAATTGAAAAAGCCATAACTGAGCGTACCAAAGCGATTCTACCCGTGCATTTGTACGGTCAACCAGCAGACATGGAGCCAATTTTGGACATTGCTCGTCGTCATGGTTTGGTTGTTATAGAAGATGCCGCCCAAGCTCACGGGGCTGAGTATAAAGGGCAACGAGTAGGTAGTATCGGTGATATTGGTTGTTTTAGCTTTTACCCTGGTAAAAATTTAGGTGCTTACGGTGAAGGAGGCATGGCGGTAACCAATAATCCTGAATATGCCCAGACTATGGGAATGCTGCGCGACTGGGGTCAAGAACGCAGATACCACCATGTCCTGAAAGGTTACAACTATCGGATGGATGGCATCCAGGGAGCGATTTTACGGGTAAAGTTACGCTACATCGAAGCGTGGACAGAAGGCAGAAGAACATACGCAGCCCAGTATGACCAACTTTTGGCAAGCTCTGGTGTCAGCATACCTGCTGTGATGCCTTACAGCCGTCATGTTTACCATGTCTACGCCGTGCGATCGCCAGAGCGAGATGCCCTACAACAAAGTCTGCAAGAACAGGAAATACAGACAGGTATTCATTACCCAATTCCTGTTCATCTCCAACCAGCTTATGCTGACTTGGGTTATAAATCTGGAGATTTTCCTCACTCAGAAGCAGCATCTAGGGAAGTGTTATCCCTGCCTATGTATGCAGAACTAGGCACAGAGTCACAGACTCAGGTTGCCAAGGCGGTAATTAGCTTAACATAACTAAGGAATTCAATGTCTGATCCAGGTAAGACTAAGATAGTCAAAGCTGTCCACGGCTTACAAGCAGAAAAGCTAGACCCTGACTTTGAAATTCAACTAGCAGAATATTTAAATACTCAATATGAACAAAAACCATTAATCGAATTATACGCACGCTTTGCTACAGGTGATGGAGACTTTGATGGGCTGATGCGGCGAGTTATTTGGCGTGCAGTAGCACGTAGATTTGGACATAACATTCGGATTGGTAATGGTGTAGGTTTTAAGCATCTCGAAACCTTTGAGATCGGGAACCAAGTATTTATTGGTTCACAAAGCTATATTCAAGGAAGGTTCGATGGTACTTGCATTATTGGTAACCACGTTTGGATTGGCCCACAGAGTTACTTTGATGCCCGTGATTTGATTATTGAAGATTATGTAGGATGGGGGCCAGGTGCAAAAGTACTGGGTTCAACTCATAGTGGATTGCCAATTGATGTTCCCATCATCCAAACAGACCTAGAAATTAAATCGGTAAAAGTGGGAACAGGAGCCGATATTGGCATGAATGCGGTGATCTTGCCTGGGGTAACAATTGGCCAAGGCAGCATTGTTGGTGCTGGCGCAGTTGTCACCAAGGATGTACCACCATTTGCGATCGTCGCTGGTGTCCCTGCTAAGTTTTTACGCTGGCGGGAAGGATATGAACCATTGGAGAGTAAAGAATATGCAAAATAAGCGAATTTTAATCACAGGTGGTGCAGGTTTAGTTGGTTCCCATATTGCCGATTTGTTAGTCAATGAAGAAGTCTCAGAGATTATTGTTCTAGATAACTTCACCCGTGGACAACTGAAAAACCTTGCTTGGGCAAAAGAACATGGCCCTTTGGTAATTGTAGAAGGCGACATCCGGGATCAAAAACTCTTGGGTGAAGTTATGCAAGGCGTGGATATAGTCTTTCATCAAGCAGCAATCCGTATTACCCAATGTGCCGAAGAACCGCGTTTGGCATTAGAAGTTTTGGCTGATGGCACTTTCAACGTTTTGGAAGCAGCAGTGAAAGCTGGGGTAAAAAAGGTAGTTGCTGCTTCATCAGCCTCAATCTACGGCATGGCTGAGGAGTTTCCCACCACTGAATCTCATCACCCCTATAACAACCGTACTATCTACGGTGCAGCTAAAGTCTTTAATGAAGGGTTATTACGCAGCTTTTATGATATGTATGGGCTGGACTATGTAGCATTACGCTACTTTAACGTCTACGGCCCGCGCATGGACATTTACGGTGTATACACTGAAGTACTTATTCGCTGGATGGAGCGTATTGCTATAGGTAAGCCACCACTGATCTTTGGTGATGGCAAACAGACAATGGACTTTGTGTATATCGAAGATATTGCCAGAGCAAATATTTTAGCTGCCAAAGCCGATGTTACGGATGACGTATTTAATATCGCCAGTAATGTGGAAAGCAGCCTGAACGACCTAGCCTATAGTTTGGTTGAGGTGATGGGGTCAGATTTACAGCCAGAATATGGCCCAGAACGCAAAGTCAACCCTGTAGCCCGCCGACTGGCAGATGTGAGTAAAGCCAGACAATTGCTGGGTTTTGAGACGCAGATTTCTCTAGAAGAAGGATTGCATCGGCTAGTGAGTTGGTGGCGCAAAGAGAAATTGGCAAAGGAAGCAAGCAATGTCTGATAAAATGCAGTCTATCCCGATCGCTAAACCCTGGATGGGTGAAGCTGAGGCTGAAGCAGCTAGCCGTGCGATCATGTCTGGGTGGGTAACACAAGGGCCAGAAGTCGCCGCCTTTGAGCAAGAGTTTGCAACTTACGTAGGAGCAAACTATGCTTGCGCTGTCTCTAATTGCACTACAGCACTGCATCTAGCGCTGTTAGCTGTAGGTGTGCAACCTGGGGATGAAGTGATTACCGTCAGCCATTCTTATATTGCTACTGCCAACAGTATTCGCTACTGCGGTGCAATCCCAGTGTTTGTGGATATTGAACCACAGACATACAACATCAATCCGATGTTAATTGAGGATGTGATTAGCGATCGCTTACAGCGTGGCATAGGCGATCGCATCCGTGCCATTCTGATCGTCCACCAGATCGGGATGCCTTGCGATATTAAAGCCATCTTGGATATTGCCCACCGTTACAATTTGCCAGTTATTGAAGATGCCGCTTGTGCGATCGGTAGTGAAATTCTCTGGGATGGAAACTGGGAAAAAATTGGCAAGCCGCATGGAGATATCGCTTGCTTTTCTTTTCACCCCCGCAAAGTCGTCACCACAGGTGATGGTGGGATGCTCACCACCAATAATCTGGAATGGGACAAACAGTTTCGCCTCTGGCGGCAACATGGAATGAGTGTCCCCGATACTGTACGCCACGGTGCAAAACAGGTAATATTTGAATCGTACCCGATGCTGGGTTACAACTATCGCATGACTGATATTCAAGCAGCAGTCGGGCGAGAACAACTCAAACGTCTTCCAGAGATTGTGGAACGCCGACGTTATTTGGCACAGCAATATCAGGAAAAGCTAGCAGATGTACCGGGATTAAAGTTACCAACTGAACCAAATTGGGCAAAGAGTAACTGGCAGAGTTTTTGTGTCCGGCTAACAGAGAAATACGACCAGGTACAAGTCATGCAGGAAATGCTAGATGCTGGTATTTCCACGCGACGCGGCATCATGTGCGCTCACCGTGAAGGTGCTTATCAAAGTGAAGCTTGGTTATGTGGAGTTGAGCCAAAAGCTTGTGAGTGTGAAGTTGGAAAGTGCGATCGCCTTTGGGAGAGTGAGCAAGCACAAGATCATACTGTCTTACTACCCCTGTTCCATCAAATAACCCAACAGGAACAGGATTATGTGGTGAAAGTTTTGAAAATGGCTTGTCAGATTTAAAGAAAAAAATTCCTTTCAAGGAAATTGCTTCCAGTAGTGCCTCTGATTTGCACGACAAACTGATACCAATTTGAATAATTTTTGCTGTGACACACTAATTCTTCGTCGAGAAGATTGTTGTGCCTCTACCTATCTGTGACATTCTTTTTTCAAATTGGTATGAAAACTTCTCGTGGCAACGTTTTTATCATCGATAGTAATTAAATTTTATAGGAAATAGCTATGACTATCCTCTTTACCAATCAAGTCCCAAGCATTTCAAACTACACTGATAATGTTCCCTATGAATTAGGGATGAAATTCCACAGTGCTACAGGGGGACAGATTTCTGCCATTCGCTTCTGGAAAGCCCCTAGCGAAACAGGAACTCATATTGGCAAGATATGGACGGCAACAGGAACGCTCTTGGCAAGCGTCACTTTTACTAACGAAACAGCTTCTAGCTGGCAGAATCAGGCTCTGGGCACACCACTTAACATTCAAGCTAATACGACTTATGTAGTTTCTGTCAACGTAAACACCTATTACGTCGCTACTTATGATCAACTGGGCAGCCCCATTGTCAATGGGGATCTTAGCTCAGTGGCAGACGATAACAATGGGGTGTTTAATGGGACTCCTGGAGCCTTTCCAACAGGTTCTTACCGGAATACTAACTATTTTCGTGACATCGACTTTGTAGCTGTTTCCCTGCCGACGATTACAAAGATCAGCGGCGACAATCAGACTGGTGCAGCCGGAACTTCCTTGCCCACCCCCTTTGTTGTTCAGGTCAAAAATGGTGCTGGCAATCCTCAATCAGGGGTAACAGTGAACTTTGCTGTTACTAGTGGCGGGGGATCAGTCTCACCTACGAGTGTCGTAACCGATGTCAATGGACAGGCTAGTACCACCTTAATGCTCGGAGCTAACCCTGGAGCGACAAGTCCTGTAACTAATACTGTAAGTGCCACAGCAAACGGAGTCGGTAGTGTTACTTTCTCAGCTAGTGCCAACCCATCGGGGAACAGCCAAAATATCTTGACAACTCAAGTGCCGAGCATTCCAAATGCCACTGATAACGCTTCCTATGAATTAGGTACGAAATTTCGCAGCGCTAAAGGAGGCCAGATTACTGCTATTCGCTTCTGGAAAGCTGCTAGCGAGACAGGATCTCATATTGGCAAGATATGGACAGCAACGGGAACGCTCTTGGCAAGCATCACTTTTACTAATGAGACAGCTTCTGGCTGGCAAGAGCAGCTTCTAGAAACGCCACTTAACATTCAATCTAATACGACTTATGTGGTCTCTGTCAACGCAAACGCCTATTACGTAGCTACTTATGATGAACTGGCCAGTTCCATAGTCAATGGCGATCTTAGCTCGGTAGCAGATGGCAACAATGGGGTGTACAATTCGAGTCCGAATTCTTTTCCAACTAGTTCTTACCGGAATAGTAATTATTATCGCGACATCGCCTTTGTCGTTGGCAGTACTTTAATTAAAGTCAGTGGAGACAATCAGATTGGCGCGACGGGCGCAGCTCTGCCCAACTCCCTAGTCGTGCAAGTTTTAAACGCTCAAAACAATCCTCAGTCAGGGGTAACGGTGAACTTTGCCGTTACCAATGGCGGCGGATCAGTCTCGCCCGCTAATGTAGTAACTAATGCTAGCGGTCAAGCAAGTACGACCTTGACACTGGGATCAGTACCCACGGCCCCTGGAGGGGTAGTAGTAACAGCGACGGTAGCAGGTATCGGCAGTATAACCTTCTCGGCTTCAGCAACTCCGGCGAACCCTAATTCTATCTATCTGGAAAACCTAAATCCTGGCACGACTAACTGGAAGCTTAACAACCGGGGTAGTGGCGAGATCGCCGGTTATGCCTCGGCTACCAGTGTCAATAAAGGCGGCTCTCTGGACATTAAGGTTTCTCTTGGACAAGCTGGACAATATACTATCGATGTCTACCGCTTGGGTCACTACGGTGGCACAGGAGGAAGATTGATAGCAACCAGCGGCCCGCTCAATGGCACGACCCAACCTGCCTGTACCAAAGACTCCGATACCGGACTGTTAGAGTGTAACTGGACAACTTCCTACATATTGCAGGTAAACAATAACTGGACTAGTGGTATTTACGTTGCGAAGCTGACTGACCAAGCAAGTGGCAAAGTAGCGCATGTGTGGTTTGTCGTCCGTGATGATAGTAGTACTGCCGATATCCTATTCCAAAGTGCCGTTTCTACTGTACTGGCCTATAGCTCAACAGGGGGTCAAAGTTTATACAGTATGTACAGCGTTGGTGGCCAACGGGCTTTTAAAGTTTCCTACGACGCGCCGTTTTCCCAAGCAACCGATCAACAGTCCAACCAGCCTGACACACCTCTGCAATGGGAATACAACATGTTGCGCTGGCTGGAATCTCAAGGTTACGATATTACCTACACCGATAGTATGCAAGTTCATACTGATGGACAAAAATTGCTCAATCATAAAGTATTTCTGTCTGTAGGCCACGATGAGTATTGGTCTAAAGAAATACGCGATCATGTCGATACTGCCCGCAATACCGGAATTAATTTGGGATTTTTCTCTGCCAATACTGCTTATTGGCGAGTGAGATTTGAAAATTCTACCCTCGCTGCTGGGCAAGTAAAGCCCAACCGGGTGATGGCCTGCTACAAACAAGATTGGTCATTGGATTCAGTCGCCCAGCAGCAAGGCCCATCAGCAGCCACCAATAAATTCCGCAGCGTCCAGAACCAGCGGCCGGAAAACGCCTTGTTAGGAGTCATGTACGGTAGTGACTACAGCAATGTCTACGGCGGTGCTAATTTTGTCGTCACCAACAGCAACGATCCTTACTATGCGAACACGGGACTTCAGAATGGGGATCAGCTGACTTTATTAGTGGGCTATGAATGGGATTTTGTGGTTAATAATGGGTCTTCTCCTGCCGGACTGGTTACCTTGTCTCAGTCACCAGTCGAACCCTCTAGCTTATTGCCAAACTTTGACGAACCGCCTGGAGAAGAAGCCCTCCCTGCCAACCAAGATTTTACCAAATCCTACTCAGCCCGCTACACGGCTAGTAGTGGGGCTAAAGTCTTTGCCTCCGGCACAATTCAGTGGGCGTGGGGATTAGATAGCGACGGTATCAGCCCAGGTCGCGAAGATATTCGTGTCAAGCAAATAACTGTCAACATCTTAGCAGATATGGGAGCTAAACCCCAAGCACCAAACGCAAACCTCATTGTTCCTTAAAATATCCTACAAGGAGTACAAGAATGACACCACTGCAACGTCGACAATTTGGCAAGTTAGTAGCTGCCAGTTTGACTTCCACTGTTATTGCCGACATCTCTAGTAAGGCATTTGCTCAGAACAGCGAGTCAAGCAAAGAGATTCTTTATGGAGTAAACGTCCTTAGTACATCCAATACTCGAAACAGAGAAGACCAAACTCCGCCAGTGGAGCTGAATACTGCTAATGTGCCGATAGGAAAAGTTATCTCTGCTAATCTGCTAGATCCGAAGCTTCTTTCTAAAGTTAATCTGCCAGTTCTGTCCGTTGAGAATCTATTGCCTGTACCAAAAAAACCTCGGGCCTTATTTCTACCTGACTCTGACCGGGTTACGAAAGCGATAGTACTTGGAGATAAGACTCTTGTAATCTCTACAACCTCCAACACAAGAAATGGTTACTTCAACCATCTTATTTATTCTGTTGGAAGTCCTGCTAACCGTCAATTCAGAGCAAAAAAAGTACTAGACTTCAAGAGTTCTAATCAAACTGTTGAAAGTTTGCTAGGTCTTCCTAATAATCAGCTTCTGTGTATAGTAGGAACTGGGGGCGTTCCGCCTTTTACTTTGACAACGCTCGATTTCAAAACTGGTAAAATTCTTTCTAAAAATGATCTGGACTTACCTCCACTGCCGGATAAGCATCGATTCGCTAACCTATGCCAAGATCCCAAAGGAAATATTTTCGCAACTGAGATCAGCTCAGAAGGTATCCCCATTTTAATCTCGATTAACTTGCAGGATAAAGCTATACTTACTGGCAAGGTCAAAATTAAAAGACTGACCAGGCTGACTATTGAGGGACGCCCTGTCATCAACGATGTTAAAGACTTGGGCTTCTCTTCTTCTGGCCAATTGTACGCACTCGCTGCTGACAGTAGTAGAAAAAATAATGTCCTGTATACAGTAGACGTGAAAACTGGCAAGATGGAAGTAGTGAAGAACTTTGCATCTGAAAAGTTTGTGTTCTCTCTCTAGTACCACAACGAGGCATGGAATACCTTTCTGCTGAAAATTTTCCATGCTCATGTGAGAAAATAGGTGAGATGTAGAACCATAAATATTGTAAGAAGAGATATAGCCAACTGATTCATAAACAAGGGAGCATGAATGCCAATTTCCAAAGTAAGTAGCAGCACATCTCCTAGAATTAGGGGTTCAGTGCAGAGAAAATATGAATTGCGATCGCTTTGGGAATTGCTTTTTCTTGTTGAACAGATGAAACTGCTCAGGGAATATGTTAACCATTGATACTTTTAATGTGTGCGATCGCTTAACTGTAAGTGAACAAGCCCAGGAGTTTGCCATTATTTTACCGCTGTTTAACCATATGAATGAGCGATAGTTCATGTAGTTAATAAATTAAAAAAGCTTTGTCAACATAATTCATCATAGTAACCCACTAAAGAAATGCATGGGGTTAAAATCTCGATGCAAAGCATTTTTATTTCTCCATTAATAAATCAACATGCTCTGTCATTAAATTATGAATTAATAATTATTTGGTCATTTGATATCGTAAGTATTTTCCACAATTAGGCTAGCAAATAAATTTATGGATAAAGTTATTAAGCCAAGGCTTATATTTTTTCAATGGGAAAATAAAAGTCTATCTAAGTTTGTGCTTTTGCACAGACAACAGCACATTAATTGCCTATCAGAGTTCTTTGAAATAATTGTTATTCATGAGAATTGCGACTACCAGGAAATATGTGAAAAATACCAACCAGACTTAACACTTTTTGAAAGTGGTGTTAACTATAGAGGTTGTCAACGACTTGAAATTAAAAATACTAATGCTTACTCCGAAATACCTAAACTAGGATTTCATAATGGAGACTCTTGGTGCGAAGCCCGTGCTGGCTTTATCTCTGATATGGAAAATTGGGGTATAGAAACATTCTTTACTATTTGCACTACTACAGCTGAACACACACCAGAAATTGCTGACAACTTATTTGTTTGGCCAAATTTTATAGATATCGAGACATATCGAGATTATGGAGAATCTAAAATTATCCCCGTACTATTTAGTGGATACACACATAACCTGTATCCTTGGCGGCGACAAATCTACAAAACTGTTTCTCAATATTATCCTTCACTAGTTTGCCCTCACTTAGGATACGATCAGAGGTTTACACGACGGATGTTGTATGGTGAACAGTACGCTCGTACAATCAATGCTTCTTATTTTGTACCAACATGTGGAACAATAGAGAAAGAGATTGTTCGCAAACACTTTGAGATCCCAGCTTGCAAATCTTGTCTGATTACAGAAAAAACTGCGTCTATTGAAGCCAGCGGATTTATAGATATGCAAAATTGCATATTTGCTGATGAGAATGACGTATTAGATAAGATTGACTATTTGTTTCAAAACCCAGAAGAACTAGAGATGATTATTAACGCTGGGTATGATCTTGTTCATTCTAGACACACTTTAAAACAACGAGATCAGATTTTTCAATGGTTTAATCTTTATAAAAACCTTAAACCGAATCAAAAAATTATTCAAACAGATCCTTTTAAGCCACTTAGTATTGTAGAACAATTATCTGGAATTAATAATTCACATATCATCGGCAATGGATTAATTATAAATCTTCTACGCCAAGGAGATGAAAAAATGTCGGCTTGTAAATACGAAGAAGCAGAGGGTTCATATCTAAAATGCGTCAATTATATTAATTGGATGCCTGAGCCAAAACTGCGATTAGCAATATGTAACCTTTATAAAGGGGATTCAGAGACAGCGCTCTATTGGATTACTCAACCCATTAAATATATTCTTGAAGAGTACCAAGCCTCAGATCCCGATCCAGTAGAGTGGGCTTATTTTATTATTTCTTTACTTTGTCATGGAAAATTAAATGATGCTATTAAAACTGCTCACCAATTTCCATGCCTTTTTCATCCCATTCTAAATCGTACTCGTTGGGCTATTCATTTACTTAACGATAGAGAAAATAACGATACATTACCGGATTTAGATAAGTCTAAGTATCGCTCTAGCGTTCACCAATTACCTGACCAAAGTTTAGATGATTGGATTAATCATCTGTGTATTATGCTCGCCTCCTGTCAGCAGTTTGTTTTAGAAAAAAAACTAAAAACTTTGTCTAGTTCAAAAAATAAATTTAAAATACAAAATGTTAATAATAATCTTAATAATCAAAAAACTAGATTTACTAAATATTATTTACAATATCCTAAATTAAACACCAAAAAATGGATACAATCTAAAATAAAACCAATAGCTGCTCAATGCTTACACTATTTAGAAAGTATTTTTGGTGAGTTTCTTCCTTATAAATTATCAAAAATAAAATATGATGAATTTTTCTTAGCTATTAGAATAATAGCAACAAGTGATAATGTTAAGTCAGCTTTATTGATTGGAGCATCTAATGGAGAAGCAGAAACTGAAGCCTTATTAGCAGGTATCCGTGAAAATATTAATAGACCAACCCTATTTTGCATAAGCGTTTTATCCACTACAAAGCACTATTATGACGATGGTTATATTAAATGTAATGAAATATCGTCTATATCTAATGAAATCAACAATAATCTTAAAAAAATAAAGAAAGAAAATAAGATTGATATCTTTGATTTGGTACTAATTAACAGTTATCAATCCCAGATTGGTATTAAGTTAGAAGAATTGTTGGGCGCAGAATTTATTATCCTAAAAGATATAAATACCTTTGAAAATTACAAAAATTACCACAGAGTACTAGCAAATGAGAATTATACCTTAGTTTCTCATAATCCTTCTCACCGAAATGGATATGCCATTTTTCAAAAAAGTAATAATCATGGGCAAGCTTTAATTGAAAGAATAAGTCTGCATATGTAATGCAATACTTTTAATCAAAGTTACTAATTCAAGATAAAAGTTTTACATAAATGGTAAAAATTCATGAATTTACTGTACATCAATCAATCTGATATTAGTGGTGCTGGAGGAGCAGCGATTGCGTGGCGGCTGTACCCTTTAAGCCTAGCTAGGGCTGTTTCATTCCACAAGGGCAAGAAATTGATTCACAGTGATGATTGCATTAGAGATGGCTTTTATTGCAAACTCCAACGTGGGTTTGAAGAAAATCCTCAAGTCGATTAAAGTTAGGTATTAAGCTTTTTTATAAGATGATATTCTCATAGTTATCTCAAAAATCGTTTGCTAACTCCTTAAGTTAAGTTAATTTAAAGTTAAATCCACAATGGAACCATATTTAAGTCTTATCATTTGCACTCATAATCCTCAATGTGACTATTTAGATAAAGTTCTAAAAGCATTACAGGCTCAAACGTTACCTTTAAAACAATGGGAGCTTTTACTTATTGATAATGCCAGTGATGAGCTTCTATCCTCAAAAATTGACTTAAATTGGCATCCCCAAGCTCGCCACATTCGAGAAGAACAATTAGGTTTAACTCATGCTCGACTACAAGGTATTAAGGAAGCAATAGGTGAAACTTTAGTCTTTGTAGATGACGATAATATCTTAGACATAGATTTTTTGGAAAAGGCATTGCAGATTAGAAAAGACTGGCCAATTCTGGGAGCATGGGGAGGACAAATCATACCATACTTTGAAGAACCACCTCCAGAATGGACAAAGCCTTATTGGCCACTGTTAGCTATTCAGGAATTTGATCGAGATCGATGGTCAAATTTATCGCATCAATATGAAATTGTTCCCTATGGAGCTGGTCTGTGTGTACGTAAAATAGTTGCTGAAAAGTATGCCAATTTATTGTGCCATCAACCTGAACGAGCAAAGATGGATCGCAAGGGTAAACTACTTATCTCCGGTGGAGATATTGATTTGGCGTTGACAGCATGTGATATTGGCTTAGGTATAGGACAATTTACATCTTTAAAGGTGACTCATTTAATTCCAGGCTTTCGTCTTCAAGAAGATTATCTATTAAGGTTAATGGAAGGGGTAAATTACTCAGTAATTATGTTGAAGTATTTCCGAGGCCAAATGCCAAGCAGAATTTCTTGGCGAAAAAAGTTATTACAATATTATGCTAGCTGGCGAATGAATAATAAAGACCGCCGCTTTTATCATGCTTCAAGGAAAGGTGAAACTCTAGCTATTAAAGAAATTTATGAAATAACTAGTATTAATTGATTATATGAAAACAGATATTTAATTCGCTCATTACTCAATGAAATTACTAAGTATTCAACACGCTAGATAAAAATTTTGGAGAAATATGAAAGCAACAATTAAAGAAAGTAGAGATAAAAATATTCCATTATTTAGCAAATATTATATATATAAAATACTCAACTTTTTTCTCATTTTATTTTTTAGCTTATTTAGCCCCAAATGGCTGCTACGAAGTGCTCTGCAAAAAACTCAGATAAAATATTTAAATCTAGGTGGATATCGTTCAACAGAAGACTACTTGAATATTCAACTTTCTCCTGTTGAACTCTATGGAATTCCGACAACCCAATACACTACAGTGTCTCTGCATTATGATGAAGTGCAAGGAATTATAGAACAGCAAGTACGCAAACTAACCTTTCCTGTTATCAGTCTACATTACAACATTCTTAAAGGCTTGCCATTAGATTCTGATTCTTTGTTAGGGATTAATATGAGTCATATTCTGGAACATTTCACTCGTGAAGAGGGGTTAAAAGTCTTGAAAGATTGTCATCGAGTTTTAGTACCAGGAGGTGTATTACGAATTAGCTGCCCAGATTTGTTGGTTTATGCCAAAGCTTATATCGCTCGTGATTCCGGTTTTTATAATAGTACTGCAATTCGGATGGCTTGCTGCTATGAAGATTTGAACACTTATGGAGATAAATTTATTAGTAAAGCTTACGATAATGAAAATGGTCATAAATGGTTTTATGATGCAGAAAGTGCTATTTTTTTATTAAAAACTGCGGGTTTTCTAAAAGTAGAAGAACGTCAACTTCATGATAGCTCTTTACCGAATATTGAAAATATAGAACCAGAGCATCGCCAAGCAGAAAGTTTTTATATTGAAGCAATAAAATAATTATAAATTTGTTCAATTTATTTAGCAATCAACATGTCCAAAGTCTCGGTTATCATTCCTAACTACAATCGAGCCGATCTGATTAGAATAACACTTGAGAATATATTTTCCCAGACGCTCAAGCCAACAGAAGTTATTGTTGTGGATGACGGTTCAACAGATAATTCAGTAGAAATTATTCGCTCTTTCGGTTCAAAAATAACTTTAATTTGCCAAAAAAATCAAGGGCCAGGAGCAGCTCGGAATGCAGGATTAAAGGTTGCAACTGGAGATTATATACAATTTTTTGATAGTGATGATCTATGTTCTTTGAATAAAATTGAGTGTCAAGTCAAGGCATTGGAAGCATCTAGCGCTGATATAGCTTACAGTCCTTGGGCTAAAGTTTACATAGACCCTCAACAGATTCGTTTTGAAAATCATGTATTACAACAGAGACAGTTACCTCTTAGCAAAAACCCTATGATCTGGTTTTTACAAACTTGGAATATTGTTTTTCAAGCCTGTATGCTGAGACATTCATTTATCAAGCGAGTCGGTGCTTACAGAACTGACTTAATGCCTTCGGAAGATTCTGAGTTTCTGTTTCGTTTGCTATTACACAATGCCAAACTTCAATTTGTTCCTGACTGTCTTGTGCTTTATCGCTTGCATTCGATGGGACAAATTACTGCTAGTGGTACAACACAAAATCATAGAATTATAGATTGGAATAATTTTTTAAGTATCATCGAAGTTCAATTAAAAGAAAATTCCCTCCCAATTGACCCGCTTACTAAGCTGGTATTTGAAGCTGGAATATATCAATCCTTAAAATATTTGAGCAATATTCCAGATATTTCTCAGGATATAGCTATAAACAAGCGTTCTCATTACTCTCCACTCAGAAAAACAATATATGGAACACTCAATTTCTACAGGCGTATTGAAGCAGGTTTACGCGGTAGAGTAACTGGTTCACGGTACTTATATCCATATCAAACTTCCTATCCTACTGAATCTCAGTATCAACTTATTCGGGATATGGGGTATGAGCCTGTACTTAGCTAACAAAGATTAAGCTTTAACAGATTAGGTTTAAAAAGTTTTTGCAAGGAGAGTAGTTTTGCCGTGAAGAATATTTTCTGGCAATCTACTGAACAGTACCGAAAGTAACCACTTAATTTTTTTGGAAATATTTTATGAAATTTGGTATTGTTGTAACTACTATTTATGGTGGTGAGTTCATCAACGAGTATTATGACCACTTACTCACCAATGGTGTTCTAGATAAAGTCAATTTCTACGTAGTGGGCGATCTCTCAACGCCAGCTAGTTGCAGAGAGCAGGTGGAGAAGTATACAAAGCAGGGGCTACCTTGGTATTATTTCGGCCCAGAGGAGCAAAATGAGTTTCTCAAGCCTTTCCCGAAACTTGCTGCTGAAATTCCTTGGAAAACTGATAATCGTCGTAATATCGGGTTTCTGATGGCTTATCGCGATCGCTGTCATACAATTATTGCCATTGATGACGATAATTATCCCCTAAAGGATTGGTCTTTTTTAGCAGGACATTCTGCGGTCGGTCAAGAAGCTTCTCTACTGACAGCTGTAGGACATAACAACTGGTTCAATTTATGTTCCATGATGGAGGTTCAATGTCCTTCTTTAGGAAGTGGAGAAACAGTTTATGCCAGAGGTTTTCCTTATCAACGTCGTCATATTGCCTGTTCCCAAATTAATGCCGAAATTTCTACAGGAATTGTTGCTATCAATGCAGGTCTTTGGTCTGGTGATCCAGATGTTGATGCTGCAACTAGATTGGTAACTCGCTGTATTGCCAAGGAAAAATTTACCAGTGATTATTTACTGGCTCCAAATACTTTAATGCCCATTAATACTCAAAACACTGGGATTATTCGAGATGCTATCCCAGCTTACTATTACGTCAAAATGGGTCATCCTGTTGGGGGCATGAAACTAGACCGTTTTGGTGATATATTTAGCGGTTTCTTTGTGCAAAAGTGCGCCAAAGCAGTGGGTCATAGTATCAAAGTTGGCTCACCCGTTGTTGAGCATCGTCGCTCTCCTCATAACCTCTACAAAGACCTTTGGAATGAGTTAGCAGGTATGGTCGTTATTGATGACATGTTGCCTTTACTAGAAAGTCCATTGTCTCCTTCTCAAAACTATAGTGATGCAACAGTTGAATTAGCAGAGCGAATTGAGGAATGGTCAGCAAAGCAGGAAGGGTTTCTCTGGGATGATTCCTTAAAAAATTATTTCAAAAATGTTGCTAGTAATATGAAGCTATGGGTAGAGGTATGTCGCCAGTTAAATTAATGTTTACACTTGTCACTACTGTATTAAATGACCGGGAAGGATGTGCTGCTTTCTTTATCCAAATGGAAGCACAGACTTATCTACCTGACGAAATTGTGATTGTAGATGGTGGGTCAAAAGACGGTACTTGGGAATTTTTGCAAAAATACAAACCCAATCAACCTTACTCCCTGCGTGTCATTCAAGAAATTGGCTGTAATGTAGCTCGCGGTCGAAATTTAGCGATCGCCAAAGCAAAATACGACATAATTGTTTCTACAGACATTGGTTGCACTTGGGAAAATCAATGGTTGGAAGACTTAGTTAAACCCCTATTTGCGGATAGTAAACTAGAAGCAGTAATGGGCAGTTGGCAAGTTCGTCGTGAAGACCTAAAAAGTAATTGGGCAAGGTCTGAATATACCTTACTTAAGGGACTAAAATTTATTGCCAATCCCACCTCTCATGCTTCTTCACGCTCAATTGCCTATCGCAAGTCTTTATGGGAGAAAATTGGTGGATATCCAGAAGATTTAACCTTGGCAGGGGATGATATGGTATTTGCTCTCCTGTTACATCAAAAAACAAATTGCGTGACTTCTGCCCCCATCCCACGTTGTTACTGGGAGCGTCCTGTAACATTGAAATCTTTTTGTAAAGAAGCTCGCCGGAATTTTCGTGGTGGTGGAGAGGCAGGTATTTGGTTAGATTATGGACTTATGGTAGGTGGAAGGCTATTACTGGAACCTTTACTACTGTTCATCGGTTTAGTCTGTTTACTTTTTGCTTTCCCAATTTGGATTGGGTCACTTTTTCTGATCGGTTTTCTAGTTAGTGTGGGACTAAGATTACTGCGATTAGCACCAACTATATGGCGTTTTAAGGCATACGAAGACTCAGATATATGGTTGCGGATTTTTGTTTTTGAATACCTGACTAAATTTTGGAGTGTAGTCGGATATTGGGAAGGGTTTTTGTCTGGATTTAAGCATTGCCAGGAATGCAGACAAAGACTTCATAGCGTAAAACTAAAAACGGTTCTCTGATGAAACTTCTCTACTACTCGCCAGCTAGTTATGGTGGTATTGCTGATTATGCCCATGAACAAGCGAATGCTTTAGTTGATTTGGGAATAGATGTTATTTTACTGACTACTCCTAAATACCAAATCTGTAGAGGAGAGAAATATAAAGTTGTTCCCATCTTGCAGGAAATAGCTTTGACTCAACCACTACCTCATAAACTTTTAAAAACAATTTATTCTAGTAGCGTAATTCTAAATAATTTTACTCAATTAGCTAATTTTATTGAAAGACATAATTTTCAATATGTTGTACTTGGTTCTTATGTAGAATATTTAGCACCTTTATGGTCTGGTCGCTTGAGGCGGCTAGTAAAAAAAGGGGTTGTCTTTGCTGCTATCGTACATGATCCTGTACGTGATTTTGTTGTTGGCCCTCGTTGGTGGCATCGTTGGTCGATCGCTTGTGGTTATTCGTTTCTTTCCCAAGCCTTTGTCCATGAATCTATTAACCTGGATACAGTTCGACCTATGCCTCAACTACAAACAACTGTGATTCCTCAGGGAATATATCACTTTGCTGATGCAAATAAGTCGCGGCAACAAATGCGAGTCAGTCTTGACTTGCCACTTGATACTAAAGTTCTGCTGGCTTTTGGACATATCAGGGATAACAAAAATCTCGATCTCGTGATTCGGGCAATGGTTAATTTTCCTGATTTATACCTATTAGTAGCAGGTAAAGAACAGTCATCAGCACAACGACCTGTAGCTTTTTATCAAGAGTTAGCCCAAACATTAGGAGTTGCAGAACGATGTCGTTGGGAAATACGATTTATTGCAGATACAGAAATTGGTAACTTTTTCGTAGCTACCGATATTACTATATTGACTTACAGTAGTATTTTTCATTCTGCCAGTGCTGTTTTGAATACTGCTACTAATTATCGTCAAACTTGTCTTGCCTCATCTGGTGAAGGTTCTTTACGCTCTGTAATTCAGAAGTATGATCTGGGGATTTGGGTTGAACCAGATAATGTAAATGCAATTGTAAAGGGGATTAAAAAAATATTAGAAAATCCTCCTAATCCTCAATGGGATAAATATTTACTGGAAAACTCTTGGCATTTAAATTCTCAAATAGTTTTAAATTCTTTCAAAAGAAAAGCATAATTACTTGCTGAACTTACACGAATTTGACATAACAGGTGATTCTCGAATTTCCTTGTTGCGTGAGCATGGTTATACCATTAAAGGTGGTGAAGATGCCACTGTTAACTGTACTATTATTTCAGCATACCGAAATTAAGTCACTTTATTTGATACACCCTTGAACTTGAAAATTTTTGCTGGCAGCGTTTTAAGTTACAGCTATAATCATCTGATTGGAAACTTGCCATCCCGTAAAATCCGCATGACTTATCTAAAAAGTTATTTAGCAGCGGTGGGACAAAGCACTTCTGTACAAATGAGATGTCAGTTTCTCAACGGTAGAAAAATTTATTTGGGCGATCGCAACGTCATTAATTTCGGCTGCTTGTTTGATGGTCGCCACTACCAGATTCGGACTGGCTGTGATGTCTCCATTGGCCCGGAAGCTTCAATTTTAACACTGGGGCACGATCCCCACTCACCAGAATTTGCAGACAAGGGTGGGGATGTGATCATTGGCGATCGCGTCTGGATTGCTTACAGAGCGATTATTCTACCAGGAGTGACGATTGGCGAGGGAGCAGTTGTCGGTGCTGGTTCAGTAGTGACAAAGGATATAGAACCATATACTGTGGTAGCTGGTAATCCAGCCCGATTTATCAAGAAGCGATCGCCAGATTTAGACTACGCTTTAAACTACCAACCGTGGCTATTTTGAAAAGTCTAGGCATCTAAAATCTCAGCTAGTTTGATAATAATAAACTGAGCATTCAGCTACTGTAAGAGATTTCATACCACTTCTGGCTAGATTTTTTAAATTTCAGCCTGACTTTCTCACCTTGCCCACTCAGCAATCTGTCGCTTTGGCATTGAATAGTATCAGAATTTTTAGGTAGTTTTACTTTTTTGTTAATACTTCCACCGGTCACTAATACTTCTTGTCCGTCAACATAATGACTAATACTCATGCTTACTGTTGTAACTGCGCTGCTAGTGTCGTTATTTAACACTAATTCTTCACACTTGGGAGTAACTATATAGGGTGTTTCTTGTCCCCACCATAAAATGTAAGCTCCTTGAGCATTACGTCTTTCGACGTTGATATATTGATTCTTTCTGAATAGAGGACGCTCATTAGTAAGATCAGATGATTGCTCAGGCGTACGGCAATTTTTAAAAATATTATTTTCTATTACTATATTTTCCAAATCTGCATAATACAAAATACAGGCAATTTTTGGAGCATTAGTGGCCGCTTGATGGTAATTATTTTTGATTACTACGTTAGATAATTTGCCAAAAAGGTAAGCCGTGCTTACTGGTTTTTGTTGCCCATATATTTCGTTTTGATAGAATTGAATATTTTTATTTACGCCACTAGTCAATAAAGCGTTTTTCACATCAAAGAATTTATTTTTTGTCACAACGAAATTGCTTGCCCCACCAAAAGGACAAATACCTGAAGGAGAGTTATAAAAATTACAGTTAGTAATTGTTACTTTCCGGCCTGATGGAAATTTACCTTGCGCTATAACTAAGCCATGACCTATAGAATCTTTAAAGGTACATTTATCAAAATAATAAGACTTGTTTGGTGAGATAGGTGCATTTTCAACCCAGGCAGTTGCAGTATTAATAAATTCACAATTAGTCACAGTTAGATTAGCATCTACACTTAGCATTGAACCATTAGAATTTGCTAATTTTGTATTTGATATGGTAAGTTTACCAAGCCAGAGTCCACCATTGTAAATTACCTCTCCTCTAAAGTCATGTACGTAAACAGAATTAATAGTAATATTGTCTAAATACTTATCGAAATCTAAACATATACCTTTATGAGTAATGTCCCACCCATCTCCAGTTTTTGGGTTAGCAGGCCATGAATTATCACCAGTGAATCCAGTTGTACCACCTTGTAATTCTAGATTTTTGATTGTAATGTTTTTCCTTGGGTAGAGCGAATTGTCAGTGCCTTTAATCATAATCCCATGGCCTCTGACAACTTGTCCTTTTATCAAAGACCAAGAACCTCTACTCTCAATAATAGTCTTGCCAATACCATCACCAAGTAACGTAATGTTGTCATAGTTTATGACAATTGAAGATGGTGAATCAACAGTTAGATTTTCTGGCGCTACTTGGTAATAGCCCTTCGGTATATAGATAGTTCCTCCACCTTTTTGGCCAACAGTATCAATGGCTTTTTGAATTATTTTTGTATTAGCTGCAATGATATAAGCTTTGTTAGTCTTACCACTCACAAGTTTTCCAAATGTATAAACATTCACAAAAAGATTTGGTAGTGTTTGAGCAAGTAAAATCTTATTGTAATTTGTGCTTTTCTGCGCTACTCCTGATGATGTATTAGTCAGTAGTGTATTTAGTGTAGTTACTGCCGATCCAAAACCTGCATAGATTAAAAAAGTACGACGATCCATTATTTAACTTCCTAATAATTTCAAAACAAATAAATTTTATATTTTCATGTTGACAAATTAAGTCTGTCTTATGATGCAACTTTATATTAGCAACTTTCAAAAATGTCTTAACCAAATCAGAATGGGTGCATACCAGTTTTTATTCTCTAGACGTAAAATAAAAACTTAATCTCTGTAGAATGGATGGTTTGACAATCAGTACTTTGGCTCCACTCAAAAAAGTGGGATGCCCCAGTCATAATTATCTAAAAAACTACATGAATTGTTAAAAATGCACAAAAAACCCACTTACTTGAAAACTGCTGTATATATTTAGGTATATTTAGTAAAATACACTAAATATACATGATAATTAGCAGATTAAATCTTATACCTTTACTTCATTACCCTGCTAAACTTACCAATTCTTCAATATCATAATGCTGTGTGGAATTTTCTTATAAGAGGAATTTCACTGAAAACTTTAGCATAAACTTAAAATTCTACAAAATCAATTAGGTAAATTTACATTAGTACACACTGATAGTATAAGAATTTACTAATTTCTAGAAATAATAAGCTTTTTGCAAATACTAAGTTAAACCCCATCTATTTTGAAACCTGGAGTTTTTAAGGAAGTATATTATTCGGTCGTGGCTTGAGTTCTGAGCTTTACCCTAATTCCAAAAAACTACTATGACAGAATTACAAAAACCAGAATTCCAAAAGCAGATCATATCTCTAAATCTCCGAAGTCTTGATGCCTTACGTGGCTTTTTGGCTATTTATGTATTAGCTGGACATTGTCGCTGGCTTCTCTGGATAGGCAATATTGGATGGTCTCAATATCCCCACTCTTGGTATGCAGAGATTCTGGTTTACGCTTCTGCAAGCTTACGATATGGGCACGAAGCTGTAATAATTTTCTTTGTTCTTAGTGGTTTTTTTATTCATTTAAGGGTATCTAAGCAGTTAGCTCAAAGTAAAACTTCTCAGCTAAATATCAGAAATTTCTTCCATCGTCGCTGCCACCGCTTAGTACCTCCCTACATACTTGCTCTTGCTTTAACAACTATTTTAGATTTAGTCGGTCGTTTTTTATATCCCATACTTTATACTTCTTTGACTGGCGATATTTTACTCGATCAAAATTTTCTCAGAAAGGAATTTTCTGTTACTTCTGTTCTTCCTGCACTATTCATGTTACCTAGTAGCATGGGAAAAGACTTTGGTAGCAATGGCCCTCTTTGGTCTCTGGCTTATGAAGTTATCTACTATCTACTTTATCCTTTGTGGTTAAAACTTCGTTATTTCGGAGCATTGCCTGCTTATGGGACAGGAGTAATTGTTGCAGTTTTAGGACAATTATTCTTCATGCCAAGTTTTGCTACTCAAGTCCTAATTCATTATCCAATATGGTTAAGTGGTGCATTAATCGCAGAAATTATATCTCAAAAAAAACTTATATTTACAAAAACAAATATTTGGATTAGCGGATTATTGTTATTAGTAGCTTTTCTCGCTACACACTTGACTCTAGCATCGCCATTACTAATTTTGGTCTATGCTGTACTAGGTTCTAGTGTAGTTCTGTTAATCACGAGTTTACCGTTATCAATTTGCCAACATCCTGTTCATAAATATTTCGAGATTATAGGCATAGAATCCTATACTATTTATATTTGTCATTTCCCTATTCTTACATTTATTAGTGCTTGGACATTTGAAGTTTTAGATGGTCGTCCAGCACATGGATTCTTAGCCCTGGGGGGAGGATTATTTACTTTATTGATTTGCCATATTTTATTCCTATTATGTGAACGTTATTTTCTGCACTCCAGATTGAAGATAAACGACTAACTATTAAAGATGTAATCACTTAAAAAATGTATTTTATGTATGATTGAAAATTTTTCGTCTTGGATTTGTTGTCAACTAGGAGCGCGTGAGCATTATGCCATTCCCCGATCGCTACACAAGGCTGGACTACTAGCGCACTTCATTACAGATGCATGGGTTCCGCCCGATTCTATACTAAATGGACTACCTAAACCTTTGTTAGCTAATCTACGGGAAAGATTCCATGCAGATTTAGCCCCAGCCTCTGTTCACGCCTTTACTGGTTCTTTAATTGGCTTTGAAATAGCTCAAAAAATTCAAAAAAAGACTGGATGGGAACAGATCATTGCACGCAATGACTGGTTCCAAGAAAATGCAACCCGCGAACTACACAAGCTTGACGACTATCTGTCTAGTCTCAATTCTCGCCCGACGTTTTTCGCCTACAGTTACGCTGCTTTAAAACTATTCCGCTACGCCAAGACTAAAGGTTGGCGCACTGTCCTTGGTCAAATCGATCCGGGGTCATTGGAGGAAAAGTTGGTTATGGAAGAACACGCCAGACATCCTACTTATCAATCGAACTGGCAACCAGCACCATCTAACTACTGGACTAGATGGCATCAAGAATGTTTGTTAGCTGACAGAATCGTAGTTAACTCGCTGTGGTCAAGTCAAGCCTTACAGCAAGTAGGTATACCTGAGCATAAAATTAACATCATTCCCCTTGCATATCAACCACCTGAACAAGTGGATGATTTTGTGCGAACTTACCCCCCTATTTTCTCAAATGAACGTCCCCTACGGGTGTTGTTTCTGGGACAAGTAATTTTACGAAAAGGTCTTGCTGCAATACTAGAAGCTGCTGAACTCCTGAATCACCAGCCTATAGAATTCTGGATGGTTGGTTCTCAAGGCATTTCTATACCCCAAGCATCTCATGGTAAATTACAGTGGATTGGTTCAGTTTCTAGAAGTGCTACAGCTATGTACTATCAGCAGGCAGATGTTTTGCTGTTTCCGACTCTTTCTGATGGTTTTGGACTGACTCAATTAGAAGCTCAAGCTTGGAAAATGCCAATTATTACTTCCAGATTTTGTGGTGAGGTGATCAAAAATCAAGTTAACGGATTGATTTTATCCGAAGTTAGTGGGCAAGCGATCGCTCAAGCTCTCGATTTTTGCTTAAATAATCCTTGGCAATTAGAAGCCTTCGCTAAAAAATCTACCGACACTTCTTGTTTTAGCCTGTCGCAATTACAGCAATCTCTGCAAGCTCTACCTTATGCTGTTGTTTGAATTTCCCGATTTAGCCTTCATCCAAATTGGATTAATCATTTTTAGTGGGATTTGGATGCTGTGGCGAAATGACGAAGTTCCGCTATTTATCACGAGTTTTCTATTTTACATTAGCTCCTATCGATATTGGGCAGTCACCAGCGGCTTTGGGAAGTGGGTTAGCCTTGGTAATTTAGGCGGCTTTAATTCAATCACAACAGAAGCAGCTCTCGTTGCCTTAAATTACATGGCCTTTGGGGAAATTTGCTTAATAGCAACTTATATGTTGTGCCAGAAGCAATCTTTGCCAGTTATTAAACCTATTGGCGATCGCTCCTTTTTGCTGTGGCTGTCTCCTAAAGTCATCAATTTTGGCTTAATTTGCTTACCTGTAGTCTTGTACGTTCGCGCTCGGATAGGTGCACAATTAGCAGCAGGACAATCCTTAGCTTTTGATGTTAGTGGCTACTTATACTTGTTTCCAATGGTTTTAGTAGGGATTGCTACCTTAATCCTTTGTGTATGGAAATTTGGCGGGTTTTCCTCACTTCACACTAAAATCATGGCTTTTTCTATTCTGGTTGGTGTATCTTATTACACATTTAGCCCTACTAGTCGCTTCCAATTTTTGGGATGGATGCTTGCAAGTGCGATCGTTTTGTCGTCTTCCTATCGACCAAAAACTCGTCTGATTCTTTTCACTATTATTGCTGTCTTAGCTATTAGCATGTTTGCGGTGGCTGGTGCGATGCGAAATACAACTTTAGCAGAAGATGCAGTCAATCAGGCAGCCTTTGAACGGGCATTTAGTGCTGAAGATGCGAATATGCTTGATGGTTTTGTCATGATACAGCAAGTGTACCCTGAACGTTTAGATTACTCTTGGGGTATGGAGCATTTAGAAATTGTGATGCGTCCTATTCCGAGAGCTTTGTGGCCAGAAAAGCCAGTGGGTGGTTATATGAATAAACTTAATATTACTACTAATAAAGGCAAAGGAACTCTTGGAATTTCACCATCATTAATAGGTTCATTTTATGCAGAAGGTGGAATTATAGGAATTATCTTTTTCTCAATTGTTTACGGCAAAATTTTTGCTTCTATAGTCCGTTATAGTACAAAAATCCATCCCTTTGCCAGCATTTTGGTTAGAGCGATTTTATGTGCCTGTTTGATACCCCTTTTACGTGGCGGAGACTTACCTGGAATTTATGCCTGGTTTGGCATGGCTTTTTGGCCATGTTTTTTACTTCTCTGGATCAAACGGAAATATTTTAGACAGAGTTATTTGTCAACATGTCATTTTTACTTGAACAACTCAGTTTGAAAATTATAAATATTAATAGCTATGCATATAGTTGTGATTTTCTACAATATTGGAGGTTATCACGCAGCACGATTGCGTGCTGCCTACGCAGCCTGTCAACAAAAAGACTGGAAACTCAGTGCAATTCAAATTACAGACAATACTCAAGAACATCCTTGGGGTGATGTAGAGCAAGAAATTACATTTCCTCTAAAAACTTTGTTGCCAATAGCTACAACATCTTCCTCAATTCCTCGCAATCAAGAATCTACTGTCCCAGCATCTTTATTACCCTCTTATTTAGACACTTTACAACCGGATATCCTTGCTATCCCTGGTTGGGGATTTCCGATATCTCGTGCTGCACTTGCCTGGTGTCAAAAACATAATGTTCCCAGCATTGTGATGAGTGAGAGTAAATGGGATGACGAAAAGCGGCAGTGGTGGAAGGAGCAGTTGAAATCTTGGCTTTATGTCAAAAAATATAATGCTGCCCTTGTGGGTGGTAAACTACACCGTGACTATCTAATTAAGTTAGGCTTGCCCTATGAGCGGATTTTTCTGGGTTACGATGCAGTTGATAATGACTATTTCACCCAACGCGCAGAGATAGCAAGACTAGATCCTGTTCAGGCTAGGCATAGACAAACAAAAATTCCAGCCAAACCTTATTTTATTGTTGTCACCCGTTTAATCAAACGCAAAAACGTATTTCGGCTTGTAGAAGCCTTTGCTGCTTATCGCCAACAGATTGGACATGAACAAGCTTGGGATCTGGTAATTTGTGGTAGTGGAGAAGAAGAATCTTCTATCCATAATTTGATTGTTGAACAAAAGTTGTCAGATTGTGTTCATTTGCCTGGTTTTATTACTTACCAAGCAATTGGAGATTGGTATGGCTTGGCTAATGCTTTTGTACATCCTGCGTTGCAAGAGCAATGGGGCTTAGTATTGAACGAAGCATGTGCCGCTGGGTTGCCAGTTCTATGTAGTCGCACTGTAGGAGCCGGGTATGAACTTGTTGAGAATGGCAAAAATGGTCTGTTATTCGATCCACAAAGTGGGAAAGATATGACTCGTGCCTTGTTAACTATCCATCAAATGGATTCAGACTCCAGAAGCAAAATGGGATACTTCAGCCAAAAAATTGTAGAGAATTATGCTCCTAAAAAGTTTGCTGAGGGTCTTTTAAAAGCTGTTGATATAGCAATAATATCCAGATAAAATCTCAAATTAAAAATTTTCTATTGATTAAGTTATGAAAATTTTATTTATTGCTCCTTACATTGGAGCAACTTATGGTGGAACATCTAAAATTGTTACAGAGCTAGTAGAAGCAATTGGTTGTTTAGGTGTTAGTGTTGATCTGGTGACAACACATGCTAATGGCTCTAAGAATTTAGACGTACCACTGAATGAATGGATTAATCAAAAATGTTATCGAGTGCAGTATTTCGATTGCTGGTATCGAGATGATTTTATCATCAGTCCCTCTTTGATTAGCTGGTTATTTAAAAATGTAAATAATTACGATATAGTGCATAGTCAAACAGTTTTTGCCCCGATGATTTCAGTTGCCCACTCAATATGTAAATATTTCCATATTCCATATATTGTAACTCCTCATGGGATGCTAGAACCTTGGGCATTGTCGTACAAAGCATGGAAAAAAAGAATTTATTATAAAGTATTTGAAAATCCTGCCATCCAAAATTCTAATGCTATCCAAGCTACGTCTAGTTTTGAACTAAACAATATCAATTCTCTCAAATTCCAGAATACTGTTTTTGTTCCTAATGGAATTCGCCGCCAAGAATTTGAACCGCTCTCGAATCCAGAAATTTTTTATCAGCAGTTTCCAGAGACTAGAGGTAAAACTCTGATTTTGTTTCTTGGTCGGATTGACCCTAAAAAAGGTCTAGATTTACTAGCTCCTGCTTTTGCCAAAGTTTATAATCAGTTTCCTCACACACATTTAGTTGTGGCAGGCCCAGATAATATCGGATTTATGGACAAAGCTCAGAACTACTTTTTGCAGGCAGATTGTCTAGATGCTGTTACCTTCACTGGTATGGTAAGTGGAGCATTAAAATATGCTGCTTTAGCTGCTGCTAATTTGTATGTTGCCCCTTCTTACTCAGAAGGTTTCAGTATATCTATTTTAGAAGGCATGGCTTCAGGATTACCCTGTATAATTACAACTGCTTGCAATTTCCCGGAAGCTGCCAAGGCTGAAGCTGCTCATGTTGTTGAGATTAATGTTAATGCTATTGCTAATGCTTTGATTGAGTGCTTAAGTAATCCTCAGCAGGCTACAGAAATGGGCGATCGCGCCCGTGAGTTTATTTTCCAAAACTATACCTGGGATCGTGCTGCTGACAAGTTAATTCAGGTTTATAAATCTGTGATTGACAAAAAACCTTTGCCGGAATTTCTAGGGTAGACTCAAGTGAAAAAATCTAGACTTGCGAAAGTATACCGTTTTATCTGTTTACTAAGTTTAAGTCTTATTTTGGTGCTATTGAGCATCATACCTGTGCGTCTAGCGATCGCCATCAACCAAGCACCCCAACCTCAAGCTTTCTTTATTTTAGGGGGCGATCCAGCTAGAGAAAAATTCACTGCTGAACTAGTCCAATGGTATCCATCCCTAGAAATCTGGGTGTCCTCTCCTCCAAATCCTCAGAAAACCATTGAAACTTTCCAAAATGTGAATGTTCCCAAGACGAAATTAAATATTGACATGGGTGCTGTCGATACTGTAACTAACTTTACCTCTCTGATTGCTAACTTTAAACAACGGCAACTTCAACATCTATTTCTAGTTACTTCAGATTTTCACATGCCCAGAGCCAAAGCGATCGCCACCTTCGTCCTTGGTAGCCAAGGTATTACTTTTACTCCCATCTCCGTACCATCCAAGCAAACTGACTCAGAATCCCTCCTCCGTATTATTCGCGATATTATTCGCTCTCTCCTTTGGATTATCACAGGTCACACGGGAGTCAGCCTTTAACTAATTACTAATTCGTAATTGTTGGCGAAATAATCGCGCGTAATTATCTTTTTTGGTGGTTTAATCTGTTGGGATCTAAATCCTTAACTAATTCAACGGGTCGCGCCCAAGATTTCCCAATTTTAGCTAAAGCTTGTTGGGGAAGAAATTTTTTACGATTTGGTTGGGGTCTGAATCCCCATTCAAATCTTCTCAATCTCCAGTCCCTAGTTCAACCTACTTTTCCTCCTATATGCGTCTAGATCAATATACTGTTGGCAACTATACTCCAGGCGCACCATACTGGAAGCAACTTCTTTGGTATTTTGTGGGGTCGCCCTTAGTTGAAAGTTATTGGCTTCCAGTTTCAGCTTTGAAAATTTGGATACTCCGCAGTTTTGGGGCTAAAATCGGTCAAGGTGTCCGCATTAAACCTGGAGTCCGGGTAAAGTTTCCCTGGCGGTTAAATCTTGGTAATTTTGTTTGGATTGGGGAAGGTGCGTGGATTGATAACGTTGCTCCTGTCACCATCGAAAGTCATGTTTGTCTGTCTCAAGGGGTCTATCTCTGCACTGGAAATCATGACTGGAATCATCCCGATTTTAAATTGATTTATGCTCCAATTCACATTCAAGAGAGTAGTTGGATTGCTGCCAAGTCGGTAATTGGGCCAGGAGTCACAGTTGGTCAAGGAGCAGTACTAACTTTAGGTGGTGTTACTGGGAAATCACTAGAGCCAATGACCATTTATGCAGGGAATCCGGCTCAACCTATCAAGCAACGAAAGCTTTGATATGTCCCCTCATATCATGTTCGAGTAAAGACTTATCATTTAGACCGCAGGGGGCAGGGGGCAGGGAGCAGGGAGAAAGAGGTTTTCCTGACTTTTGCACGGATGCGGTAATCATAAGTAATTAACCGGACTTGATATCAAATATCTGTTGCGTTTACCGTAAAGCCCAACAAATTCCAGAGTAAAATAAGAATAATCTAAGTTATCCAAGTTATCATTTATTTTCTGCGTTCCTTCGCGTTTAAACTTCAATCGCCGTCTCTTTCTCCTGACCTTTTTGCTGTGAACTTAGCTGATCTAAAATCTCTAAAACCTCTTGTTCAAAAGCAACTTGGGCGCGATTAGTTTTGCCACCCACATATAAGCGATCGCCTTTTTGCAATGCCCATATTTGCGAGTGAGAAAAGTAACTCATCACCACACCCAGCATAAGTAAGCCAAACCCTGTGTAAACAATTGGTATGCCTGGATCGGCTTTAATTTGTAAGCCAGTGCTACCAATAACATCCAAAATTTTCAGCTTCACGCCATTAATTTCGGTGAACATTCCAGCGCGGACTGTATCTACAAGTTTGCCAGTGGCATCATAAATTAATACCATTCCTTGTAAGTCTTTGGCTAACAAGGAGACACCCTCACTCAAATCCGGTTTAGTTGGAACCCAGGTTCCCCAAATGCGTCCGTTACCGTTGGTGTTCAATTGCGCCATCGGTAGCTGAAAAATCGGGCTGTTGTTAAATTGGACGCGAACACCTGCAATTCCCCAATCAGTTTGATAGAAAGTTACGCCATGATAGCGCAGAGGTTCGTTGACAAAAATTTTCTTATGGTCAACTTCCTTTCCCTGATTATCCAAGACAGACATATCCGAATAAAATTGATCGATGCCGCCAGATGGAGTGTAATCAATCCAAAAACGATTGACTCGCACAGACCAATCTTTCGAGATTTTTGCGGCTAAAGGCCCAGCATCGACAATATTTGTCACTTGAAATGTATCGCCACTGGCAACCATTTCCTGAGCGAGAAACCCAGTCATCGCTCCCCAAATTCCCCCTAGTAGAATACCGACAATGCCAATATGAACGATAATTGGGCCGATGCGTCCGACTATTCCTTTGCGGGCGTAAAGGAGATTTTCTTTTTCTTGATCTGGAAAAATTTTATAGCGGTGTTTCTCTAATATCTGGTTTAAAGAATCTAGGGAACCAGTATCTAGTTCTGCACTTAAAGCTAACTTTTGAAATTGCCGTGGTTCGTCGTAATATTTCCAGCGCTGGGCAGCTTTTAAGGCTGGTAACTGACGAGTAAAAGAACAAGCAGTAAGGCTAGTGCCAAATAAGATGAGTAATGCCAGAAACCACCAGGTACGATATACGTGGTCTAATCCAACTACCTGAATTACCTTCCAAGTTAAGAAACCAAATAAAGCTGGATGTTCTGGGTAGTTGGCTTGGTAAAATGCGGGTGACTGACTTTGCTCGATTACAGTACCAGTGGAGCTAAAGATTGCAATCAATAGCAGTAGTGCGATCGCTAGTCGTAAGTTGGTCAGTACAGGCAAAAGCTCTTGGCGTAAGAACTTCCCAGGTAATGCCCACCATTTTAATTCTTTGGACGCTGAATCTTCTAAAGTCATTATGTGTAAAATGCTAATACAGGTATTGAAAAAGGGACTGGGGATTAGGGACTGGGGACTGGGAAAATTGTTCGGGGATTCAGACCACTAGCCATGTTTTGTTCGCGCTGCGTTCGCACGAGAAGAAAACTCTTCCCAGTCCCCAGTTCCCAGTCCCGGAGTGCCATTCCTAAGAGACTTGCTGCGCCGAAGTCGGGGAATCCTGGCGCGACCCCTTGATATTAAAAACTGCCGAGGGGAATCCGAGAAATTAAGGAAAATACACCGAATCCTACCAATAGCGCCCCACTAACTGGGTTAATCCAACCAGACCAGCGACGCAATTCCAGTAATTTTTTAATTGAAGCTGTAAAAGTACCCGCCAAAATCAACGGCGTTACATAACCGGCTGTGTAAGAAAGTAGCAAAACAGCGCCTAAAATTAAGTCTTGTGTATTGGCAATCCAACCTAGTAAGCTGGCTAAAACAGGGGTGCTACAAGGGGATGCGACTAAGCCGAAAGTCAGTCCCAGCAAATAGGAACGTAATCCGGCTGGCAAATCTGGCGAAATCCAATTCGTTTCGCCTAATGATGGAAATTGCAGAGGTAGTGCTTCTAATAAGTTCAGACCCATGAGAATGGCGATAATGCTGACGATAATCGGCAAACCAATTCCCACTTGACCATAGACTTTTCCTATCAAACCTGCTAAAATTCCCATTCCCGCCAATGTGGTTGCTAATCCGAAAGCAAACCAAGTTGATTGAGCAGCTGCTTGCAAGCGGCTTTTGGCCTCATAACCGCCGATGTAACCAATGGTAATTGGCAGCATGGAAAGCATACAGGGTGTGAGACTGGTGAGCAAGCCAGCTGCAAAGATGATACCAATACTCACCACGCTAAGGTGTGTCAGTTGGTTAGAAACGAGGCTGTTGGCAAATTGTTCTAGTTGGTAAATTTGGGTTTGCAGGTTATCAAACATGGGGAGTTTCTGAGCGGGAAATGCTTACTCTGCTTGAATTTTAGCTTACTTTTGGTTTTTGAGTCAGCAGAAGTGATTATCCGAACCTGATATCATCTAAATTTCATCTGCCCAAAGAAATGTATCTAAAATACAATTAAGCTCGGATTATCCCTGAAGAAGCACGGCTGGAGTATTTGGCATGATGATTGCATTACCCGGATTTAAAATTGTCACTTTGTTAAAAGCAGGGGTAAAAGCAGTCATATACCGGGGAATTAAGGTTAAAGATCAGTGTCCGGTAATTATCAAAGGGCTACATCCAGAACAGTGTACGCCCAATAATATTGAACAACTCAAACATGAGTATGCGATCGCACAAAGGTTAAATACCGCCGCCGCAGTCAAAGTCTACGCCTTAGAGATGCATCAGGGAATCCCTTATTTAATTATGGAGGATTTTCAGGCGCGATCGCTCGACCAGTTTCTAGACCAATTTCAACAGCCTGTGCCGTTTCTGAAGATTGCTATTGAAATCACTAGTAAACTCGCACAAATCCACACTCATCATATTGTCCACAAGGATATTAAGCCGCAAAATATCTTAGTTAACCCCAAAACTAATCAGGTCAAAATTGCCGATTTTGGCATTGCTGCCTTCATTCCATACCAGCAGCAAATAGTTAGCAGTTCCAGTCGCATTGAGGGCAGTCTACCTTATTTGTCACCTGAGCAAACTGGGCGAATGAATCGAGGAATTGACCATCGTAGCGATTTGTATTCACTGGGAGTCACCTTTTATGAGATGCTCACAGGTCAACTACCATTTCAAGCTAAAGACCCCTTAGAGTGGGTGCATTGTCATATTGCCAAATCTCCGTTATATCCGAACAAACTGAACTCTGATATTCCTCAAATGCTCTGTGACATCATTATGAAATTGTTGTCGAAAGTTGCAGAACAGAGATATCAGAGCGCTTTAGGTTTGCAATTTGATCTAGAACGATGCTTAAAGCAATTAGAGACAACTGGACAAATCCAATCCTTTATTTTGGGTGAGCAAGATATCTCAGAGCACTTTCAAATTCCTCAAAAATTGTATGGGCGAGAACCAGAGATTGCCAAGCTTCTCCAAGCATTTGAACGAGTTGTTAGCCAAGGGAAACCAGAACTCGTGCTAGTTTCTGGCTATGCTGGCGTTGGTAAATCTTCTCTGGTGAAGGAGATTCACAAGCCTATTGTCAGAGAACGCGGCATTTTTATCTGTGGTAAATTCGATCAGTACAAACGAGATATTCCTTATTCCACCAGTGTTCAAGCTTTTCAAACACTCGCTCGACAAATTTTAACTGAACCTAAAGATCAACTTGCTACCTGGAAAAAGCGAATACAAGCAGCATTAGGGAACAATGGTAGACTAATCACAGATGTAATTCCAGAAGTTGAACTAATCGTTGGAGAACAGTCTCCTATACCAGAGTTGGGGCCTGCCGAATCTCAAAACCGATTCAACTTGGTGTTTCAAAACTTTATCAGCGTCTTTGCTCAAAAAGAGCATCCACTCACTCTTTTTTTAGATGATATGCAGTGGGCTGACACCGCTACTTTAAATTTAATTCAAACTATTATTACTGGCTATAGTATCCAGTATCTCTGCTTCATTTTGGCCTATCGAGATAACGAAGTTGATGTTGTACATCCCTTCAATTTGATGATAGAGAAGGTTCGCCAGTATGGTGCAAAGATAACTGAAATTCTGCTTAAACCGTTGAATCTTGTCTATGTCAATCAGTTAATTGCTGATACTTTACATAGTTCAGCAGAACAAGTAGAACCCCTTGCCAAATTGATTATCCAAAAAACTGATGGAAATCCTTTCTTTGTCAACGAATTTATCAAAACACTGCATCAAGAGAATCTGCTGAATTTTGACCCCCCTCAATCCCCCCTTAGCAAGGGGGGAAGTAAAGGAGGGTGGCAATGGGAACTAGCTGAGATTGAAGCTCAAGGGATTACAGATAATATTGTCAATCTGATGATTAGGCGGATGCAAAAACTGCCACTTGCAACTCAACAGGTGCTTAAATTAGCCTCCTGTATCGGTAATCGCTTTGATTTAGAAGTTTTGGCACTTGTTGGGGAACAATCTATTGAAGAAACAGCAAATGCACTTGTTGAAGCAGTTTTAAGAGGATTAATTATTTCCATTGAGTCAGATAAAAGTGTTGATAAAAACTATCGTTTCTACCATGACCAAGTTCAACAAGCTGCTTATGCGTTAATTGCTGATGAATCAAAGTCGGCTATTCACCTGAAGATTGGGCAACTTTTACTAAAAAATGCTAGTCCTGAACAAGTAAACGAGCAAATTTTTGATCTAGTCAATCAACTCAATCTTGCTGTCGCTCTGATTATTGAACAAATAGAAAAAGATGAATTGGTACGATTGAATTTAATCGCTGGTAAAAAGGCAAAAGCTTCCACAGCCTACACTCTTGCGAAAAGTTTTTTTAGCGTGGCGATGAATCTTTTGGCTGAAAATGCCTGGATGGAACAATATGAACAAACATTTACTTTATTTAGAGAACAGGCTGAGTGTGAATTCTTAACAGGAAATTTAGAGCCAGCGGAAGAATTATTTGAGCTACTATTGCTCAAATCAGAATCTTATATCGACAAATCTAATATTTACATGCTGCAAATCAGACTCTATCAAGTTGCAGGTAGGTATGAAGAGGCGCTGACATTGGGATTAGAAGCTTTAAAGCTTTTTGGAGTGAGATTTCCTGATTCAAATGAGCAAGTGCAAAGTGCGATAGCGAAGCGCAGCAGCGTTGGCAAAGCCTCTCGTAGAGAAGCGCTGATCGCAATTGAAAAAAACCAAGTATTAATCAATTTAGGTGATAGACAAGTCTCTGATTTAATTGATGCTCCAGCGATCCAAGATCCAAATATTAAGACACTGATTAGTCTGTTGACGACTTTGGGCCCACCTACTTATCTCGCTAGGCCTCATCTCTTTCCCTTAGTCGTACTTAAAGCAGTTAACTACTCACTCAAGTTTGGTAATACAGAAGATTCCTGTTTTGCTTACAGCATGTACGCCATGTTGTTAGTTTCCATCTTCCATGATATTCCTACAGGTTATGCATTTTCTGAGATGACAATTCAATTAAATGAAAAGTTGCATGACTTGAAACTTAGAGGAGTTGTTCTACACATTCATGGAAGTCATATCAACGTTTGGTGTAATCATATTGCCAGCGATATTCCCTTTTTAGAACGGGGATTTATCGGCTGTGTAGAAGCAGGTGATGTGACGATGGCAAACTACAACGGCTATCAAGGCTCTTGGCAAATTATCCAGTTAGGCTATCCACTTACAGAAACATATAAATCTCTAGAAAAATACACTGCATACGCTCGTCAGTCTAAACATGATGCCGTCTATCAGACAATCAGATTACAGCAGATGCTACTGATGAATCTGCGCGGACTCACTTACCAAAATCTAACTCTAAATGATGATAGTTTTGATGAATCACGCGCATTGTCTGTAATTACAGATGCAGGTTTTGTTAGTGGAATTATTTTTTATCACATTATCAAATTAATCATATTTTTTACATATAGACAGTATACAGAGGGGCTTAATTGTGCCTTAGAATTATCAAAATATCCAGTTACGACACTGGCATTACCAATTGAAACAGATTATGTTTTATATTACTCACTGACTCTAACGGCTCTTTATCCAACAGGATCTTTTCAAGAGCAAGGACAGTTTTTGCAAACCCTAAAATCTCATCAGCAGCAATTGCAATACTGGGCTAATCACTGCCCTGAAAACTTTTTACATAAGTCTCAGTTAGTAGCTGCTGAAATAGCTCGAATTGAAGGTAGAGATTTGGAAGCAATGCGTCTGTATGAACAATCAATTGCTTCAGCCCGTAAGCAGGGATTTGTGCAATATGAAGCTTTAGCTAATGAGCTAGGTGCTAACTTTTACTTGGAGCGAGATTTTGAACTAATTGCCAAAATATACTTGGAAGCAGCTAAAAATGCCTATATGCGTTGGGAGGCATTTGCTAAAATTAAGCACCTCGAAGAATCCTATCCTCAGCTATTACCACAACAACAGCTTGTCTCTAATGGAACGTTTATCACCACAGGTGAGCATTTGGACTTTTTGTCAGTAGTTAAAGCCTCTCAAACTATATCTAGTGAAATTGTATTTTCGCGTTTGTTGAAGACATTAATGCAAATTGTCATTGAGCAAGCAGGAGCAGAAATTGGTTATTTGTTGCTGGAACACGATCAAAATCTGGTGATTGAAGTAGAAGCTAAAGTTAATCCCCAAGCAGAAAAGCTCAATGTTTCTCGACCTGTATTAGAGGGTGAAATTTCTCAGTTTATTCCGCAATCAATGCTAAATTATGTTCAGCGAACTCAAGAAACAGTGATTTTGCAGAATGCTACTGAGCATAATTTGTTTTCCAAAGATGAATATGTAATTCAAAAGCAACCTATATCTGTACTTTGTTTGCCGATCGCCCGTCAGTCAAAATTACTTGGTATTTTATATTTAGAAAATAATCTGATCTCCAGTGCCTTTACACAAGACAAACTTTCTGTACTGGAAATTTTGACAGTTCAAATTGCTATTTCTCTAGAAAATGCTCGTCTTTATCAAGGTTTAGAAGACAGTCAAGCACAACTCAGCTTGGCATTAAAATCTGCCAAAATTGGTGTTTGGAGTTGGGATATTGCTAGCGATCGCTTTGACTGGGATGAGCAGATTTATCAACTATTTGGGTTAACACCTGAAACCTTTGCTGGCACTTCTGAAGCACTTTTAGCTCGTCTGCATCCAGACGATCGGGGCTTGCTGGCTCAATCGTTGAGTCGAGCTATTAACGAAGGTGTGGAGCATAATTTAGAATATCGAATTATTTGGGATGACGGCAGTATCCGCTACGCAGCCTGTCGGGGAAAAGCCTTTTTCAACGAAGCGGGTATTGCCACACACATGAGTGGTGTTGTGCTTGATATCACAGATCGCAAACAATCTGAAGCCGAACGTATCCAACTGATTCAAGAGCAAACCGCCCGACAGGAAGCAGAAGCTAATCAACAACGAGCTGGGTTTTTGGCTCAAGTCAGTGCAACCCTCGCTTCTTCCCTTGATTACGAAAGCACCCTAGCAAGCGTGGCCAACTTGGTTGTGCCTTATTTCGCCGATTGGTGCAGCGTTGATCTGCTGCAAGACAACCAATCAATTAATCGGGTAGCAGTTGCTCACCGAGATCCAGGGAAAGTTAAACTCGGCTGGGAACTTCATCAGCGTTATCCGAGAAAGTTGGATGAACCTCAAGGTGTGCCGAAAGTGCTGCGTACAGGAATTGCTGAAATGGTAACTGAAATTCCAGATGCAGCTTTAGTAGAAGGCATCCCAGACGCAGAACATTTAAGGATTATACGTGAACTTGGTTTAAAGTCCTGTGTAATCTTGCCCTTGATGGCACGTGAAAGAATTTTTGGTGCAATTTCCTTTTTTACTGCGGAATCAGAACGCCGTTACGGCACGGCTGACTTGTCATTAGCGGAGGATATTGCCCATCGAGCAGCGATCGCAATCGATAATGCCCGCCTTTACCAAGAAGCGCAGCAAGCACAAAAAACGGCAGAGCGAGCGTTAGAGCGCATTGCCCGTCTTCAATCCATCACAGCTGCCCTTTCAGAATCCCTGACACCAGCCCAAGTATCTGAAGTGATTGTAGAGCAGAGTATGGCTGGCTTGGAAGCTAGTTGTGCCCTCGTCGCCTTGGTGAAAAAAAATAAACCTGAACTGGAAATTGTCCGTGCGGTTGGCTATAACCAAGATTTGATAGACGCTTGGCGTCATTTTGCCATCGATTCACCTTCTCCCCTAGCAGAAGCTGTGCGAACTGGGAAACCTGTTTGGGCTGAAACAACAAAAAATCGGGTAGATCGTTATCCACATTTGACTGAAGCGTACGCCCAATATGATTTTAAAGCCTGGATTTCTATTCCATTGATGGTAGAAAGTTGGGTAGTTGGCGGTATAAGTTTGGGATTTGCCGAGCCTCAACAACTTAGTGGAGAAGATCAAGCATTTATCTTGGCTGTTGCTCAACAATGCGCCCAAGCGATCGCTCGCGCCCATCTCTATGAAGCCGAACAAACGGCACGAAGCGCTGCTGAAAGCGCAAACCGCATTAAAGATGAATTTCTCGCTGTCTTGTCTCATGAACTCAGAACACCGCTTAACCCAATTTTGGGTTGGACAAAACTGATGCGAACCCGCAAGCTCGATCAAGCAACAAGCGATCGCGCCCTAGAAACCATTGAACGCAATGCCAAGTTACAAACCCAATTAATTGAAGATTTGCTCGATGTTTCCCGCATCCTTCAGGGTAAACTTAACCTCAACTTCTACCAGATTAATTTGGTATCAGTGATTGAAGCTGCGATCGAAACAGTACGTTTATCGGCGGAGGCTAAGTCTATCCAGATTCAGACAATTCTCGAATCTGGTGTGGTGCAAGTTTTAGGCGATGCCAATCGATTGCAACAAGTCTTTTGGAATATCCTTTCTAATGCGATTAAGTTTACTCCCATCGGCGGACAGGTAAAAATTAAATTAGAGCAAGTTGACTCACAGATACAAATCCGTGTAACTGATACAGGGAAGGGGATTGTACCTGAGTTTTTACCTTATGTCTTTGATTATTTCCGTCAAGCAGATAGTGCGACAACTCGAAAATTTGGCGGTTTAGGTTTAGGATTAGCGATCGTTCGTCATCTCGCAGAACTTCACGGGGGAACTGTGCAAGCAGAAAGTCTGGGTGAAGGACAAGGAGCAACTTTCATCGTCAGACTTCCATACTTACAGGATGAAAGCAAAAAAATCAAGAATGCAAAAGATAACTCCTCACTGGTGGCGGATCAGTCTTCGCCGCTATCTGGCTTAGAGATTCTGGTGGTGGATGATGATGCAGATATGCGAGAATTTTTGCCTTTCATGCTGGAGCAGTATGGTGCAACTGTTACCGTTGTCGCCTCAGCCATTGAAGCTTTAACTGCATTGAGTCAATCACAGCCAAATTTGATCGTCAGCGATATTGGGATGCCAGAAATGGATGGCTATATGCTGATGCGACAGATAAGGAGTCTCAAACCAGAACAAGGGGGGACAATTCCCGCGATCGCTTTAACTGCTTATGCTGGTGAGATGGATCATCAACAAGCGATCGCTGTCGGATTTCAACAGCATATTTCTAAACCCGTAGATCCAGAAGAATTGGTGAAAGCGATCGCATCATTAACGATATAGCCAAACACGCAACAGCGACAGCAATTGCTCAGTATCTACAGGTTTAGTAATGTAGTCTGATGCACCGGCTTCAATACACTTCTCGCGATCGCCTTGCATGGCTTTAGCAGTCAGTGCAATAATCGGCAAAGATTTAAATTGATCGTTTTGGCGGATTATGCGTGTTGTTTCGTAACCATCCATTTCTGGCATCATTACGTCCATTAAAACGACATCAATATCTGGTGTATTTTCTAACAGGGTAATCCCCTCTCTGCCATTTTCAGCATATATAACCTCTATTTGATAACGCTCCAGCATACTGGTAAGGGCGAAGATATTCCGCATATCATCGTCTACAATTAGCGCTTTTTTGCCAGTGAGTAAGTAGTCTTGTGAATGCAGTTGTTCGAGTATTTGGCGCTTTGGTGCTGGTAAATTTGCTTGGACTCGGTGTAAAAATAATGCTGTTTCATCGAGGAGACGTTCGGGCGATCGCACATCTTTAATGATGATTGTCTCGGCAATCCGTCTGAGTTCTGTTTCTTGAGCTTTGCTAATTTCTCTACCTGTGTAGACAATAATTGGTAAAGTTTTGCCGTTAGGTAAAAGCTTTATCTGCTCAATCAGTTCAAACCCAGTCATGTCGGGTAGCCCTAAATCGAGAACCAGGCAATCAAAATGCTGGGTGCGAATAGCTTCTAGAGCTGCTGCACCGTCAGCCACAGCAGTGGTTGAAACATCGCTGTTACCAATCAACTCAACAATACTCAGCCGTTGAGTATCATCATCTTCGACTACCAATAAATTTTTCACCTGACGCTCAACAAAACCTTTAATTTTGGCCAACGCCTCGGATATTGTCTCGCTGGTTAAGGGCTTTTGCAGATATGCGATCGCACCTAGTTGCAAACCGCGCTGTTTTCCTTCCTCAACGGTCATGATATGTACGGGAATGTGACGGGTATTTGGGTCATGTTTGAGACGATCTAATACCGTCCAACCATCCATTTCTGGCAACCGGATATCTAGCAAAATGGCTGAAGGTAGGAATTGCTGCGCTAACATCAAACCTGTACTACCAGTTTGGGCAGCTATCACCTTGAATCCTTGTTGTTGCGCCATATCTAGTAGGATACGCGCAAAATTAACGTCATCTTCGACAATTAGTAACACGCGATCGCCTCTTTCAATCGTAGTGCGATCGTCATTAATCAGTGCTGAGTGCTGAGTGAGGAGTGAGGAGTGGGGAGTAAGGAGTGGGGAGTAAGGAGTGGGGAGTAAGGAGTGGGGAGTAGGGAGTAGTGTTGATGTTGATTCAGGACTCAATTGTGGTAAGTAGAATGTAAAGGTGCTACCTTCACCGGGTTGACTAATGAGTTTAATTTCGCCACCGAAGAGACGGGCGATTTCGCGGCTAATTGATAAGCCCAATCCGGTGCCGCCGTATCTCCGACTGGTAGAGCCATCGGCTTGCTGGAATGCCTCAAAAATCACTTTCTGTTTTTCGGGGGCAATACCAATGCCTGTATCGCTGACTGAAAAGCCGATGACAATCTGAGCGCGATTCAAGTTTTGATGGTCAGAACTCCAGCCCTGCTTGGCCACCGCAATCTGTAAGCGTACCTCCCCTTTCTCTGTAAATTTAAAAGCATTGGAGAGGAGATTTTTCAACACCTGTTGTATGCGTTTGACATCTGTATAGATGCTGATTGGTAGTTCAGGAGTAAATTCAATTACGAAAGCAAGTCCTTTACTCTGAGCGATTTGCCGGAAGGTACGCTCAATCTGATCGCCCAACTCTACCAATGGCATTTGGGTCATATCAATGGACATGGTTCCAGATTCAATTTTAGCGAGATCCAGAATGTCATTGATTAACGCCAACAAATCAGTACCGGCTGAGTAAATTGTTTGGCTGTATTCGACTTGCTTGGCGGTGAGGTTGCGATCAATGTTATCTGTTAACAACTTCGCCAAAATCAACAAGCTATTTAACGGTGTCCGCAATTCATGAGACATGTTGGCAAGAAATTCTGATTTGTATTTTGAGGAGAGGGCGAGTTGTTCAGCCTTGTCTTCTAAAGACAGTCTTGCTTGTTCAATTTCCCGATTTTTGCGCTCGACTTCTTTCTTTTGCATCGCCAACAACTCTGCCTTTTCTTCTAATTCAGCGTTGGTTTGTTGCAGTTCCTCTTGCTGTCCTTTGAGTAAATCTTCGGAAGTTTTGAGTGATTGGGCTTGTTTTTCTAAGCGTTTGTTGGTTTCGCGGAGTTCGCTTTGCTGGGTTTGGAGTTCTTCAGCCAAAGATTGCGACTGCTTGAGTAATTCTTCAGTTCGCATCGATGCTGCGATCGTGTTGAGGACGATCGCGATACTTTCGGTAAGCTGGTCGAAGAATGTCAGATGAATTTCGCTAAAGCGGCGGAAGGATGCTAATTCAATCACTGCTGTCACTTGTCCTTCAAAGAGTACAGGTAACACCACGGCATTTAGGGGCGTGGCTTCTCCTAAACCAGAGGCAATTCTGACATAATCGCTGGGTACTTCCGTCAGCAGAATTCGCTCTTTTTCTAAAGCGCATTGTCCCACCAAACCTTCACCCAATTGAAAGCGGTTAGCCAGATGTCTGCGTTCACGGTAAGCGTAGCTACTAATTAGTTTCAAATACGGTGAATGTTCAGCAGACTCCATGAGAAAGAATACGCCGTGTTGCGCCCCTACCAAGGGTGCTAGTTCTGAGAGAATTAGTTTAGATACGGTTTCCAAGTCTCGCTGACCTTGGAGCATTCGGGTAAACTTGGCTAAGTTAGTTTTCAACCAGTCTTGTTCGGTGTTTTTCTGCGTTGTCTCCCGCAGGTTGGCAATCATCTGGTTGATGTTGTCTTTGAGTATCGCTACTTCTCCTAATGCTTCGACGGCAATTGAACGAGTTAAATCACCTTTAGTTACAGCTGTAGCAACTTCTGCGATCGCTCGCAACTGAGTTGTTAGTGTAGCAGCAAGTTCGTTCACATTATCCGTCAAATCTTTCCAAGTTCCAGCCGCCCCCGGCACTCTCGCTTGTCCGCCTAACTTCCCTTCAATTCCCACTTCCCGCGCCACTGTGGTTACTTGATTGGCAAAGGTCGCTAGAGTATCAATCATCTCGTTGATTGTCTCTGCCAAGGTTTCAATTTCTCCCTTGGCATCTAGCATCAGTTTCCGTTTCAAGTCACCGTTAGCAACTGCGGTTACAACTCTGGCGATACCGCGTACTTGTGCTGTGAGGTTTCCCGCCATCGAGTTAACATTGTCCGTCAAATCTTTCCAAGTCCCCGCAACACCTTGAACTTGCGCTTGTCCGCCCAACTTCCCTTCAGTTCCCACTTCCCGCGCCACCCGCGTTACTTCACTGGCAAAAGAACTGAGTTGATCTACCATTGTGTTGGTGGTGTTCTTCAAATCCAAAATTTCGCCTTTGGCATCGACGGTAATTTTCTTAGAAAGGTCGCCATTAGCTACCGCCTTAGTAACTTCCGCGATGTTGCGAACTTGTCCGGTGAGGTTCCCCGCCATTGAGTTAACGTTGTCTGTTAAATCTTTCCAAGTCCCAGCTACTCCTCTGACGTAAGCTTGGACGCCCAATTTACCTTCCGTTCCGACCTCACGGGCAACTCTTGTAACTTCCGATGCAAAAGAATTCAGCTGATCCACCATTGTATTAATGGTATTTTTAAGTTCCTGAATTTCACCTTTTACATCGACGGTGATTTTCTTAGATAAGTCGCCGTTTGCTACCGCCGTAGTCACTTCGGCGATGTTCCGCACCTGTGCCGTCAAACTTCCCGCCATGAAATTTACACTGTCGGTTAAATCCTTCCAAGTTCCGGCTACACCTTTAACTTCCGCTTGTACGCCCAGTTTCCCTTCAGTTCCCACCTCACGGGCAACTCTTGTAACTTCCGATGCAAAAGAATTTAACTGATCTACCATTGTGTTAACGGTGTTTTTCAACTCTAAAATTTCACCTTTGACATCAACGGAGATTTTTTTAGATAAGTCGCCATTAGCTACAGCTGTGGTGACGGCGGCAATGTTTCGCACCTGTGCCGTTAAGCTTCCCGCCATGAAATTCACGCTGTCGGTCAAGTCTTTCCAAGTGCCAGCCACGCCGCGCACATCAGCTTGCACACCCAGTTTACCCTCACTTCCCACCTCACGCGCAACTCTTGTGACTTCACTGGCGAAGGAGTTGAGTTGATCCACCATAATATTGATGGTATTCTTAAGTTCCAGAATTTCGCCTTTGACAGCAACAGTAATTTTCTTAGATAAATCACCATTGGCGATCGCAGTTGCAACTTCGGCAATGTTTCGCACTTGGTCGGTGAGGTTCCCTGCCATTGAGTTTACATTGTCGGTCAAGTCTTTCCAAGTGCCTGCAACTCCTCTAACTTCTGCTTGCACACCCAGTTTGCCTTCTGTACCCACCTCTCTCGCAACCCGCGTCACTTCCGATGCAAAGGAGCTAAGTTGATCCACCATTGTATTAATAGTGTTTTTTAACTCCAAAATTTCGCCTTTGACATCAACGGTGATTTTCTTAGATAGGTCGCCATTTGCCACAGCAGTAGTCACTTCAGCAATATTCCGCACCTGCGCCGTTAAGCTTCCCGCCATGAAATTCACGCTGTCAGTTAAATCTTTCCAAGTACCCGCGACACCGCGCACTTCTGCTTGCACACCCAGTTTACCCTCACTTCCCACCTCACGGGCAACCCTTGTCACTTCTGATGCAAAGGAATTGAGTTGATCCACCATTGTGTTAATGGTATTTTTCAGCTCCAGAATTTCACCTTTGACATCAACAGTGATTTTCTTAGATAAGTCGCCTGTTGCAACCGCAGTAGTAACTTCGGCAATATTTCGCACCTGTGCCGTCAAGCTTCCCGCCATGAAATTCACGCTGTCGGTCAAGTCTTTCCAAGTGCCAGCCACACCACGCACATCAGCTTGCACACCCAGTTTACCTTCACTGCCCACCTCACGAGCAACCCGTGTGACTTCCGATGCAAAGGAACTGAGTTGATCCACCATTATATTGATGGTATTCTTGAGTTCAAAAATTTCACCTCTGACATCGACGGTGATTTTTTTAGATAGATCACCATTTGCGATCGCAGTGGCAACTTCGGCAATATTTCGCACCTGTCCGGTGAGATTACCCGCCATTAAGTTAACGTTATCGGTTAAATCTTTCCAAGTCCCCGCTACTCCCCGGACTTCTGCTTGCACGCCCAACTTGCCTTCAGTTCCCACCTCACGGGCAACTCTTGTTACTTCACTCGCAAAAGAATTAAGTTGATCTACCATTGTGTTGATGGTGTTTTTCAACTCCAGAATTTCGCCTTTGACATCGACAGTGATTTTCTTGGAAAGGTCGCCATTTGCCACAGCCGTCGTAACTTCGGCAATATTCCGTACCTGTGCCGTCAAGCTTCCCGCCATGAAATTCACGCTGTCAGTCAAGTCTTTCCACGTACCCGCTACCCCGCGCACTTCTGCTTGACCGCCCAATTTACCTTCAGCCCCCACCTCACGGGCAACTCTTGTTACTTCACTCGCAAAAGAATTAAGTTGATCCACCATGATGTTAACGGTGTTTTTCAACTCTAAAATTTCGCCTTTGACATCTACAGTGATTTTCTTGGAAAGGTCGCCGTTTGCTACTGCCGTTGTCACTTCCGCAATATTACGGACTTGGGCAGTCAAATTACCTGCCATCAAATTAACGTTGTCAGTGAGATCCTTCCAAGTTCCTGCTACACCTTTAACTTCTGCTTGTACGCCCAATTTCCCTTCAGTTCCCACTTCACGGGCAACTCTTGTTACTTCACTCGCAAAAGAATTAAGCTGATCCACCATCGTGTTGACGGTGTTTTTGAGTTCCAGAATTTCGCCTTTTACATCGACAGTGATTTTTTTGGATAAGTCACCATTTGCGATCGCAGTAGCAACTTCGGCAATGTTGCGAACTTGGCCAGTGAGATTACCTGCCATCAAGTTAACGTTATCAGTCAAATCCTTCCAAGTGCCAGCCACCCCTTGTACTTGGGCTTGGACACCCAATTTACCCTCAGTACCCACCTCACGGGCAACTCTTGTGACTTCTGATGCAAAGGAACCGAGGCGATCCACCATCGTGTTGACGATATTAGCAGTTTGGAGAAACTCACCTTGGAGGGGTCTGCCATCAATTTCTGTGGCGATCGTTTGGGATAAGTCACCATTGGCAACAGCCCGAATCACCCGCGTAGTTTCAGCTGTTGGTTGAACTAAATCTGTAATCAGAGTATTGACAGAAGTAACACAATCTGACCAAGATCCTCGAACATCTCCGAGAGAGGCGCGATCGGCAATTTTGCCTTCTTTGCCGACAACATTACCAATTCGCTGTAGCTCCGCCGCCATTCGCTCATTTTGATCAATAATATCATTGAGCGTATCAGCGATTTTTCCCGCCACACCAGTATGGTCTATGGGCATCCGAGCCGAAAAGTCACCCTGTTTAACAGCATTCAGCGTTCTCAATAGCTGATTTAAATCTAGATTGTCGCTGTCTCTAGTCAACTGTTCGGTTGCCATAGCCTTATCCTTAGGTTTATAATTTGATAATTTTTTTGTATTTTTTCGCCCCGTACCTACTTGGGGTACTTTGAGGTAATGTTTAACGGTTCTTGACCTTTGGGCAATAGTTAAGTGAATTTAACCCCATACACCTGCTATTTAAATAGTAGTGCTGCTAGCCCTCTGAAAGAGTATGATAATCAATCATAGCTAGCTGGCAAATATTTCTCCAGAAAAGGGACGAGTAAAGTAAATTGGGGAATTTAATGTTTTATCAACTTTGGCACAAATGTGAAGTGCGTGTCTACTTGGGAGTGGCTGAATTCAGAATTGCGTAGGCATAGACCAAATTAGGCATCGCACTTGATCCACTAACCCTAACCAATTCAAAAATCATGACTTCTGTAGACCTGCTATTTTTGGCATTAAAACCAAAAGCCTAGTTTTCATTTAGTCAGTATTTGATGACTAGGAATTTCAGTTATAAGTTTACAAGCAAATCAAGACAACTATTCCATATTTAACTAGGATTATCTTCTGAAACATTTAAAGAGTTGGGTTATTTATGGAATAATAAATCAAGTTTAGCTTGTCTTTTCAATATTATTATGAGTTATTAATCGGCTTAATTATAATATTATATATCAGTTGGAGTAAAGTTTTTATGATTAGCATTCCTCGATTAAGTAAAATTGACTTTTTGGTTTTGATTTCTGTTGTCATAATTGGTTTAATAAATTTACCTTTTCCCTTTTCAGGAGATCAAGCACTATTTACAACAGGTGTTTTGGAGATGCAACAAGGAAAGATCCTCTATCGGGATTTTTGGGATCTAAAGCAACCTGGAATTTATTATTTTTATTTCTTAGCAGGAAATTTATTTGGTTTTAATGAGATTGGCATCCATATATTTGAACTTATTTATATGGTGTTTTTCTCTATAATATTGCAACTGACTCTCAAAAACTATTTTCAGCATCAGATAATAGCAAGTTTAGTACCTTTGTTAACGGTTGGTGTTTACTATATTTCTTCATCTTATCGGCAACTTACTCAAGTAGAAGGACTAGTTGGTTTTCCTTTATTTTTATGTCTTTGGCTGACTTACCAATCTTTTAATCACGAGGGAAAACAAAGATTTATTCAGCTTTTAATATCAGGTTTTATGGGTGGAATTGTCCTGATATTTAAATTAATATTTTTACCAATTTTGCTTGCTTTATGGGTAACTATATTGCTTCATTCTCTATTGATAAAACATCAGAGTTTTCAAAAAATATTTATTGAAGTTTTCTTGCCAATTTTTATAGGAATTATCTTTCCTCTTCTAGCTCTTTTCAGCTACTTTGCCGAAGTTAATAGTTTATCAATTGTATATAAAACATTTTTTGTATATCCAGGTCAGGTGGTCGCTAATGGCAAATTTAATCTATCTAAGTTACTTTTTGGAACAGCATGGTTCTTAAAGAGTTTTGTCACTTTAGTTTTAATAGCTACTGTTGCAGTAAATGTATCCTTGCGTAAGGGTAAGAATTTATTGACTTTGCTACTTGTTGCTTGGTTTGTTTTGGGGCTGGGGATTATTTTTTTACAAACTAGGTCACTGTGGAGTTACCATTATTTACTATTATTTGTGCCTACAGGTATTTTAGCAACTAAAGGTTTAGATATATTATGGCAACCTTTAAAACAATTGAATTCACCAGTAATTAAGATTCTGGTGTCATTTTTGTTTTTATTACCTTTATTATTAAATTTTCAATTCAAGAGTGTTGCTCTAGTTAAGAATAATTTTGCTTTAACTGAAGATACACGATTTAAATATCAGACTGTATTTAGAAAAGACTATACATTGCTTCGTTCAGAGGTTGACTTTCTCTCTCAACCAGGAAGTTTACCTGGTGAGATTTTTGTTGCTGGTGACCCATCTATTTACTACTTATCTGGCCGCACTCAAGCAACATCACTAAATGCATGGTCACTTGAATTATTTCTATCTGAGCAATGGCCGCAACTTCTACAGGAGTTAAATTTATCCAAGCCTCCTTATATATTTATTAGTGATAACTATCAGACTCTCATTAAAAAAGAGTTTCCCAAGATTATAGAATTGATTGATAAAAGATATCATCTTTTATCCAAAAGTACCGATGGTATTTGGTATATTTTAAACTGAGAAATTTTCGTAGTTGATTTTCATAATTTATCCCTATTTTCTAAACTGTCACACCCTCCAACTCCTCATCTGTTAACTCATACAATTGGCGCAACTTATCTAACTTCTCACCATCAGCTTCCCAGAAACCTCGCCCATGCGCCTCCAACATTCTCCCTAAAATATTGCGAAAAGCTTCAGGATTTGCCTTACGTAATTTATCCGCCATCTCTGCATCTAATGCATAAGTATCTGCGGCTTGGTCATAAACCCAATCATCGGTAAAATCAGCAGTACCACCCCAACCAATCAACGCCGTCATCCGTTGAGAGATTTCAAACGCCCCACCAGAACCTTGATTCGCCATTGCTTGCGCCCATTTGGGATTTACCAACTTAGTGCGATACTCCATTCGCAGCAAATCATCTAAATTGCGCGGTGTAGTATCCTTCGAGAAACTTTCTACAAAGCTGGTTGTAACCTTCTTACCGCCTTGTTTTTCTGCCGCCTTTTTCAAACCGCCGGTATTAGCGTAATATTCTTGAATATCAGTTAAACCATATTCTACCGAATCGATTTCTTGAACAATGCGATCGCTAGTTTTTAACAAAGTATTCAAAACTTCTGGTCTAGCTTGACCTTTATCTTCTCTCCCATAGCTAAACACGTTGCGACTTTGCCAAGTATTCCCCAATTCCTCACCAGATTCCCAGTTACCATCAACCACCCGATCATTTACCAAAGAACCAAAATCACCCGCCGGATTAGAAAACAATCTCGCCGATGTATTTTCCACACCTTGGGCTTTCAAAGCCAAAGCATGTCTTCTAATAAAATTCTGATCTTCCGACTCATCAGCATCAGCCGCCCGTTGAAATAAATCATCTAATAATTCGATAATATTGACAAAACTATCCCGGAAAATTCCAGACAAATTACCCAACACATCAATGCGGGGATGTCCAACTTGCGCCAACGGCTTCAATTCATAACGAACAACTCTACCAGTTCCTTCCTTAACAGGTTCAGCCCCCACCAATTCCAACAGAATCCCCAAAGATTCCCCCTTAGTTTTAATCGCATCCAATCCCCATAACATCACCGCCACCGTTTCAGGATATTTTCCATATTCATCCAAATGCTGGGCGATAATTTTTTGACCAATTTCCCGTCCCCGTTGGTATGCAGCAGGTGAAGGCATCCGATAAGGATCTAAAGCATGAATATTTCTCCCTGTCGGCAAAACCCCAGCCCCATCCCGCAACAAATCCCCACCAGGCGCAGGCGGAATATATTCCCCATTCAACCCCCTTAACAAATTTGTTAACTCATCCGTAGATTGCATTAACAAATCCCTTATTAGCTTTTCCTCTTCTTCTCTTTCTTCGTTTATTCTTTCCTCTTCGCCAAAATAAGCCTCCAAATACGACGCCAATTCCTCCTCATTTGGTGCTTCCCCCAAAGTATGCAACCCAGAAGAAAACAACCGATTTTCTAAAACCTGCAAATATCCATACAACTCCACCAAATAATCATCAAAAGCATGACTGCTAAACATCCGCACATTTTCAGGAGTAAACGCAATTCCTAACCGTTTAGCATCTTCAAAAGGACAATCTGCATCTAAACCAGAATCTACAATTTTTTTACAAATTCCTTCTTTTAAGACATAATTCTTTTGTGGATCTTCACGATACTCCGAAATCAAATCACGCAACGCCACCAATTCCTTATATAAACCTGCACGTCCATAAGGCGGTACATTATGAGAAATCAACACACCATAACCGCGACGTTTTGCCAACATCGATTCAGACGGATTATTCGCCGCATATATATATAGATTAGGCAAATTTCCTAACAAAATATCCGACCAAGAATAACCCGTATTACCCAACGGAGAACCAGGCAACCATTCCACCGTCCCATGCATTCCAAAGTGAACTAAAGCATCAGCTTGAAACTCATTTTGCAACCATTTATAATAAGCAGCATATTGGGGATGAGGCGTTAAATCTCGTTCAAACATTAAGCGCATCGGGTCGCCTTGTATCCCCAAAGGTGGTTGTACGCCTATCCACACATTGCCTAATTGCACACCACCAATTTGAAATTCATCGCCATAAGTTTTAATACCAGTTCCCGTGAGAGATTTCCATTGTTTTTTGATGCGGGAGGTTTGCAGATATCCCAACCATTTTTCTAGGGTACGGGCGCTAACAGTATTTGTGGGGTGGGCAACATGAGCGCCATTATCTAGGGGCAGGCGAGACGACTGCCCCACAAGAGAATTAGCTTCATCTGCTTCTTTCACCCAGCGAATCAATTCTTCGCCATCTTCTGGTAAATCTCCCACGGTATAACCTTTTTCTTTGAGTGCGTGGAGAAATTTCAGCAAACTACGCGGTACATTTAATAATGCAGCTGTACCTACAGCACCATAACCTGGAGGAAATCCATATAAAATGATCGCAATTTTGCGTTCAGATGCAGGTTTTTGCCGCAAAGCCACCCAAGTTTTCACTCTACCAATTAATCGCTGCACCCGTTCGGGAACCAAATAAATATTTTCGCCCACCAAACCACCAAGGGGAACGGTATCAATAGCCCCATCCAATTCTGGTAAGGCGTACAACACCACACTTTGCAAGCCGCCGATACCTTGGCGCGTCCACGAGGAAATATCTTGAATTAATAGTGGTGCAGCAACAATATAAGGTACATTTTTGGCAGTAAGGATGCGTTTTGCGACTTCTATTTGACGGCCAGCTTCCATTGAACCAGCCGGGCCACCCACCAGAGGAAAGCCAATTGTCGAAACGATCGCATCTACTTTAACTGCTTCACTAGAAAGTGAGGCAGTCTCTATATTACCTAGTTGTCGTTGCTGAATTTCATAGTCAGTTGTCATTAAATCTCGTACCGCCACGTGTCCTTCTACGCCGTTGATGAAGATGGGTAAAGGAGTTAACCCGGCTTTTTCAAAACTGCGAATTAGTTGGGGAATGTAGGGTTGTTTGGTGATGACGTGTTTTCGGTAGAGGAGAATTCCGATAACTGGGGAGACGCGATTAATCGCGTCTCTACAATGGGTTTTATACCATTCCAAATACTCGCGGGGCGATTCAAAAAACCCTTGATAGTCGGGATGGAGTAATCCGATATTGGGGGTTTCGACTAGCGGGGGAATGTCGCCGACTTTTAAATTTAAATATTTTTCTGCTAGTGTCCAGAATAATGAAGCGACGTTTTCTGAACCGCCAGCATTCCAGTAACCATAGATAATTAACCAGTTGCGTAAGTCTTGGACTTTCTGCACTGGGACGTATTTCAGTAGTTTGGGGCCAATTTTTAAGAAGCTGATGTAACCAGCGAGTTTGTCTTCTTCTCGCCCGTTGCTAAATTTGTCAAGGATGAATTTAACTGGTTTGGGCATTCCTTTGGGCTTGTCGCCAATAGCAAAGTCACCCAACTTGGTTAAACTCATCAATTCCAAGGCTGACTCAAAGACTAGACGGATGGGAATTTGGGAAATGCGATCGCGCAACCACATAACCTGGTCATAATCAAATAGTAGGCTACCGAAAAACACATCAGCGTCATGAAGTGCTGCTTCTACCTCGGTACGAATGCTGGTAAGATCGCGATCGCTAAATACCCGAATATCCAACTCAGGACAGCGAGAGTTAGCCAAAAAGGCTGCTTTTCTGTACAAGTCAGCGTTGAATGATTCAAACCCAGCAATCAAGACGATGCGTTTCATGCCTGTAAGCTACGAAATATTTCTTTACTTAAATTTTAAACGTGCTTTCAGGCTGAGTGTTAAATATCTACCCATAGATTCTGGTTAGTAGTTCCTTGAGGGAGTTAGGGCTTCACTATCACCAACGCCTTTGGGATATTTTGATTTCAAAAAAGTTGTGATGTGTTGAGTCAAATTAAGTGCATCATTAAACTCTTTTGATTCCTGTAACGCTTCATATAGTGAACGGATTTCTTGTGATGACAAGTTTGTAAAAGTACGCAACTCGGTAATATCTAATCTCCGGTTAAACTCATTAGCAGTATGCCGCCATTGATGTAGAAGCGAAAACAACTCTCTATCTTGACGTTCTGCAAAGACATCAGATGCGAGTGCTGTTTCGGTCACTGATATAATTAATCGCGGAAATACTATCGGTCGTCCCGGCTTATGTGAGTTTGGGTTAAAGCGGCTATCAGATAAAATAACGTCATTTGATCTGCACTCATTCAATAAGGCACGCAGAAATTCTATCCTCTTCTCGTTAGCTGATGCCCATCGTTCGCCAAAAATCCCGGTAATTGTTGCTAATAATCCTAGACCTGTTAGTAGTGGTTCAAAGGTTTCCGCCTGAGTCCACCAGACGGCGGCTAGAATAAATCCCAGAAGTAGAGGGAAAAACGTGATAAAGGTCACTAGGTTTTTCATACTCATATCACATCTTACCGTTTAGACCATATATCATCTGCTACAGAAGAATTATTGTTAATTCCTGAAGAGTTAGGGGCAACTAAGATTAAATCCATGCCAAATCCATTCTTCAAACGTGGTTCCAATACTGTGTGTAGCCTATCAACAAGTACCAGATTACTGTCTGATATAGTTTGATTTATGCCATTAGAAGTATATTTCCGAGTCAGAAGCAAACGAATCGTATCTTGGTCTTCAAAATTCATCACTGACCGGTCAGGTAACACCACTTCAATTTTGTTTCCAGTGAGATTACGATAGAGAATTTTTATCAAAATTCCTCTATCAGCTTCTATAGAACCGTCAAAAAATACGCTATTCAAGTCGATATGTAAATCAGTATTTTGCAGCAATGCACTGGTGACAAACTCTTTAAATGATCTAGTTTTTGCATATTCTTTCGCCGCCTTTTGTGCTGCTTCTTCGCTTAATTCTTCGGTGGTTGCTACTTCTATAAGTAGCCTATCATCACGTCGCATTAGTTTAGAAAGAGTTTGCAGCAGTTCTGTGTCTTGCTGAAAATTAGCTAATGTATTTCCCAGAAGCGAAAATAGCACAGGACTATCATTAACAACTTTATTTAGTAGTTTCCGTAACTCGTCAACATTTCTCTCAATTGAGAAATCAACTTGAATTGGCAGCACATGGCTACCTTGCAATTGTGAGCCTCTAGTTGCCCGTTGCACACCTAGCCTTAACATCTCCGAACTCATATCAACTGGAAAATAGAGAAGATCGGGATTTGCGTTGAACAATAAACTTAAAATATGTTGGTCTTTTTCACCTGTGCCGACACCTAAACTTACATAATGATATTTCTGATCTTTGATATTATTAGAATGAATTTGATGCCATCGATATCTAAAAGACTCTATGCTTTCTTTCATCACGAGATAGAAGCGATCGTTGCAGGCATGATCCCAAGCGATCGTTGGGCCTATTCCCCAATAGGAAAAACCAGATAAAATCTCTTTTCCATCGCCCGTCGCAGAAAATTCTCCTCTCAATTCTTGCGTCAGTTCTGCAAGTTTGTTAGATTGATCTTCCCCTATAAAACAGAGAGTCCACCCTAAACCGGGTTCATTGATGGAATTCTCCAGTAGCTTCACAAAATTTAAAGATCCCATATTGAGCCTCGTTTCTTGAGCAGTTTATCTAATTAATCTCCCGCAGGTGTCTAGAAACTATCACGTATTCGTTAATACTGTAAAGTATTATGTGTTAAGCTGCTCAGGGTTAACAGCAAGCCGAGGGTAGAGTCTGTAAAGCGTTTATGACTTTATAAGCCCACATTCAGATAAAGGGTGCGTTTGGTTTAGGGATTTGGGCATCTAACTAGGTACATTTGTCATGGCTTTCTACTTTTACAAAGCGTTATTATCTGAATAATGGAGGCAATTGCTGCATTTCAATTTATTGCAAAAATTAACTGGTTATTCTCAATTTTGATAAATTATAATGGTTGTGTTTTTGGTTTCAATATACTTTGAGTGAGTGGATTTTTCCACATTAAATTTTCTGTTCAGGTTTGCAGAAAAACTTATTTTGTCTACTAGCGTAATCATGCTGAAGATAATGCGTTTATTGCCAACAAGTACTTAGACAAATTTATTAACAAAACTTTGTCTCTATAATTAGAAAAGTTTTGAACTAGTGTAAAAATAAGTAAGTAGAGGATGAAATCATGAAATTTGGAATTGATAGCGGGCACAATTGTCCACCAGATACAGGAGCCAGCGGGATTAAATTTGAGGATAATTTAACTCTAGATGTAGGTAATAGAGTTATAACCAAGTTAAGAGCTTTGGGGAATGAAGTCGTAGTCTGTAAACCAAGTAGTGCTCGTACAGTAACTGAATCGCTTTCAAAAAGATGTTCTACAGCTAATGCCAGTAAAGTAGATATTTATGTCTCGATTCATTTTAACTGTTTTAATGGACAAGCTAACGGCACAGAAGTATATGCAACTAGCGAAACAGGGAGAAAAATCGCTAAACCTGTACTAGATGAAATCGTCAAATTAGGATTTTTTAATCGCGGCGTTAAGAGCGGTTCTCACTTGTATGTTCTGAAAAACACAGATATGCCTGCGATTTTGGTAGAAGGTTGCTTTATCGATTCGTCAAAAGATATGAATCTTTTTAATCCAGAAGCAATGGCTAATGCAATTGTCAAAGGCTTAACTGGTAAAATTCCAACTGTTCCCGTTAACCCCGTACCAGATGAAGAGGAAAATGTAGATGCCACTATTCTCAGACTGCAAAAATCCTTAAATAGACTAAAAATAACCGATAAAAATGGTAAGGCGTTAGTGGAAGATGGCTTCACCGGGGCTAACACTAAATCTGCCACAGAAAAATTCCAGACTATTGTCGGGGTTCAGTCAACTGGAATTGCTGACGAAGCTACATGGAATGCCATAAATCTAATTTTGGCAAAACGAATTATCAGACCAAACCATGCTGGTGGTTCAGTTGTCAGATACTTGCAATACCGTGTAGGTGTTGAGGCTGATGGCGTCTACGGGCCGCAAACAGAGGTTGCAATTAGGAACTTTCAAAAGCAAAATGGTTTAGATGTCGATGGCATTATTGGGCCTGCTGGCTGGCAGAAATTAATTGGTTAGCCTGATGGGGAGTAGGCTGATGCTTACGGCGTCAGTCTACTCCCCACTTCCTTTCCTTAAGAAATGCATCAAATGTAAACCTATCCGGTAGCGAAGTTTGTGCGCCTGCTTTTGTCGCCGCCAAAGCACCGGCTGCTGCACCCCAAATAACCGCTTGATGTAAGGAAAGTCCTTCAAAAAGTGCCGCCGCTAAACCACCATTAAAAGCATCGCCTGCGGCTACTGTGTCAACTGCATGAACTGAAAACGCGGGTACAAAAAACTTTTCTTCAGCAGTGGCGCAAAAAACACCCTTAGCACCCAGTTTGACGATCGCACATTTCACACCCCGTTGCAATAAAACCGCAGCTGCTTTGGCTGCTTGTTCCTCTCCATCCACAGCAAAACCAACCAACTGCGCTGCTTCAACTTCATTTGGTGTAATAATGTCTACCAATGGATACAATTCATCTGGTAAATTAGATTGTGCAGGTGCGGGGTCAAAAATTACTTTGATATTTGCACCTTTTGCGGCTTTAGCAGCAGCAACCACGGCATTAATAGGAATTTCTATTTGTAAAAGTAGTGCTGTTGCTTCTGGTAAAAAGTGGGATAATCGCTCTATATCTTCTTGATTGACGCGCCCATTTGCACCAGGAATGACGACAATTTGATTTTCACCAGTATGACTCACAGTGATGAGCGCGACGCCAGAACTAACAGTCTCATCCACAAAAATGTTATCAGTCTGCACACCAGATGCTTGCAAATTGTTCACAAGTTCCGTACCAAAATCGTCTGCGCCTACACGCCCCACTATCTGGGTAGGAATGCCTAATTTTGCTAATGCTACGGCTTGATTAGCTCCTTTTCCTCCCGAAACTTTAAAAAAGTCTTCTCCTAGCAACGTTTCTCCTGCAACTGGCAACCGGGATGTTGTTGCTACCAAGTCTATATTGATGCTGCCGAAGACGATAATACTCATAATGCTGCTCTTAAAGTTATTTTGATTGATATTTTTGATTGATATTACAGGATGCGGTTTTTCTCTTGCTGTTGACTTTTAAGCAACTCCATATTCGAGTTCGGCAATGGTATCGAGGAGATACCAACATCAAAAATGCTAAGGGTTTGAAATTTATCTAGTACTTTTTGGGATTTTTGCTTTATCAGGTAAATACAGATGTTCGTATCAAGCAAGTATCACATTTAAAAATTTTCTCTAGTATCAATAACTAGCTGATCTCTGGTAGTCATGAAGTCATCAAAGAAATTGTCTAGACTCTCTATGAGGGATTGCCACGGGTTATCTTTGGCAATGAGGACAATGGCACTGCCAATTTTTTTGATATAAATTTCAGTACCAGTAAGTTGAAAGTTTTTGGGCAAAATGACGATTTGGTAAGTGCCATCAGTGGTGAGTTTGGCAGTATTGATGATGTTTTTTTCCTGATTACGAGAATTAAAATCATACCAATTTAGACGATCGTAATTATTTGAAATCCTAAGATTCTCGTCGAGAATTTAACGCTTAACTAAAGATAAATCCGGTGTTAGCCTTTGCAAAACTTGCTTCAATACCATTACCGTCCAATCTATATCAGCTTCAGTCGTCTCACGCCCCAATGTGATACGAATTCCGCCCAAGGCTGCTTTTTCGGAATACCCCATTGCTAACAATATCGGGCTAGGACTAAGTTTACCACTGTGACAGGCAGCACCAGCACTGATACCGATGCCGGCAAGGTTTAGCTGTCTTACCAAGGTTTTACCGCTAAGTTTTTTCCCGTCGGCGTTTTCTAAGCACATACTGATATGGTGAGGTAAACGATCGCAAGCATCCCCTGTAGGAATTAAACTAGGAATCTCAGCTAATTGGGCAAAAGCGCGATCGCGTAACTCAATTAATCGTGGTGTTTCTGTAGCTAATTCTTCGGCTGCTAATTCTGCTGCTACACCAAACCCCGCTATTATCGGTACTGCTTGCGTACCAGAACGCAGTCCCATTTCTTGCCCACCACCACTCAGTAAAGACATCAAATCTACCCCAGGACGCACATATAACGCTCCTGCACCTTGCGGCCCATATATTTTATGACTAGAAAGACTAAGTAAGTCTACAGGAAGTTGTTGCACATCTATAGGTAAGCGTCCCGCAGCTTGCACCGCATCTGTATGGAACAAAGCCCCATGCGATCGCACAATTTTACCCAGTTCTGCGATCGGTTGCACAGTCCCAACTTCACTTTGACCGTAAATTATAGAAACCAAAACTGTGTTATGTCGCAACGCCGCTTTTAAATCCAAGGGGTTGACTCTGCCTTTAATATCTACAGATAAGCGCGTGACTTCCCAACCCCACATCTCTAGCAACCTTACTGTCTCAGAAATTGCGGAATGCTCAACGCTGGAAATAATTAGATGTTGAGGTACAGCATACAACCGAGCCACACCCATAATCGCCAAATTATCTGCCTCAGTGCCACCAGAGGTAAAAACGATCGATTCAGGGGTAGCGGCGTTAATTAAACCAGAAACTTGGACTCTGGCTTGTTCTACAACCGTTGCCGCCCGTTGTCCCCACTCATGTAAGCTGGAAGGATTGCCCCACTGTTGAGTGAGGATTGTTTGCATAACTGCGATCGCTTCTTTTCGAGTTGGAGTAGTGGCGCTGTAATCTAGATAAATTTGCATATAACCGATAATAGTGAGAACACACGTTGGTGATAGACTGCCGATCTTACCAGCACATACAGTTTTAGTGGACAAATTCTGAAAAAAATCTCTGTAATTCTACATCTAAATAGTGGATTTTTCCCTTTACTTGAAAACTTATTTCTCTACTTAATTCAGAACACAAAATTTTGGGAATGATAAATATATCCACTCCCAATCCACTTTTAACAGATTACCGTGCAACTTCTCTCTAGACAAAGATATTTTTTATATATCTTTTTACTGATATTCTCCCTCGCTGGTTGTCAACGAGTCCAGTCTTATAATCAGCGTCCAGCACCCCTACCACAAGACCCCTTAGTTCAAGTTTACTTTAACCATTCTGAGTCTTCAGAATACCAAGAAGCTTACCGTCAGCAAACTCGTCTGGGGGATGATTTAGAAAAACAGATTATCGATGCGATTACACAAGCTAAATCTACAGTAGATGTAGCGGTGCAAGAATTACGTTTACCCAAAGTTGCCCAAGCACTGGTTGATAGACAAAAAGCTGGGGTAAAAGTCAGGATAATTTTATAAAATACCTATAGCCGACCTTGGAGTAGCTTAACATCTACTGAAGTAGGTAAGTTCGATAAAAGAGAACAGGAACGCTATCAGGAATTTCGCAAATTTATCGATATTAACCAAGATAATCAACTCAGTCCAGCCGAAATCAATCAAAGAGATGCTTTGATAATTTTGCAGAATGCCAAAATTCCCTGGTTAGATGATCGAGCAGATGGTTCAGCGGGTAGCAGCTTGATGCATCACAAATTTGTGATTGTGGACAATCGCCTTGTAATTATTACTTCAGCCAATTTTACATTAAGTGATACTTCTGGTGATTTTACAAATTCCAGTAGTTTAGGCAATGCCAATAACTTATTGCAGATTGACAGTCCAGAATTAGGATCCTTATTTACAGAAGAGTTTAATCTTATGTGGGGAGATGGACCAGGAGGTCAACCAGATAGTAAATTTGGTTTGCAAAAACCAATGCGTTTACCTAAACAAATAACTTTAGGTAATACCAAAATCACTGTGCAATTTTCACCCACTTCTCCAACTCAACTTTGGAGTAACAGTAGTAATGGTTTAATTGGCAAAACTTTAGATTCAGCAACCCAATCTATTGACATGGCGTTATTTGTCCTTTCTGAACAGCGGATTGCCAATATTTTAGAAAAACGCCATCAACAAAGTGTGCAAATTCGCGCTTTAATTGAACCACAATTCGCTTATCGTCCTTACAGTGAAGCATTAGATATGATGGGAGTTGCTCTTAGTAATAAATGTAAATATGAAGTTGACAACCATCCTTGGTCAAATCCAATTACTACCGTAGGTGTACCTATATTACCCAAAGGTGATTTATTGCATCAAAAATTTGGTGTTATTGATAGTCAAACAGTAATTACAGGTTCTCATAATTGGTCAGATGCTGCCAATAATGGTAACGACGAGACACTTGTAGTAATTCAAAATCCGATAGTTGCTGCCCATTATGTGCGAGAATTTGCTCGTCTTTATACCAAAGTTAAACCCGGCTTACCACCAGCAATTCAAGAAAAAATTAAATTAGAACAAACACGCTGTCCCCAAATAAAAACTTCTTCATCAACTGAGTTACAAGCAATTCAAAAAGTAAATATCAACACTGCAAGTTTAGAAGAATTAGCAACTCTTCCTGGCGTGGGTAAAAAATTAGCACAGCGAATAGTTATTAGTCGTCAACAGCAAAAATTTACATCTTTACAAGACTTAGAAAGAGTTCCAGGAGTGAGTGCTAAGATATTGGGAAAATGGAGCGAGCGCATCACTTGGTAAAGCGCACAGCATTTTTTCTTAGCCCACGGAGGTGGGCTTTGTTTGTGTAGCCGCGAATTTTATTCGCCAGGGCTGTATACACAAATGCGAAATCTAAACGCGATCGCTAGCTAAATCAACCAAACTGCGGAAATGCCCATTCTGAGAAAATCGTTCTGCGATTATTTGTTGATAAACCGCCTCATAGCCATCAGTCATGTGCTTAACACTGAAAAGATTTTCGACATACTGACGACAAGCATAACGGTCTAACTCGATGACGCGATCGATAGCACTGATGCACTCTTGAATATTATTGCAGAGGAAACCCGTTTTGCCGTGGGAAATTACCTCTTCAGTAGACCCCAATTTCATTGCAATCACTGGCGTACCGGAAGCCATTGACTCAATCATCACCAATCCAAAGGGTTCTCGCCAAGTGATCGGGAACAGAGTTGCTACTGCACCACCCATCAGGGCATTTTTTTGAGCATGGTTGGCTTCACCCAGATACTCAATTTGCTCCCCGTCAATGTGCGGTTTAATTTCCTTCTCAAAGTATTCCACATCAACGACATCCACCTTACCAGCCATTTTTAAATGCCAACCAGCAACTTTTGCAATTTCTATAGCTAAGTGCGCTCCCTTCTCTGGAGACATCCGACCTAAAAACGCTAAGTAAGGGGGATCTTCTGGTTGAGAGTGAAAATCATAACTGCTAACATCAATTCCGTTGTAAACTGTCGCTATAGAGTTCAACCCTAACCTTGGTTCTCGTTGTGCATTGGAAATATTGACGTAGGGTTGTTTTTTACCAAAACTAAACATCTTTTCGTTGTCAGGGTTAAAAGTACCGTGCAACGTGTGAACTGTAGGGGTTTTGACGAGATTCGCGTAAGCCAGTGCCCCATGCCCTATATGGGAGTGAATAATATCAAACTCTTCTGCGCGTTCATAAACCGAAGCTAGATTCAGCATCTCGTAAATGCCGTAATCTTTGATAGTAGTATCGAGTCTGAGGGCCCGGGGATGAACTGACGTTAGTGTTCCCAGACTAATAGAATCTCCCGATGCAAATAAAGTTACTTCATGTCCGCGTCGGACTAATTCATCGGTCAGTAACCCTACTACTAATTCAACGCCACCATAAGCTGGAGGTGGAACTCTTTCCCACAGTGGAGCTATTTGAGCAATTCGCATCATAAACCTCCTAAAAAATAAAGCTTGAATTAGAAGTTTTTTATTTTTGTTGTTTGTGTGCTTGTAATTGATTCACTTTCCATTAGAAAGTAACTTCAGATACTAAACTTATTAACAATCTCTCTCAAATCTTATGCTGTCACTTCTATATTATTTGTCTATCTTAGTACGGAAATCACCCACTCCTAAAGAGGTAGCTATATTTTAATTTCCTAATTTTTGATGATTGAGTACAATTTTAAATGGAGATTATTTGATAAATATGAATTCTCTTAAATCGTTTAAATCGCAGTTAAATCATGATATTTGGGGGAAAATCTCTATTATTGCCTGTCAACAATCTGATTTACAAATATTAATTAAAGAATAAAACGTGTAGACACTATTTGGGCGGCTTTCCGTACTCCAAAGGATAACCTGTAGCCGTCCAAAGTACAGATTTTGGTAAAGTAGGTAGTCTTAAATCAAAAGCAGGAGTTTTTCTTATAAGTTCTATTCAAGTTCTTAAAGGTAATAATTAACCTGACTTTTCATGTCAAGTGGAAAAGCCTACGAATAAACCTAACCCCCTTCCCAACGCTCTAAAGGGGAAATTCAAAGTGTTTCTCCTTTTAGGAAAGAGGTTTTCCAGATACCGTGAAAAGTCAGAACAATTAATTAGTACAGAGTCACAGAAGTTTACCTACCTTTAACAAGTTGCTTGAGAAACTTATCTGGTTAATTGAGATGTTATTGGATTCTCCACTAATCAAAAGGCAGAGAAGAGAGTTGAACCATTGACTTATTACACAAAATATGATACTTTATATTGCTATCAAGAAACATCAGATATAAACGTGAATATCTCTCCATCTCTCAAAAAACCGCGTGTCTCATGGCAGGCGGTTTTCTCACTGCTGATATTTGTGTTCATGTACCTGCCCATATTGGTACTTGGCTTTTATAGCTTCAATCAATCGCCCTACAGTGCAACTTGGCAAGGATTCACTCTCGATTGGTATCGCAAGTTGTTCAGTGACGATCGCATTTTATCGGCTTTGCAAAACAGTATGATAGTTGCTGGTTGTGCAGTGGCAATTTCAGCAGTGCTGGGAACTTTGATGGCGGTTGGGTTGGCACGTTACGAATTTCCTGGTAAGAAATTGTATCGGGGTGTTGCTTACCTACCATTGATTATTCCCGATATTGCGATCGCAGTGGCTACCCTAGTATGTCTAGCAGCCTTTGCAATACCTTTGAGTTTGTGGACGATAGTTGCAGCTCATGTAGTCTTTTGTCTGGCTTACGTCGGACTTGTGGTTGCTTCCCGACTGACTAATTTAGATCCACACTTAGAAGAAGCAGCACTAGATTTAGGTGCGACACCAACTCAAGCTTTCATCAGAGTATTGCTACCTCAATTGATGCCTGGGATTGTAGCTGGTTGTCTCTTGGCTTTTGTCCTCAGCTTAGATGATTTTCTCATTGCTAGTTTTACAGCTGGTAGCGGTTCTAACACCCTGCCAATGGAAATTTTTAGCCGCATTAGATCCGGAGTTAAACCTGATATTAATGCACTCAGTGTAATGTTAATTTCAGTATCTGCGATCGTTGCCCTTGTAGCTGAATTAATTCGTGCTTCTGGAGATAATAAAACTTTTAAATAATAGTTGCAATTCACAATAAAAGTTATAGGTAGGTGATTTCGTTCTTCCTGAACTTTTTTAGATAGCGAACAACAGTTATATTAAAATTTAGGGTGCATTACGGCAAGCCTAACGCCCAAACATTATGGCAATGTGCCATACTTTCTGCTAACACAACGTCATAGTATAGATAAGTAATACCAATTGTAAAAAAGAATGTGGCAAATACACCATTTATAGAGACGAGATTCATCGCGTCTTAACCCAAGTATGTGTTGCAATCATTAATTAAATTGGTATATATAAATATAATTTATTCATTCTTATGCCCTCCTGTGAAAGATAGTTTTAAGCACATGAATAAACTTCCGTGTTCGCTTCTCTACATCACTGTTTTCAATTAGATAATATTGGGGCTAACTTTGGAGAAGATGCTATTTCCCCCTCATTATGCAAATCTGCCAAAATCCCAATTGCTCAAATCCATTCAACTCTGATAGCAATAGATTTTGCGTGAGTTGCGGACAAAGCAACTTTGGCAAACTTCTCAGAAACCGTTACCGCGTATTAAGACTCTTAGGTGAAGGTGGGTTTAGTAGAACCTATGCTACAGAAGATGTAGACAGACTAAATGCCCCTTGCGTCATCAAGCAATTTTTCCCACAATTTCAGGGAACAGGACAACGCACTAAAGCAGCAGAATTTTTCAAAGAAGAGGCTTTTCGGTTGTATGAACTGGGAGAAAATCATACCCAGATTCCTAGACTACTAGCTTATTTTGAACAAGGTACTAGCTTGTATCTCGTACAAGAATTTATTCAAGGAAAAACTCTCTTACAAGAAGTTCAGCAACAAATTTATGGCGAATCACAAATTTGGAAACTGTTAGCTGATTTATTACCAGTTCTGGAATTCATTCATACCCATAATGTCATTCATCGGGATATTAAACCAGAAAATATTATCCGCCGTGCAAGTGATGAAAAACCTGTCTTAATTGACTTTGGCGGTGCTAAACAAGTAACACAAACCAGTATAGGAAGACAAGCTACGGTAATTTATACCCTTGGCTACGCCCCAACAGAACAAATGGCTGGATTTGCTTGTCACGGCAGTGATTTGTATGCTTTAGGTGTAACTTGCGTGCGTCTTTTAACTCGATGTTTGCCTTTGCAGGATGCTTCTGGACAGATTAATGATCCTATTTATGATGCCATGAATGCCAAATGGATGTGGCGCGAACGGTTACAGGAAAAAGGTATTACTATCAGTGACGACTTAGGGAAAATTTTAGATAAATTACTAAAACATCTACCGAGTGAAAGATATCAAACAGCAGTAGAAGTTATCAACGATTTGAAGTTTACAACATCGAACATTGAACCTGTTGCTCTAAAAATTGTTTCAATGTCTCAACCCATATTACCGCCGCTACCACAAAAAGTAATAGTACCATTACCCCCCTTAGAAACCTTTGAATTTGACGTAGTTACAGTAGACACAGGTGGTAGAGAAGTAAACCGCATGAGTTGCAATGCAAACTTCTTTGCCGAAGAATTGGGTAAGTCTGTCACATTAGAAATGGTATCAATTCCTGGTGGTACTTACATGATGGGTTCACCAGAATTTGAAGGAGATGCTGACGAACGTCCTCGACATGAAGTTACCGTTGAACCATTTTTTATGGGGAAATTTCCTGTAACTCAAGCACAGTGGAGAGTAGTAGCAGCTTTACCCAAAGTCAAACAAGCTTTAAATCCTCATCCATCGAAATTTAAAGGTCTAGATAGGCCAGTGGAAAATGTATCTTGGTATGAGGCTATAGAATTCTGTCTCAGGCTATCAGAAAAAACTGGACGTGATTATCGTTTACCGAGTGAAGCTGAATGGGAATATGCTTGTCGGGCTGGAACTACAACCTCATTCCACTTTGGCGAAACCATTACCTCTGAGTTAGTCAGTTGTACTATCGAACCAAAAAGCAAATTCCGTAAAGAAACCACAAACGTCGGTAGTTTTGAAGTCGCCAACGCCTTTGGATTGTACGATATGCACGGTTTAGTTTGGGAATGGTGTGCTGATTCGTGGCATAACAATTACAACGACGCACCCTTAGATGGAACAGCTTGGGAAGTTGGCGGTGATATTCATCGCCGGGTGCTACGTGGCGGTTCTTGGAGTTTCAGTGCAGAACTCTGTCGCAGCGCTAGTCGTAGCTGGAACGAGTCAGATGGTGGACTGAGAATTTGCGGCTTTAGAGTAGTATTTTCTGTAGAGGAGATTATTTAGTAATTTAATTACAAAGCTATATAAATTATGAATGACAAAATTGAGAAAGGTGACATAGTACTTATAAATAAAATTGGAAAATATCATCAACAAGTTGGTGAAGTAAGCGAGGTAGATTACAATATTTTCTTTGTCAAAATAGTGATAGTAAAGTTAGGTAATCAAGAAGCAAACTTTGAAGAAAAAGATTTACAATTACAAACTAAAAAGCCGAGTCTGCAAGAAGTCATTGCTTCAATAGACAAAATTCTAGAAGAAGTGGAGCAGATTCCCGACTTTCCGACAAAAGAGAAAGTAGAGTTACCCAATCGTCTGAAATATCTGAAATTAGATATTCCTAAACTAGATAAGCAGTTGATTCAAAAAAACTTCGACAGTATAGTTCAAATACTCGCAGCAGCAAAACAAGCAGACTCTTCAGCAAGCTTTTGGCAGAAGATAGATTCTAGTTTGGAGAAAATAAGCTGGTGGATTAAAACAAGTCTATGAAGCAAAAAGTAAGTCGGTGAGAAAAAATCAAACCATAGCAATCCAATTTGATTTTTTCAAAAATCTAAGTATATGTAGGGTGGGTTTCCCGACTTGTACCCCTCCGAGGAAGCAAGCTACGCGCAGCGTCTCCCCTTCTCTCAAGAAGAGAAGCAAGTGGTGTTTGAGGAACGAAACCCAATATTTCTGAGGCTTTGTTGGGTTACGCTTTGCTTAACCCAACCTACAATTTTTCACAAAACCAAACGTATTGCTTTATGAATACCCTCTAAGACAGTGCTTGGCCTCTTAACCTAAACTTATCAATAATTAGAGGTAAAGCTGATGTTTTACCCCTTTATAATTGTTAGGTTAAAGGCTAAATAATTGGCATTGGACATAATTAAACGTAACTATATTTTTATTTCATATTCTATCCTTAATGCCTTATATCTCACACTCTACGCTTCATTCTGAGTAGTGAGCTTTATTTGTACCCATTTACTTAAATATGTATTTTTAATTGGATGACTGAAATTTTGTTATTAACTTGATATTTACTTAATGTCAGCTTTAAAAAAGTATGTAAGATTAGTTTTTTAACGGCAATCTCTGAGTTTATAGATTAACAAAGAACGTTTTATTAGATAAAATAAACTACAAAGATCATCAGAGTATATATGCGTTTTTCTCAGTTTGCAGGGATTCTTAGTTGTACAACAGCAGCTTTTGTATCAATTGCACCCATACAGGTAGAAGCTGCAACTTTTAAAGTGATATCGGGAGTTACCAGCATTGATCGTGACCACGAGGATATTCTTAGTAGTATCGGGCTAAACTTGACAGGCACTAATAATACAGTTGCACCAATTCCCAGCAATTACTTAGTTGGCTTCAACATCGACCCAGCCACTAATTTCACGTTCAGTGATGAGGGCGGTTTTACTCCACTCTCAGGCACAATCGAGCATACCGGTACTGTTACCTTCAATAAGCAAATTACTGTTGGTGACTTTTCAATAGGTTTTGCTCCGGGACGTACTGTCACAGGTGCTAGCGGATTTGTTTTAAGAGACACATTTTCTCTAAATACAATTTTGTTTGATTTAAGTATTACGGAACCTGTGGCTTTTGATGGCCAAAATTTAACCATCCCTGATGTTAAATTGTTGATTTCTCCAGAGTTTGCTAGTATCCTGCAAAACTCTGACTTAACTGGTTTATTTGCTGGAACTGCACGAATTGATGCTCAAGTTGCTGCCGTACCTGAACCTGACAGTGTACTAGCAATTTTGGCAGCAGGTGCGGCTCTCTTGGCAACTAGATTTTATACTAGAAAAATTAAATGCACCTGATATCCTGAAGCATAGCTAAATGCTTATTAACAGGTGCAAGGGTATTGGCAGCAATCATCCCACTGGCGGCGACTGCTGGTAAACCAATACCAGGAAATGTCGAGTCTCCACAGCACATCAACCCTGGTAAAGGTGTGCTGGGGCCTGGAAACATACTAGTTCCAGCCGGAATTGCTGGGCCGTAGGAACCTTGGTGACGACGGAGATAACGCTCGTGGGTTAGAGGTGTGCCAATAAGTGTGACTTCGCAACGAGAGCGAATATCTGGAATAATCCGCTCTAGCGCTTGCCACATTACTTCTGCACGCGATCGCTTTTGTTCGGCGTATTCTTGGTTCTTTCTATCCATTCCCTGCCAGATAGCATACGGCTCATTACCAGGAGTATACACATGAATCACGTGCTTACCTGGTGGTGCTAGAGATGGGTCGAGAATTGAAGGGATGGATATCACCACGACATTCTGAGGTGCTGTTATGCCCAATTCCCAGTCATTAACAACGATGTAATGACACCGCAAATTTGACTGTAATCCTTGAGCATCAATACCTAAATGCAGATGCATGAAGCTATCACACTCAGGTGTTGCCTGTCGTTTAGCGCGGTAGTTTTTAGGTATTGCCTTTTCTGATAGTAGCTTCAGTGTGTCCCAAACCGATGCATTAGAAATTACTGCTCGACGCGCCCGAATTTCTTGGCGATCGCGCATCCGCACACCCACCGCACGATTCCCTTCTACAAGCACTTCCTCTACATGAGCGCCCAGTATTAGCTTCCCTCCGTGACGCTCCAATCCTTGTACAAGGGTGTCAACTAAAGCACCACTACCACCAATGGGATATTCAAGTACTGCGTCTGGTTTATACCAATCTGCAAACATAAATGCTACCTCTGCGGCACTAGTGCCATCTGCGGGCAGTCCAGAAAGCAGAAAACACAGCAAATTCAGCCAGTTTCGGGTAAACGAGTCTTTAACAACGCCATCCATAATCCGGCTGAAAGGGCCTGTCAACTTGATGACATCTGCTAGATGTTTTGCCAGAGATGGGGCAAATGGGGCTACAGTTCTAGCTGCACCAAAATCAAAGCGTAATGCGGCTGGTGGTATAGAAATTGCTGCACTAGCAAATGGTTCCATAACGTGCTGGAGTTCCTGCCATTCAGATACAGCATCATTACCACGCAATTTCATCAGCACTTCAGAAAATTGCTCGGCACCAACCGACGTGTCAAAATCACCTTCTGGTAGACAACAACCCCAAGTATCGTAGGTTACGCATGGTAGTTCAGAACCAATTGCATCCAATACTTGTTTTAAGGGGTTAGCAGAGGGGCTGTAAGACAATCCAGAGTAGAGGGACGGGCCTGAGTCAAATTTGAAACCGTTGCGCTCAAAACTGTGGGCAGCACCACCAGGAATGGAGTGACTTTCACAAACTATCACATCAAAGCCGTACCGTGCCAAAAGAGCAGCACAACTTAAACCGCCAATACCGCTACCAATTACGACTATATCTGTGTTTTGCATATCTCTTATGTTTGCAACAATGGTTTGCTAACTGATTAATCTTTGGCAGTATAGCCTTTTGGAGACTAGTGGGGGTTGTAATTATTGTGAGAATTTGCTCAAAGGTGAAGGAGTGATCGCATTCTCAAATATTTACCAGATTTGACTTGATTACAGGGTTAGCGCGTCTCAAAGCCTATTGACAATAGGACTTGCCTGATATAGCAAT
>NZ_JABXKQ010000115.1 GCF_017114945.1 Nostoc sp. JL34
AAAGGCTTCCCCCATAAGCATCTTAGCCACCCATTTTTCAACAACACCTGTAAGTGAGATTGAGCCTCCTATAGGTGTAATTTGGCGTAGATACAGCGAAGCTTTCAGCAGAGGCAAGATAGGCTGAAAATATTGCTATGAATGACTTTCAGGCTATAAGATTCTCAGAAATACTAATATTAGTATTTTTAGACACATTTACCCTATTTCAATTGGCAACCTGATATTGAGATCCAAACGAAAAGTACCATAGGGATTAACATGACCCCAAATTAAAGGCGAAAGCGCCCGCAAATCCTCCAACTTCATCCATATTAAAAGAGTGTTCCTGCTACTAAAACTTAGGCACTGCTTGGTTTAATCCCTTTATTTCTAGACTGCTATTTAAACCAAACAGTGTGTCAGCAGGAGCTATATCTAACCCTATTTCTGGTATCCCATTTTATTTTGAGGACTGTTTTCATGTTTTTTAGCAATTGCGACAATAGTCAAAATTGACTTGACTTCATTATTCATCTTGCCAGTAATAAGTTGGTTGTATAAATATTTGGCTTCTTCTAATGAAAAAGCCGATGGATTAGTAGCAGCATTAGCTTCATGACCACTTTGCCAACCACCCATATTGGAAAAAATTTCGTACCTAACAAGAGGACGATTTTCGCCACCTACATTAAACCACACGCAACTACGTTCTTGTTCAATGTCAATCGAAACTATTGGAGGAATACATCGCCAAGATACAACTTGCTTTGACCAAGTTTGAAAACCAGCATACTTTTCACTCTTGATATTCATTTTTTATTTTTATTCCCTTGCTATGAGATTTAGACAGTCTATTATTCATTTATTTTTGCTTGCCAATTGTTGGTATTTGACATGAAACAAAGCCAGATTCCAGTAATGCCAGTATATTTATATTTTTCATGTGCCTCAATAATCTAACAGGGTCAGCTATCTCTGAATTCGCTAATTCCTTCAAGATTTATAAAGAATCCATATTATCGAAATTCTTCTTTATCGATAAGATGGAATCTTACTTAATCTCCATTTTGTCACTGCTATTTAACTGGTAGATAAAAGAATAGATATGAATGCGTATATCAGTAGCTTTATGCCAACCAGCTAACACAGCATCATCTGAAATGTCTCCAATAACTACCAAACCATCTTCTTTATCCATACAGTAAGGTAAAGGTTCAGCGCTCAACCAACCATAAGCAATGGCTTCTTGGTTTGGCTCAACAATTGAAACTTCTAAACTTTGCTTGTATGTTGAATAGTAGTAAGGTAAATAGCAGGCTGGATACTCTCTTAGAAATTCACGAGTAACTGTATATGATTGCCAACGCAGTCGCTCCCCCTTGATTTCTTTTGGATTAGTTTCTAGCCAATCATAGAGCTTTTTAGCTTGCCGCAATGCATGGTCTTTGCCTTCAAAAACAACGCTGGGAAGAAAAATATCGCCGTCAAAATGCACCGCAACGTCAAATAAATCTTCATCTTCATCTTCATCTTCATCTTCTACTTCTGTTACCTCAATGATTCCAGCTTTATATAGTTCGGTCATTATTCGATATCTCCATTTTGCCGCAAACACAAATTAATCAATCTGCTTTTTAACTTTCTGAATCCCTTTACCTGCGTTGCCGAAAAGAATTGTGTCGCCGGCTTCATCCACAATTTCAATGTATCCATCTGGGTGAAAGTGTGGATAAAGATAGTGCTTTACAGTGCCAAATTGCTGAAATGGCTTACACTGTTCATCGTGCGATTCAAAAGTTACTAGATCGCCGGGTTTTAATTTTCTTTTACCCACTGTTCTAGCCTCTGGTCATATAGGCTCCATTTGTCGCTTTACAAGAAAAGTTGATTTAAAATATTGTTTATTTGCCCGGAAAACCAATAAGAGCAGCTGTGATCAGCTTCATTATAATTAGCATCAAGGCAATTTTCAGCATTTTCTAATCTACCAATTGAGCCTTTGATTTCAATTATTGATATTTGTTCGCCTTCAGCTTCAATAATTTCTTGTACTCTTGATTCTGGTAGTTTTTCGGCAGAGAGGGAATCTATTGATAAGCCTGTGTCTACAACAATATTTGATAAATGATAAATTGATTTACATCCATCATCGGTGCAAAATACTAAACAATTATTCCTCACGTAAATTTCAGTAATTCTCATTGTATAAATCCATGCTTTGATGAGATGATTGTACAAAATTTCAAAATCTCCATTTCGTCACTTCAAGCGTTGTAGTGCAGGCTATAGTATTTATCAATCTGCATTTTGGTTTGCTCAATAGCTGTGGGTATATCTGAAAATGGATGCCTTTCTTGCAGAAGCATTCTGTCACCAACAGGAGCGTACAATTCGCATAAATAGCATTTACGCCGTTCGTCGCGCCAAACGTCAATGTCACAGCCTTTGTATTTTTCGGAATGCTTTAAATCCTCTTTTAGTAAGTCAATCATAATTCCCTTTTTCGATTACTTGTTTTCCCAGTCGTAGGCGTGTTCCTTAATCCATTCTTCATACTCGCTATCGTCGAGTTCATCAGGGGATGTCGGAACCTCAATTATGATCGTATCTTTGAGCGCTTCCATATCCTCACTGTCTAGCTGGGATAGTCGTTTAGTTGAAATATAAGCAATTTGTTCATTGTCATTTGTCATTTGTCGTAATTCCCTTTTCGTCACTGAATGGATAATCTTGTTTTATTGTTTTTCAGTGCAATGGCTGATGCTTTGTCTGAGTGGTTGATTACCCTTATTTTGTTGGTGCAGAGTAGTATGTATTCCCTGCACCAACATGGTATATTTTGGCAAAAGTATTTTTTTATTATCACATTTAATGAGTTATATGCTGAAATTATTCAGAAAAATTTGGTAGGTTTTTTAACGCCAATTGTGCCACAACTTCTGCACGTTTTGACGTTACTTTTTGATACCGTAATGTTGTCTGAATGCTTTCATGTCCCATGAGCGCCCTGAGTTCTTCAATCCCCATTAATCCCACTCGCTCTGTAGCAAAAGTGTGCCGTAGGTCATGAATACGAATTTCTTGGAGTTCAGGACTATCTCTGATGAGCTTAATCCAGGATTTATGCGCCATGCGGTAAGAAAGCCGGGATACTTCCAAAGTCTTTGGCTGTTGAGCAGTAAACAGTGCTGGATGCTTAGGATGTCTATAATATTCAATGTAGTGATTTAGACTTTGATTCGCTACTTCACTGTAAAAACACCACCGTTGCTTGTTGCCTTTCCCAACAACCTGAAATTTCCGGGCTTTGAAGTCTATGTCATCTAAATTTAGAGCTAGTACTTCAGCAATCCTAGCGCCACTGGTATGCAACAAACGCACCAATGCAGACAAACGAACATCTTTTTTGATGACACGATACAGGATACTTAATTGGTATGGAGTAAGGTAACGCACAGCCTCATCAGTAGCGTGTTCTCCTTGTTCTCGACTGGGTTTACGTCTTGTGAGTCCCGCAACCGGATTGGATTTGAGATATCCCATATCAACAGCAAAACTGAACAAAGCCGTGATTACAGCTTGATGACGGTGGTGGGTCGTATAGGAAACATCAGTTAGATGATTGAGATATTCCACCAAAACTTGTCTGTCGATGATTTCTATTGACCATCGACCGTACTCCTTGAGCAAGGGGATAATCGTAGACTGATATGAACGCAGAGTACTTCTGGCTAGTCCTGGACGTTCTAAAAATTTGGTGGCTAAAGCTGCTAAAGTCATCATTACTTTAGAGGAGCTTTTTACAATTTATTTGAATAAAGGTTTAGATATTAACTTATCATTAACAAATATATTTTCAGATATATTTTGATGATTGTAACAGAACATTCAACGCGACCATTGGGAGAAGAAGGGCTTGCTAATTACGTCCAGAGATTGCGAGGTCAGCTTTCTTTAACCCAAAAAGAGTTGAGTTTCAAAGCGGGAATACATATCCAGACCATCCGCAAAATTGAGGGTGGACAAACGAATAGACTCAATCAAAAGGCTAAAGGTGGTCTAGCTGCGGCGTTGGGAATACCACCGGAGTACCTAGATGCGGCAGCGAAGAAAGTCTCCCCAGAAACAATAACTACGTTAAAATTTTGTCCTAAATGTTGGACTCCAGGAACTACTCCTGACCAAATGTGGACAGACTTACGGTCGAAGTATTGCTTTGCTTGTGGTACAGCTTTACGGAATCGCTGTGTTAGTTGTAATGAACCAATTATGTCATTGAAATTTAAATTCTGCCCTTACTGTGGCGCGAATTATAAACAAAATCAAACTACTTCTTAAAAACTGAATATCCAGGTATCTAATTGGCAACGCGCGAACTTTTATCTCCGACACAACGACTTCAATTTACTGAAATCCCCGATTCTATCACGACAAGAGATATAGCTCGCTACTATACTTTTAGTAATGACGAACTCAAAGTTATCAAAGAGCATCGTAGACCGCACAATCGTCTTGGTTTCGCCGTACAGTTATCTTACCTACGCTTCCCCGGTCGTGTTTGGAGTTTAGGAGAAATAGTACCGGAATCTGTACTGTTTTATATTGCATCTCAATTAAAACTTGACCCGACAATCATCACCGAATATTCCCAAAGGGATACAACTCGACGCGAACATCTGGCAGAAATTCAAAATAATTTCGGATTTCATACTTTTAATATATCTACATACAAGCAATTCTCAAAATGGTTATTACCTTTTGCAATATCGTCAGATAAAGGGATGGCGCTTGTGGGAGCGTTGATTGATGAGATGCGCTTGCGCCAAATTATTATTCCAGCTATTTCTACGGTAGAACGTTTAGCCTGGGAGGTCAGACATCGCGCTCAAAAATTAGTATGTCTTGAGTTGACCAAAAGTTTGACAACATTACAAAAGACGGTGCTAGACAAGTTATTAATTGTAGAGCCTGATAAAAAACTGACTGATTTAATTTGGCTACGTCAACCACCAGGTCAAGCTAATCCAAGAAACTTTTTAAAAGTGGTGGAACGACTGGAGTTTATTCGCCATCTCAATCTCGACTCTGGATGCTTGAAACGAGTACACCAAAATCGTCTGTTGCAATTTACTAGAACTGGCGCGAAGTCTACACCTGCTCACCTATCTAGGTTAGATGAATTGAGACGCTATGCTATTTTAGTTGCTTTTCTCATTGAATGGAGTGCGTCATTAGTCGATTATGCCATAGAAATGCACGATAAAATGATGGGTAAATTGTTTAACAAGAGTGAGCATCAGCACGGCGATAAGTTTCAACGCGATGGCAAAGCAATTAATGAGAAAGTCCGATTGTATGCTCAAGTAGGTAAGGCGTTGATTGCTGCTAAAGATGAGTCAATTGATGCTTATGAAGCGATTGAATCAGTCTTAAATTGGGAAAAGTTTATTAGTAGTGTTGCCGAAGCTGAAAAACTAGCCAGACCCGCAGATTTTGATTATCTTGAACTGCTTGATAATCGTTATTCACAATTGAGAAGGTATACACCAAAATTGTTGTCAGCGTTTGAATTTAAAGCTACTGGAGCCAGTTTACCGATTCTAAAAGCTTTGTCAGTCATTAAAGAATTAAATATATCAGGTGGTCGAAAAGTACCGGAATCTGCGGATATTAGTTTCGTTAAACCTCGTTGGTTAAAACATGTAGTTAAAGGCGATACTATTGATCGTCACTACTATGAGATGTGTGCTTTGGCTGAATTACGCAGTGGCTTGCGTTCTGGGGATATTTGGGTAGCAGGCTCGAAGCAGTTCCAAGATTTTGAGGATTATCTATTAGCAGATAGCTCATGGCAGTCAATGTGTTCTTCTCAAACGATACCTGTGGCAGTAACGACGGATTTCACTACTTATATTGAACAACGCTCACTTGAATTGTCTGAACAATTAGCGCTTGTTTCTTCTTTAATGGCAGAAAAGAAACTGGTTGATGTCAGGATAGAGAACGAACAGTTAATTATCACTCCTCTTACCAATGCTGTCCCAAAGGAGGTTGATGGATTTAGCAGAACAGTTCATAGTTTACTGCCAAGAATTAAGTTAACTGATTTGTTGGTAGAAGTTGAGTCTTGGACGCAATTTACGAAACATTTTACGCATTTACATTCAGGAGAACAAGTATCTGATAAAGTTGTTTTGTTAAGTGCCTTACTTGCTGATGGGATTAATTTAGGTTTAACGCGGATGGCGGACGCAACTCAAGGAATGTCCTTTGAGCGTTTAGCTTGGGTGGCAGATTGGTATATTCGTGATGAAACTTATTCCAAAGCAATGGCTGAGGTGGTAAATTTCCATACACAAGTGCCTTTTGCTGCTTATTGGGGTGATGGAACAACATCTTCTTCGGATGGACAACGGTTTAAAGCGGCTGGACATCGTAGTTTTAATGAAGAGATCAATGCCAAATATGGTAAAGATAGAAGCGTGATTTTTTACACGCATATTTCTGACCAGTATGCCCCCTTTCACGTTAAGGTAATTAATGCCACGATTAGGGATGCAACCCACGTTTTAGATGGTTTGTTGTATCACGAGAGTGATTTACAGATTCAGGAGCATTATACGGATACAAGTGGCTATACCGAACATGTCTTCGCAATGTGCCATTTGCTGGGATTTAGATTCGCTCCTCGAATGCGCGATTTACCTGATAAGAAATTGTATACTTTTGAACCTAGTTCTCCTGATTCGCCTTTGGCACCCCTCCTCGGTGACAAGATTAATGTGAAATTAATTCAGGAATCTTGGGATGAAATTCTACGCCTTGCTAGTTCAATTCGGACGGGGACGGTGACAGCTTCTTTGATGTTAAGAAAATTAGCTTCTTATCCTCGGCAGAATCGTTTAGCTTTAGCTTTGCGGGAGTTGGGAAGAATTGAGCGGACTTTGTTTACTCTCTCCTGGTTGCAGAGTCCAGAACTGCGGCGACGGGCGACAACAGGACTAAATAAGGGTGAGGCCAAACATACTCTGAAAAGGGCGGTGTTTTTTAATCGTCTGGGTGAGATTCGCGATCGCTCTTATGAAGACCAGTTCTATCGGGCCAGTGGCTTAAATTTAGTGATTGCTGCTATTGTTCTGTGGAATACAGTGTACTTAGAAAAAGCCGTTGATTATTTGCAGAAACAGGGGATGGATATTCCTGAAGAATATTTGCAACATTTGTCACCGTTGGGTTGGGAGCATATCAATCTCACTGGCGATTATGTGTGGAATTTGAAGCAGGCGACCAGTTTTGACCAGTTGCGTCCTTTGCGGATTAAGGAAAATAAGTATCGCTGAAATGCTTATTTGGTATGGGTTT
>NZ_JABXKQ010000119.1:0-44527 GCF_017114945.1 Nostoc sp. JL34
AAGGTAATGCCATAGGTCTAGCTGCCTATAAAGCAGGGCTGCCAGTGAGATGGAGCCAGATGTCAGGCATTTCCTTTTTCAATAACAAAACCGAACTGATTAAAATTCAAAAGGGACAGTCAAACATGGATAAAATGTTGACTTATTTTGAAGAACACGAAAGAATTGCACATCCTAAACGCTCTATCCTGGCTAAAATTGTCTTTAAACTTAGCAAAGCTATAATGCATCTTTATAGAGCAATAAAGTACAGAGTTGAATGGCACGAAAAAAAGTTCTAAACTATGCAGAATAAGCAAACTGCAGAATTGAAAATGTGACTGTGTGTAGTGTTTAAACTGATGGTTTCATCTAATAACTCCAACTTCTGGTATTACTGGGAGTTCTGCTTCTGAAGCTAATGGAGCAAGCGTCAAACTAAATAGTCCCATCCAAGCCCAGCCCACCCATTTTCCGGTGCAGCGGCTTCTAGCGATCGCCTTCGCGGAAAGTGACAGAAGAGGGATATGTAGGTAAACTAATTGTAAACATACTCCCTTCCCCTAATTTGGATTGCACAGTGACACTACCACCCATACCTTCTACAAGTGTCTTGACAATCGATAAACCCAAACCACAACCCCCAGTAGTATGAGAGCGAGATTCATCTACACGGTAAAATCTCTCAAATATCCGTGCTTGCTGTTGCAAGGGAATGCCATAACCTTTGTCACAAACTTGAATAATTGCTTTATCTTGAAGCTGATTTAACTTAAAAATTATGGGTGTATCCGCTTCAGAATACTTGACAGCATTATCAATTAAATTTAATAAAACTTGTTTCAGACGACTGTAATCTGCTTTGATCTCAACTGGGTAAATTTTCGACTCGATCGTAATTGTGCGATCGCTATATTTTTCTGCCATCATTACAACTTCTTCAACCAAGTCATTCAGCACATAAGATTTCATTTGAAAGTATAAGTAACCGCTATCTGCTCGTGCTAAATCAAGTAAATCTTGTAGCAAGCGAATAGTACGTTCAGCTTCAGATGCAGCAGTTTCTAAAGCTTCTTGTTGGGTTGGGGTTAAGTTATTCTGCCTTCGCAAGACGCTTTGCAAATAACCATGTACAATTGTCAAAGGTGTACGTAATTCGTGAGAAACATTACTCACAAATTCTCGCTCTTGCTCCCAAGATTGGGAGAGTCGTGATAACAACATGGTTAAAGTTTGAGCTAATTCTTTAACTTCACTGGGTGCATTATCAAGATATAGCTGCGCTTGTCCTAAATCTTCAGCGGAAATTACAGAAGCCATTTGATTTAACTGGCGCAGAGGTTGCAGAGAACGCTTAATATAAAATGCGATCACAGCAGTTAAAACAATAATTGCCAAAACACTAGTAATCCCTAAACTCTGCACCATTAGCACAAACATTCTCTGTTCGCGGGTTATATCCTTGACTACAAATAACTCACCCAGTAACTTACCCTGCACTTGCACAGAACTACCACATAAAACAAAGTAGCTTTGGTTTACTTTGTAAACTTGTGGTTTAATCGGCATCTTAGTCAGAGACATTAACTCAGCTACCGTAGTATCAGATAATAAATCCAGAGTGGCAGACTTTACTAAAATTTTATTATCAGGATTTTTTAGCCATAATAATGTGTTAGTATTTGCCAAATTATTAATAGCCTTTTGCAATCCAGTTTCAGATTTCATCATTTCACTATAAATTTGCACATCTTGCGGCAAGCGCTTGGCAATTTGTTCTATATTATATTTATGACTATCAACTAAAATTTGCTGCATTTTCCAACTAGTCCATGTAGCGAGGCTACTTAATACTAAAGCTGAAAATGATGCAATACCAACTGTAAGGCGTGACTGTAAGGAAAATGGGTCTAGATTTATCCAAATTTTTATAATTTGCTTCACTGTTTTGGTTGTACTTAAGGTGTTTAATAAGGCTTTATAAATAAAATCAAACTGCTAAATGTAAAATTACTGTCAACCGCTACATCTTTAGTTATAGCTGATTTTAACTGACCTCTATTGCATACCTACAGTGAAAAGCGCAGCTATTCCAAAAATATTGCTAAATATTTTTATTTCATCGTCCTCTCAACTCTACAAATCTTTATTTAATAATCTAAATGCATTTGCTAGCAATTAAATTAATTTTTGCTGAGAATTACTTTAGAATCTCTAAGAATATCTGCTTAACTTTCTATTGTTGTTTGAAAGTAGGGGCTAAAAGTAAATATTGCTCTTTGAAAAAGATAGTGTATTTGTATATAAAAATAGTAGGATTCAATTTATTTCAATATCCTTGATGTTAGTGATATTTTGCCCCGAAAGATTCCCCAAGCCTTCTTAAAAAGGAGACTTAATTAGAGGTTAGAGAGGATCAAGTTTGCATGTTCTTATGCTAGAGCGATCGCGTCTTTATCCTCCTCTATTTCTGGTTCTTGATACTGTGCTTCATATTCACCAATTTGAATGAAACTTTTGTAAAGACTCAATTAGGATGAAATTCACCGGAAACCAAACGGGGCCGCGCCAGTTAGAATTACCACCAAATTATTCCCCGCATCAACTCTCCGTAGCCAACCAAGCACGTAAAACCTCTGCTACTGTCCACGCTTGGGCAATACATCCCCGTGGAGTCATCGCCGCATCACCATCAAAAATTTCGCTGAGATTACCAACACCGTGTGCAGTGAGATGATTAGCCATTGGTTCCAAAAATTGACGAGCCTGCTCAGGATTTTTGTAGACGCGCAGGTGTGCTAAGACGAATGGCCCCAACAACCAACCCCAAACTGTCCCTTGGTGGTAAGCTCCATCACGTTGATACTGATTGCCACCGTATTTACCCTGGTATTGAGGATGATCGGGGGCTAGCGATCGCAATCCATGAGAAGTTAAGAGCATTCGCCCGCAAGCTTCCACCACGCCCCTTTGCTGGGCAGGTGTGAGCGGACTTTCTGGTAATGACACAGCAAATATTTGGTTAGGACGCAACAACCCATCATCACCATCAGGACTGTCTAAAACGTCATAGCAATAACCTGTCTCTTCATTCCAGAAACGAGAAAATCTATACTTTGCCCGATCTGCCATTGCCTCATACTCTTGGTGTGGTTTACCAAGCTGACGGGCAAACTTTGCCATTGTCCGTAAAGCATTATACCAGAGGGCATTAACTTCAATCGGTTTGCCAATTCGGGGCGTAACTACCCAATCGTCAACTTTGGCATCCATCCAGGTCAGTTGCACACCTGCAACACCTGCATAAAGTAAGCCATCGGCTGCATCAAGATGGATGTTGTAGCGTGTACCGCGACAGTGCCAATTAATAATGTCTGCAAGTATTGGAAAGAGTTCATCAAGCAAATTATCATCGTCCGTAGCGCTGTAGTAGGCGCGGACTGCTTCAAAGTACCAGAGAGTGGCATCGACTGTATTATATTCTGGTTGCTCACCCGCATCGGGAAAGCGATTAGGTAACATTCCTTGGTCTACGTATCTGGCAAAGGTGCGAAGAATTGAGCGTGCTACCTCTGGGCGACCAGTGGAAATTGTCAAACCAGGTAGACTAATCATGGTGTCGCGTCCCCAGTCGCTAAACCAGTGATAACCAGCGATGATGGTTTTACCGTTGGGGTCTTCTGGTAATGAGCGATCAACAATAAACTGGTCAGCAGCTAGTACTAGGTGGTTGATCCAGCTAGGTGATTCATTAATGTTGAGGGGTAGATTAGTTTTCCAAAATCCTGTTAACTTCTGCTCTTGAGCGCGACGTAATTTAAGTGCAGCTTCGCCATTAAGATTTGGTTGTTTTTCTGTGCTGGCTACAAAGGCGATCGCTTCCCCAGGATTTAGTGTAACTTCAAAGGTGGCTGCGTGGAGGTGGTCTTCTTTATCGCTCAATCCTCGATAGCGTTCAACTGCCAAATCAAAGCCATAATACCAATTGTGAATAATAGATGCACTACCGTGTAGTTTACCGCCGTAGGCATCGCTCAACAGATACAGTGGTACAGCACCCGCATAAGCAGTTACACGAATTCCCTGTTCCACCTCCTCAACAGACATTTGCCAACCGTTGCTTTGAGTGTCGCTGTGGTAATCGCGGTAGTTGACTATTGCTTTAAGCGTCAACTTTAGCGGTTGGGTGCCACGACGCAAAGTATATTGGACATAAGTTGTGTTAGCACCTTGTTGCATCCACACCCGTTTTTCTAATAAGGCATCAGCAACAGCAAAACGCCATACAGGAATTGTACCTTCTAGAGAAAAACGTTCAATATGCTGATAACCGTGGGGACTGACAGTACCATCTGCCCAACGATTCGTGTCTAGAGAATAAGAGCGATCGCTATACAATACAGTTTCATCTAGTTTTGCCAGCATTAAGGTACGATCCAGAGGTGGTTTCAATGCTGCTACTAATAGTCCGTGATAGCGGCGAGTCAATAAACCAGCCACAGTCCCAGAGGCATAACCACCAATACCGTTAGTAACTAACCACTCGCGCGATTCTGCAATGTCAAGATTGCCGCAGATTTCCCGCCCAAATTCTATACACATAAGTTACGTCGCTTTGCTCTGGATTCAAAATTAACAATCACCATAATGCTTTTTTCTCTGCGTTTTGTGTGCCTCTACGGTTTAAAAAGTAATTTATTAAACCACAGAAGCGCAGAGAACACGGAAAAAAGAGGAATTATTATCCAAAAATTTTACCCACTTTGATAGGGCTATTCCTAACTTTTGTTAGATTGGAGATTGATCCTCAGTGATTTGAGATTCATTTACTAGAGGATTGAGGATGACTTCATTAGCAACACTATCAGGTTTACGGGCACGAATTGCCGGACGCGATCGCCTATAACCTGCTCTTTCAGCTTTTTGGTGTTCGTAATCAATCAATCTTCCATAATATTCATGCTTGCTTAAATTCATCGACAAGAAAATATGCTGGCGAATATTACCAAAACCTTTGCGGTTAAAAAACTTTAATGCTGAAGTATTGGTGGGGTCAGTGTCTACCAGCATAAACCGCGCCCCATCTTCAATCATGCGGGCGACAACTTTATCAACCAACTTGTCTGCAACTCCCCGACGCTGATACTTCGGGCTAACTCCTAGCCATAAAATGTATCCATAAGTCCAGGATGCTTTGGTGATGATGGTTCCCAAAATGAATCCTGCTAAATCCCCATCTGTTTCAGCCACAAGACAGTATTCTGGATCGGTGTTGTAAAGTCCAATCACTTCCCATTCGTCCCAGGTACGGTATAAATAAGGATATAAATCGCTGGTAAATAACCCTTCTCCCAAGTGGTAAACGGGAGCAATATCATCAATTCCTAATTCGCGGACATAAATTGCTTCAGTTTCATCAAAAGTTGACATAAATTTAGAAGTTATGATTTATTTATATAGATGATTACGAAATTTTAGCGATCTCAACAAAACATTTATTTAAGAAGATTTATTGTTATTGAATGAAAAAAAGGAGTATTTACCGAATCTAGCTCTTTTAATAAAAATGCTTTCAAATGCTTCAGATTTAGAAAAAACACCTTACATGATTTTCTGATTTTCCACAAGAGTCTACAGATATAAAGAATCTGTTTTAGCAACAAAATCCTGCGGATCAAATCAAAGTGAGACTTCTTGAATACTGTCAAAATTTGGCAATGAGTCTTTCGCTGCTTCTTCAGTTATTTGTGTGCGTAGTTTACCGCCGTAGGCATCGCAACGTTTGGCAAACTGACAAGAATTACAGGTTTTGCTACCCTCCACTACTTGGGGAAACTGCTGGTTATTTTGGTAATTTTCTAACCAATTAGTTAACTGGCTTAATAGTTGATTAAGTCTTTTTGCTGTTTGTGTATGTTGAGCAGTATTGTAATTAAATTTAATATTTTGTGGTTTTCCTTCCGATTGGACAAACCAATAAGTCATGGAAATATTTTCTGGTAAATAGTCGCTAGTTTCTGCCAATACATACAGATAAAGCCGTGTTTGCCAGTTGGATTCTAACTTGCGTTTGTTGGGTGGTTTCGGATAAGTTTTCCAGTCGAGAATTTGCGCTTGTTGGTTATCTGCAATCAATAAATCATAGATAACTGTGAGCAAATAATCCTGAATTTGCAGAGTGCGGTAGTGTTCGCTTTCACGGAAAGTTTGATTATCAGATGCAGCCGTTAAGATTTCTGGGGCTGCATCGGCAAAACCTAGCATCCAGCTTTGCAGTTGAGCATCTGCTTGCAGGAAACTATCAATTGGCAAACCCATTTCTCGCTGCTGCATTAGCAAGTGAAAGCGACTACCCAAAGTTAGCCGTTCTTCTTGTTCTGGATTTGAAGGGGAATTGAGTTTTTCTAAGTAGGTATGTTGAAATTTCCGCGGACAAGTTTCTAGTAAGTTAAGTTGTCCTTGAGACAGTCGCAGTAGTTGAGTGGGAGTTGACAGCATTCTTCTATTTTAGAAGTAAATTATAATCTGCAACTCACCTTTGGCAGTAAAGACATACCTGCGCTGGCGAATGGAATTCGCAGCTATACAGACAAAACCCATCTCCGTGGGTTTCAAATTCTTTAAGTCCGCGTAGCCGCGATTTCTAATCGCCTGGTATATTTGCTATTTTAACTCGTCCTGATCTACGTCATCCTAGCGATCAAAATGTTTACTCTTGAGACTTGATTGAACCAAAGCTATAAGTCATAGCTATGCCGGATGATTAGCTTTGTTAACGATCGCCAAAGAAATTGACCCCTGCCTATCACTTGCCCGTAGCCAGCCCACAGGTAACTTATGCAGCTTCCGCCTTTACCAAGCATCTTGCAGGATCACAGAGAATTCTGACAATTGAACCTTAAGCACTTGGCTAAAAAGGCTCAATTTGATATTGTTGAGCAACATATCAAATTGATATATCAGAATGCTGAAGTTGGCAGTATTAGGTTTATTACAGCGAGAACCATTAAACGGTTATCGGCTCAAACAGCAACTAGAGATGTTTATGAGTTGTAGTATTTGTGTCAACTATGGTGCGATTTATCCTCTTCTGAAGCGCATGGAAGAACAAGGTGAAGTGATTTTATGTGCAGAACAAGTAGAAGAAGGTGGACATTGTAGAAAAGTATATGAGATTACACCCCTCGGCAAAAACACTTGGTATCAAGAGATGTTGGCATATCCTCATGAAAGCTGGGTAAATGCGCGATCGCGATTCCTAATCAAATTTTTTTTCTTTAGCCATTTATTACCCAAAGAACGAGTGCAGTTAATTGAACATCGATTAATGTCATGTCAGTTACGCCTTGCAGAGAAAAAAGCAGTTGAAATTACTGATGATTTATATCAAGCGAAAGTGCAAAGGCGGGCATTTGAAGTCATCAAATCGGAGATTGAGTGGCTAGTTGAGCAACTCCAAATAGAACAACTGCAATTAGCTCAAACGCCAGCCTCAATCAAGAGTGCTGAGTACTGAGTGATGAGTAAAACAGCCATAACACCAAAAACTTTTGAAGTATCCTAACTAACTATGTGGATCGTCAAAATTGCTTTACGTCTTCCGTATACATTCGCGATCGCCGCTTTGATGATTGTGATCCTGGGTGTAGTAACAATATTTAGCACACCAGTTGATATTTTCCCTGCAATTAACATTCCGGTTGTCAGCGTAGTTTGGACTTACACTGGTACGACATCTGAGGAAATGGCACAGCGAATTGTCACCATTAGCGAACGCGCTATGACAACAACAGTTGGTGACATCGAACACATTGAGTCTCAATCTTTGAGTGGTGTTAGTGTTGTCAAGGTTTTTTTCCAACCCAACGCCAATATCGCCTCAGCAGTCGCTCAAATTACCTCTGTCAGCCAAACAATTCTCCGCCCTTTGCCACCGGGGATCACACCGCCATTCATCATTCAATACAACGCTTCTTCTGTGCCGATTATCCAGATGAGTGTCAGTAGCAAAACCTTACCAGAAGAAGCACTCTTCGACTATGCTACCAACTTCGTTCGCACCCAATTAGCAACAGTGCAAGGAGCGAGTATACCTCTGCCCTATGGTGGTAAACCTCGGCAAATTATGGTTGATATCGATCCCCAAGCGATGTTAGCTAATGGCATTTCTGCCCAAGATGTGACTAATGCTGTCAGTGCCCAAAACCTGGTTTTGCCAGCAGGTGATATGAAAATAGGCGATCGCGACTTCGCTGTACAAATCAACAATAGTCCAAGTGTGGTGGAAGCCCTCAATGACTTGCCGATTAAGCAAGTTAATGGTACTGTCATTTCCATTCGCGATGTCGCCCAGGTAAGAGATGGCTTTGGTGTGCAATCGAACATTGTCCGTCAGAATGGTAGGCGATCGAGCTTACTTAGTATCCTGAAGAGTGGCAATGCCTCGACAATTGATGTGATCGAGCGAGTCAAAAAAACTTTGCCTCGCATCCAATCCACCTTGCCCCCAGAACTGAATTTAGCGTTTTTGTTCGATCAATCTATATTTGTGAAAGCTTCTATTCAAGGCGTTCTCAAAGAAGGATTGATTGCAGCCTGTCTCACCGCGCTGATGATTTTGGTTTTCCTGGGAAGTTGGCGCAGCACCGTAATTGTAGCCGTATCGATTCCTCTCTCGATGCTAGTTTCAATTATTGTGATGAGTCGTTTGGGACAAACTTTCAACATCATGACCTTAGGTGGTTTATCCTTAGCTGTTGGGATTCTGGTAGATGATGCCACAGTGGAAATTGAAAATATCCACCGAAATCTCGGCCAAGGTAAACCCATCAAGCGGGCAATCTTAGATGGGGCGCAGCAAATCGCTACTCCAGCACTTGTAGCAACATTATGTATTTGTATTGTCTTTGTGCCGGTCGTGTTTCTCAGCGGAGTGGCCAAGTACCTATTTGTCCCCCTAGCGATGGCGGTAGTATTTGGAATGCTTGCTTCTTATGTGCTATCTCGGACTGTAGTACCAACAATGGCAAGCTATCTTTTACCACATGAAGCAGACTGGCATAGAGAAAACGAGGATCATAATGGTAACAACAACCATCATCTAGATTCGCCAGTCCAAAACAACAATGGTAACGACAACCACCACAGCCATTCGCTAGTCGAAATCCATGATAATCGCGATCGCCACACCCATTCGCCAGTCCAAAACAACAATGGTCATAGCGATAACCACCAGCAAACAGAAGAGGCAACAACGACAACTGCCGAACCTGTAAAGAAAGATTGGATATGGCGGCTACACGAAAAGTTTAACCGACAATTTGAGAAGTTTCGCGGTTGGTATTACAACGTCCTGGCCTCAGCATTAAGTCACCGCCGCATAGTCTTTGTGCTATTTGGTGCTTTTATCGTCAGTGCCGGAGTTTTGTTGCCGTTCGTCGGTCAAGACTTTTTCCCGGAAGTCGATGGTGGTCAGTTTAGCCTCCATGTTCGAGCCTTACCTGGGACTCGTTTGGAAGAGACAGAAAGAATTGTCAGCGAAGTTGAAGGCGTTATCCGCCAGACTGTACCGAAAGAGAATCTCGCTCTGATTCTGGATAACATCGGCTTACCCACCAGTGGCATTAACCTTACTTATGGCTACAACGGTGCCACAATTGGACAGGCTGATGCTGATATTCTTGTGTCTTTAAAAGAATCTGGTGCAACTTTTTCTTACGTCAAGGAACTCCGCCAGAAATTGAAAGCGACATTTCCCAGCTACACCTTCTTTTTTGAGCCGGCTGATATTGTGACTCAAATTCTCAATTTTGGTTTACCTGCTGCTGTTGACGTGCAAATATCTGGCCCTCTGAAAAACTCAAAAGGCAACTTTGAAATTGCCCAACAAATCGCCGCGCGGATGACACGCATTCCTGGGGCTGTAGATGTACATCTCCAGCAAGTTGTCGATGCTCCCAAATTACGTCTTGATGTAGATCGCACCGAGGCTCAACAATTGGGTATGACTCAGCGGGATGTTGCCAATAGCGTCCTCACTTCCTTAAGTTCAAGCGGTCAAGCTGCAATCAATCAATGGCTCGATCCCAAAAAAGGCGTGAGTTATACCCTGGCTGTACAAGTTCCCCAATATAAACTTGACTCTATTGACAGCCTGAAAAATACGCCAGTTGGCAACGGTCAAACTGCACCGCAACTTTTAGGTAATTTAGCTAGTGTTAAACGCGACACAGTGATGCAAGTTGTGAATCACTACAACATTCAGCCCGTTTTCGATATCTACGCTAACTCCTCTGGCCGTGACCTGGGGGGAGTTGCTGGCGATGTAAATCGAATCATCGCTGATTATCAGAAAAAATTGCCTAAGGGAAGTCAGATTAATATCCGGGGGCAAGTGCAAACGATGAACTCTTCCTTCTTGGGACTTGGTTTAGGACTTGTGTTTGCAATTGTGTTGGTTTACTGCTTAATGGTGGTGAACTTCCAATCTTGGCTCGATCCCCTGATTATTATGATGGCGCTGCCAAGCGCCTTAGCAGGGATCATTTGGATGCTGTTTGTCACTCGCACCACTTTCAGCGTTCCTTCGTTAATGGGTGCAATTATGAGTATAGGTGTAGCGACATCAAACAGTATTCTCATGATTACTTTTGCGAATGAGCAACGTGTAGAAGGGGAAAATGCCTATAAAGCAGCCCTAGCGGCAGGCTATACAAGGTTGCGTCCGGTGTTGATGACTGCCTTAGCCATGCTCATCGGGATGGTGCCAATGTCTCTTGGTCTTGGTGAAGGTGGTGAACAGAATGCGCCCTTGGGTCGCGCTGTAATCGGTGGCTTGTCAGCTGCAACAGTGGCGACTCTGATCTTTGTACCTGTTGTGTACAGCATTATGAGGCGTCAACCACCTCGTCCTATTGATGAAGAGGATGACGATTTAAATTTCTCAGATCCAAAGACAGCCTACTCGTTGTCATCATCTCAAGGCAAGTCATAGACATATTTTAGGAGCTACGGTGTACACATAAATCTTTTAAAGTTACTACGTTACGTAGGGGAGATTAATTTTTGCAGGTCAATGCAACAAAGGTGCAGGTCAACAACTTGTGTGTATACCGTAGGGGAAAGGTTTTTTCTGAGCCGCTTTCCCCTTTACTCCTTACCCCTTATCCCACTTCTGCAAGAAGTCTAATAAGGTAATGACTCTAGCTGCTAAATTTCTGCTTTCTTAGATAATACAGGACAGTTTACCTATGGATTCTCAGCATCGTCCATCTCCTGATTCTGAACAACAAACGACTTCTAGAAAACAAAAACGCGGCATCGGTGGAATTGGTTGGGCTGTAATTGGTGCTATTTTTTTTGGTAGCTTACTGGCGATAGGCATTCTACCCCGGTTGGGCCAAAAGTCAGAATTACAAGCAGCAGTCAAGGAAGCAAGCACTGTACCCTCAGTGAACGTAATCACTCCCCGCCGCGCTACTGGTGCTACCAAAGTGGAACTACCTGGCAGTGTTGTAGCCCTTAATCAAACGACCATCTACGCTCGCAGTACTGGCTATTTACGGCGGTGGTACGCAGATATTGGCGATCGCGTCCGAGCCGGTCAATTGTTGGCAGAAATTGATTCACCAGACACCGATCAGCAAGTTCTACAAGCGAAGGCAGAGGTAGTGCAAGCACAAGCCAATGTCTCTCAAACTCGTGCTAATTTAGCTAAAAGTATTTCTGATTTGAAGCAAGCCCGCGCTAATCTCTTGATAGCACGTCAGAGTTGGGAGCGCTGGCAAGTTCTTGTCAAGCAAGGTGCAGTACCTCAACAAGATGCAGATACAAAATATGCGACATATCAAGCTAATCTTGCCAGCGTTGAGGCAGCACAAAACACTATTAATTCTGACTCTGCCAACATCAATGCAGCACAAGCTAGCGCCTACGCAAGTCAAGCAAACTTCCAGCGTAATATCGTATTGCAGTCTTATAAGAAAGTCACTGCTCCTTTTGCAGGAGTGATTACTGCACGTAACGTCAATACAGGTGTTTTAATTTCAGCAGGTAATGGCAACACCAGTACCAGCAACACTAACACTAGCAATAGCAGCCTTTATACTATTGCTGCTTATGACAATCTAAAGGTAAATGTGAGTGTTCCACAGAGTTTATCACAGTCACTTCAAACTGGACAAACAGCACAAATTACAGTCAGAGAGTTACCCCAACGAGTGTTTACGGGTAAAGTAGTGCGTAGTAGCAACGCCATAGATCCAACTACTCGCACTTTACTGACACAATTAGAAGTGCAGAATTCGGATGCGACGCTGCGACCTGGGATGTATGCCAATGTCAAATTTGCCATTAACCGCGCCAATCCTCCCTTTGTTGTGCCAGATAGTGTTTTAGTCGTTAATGCCGGAGGTACGCAGGTAGCAACTGTAACCAAAGATAAAACAGTGCATTATCAAAAAGTTGCCGTTGGGCGAGATTATGGTACTGAAGTAGAAATTACATCAGGTCTGACAGGAAATGAATCGCTGATTGCCACTCCTACGGTTGATGAGACAGAGGGGTTGCGCGTGCAGCCAGTTGCAGAAACTAAGTAGACTCATGCAACAGTCCCTAACACCGTAGCCTTAGTAAGAGGAGGGGAGCATTTGTGTCAGTAAATGCGGGTAAGTGCCTAAAAACACTGCGTAGGCGTAGCCCGTCGTAGACATCGCCACGACCCTACGAAGGTATGAATATCACCGGAGTTATATCAAGTTTGGTTAATTACTTATGATTACCGCATCCGTGCAAAAGTCAGGAAAACCTCTTTCTCCCTGCTCCCTGCTCCCTGCACCCCTGCGGTCTAAATGATAAGTCTTTACCCGAACATGATAGCAGGGTTAACCGCAGCGCAGTTAGTGACGCTAAAAGCTTTAGGGGCAGTGGAAGATGGAGAGCAAAAATAAAAGGTAAAAGAATGAATTTTGCCTTTTTCCTTCATCCTTTTACCTTTTTTATGTACCTGATGCTTATTTCATGTTAGCCCTTGCGTCCTTCACTGCGGCAAAGAAAAATAATCCGGTGAGTGGAATGCTCAATACCAGAATAATTGCCGTGGCTGTGACACCAAAATCTGGTTGTCCGTAACCGAGTTCAAAAATCGAACCGACGGCGGCGATCGCACTTACACAAGAACCACCCAGAAATAAACTGCTTTTTGGAGTTAAATACACTACTGCCCCCCTATGCTATTGGTTTCACCGCTTGATACGAAAAGCCATTCTTAGATAGCTCCTGGGCTAAAGTCAAGGAGTTTTCTACGCGGTCTACAAATACCACGCCGTTAAGGTGATCCATCTCGTGCTGAATGCAGCGTCCTAAGAGGTCATTAGCCTTTAATGTCCGGGGACGACCGTATTCGTCTTTATAAGCAATTTCCACGACTTCGGGGCGCTTTACGTCTAGATATACGTTGGGAATGCTCAAGCATCCTTCTTGGGCAACAGAGATGTCGCGGCTGACTTGTTTAATGGTGGGGTTAATCAACACCAAAGGCTGATTAGCTGCGTTCTCTGGTTCCAAGTCGATGACAATTAGTTGTTTGTGAATTCCCACTTGGGGCGCAGCCAAACCAATGCCATCTTTGCTGTACATAGTTTGCAGCATTTCGCGCACTATTTGGCGAAGTTCGTCATCAACCTTAGAAATCCGCTTTGCAGCTTGACGCAGTACGCGATCGCCTAAATAATGAAGCTCCAAAGGTGGATTTTTTAACTTTTTTTTCTCTACAGCAATTTCAGAGGGCATGAGTCTCGATGGCTAGATGGTGAAAATTCCTACTGTTTTAATTCTACCAAGCTCCTCACGTCGCTTCCCTCCGAATTCAAAATTCAAAATTTCTTTTTCTGTCAATAATGTCAGTTGCGATCGCAACTAATGATATTTTTGGCGCTAACTCATTCAAAATTTCTACTATCGAGTATAAATGGTGGTGTTATCTCACCCATCTGAGTCAGTGTGTTGCGAACTTTTCCAAAGTTGTCGCAACGTGGCATCGCGCAGAGCTAATTGCATTCTGGTATTTTAAATTACTTATTGGGGTAATTTGTGTTGAAATCTCTGACGAAACTTGACTATCTGCTCAAAGAAACCTTCCTCGGTTTATTGCGAGGAGGTTGGATGAATTGGGCCGCTGTCAGTACTGTGACGGTGTTACTGTTTTTATTCGGCTTGAGTCTGCAAACCTCTTGGCAAGTCGAAAAACTCCTCTATCAGTTTGGTAGCCAGCTAGAAGTATCAGTTTATCTCGAACCGGATACGCGGCTCGAAAGGATTGAGCCACTAATCGCCAAAATGCCAGAGGTAGCGGCGATACAAAGCATTACCAAAGAAGAAGCTTGGACTAAGTTAGTTAAGGAAATGAGAATTTCTGATATTGAGGGTGCTACCCAGCAGCTAGGTGAGAATCCTCTGGTTGATGAGATGAAGGTGAAAGCGCGTAATTCTCAAGTTGTGCCAACCTTAGCAACGCAGTTGGCTAAGTTACCAGGAATTGAGACGGTGCAGTATGTCGATGAAGCAGTCAAACGCATTGCCCAGTTGCATCAAGGTCTGAACTGGATTACCTTAACAATTACGATTATTCTGACTTTAACAGCGATCGCAGTCACTACCACCACAATTCGGCTGATTGTCATGGCGCGTCGCCAGGAAATTGAAATTATGCAACTAGTGGGAGCGACTTCGGCTTGGATTTACCTCCCCTTTATTTTACAAGGAATTGCTTTTGGTTTAGTTGGTGGTGCGATCGCTTGGAGTTTCATTTCTGTAATTCAACAGTTTCTCGGTAAGTTGCTAGTCAATCAACCTGAGTTTATCCAAGTCATCACCAACAGAGTGCAACTCACTCCAGCAGAAATTTTATTATTGCCCCTGATTCTTTTGAGTTTCGGTGCAGCTGTAGGATTAATGGGGAGCTTATTTGCTGTCCGACGTTTTGCTAAAGGATAATCATTGGTCATTTGTGCTTGGTCATTTGTGCTTGGTCATTTGTGCTTGGTCATTTGTACTTGGTCATTTGTCCTTTGTCCTTTGTTCTCTGAACTCAAAACTTCGACCTCTGAACTCGGAATTTTCAAAATTTTAAAACAATAACTGAAGTTTTACGCTGAACGAATATGAAATTAAACTTACATATCAACTTAACAGGGCTAATCAAATGACCAATGACCAATGACCAGTGACCAATAAAAAATGACAAATGACAAATGACAAAATCACTATGAAATCACAATGGGAATGTTTTTTGCAGAATCTCGGTGTTTGGGAAGGTTCATTTAGTAATTTTTCTCCTCAAGGGATACTTTTGAACGATACTCCTAGCCGTCTTTCTTTAGAAGGTTTAAATAACAACCAGACAGTGCGCTTAACTCTGTGCCGTTCTGGACGAGATGATGTAGTTAAAGAATATAGTTCTCTGGGGCGGAGTCTGCTATTTTTTGAAAATGGTTCATTTTCTGAAGGTTTAATTCAGCTAGGGCCATTTTCCGAATTTGGGGCAGAAGTTGCTTTGGTTCATGAAAATCGGCGCTTGCGTCTGGTGCAACTGTTTGATAATATCGGTCAGCTAAAGGAACTCATCTTAATTCGAGAACATCTAGCTGGAACCCCAGCAGTAGAAAGTCCAACTTTACAGATGAACGACTTGTTGGGAGAATGGCAAGGTCAAGCCGTGACAATATATCCAGATTGGCGATCGCCTGATACTTACTCTACAACTTTAAAATTACAACTTGACGATGCTGGGCGATTAATTCAAAGTACCTCTTTTGCAGAACGCACAATTACCTCAACTGCTACCATCAAAGGCTCTATCGTTCTCTTTGACCAAGACCCAGAAAAGCAGGTGCAAGTATTATTTTTGCCAGATGGCGCTTCTGCAACTTCACCTCTTAAGGTGCAGTTACGTCAACCATTTTTTCTGGAAGTGGGTTGGTTAATCCAGCCAAACCTGCGCCAGCGGATGATTCGCAGCTACAACGAAAAAGGCGAATGGGTTAGTTTGACATTAGTTACTGAAGAAAGGGTGTAATGACAAAGCTTAATTTATGCGTATTCAAATAGCTGTAGTTGCGATCGCAGTAATGTTAGTGGGTGGGGAAAATCCAGAGGCCCTTGCAGACTTGCAATCTTCTACTGAGGATGGCGCTGGTAATACCCTAATACCAGAACCTACATTACAGATAGAGGGAGGGTATGCCAAATATGGTGATTATTATATAGGAGCAACTCCAGTAGATACTCAGTCTGTCGAGTTTTCTCAAAGAATTGTCAAAGATATCCAGATTCGTTTTGTTAATGCTAAAGATCAGTTAGTCGATGACAAAGGTCAGCCGATCAAAGGACGGACTCAAAAAGATTTTATCATTGGTCTGCTGAAACTCAAACCTGGTCAGATATTTCGTGAAGATTTACTCAAAGCAGACTTGCAACGATTGCGGAGATTAGAGTCATTTAATGAAGTCAATGTTTATCGAGAAGAAGATGGCAAGAGCGTTAATATCATCTATGAAATCAAAGAGCGTGACTTCCCTTCTTTAATCTTAGGAGGCGGTGATAACGAAGATGTTGGCCTATACGGTCGGGTGGGTTATAAAGATGCAAATATTAGCGGTCTTAACGATAAATTAGATACAACTTTGCAAATCAGCGGTAAAGATGTCCAGTTTAATGGTCAGTTCATTAGTCGTTATCGTCCTGAAGAACCAAACCGCTTAGGCTACAGCATCAGAGGTTTTCGTAGTCGAAATATATCGGGAACTTTCAACGAAGATATCAGATTGTCTAACGGTGACAAAGTGCGCGAGGGAAGGTTTGGCGGTTCTGTGGGAGTTTTACGATCTTTTGATGAGTGGGATACATCTGTGAGTCTGAACTATACCAGAATTAGCCTACGCGATCGCGAATATAACGTTGCACAGGTCGATAGATTAGGGAGTCCTTTATCTGTGAGCGGTACTGGCATTGATGACCTATTTACAGTATCCTTTGCTGTATCTAGAGATCAACGCGATCGCCGAGACAACCCGACTCAAGGATCAATCCTCACCCTCAGCACAGAACAAGCGATTCCTATTGGACTGGGTAATATTTCCAGCAACCGCCTACAAGGAAATTATATTCAGTATTTACCAGTCAGTTGGATCGGTAATGGTAGACCAACCGACAATCCAGAAATGTTGGCGATTAATTTCCAAATTGGTACAACTATTGGAGACTTTCCACCAGCTGATGCTTTTAATATTGGTGGGCTAAATTCTGTCAGGGGTTACGGTTATGGAAAAGTTGCCAGTGGTCGGAGTTATGGTCTAGCTTCTGTAGAATATCGGTTCCCAATTTTTCAGTCAATCGGAGGAGTTCTTTTTACTGACCTCGCCTCCGATTTCGGGTCTAGCGAAACCGTGCTAGGCGAACCAGGAGTGCTGCGAGACAAACCTGGAAGCGGCTTTGGTTACGGCTTAGGATTGCGAGTCAAATCATCCTTTGGGCTGATTCGAGGCGACTTAGGAATTAGTGACCAAGGAGAAGTTAGATTTGAAGTTACTACAGGTCAGCGATTTTAATAACATGACTAGTTTACACGTCCCGATTATTGATATTAGCGCCTTGATTTCTGGAAAAGGCGATCTCTGTCGAGAAGCCGCTTCTCTACGAGACGCTACGCGAATGCGTCTACGCTATTCTGTAGCATCACAAATTAGCCAAGCTTGCCAAGAATCAGGGTTTTTCTATATTATTGGGCATGGTGTAGACGAAAATTTGCAGCGGCGACTCGAAGAACTCAGCCGCCAGTTTTTCACCCAGGATTTAGAAACTAAACTGAAAATCCGCATGGCTTTGGCAGGTATTGCATGGCGGGGTTATTTCCCCGTTGGTGGCGAATTGACATCTGGTAAACCCGACTTGAAGGAAGGCATTTACTTTGGCGTCGAATTGGGAAAAGAACATCCACTAGTGCAAGCTGGTACTCCTATGCATGGTTCCAACCTCTTCCCCGCCAACATTCCCCAATTTGGCGAGACAGTGCTTGAATATATGGAGGCGATGACCCACTTGGGACACACTCTGATGACTGGTATTGCCCTGAGTTTAGGATTAGAAGCATCCTACTTTGCTGACCGTTATACCTCAGATCCCTTAGTGTTGTTTCGCATCTTCAATTATCCTCCTAATTTATCATCGTCAGATAGTGAACCAATATGGGGCGTTGGCGAACATACCGATTATGGCGTTCTGACCATTCTCAAGCAAGACGACTCTGGCGGATTACAAGTTAAATCCAAGTCACGTTGGGTTGCTGCGCCTCCCGTTCCCGGTTCCTTTGTGTGCAACATCGGCGATATGTTAGAGAAGATGACGGCAGGTTTGTATCGTTCTACCCCTCATCGTGTGCAAAACCAGTCGGGAAATCATCGCCTTTCGTTCCCCTTCTTTTTCGATCCCAATTTTGATGTCGAAGTGAAGCCCATTGAATTAGATAAAATAGTGGCGAATGAGCATATAGGCGATCGCTGGGATAAAGCTAACGTTCATGATTTTCGCGGAACTTATGGTGACTATGTATTGAGTAAGGTATCTAAGGTTTTTCCAGAGTTGCGGCGATCGCTATTATAGGGTTTCAAAGCATTTCTTCTTGATGAGTTCCCTTTCTGCTTAGGTTCTTGTATGTCAAATGCGCGGAAAGCCAGATTACATAGCAATTCCAATCAAATTGCAGTTCATCAAAATCCCTAATTAGGGATTGAAACTTAGCTGAAAGTTGATGCCAACTCTTTTATCAGGCATACCTGGACTCCGGGAATAATAAATTGTTGACTATTGACTACTGACTAATGACTCAAAAAATAGTGGAACGTGGACTGATTGATTGGATTGTGATTGGGATGCTAGTTTTAGTCCCTGCATCGCTTGCTGTGTTTAGCTTTTTACAACCAAAAACTGAAACTAGACGTGAATGCTACCAACGCGCACAAAGGAGATACGCGCTCGCTACCAAGCAGTAGGGAAAACAACAATTGATACATCAGAGGAGATAGAGGCGATCGCCTCTGAGATAAAACTCAAATGCCCTAATTAACTTCTTTACTAGCCTTGAGTACCTTGAGTTTCTCAAGTTCAAACTTACTATTTGAAGGCACTGAGGCAGAATTGCAATTCATCAAAATTGCTATAGATATGAAGACTGTTTTACTCCTGCCTCTTGCCTATCTCTCAGCAGATAGCTTGCTTGTTAAGCTTATCCGTGGTTTGATTAAATACGGTATATCTATCGACTTATAGTATTTTGGGACTACTCAATTACCTGAATTAACTTGTCAGCCGCAAAGTAAATATAATAAAACTTTTCATGCCTATCCAAACTATTGGTATTTTAAGTCCAGGCGATATGGGACAAGCGATCGCATCTGTTCTCAATCAACATGGATTGAAAACTATTGCAGCCCTAAATGATCGCAGTGAACGAACTCGGCAATTAGCAACCGCAGCCAACATCCAAGATGTAGGTTCCCTCACACAACTGGTAATTGAATCTGATGTAGTGTTGTCAGTTCTAGTCCCCGCAGCGGCTACCCAAGCAGCGAAGCAAGTAGCTGAGGTGATCAGCAATGTTGGTAAACCCATACTCTATGTTGACTGTAATGCGATCGCACCCCAGAAAGTTATCAATATCGGCCAACTCATTGAATCAGTTGGGGGAACATTTGTAGATGCATCAATTATTGGCCCACCACCGCGAGTTCCCAATCGCACCCGTATTTACACTTCAGGAAAACAGGCCAGTCAACTGCTACAACTGCGAGATCATGGCTTAGATGTGCGGGTGATTGGTGATGAAATTGGTCAGGCTTCGGGGTTGAAAATGTCTTACGCAGCCCTGACAAAAGGACTTACAGCCATCGGTACAGAACTACTAATTGCAGCCCATCGTTTAGGGTTGGATAAGGAATTATGGGATGAAGTATCTAGTAGCCAAAAAGAACTTGCTAGCATCTTAACCCGTTCCATTCCATCGATGACACCGAAAGCGCATCGTTGGGTAGGAGAAATGGAAGAGATTGCAGAAACCTTTAAAGAATTGGGTTTGACAGAGCGCATTTTTTACGGAGCAGCTGACGTTTACCGTTTGGTAAAAGAAACCTCCTTGGGTAAGGAAACACCAGAAGAGTCTAATGGCGATCGCTCGTTGGATGAAATCATTACAATCCTCTCCAATGAAGCAAGCTCTGACACCTAATTCTTGAGTATTTTATAGATAGGGATAAAAAGCGAGAATCTATGACTTTTGTGCTGCACGAGCCGCCCCTGGCTTCGTACAGTTTCAGGGGCGGCTCGGAACAGGATCTCGTTTCTCCCTCGTCTATCGCTTGCCAGCTATCCGTCTTGCACGTGTTGCCTTGCATAGTGAGCTACGGAATGCAACCAGAGAAGACATTTTTTGCCGCTCAACGACCGGTCATTTGCTCCAGCTTTTCGGGGTATCTAGCCCCTTGCACCGCGATTTTGGAGGCGGCGTCATCGATGTCACGCAGATCGTCGGGCGTGAGTTCGACTGAGACTGCCCCGATGTTTTCATCCAAGCGATGCAGCTTTGTGGTGCCTGGGATTGGAACAATCCAGGGCTTCTGGGCCAACAGCCAGGCGATCGCGATCTGAGCAGGTGTCGCCTGCTTTTGTTCTGCGATGCTGCTGAGCAGATTAATTAGGGCCTGATTCGCCTTCAGAGCCTCCGGCGTGAAGCGAGGCAGGGTGCTGCGGAAATCGGAGCTGTCGAAGGTTGTGCTTTCGTCTATCTTACCAGTGAGAAAGCCCTTGCCCAACGGGCTATACGGGACAAAACCGATTCCGAGTTCCTCAAGGGTCGGTATCACTTCCTTTTCAGGAGTCCTCGTCCAGAGCGAATATTCGCTCTGGAGAGCAGTGATCGGCTGAACCGCGTGGGCGCGACGGATCGTTTGCACTCCTGCTTCTGAGAGTCCAAAGTGCTTCACCTTACCTTCCTGGATCAGTTCCTTGACTGCTCCTGCCACGTCTTCAATCGGCACGTTCGGGTCAACCCGGTGCTGATAGAGCAGGTCGATTGTCTCGACCTTGAGTCGCTTGAGCGAACCCTCCACGGCCTGCTTGATATGCTCCGGCCGACTATCCAATCCTGGCGCACCCTTCATCCCACGAGGATCGGAATTAGGACTGAGGTCGAATCCGAATTTGGTAGCAATGACCACTTGCCCACGGAAGGGAGCGAGGGCTTCGCCCACAAGCTCTTCGTTGGTAAACGGGCCGTAGACCTCGGCGGTGTCAAAGAATGTAATGCCCCGTTCTACGGCAGCCCGGAGAAGGGCGGTCATCTCTTGCGTGTCTTTGGGCGGGCCATAAGAAAAACTCATTCCCATGCAGCCCAGCCCGATAGCTGAGACTTCCAGATTACTGTTTCCAAGTTTGCGCTTTTGCATTGTTTGAACTCCTGTTCTTGAATTAAAGGTCGGAATTGTCTTGCTCTACGGATCAGGTCTGGTATTGTTCGTCGCTGACCTTTTCCATTTAGTCCACGGTCTTGCTGTCGAGTTCTGAATGGCGATCTGCGTCATAGTCATAGCCGTGGATTTGATAATGATGCTTCTTACGTGATCGCTAGAACGAACCGTCTGTTGATTTCGATAGCTCTTCATGGGCGCGCGTCGCCTGCAACCGTTCCTCGACAGCCGATGCGATCGCTGCGAGCGCGTCGCTGCCAGCAACGAACAGCTTCGGCGGATTCTCCATTCCGGCGATTTTGACCAGAGCATCGCCCAACTTTGCCGGGTCACCCTGCTGCGTGCCGTTGTAGGCTGACCACGTTTCCTGGACGTTGCCCTCGGCGGCATAGTCTTCGATGGCGTTGCTGGGCCATCTGACATTCTGGTTGTCCAGAAGGTCGGTGCGAAAGAAGCCAGGTTCGACGAGCGTCATCTTGATGCCGAACCCCTCGACCTCGACCGCAACCGACAGCGAGATGCCCTCGACCGCGAACTTCGATGCGGCATAGGCGGCACAGTGCTTAAACCCGACAACGCCAGCAACGGAGCTGATGTTGATGATGTGGCCCGACCGCTGCTGACGCATAACCGGCAGCACGGCACGCATGACGTACACCACACCATAAAAGTTCGTCGCGAACTGGCGTTCGATCTCGGCTGTGGTCATCTCTTCAAAATTACCAAGCAGGCTGTAGCCCGCATTGTTAACCAAAACGTCGATACGACCGAACCGCTTCACCGCCTCCTCGACGGCTGTTTTCGCCTGTACTTCGTCGGAAACGTCCAACTGGACAAATGCAAGATTCTCGCTTGCGACATCGCGCAAGGCATTACGCACTTTATCGAGGTTTCTTCCGGTCGCGACTACACGATCGCCGGAGTGCAATGCCGCCTTGAAGGTTCCGGTGCCAATACCGCTACCAGCGCCTGTAATAAACCAGACTTTGCTCATAATTATTTTCCTTTTACTCGGACTTAATCAAGCCTTGTATTGTTCATTGCTCGTTATCATCACCATTACTCCGTCGCCACTTCATTCAGGCATTTCAACGCATTCAGTGTTCGGGGATATCCCACCCAGGGCAACAATTGTGTAATCAGATCCAGCAGTATGTCTTTGCCGTTTCCGACATTCAGGTTGCCTTGAATGTGCCCCTTGATCTGTGATTCAACCCCGCCCAGAGCAATGAGGATAGACAGTGTGATCAGCTCCCTGACTTTGATGTCTACACCATTGCGGGTGTAATAATCGCCAAAGCAATTGGCAGACAGAAACCTTTGAATGTGCAACTGCTCTTTGGGCGATCGCTCATACATTTGATCGATCGTCTCGCCGAACACAGCTTTCTGTATTGCCAGCCCTTTGTCATAGCGTGTTTCCGGGTTGGTGGTAGATTGCCCTTCTAAAGGTAATTGAATACCCCTGCTGGACATCACTTCATTAGTGGCGTGAACGAAATCAAATGCTTTTGCCATACCCACGTAAGGTATCGACTGATACAGGATCTCTTTGATTTCAATTGGCGTTACTCCGACATTGAGCGCAGCATCCACCATCACCCTGTATTCGCTGACTGCCTGGCTGCCGATTATAGACGCCAGAATCAGCATAACTCTTGTCTTTGTATCCAGCTTGCTCTCAGCAATTACCTCATCGAAGGCGAAGTTGTCAAAGACTTCGATCAGTTCAGGGTCGGTTACTTTCAGGGTCGATTTGTGGTTTGGAAAGAGTTCTTCATGGTTTTTATGTGCCGTTTTACTTATCCTTACAGAGTCCTGCTGCTGTGTATTTGTCATCCGCATCTCCTTATTGTGGTTAAAATTCTATGGTTAGCGATTCCGTCTATAATCCTGTGCGCTTTTCCAACTCTTCTGGATAGCGATCGCCTGACACTGGAATTTTTGCCAATGCCTCGTCGATGCTCTTCAACTCGTCCTGCGTCAGTTCGATATCTGCTGCCGCAATGTTTTCTTCCAGGCGGCTCAATTTGGTCGGCAGTTACTGGTTGGACTGCGTGCGCCCGGCGCACGGTCTGTACACCCGCTTCTAAAAGCCCCCAATGTTTGATTTTGCCTTCACCGATCAAGTCTTTGATGGTTCCGGCTACGTCTTCGATCGGCACTTGGGTATCTAGGCGGTGCTGGTAGTACAAATCGATCATGTCGGTCTTTAAGCGCTTCAGCGAACCTTCTAAGGACTCTCTGATTCCTGATGGATGACTGTTCTGCACCTGTTTGCTGTCCTGTAACTTGATGCCGAACTTCGTAGCAATGACGATGCGATCGCGGTAGGGTTTGAGCGCTTCGCCTACCAATTCTTCATTGGTGAATGGGCCCATACATTTCGGCTATATCGCTGTTGCCAAGTTTGCGCCTTTGCATTGTTACCCCTTCGAGGTTTTAGCTCGGTTATGCAGATTTAAGGGATGCCATATCGATACAGAAGCGATATTTCACATCGGACTTGAGCAGTCGCTCGTAGGCTTCGTTGACTTTCTGGATAGGAATGACTTCGACATCGGCGGTGATGTTATGCTTGCCGCAAAAGTCAAGCATTTCTTGGGTTTCGGCGATGCCGCCGATCATAGAACCGGAAAGACTGCGACGCGCCATGATGAGGCTGAATGCCGAGATGTCCAGGGGCTTTGCGGGTGCGCCAACAAGGGTGATGTTGCCGTCGCGGGTGAGCAGGTTGAGATAGGCGTTGATGTCGTGATCGGCGGAAATGGTGTCGAGGATGAAGTCGAAGCTGCCTGTGTGCTTCTGCATCTCGTCGGCGTTGCGGGAGACGACCACTTCATCGGCACCAAGGCGGAGTGCGTCTTCCTTCTTGTTAGGCGAGGTGGTGAAGACGACGACGTGGGCACCGAACGCACGGGCAAACTTCACGCCCATGTGGCCCAGCCCGCCGAGACCAACCACGCCAACCTTCTTGCCCTTAGTGACACCCCAGTGGCGCATAGGTGAGTAAGTTGTGATTCCGGCGCAGAGGAGCGGCGCAGATCCAGCGAGATCGAGGTTGGAGGGAACGTGCAAAACGAAGCGTTCATCGACGACGATGCTATCGGAGTAGCCACCATAGGTCACGCCTCCGAGTTGCTTGTCCGGGGAGTTGAAGGTTTGGGTCATGTTCGCGCAGAACTGCTCAAGACCATCCCTGCAATGAGGGCAGGTGCCGTCCGAATCAACCATACAGCCGACTGCGGCGAGGTCGCCGGGCTTGTACTTCGTGACTGCCGAGCCGACCTTAGTGACACGGCCGACGATCTCATGACCGGGAACAATCGGGTAGACAGTGGACATGATACTGCTCCACTCGTTACGCACTGAATGGAGATCGGAGTGGCAGATGCCGCAGAAGAGGATTTCGATCTGCACATCGTGTTCTTTTGGATCGCGCCGTGCGATCTTGGTAGAGGACAGCGGTGATGTTGCACTGGTTGCGGAATAAGCTTTTGTGTTGTACATGAATGGATACTCCTAGTTGTTTATATTCTTGTGGCTCTTGTCAGTTGCTCACTTACTTGCTGAGATGCTGATTGAAAAAGGACTGAAGCTTGTCCCAGGGGATCAGGTTCACCCGGTCATACAAATCTACATGTCCCGCGTTCGGAACGATGTAGAGATCCTTTGGCTCGGCTGCGCGCTTGTAGGCATCTTCGCTGAACTCCCTGGAATGTGCATTGTCACCCGTGATGAACAGCATGGGACGAGGCGAAATCGTCTCAATATCATCGAATGGGTAAAAGTTCATGAATTTGACGTTGCTGGTAAGCGTCGGGTGCGTTGTCAGCTTCGGCGACGAACCTTTGGGGGTGTGTTCGCCTCTGGGAGTGCGGTAGAAGTCGTAAAACTCACGCTCAATGGCGGTGGAATTCTCGTTCAGTTCATGCACCGTCCCGCCGGTGTATTTGGTCTCGCCGCCCGTAAACTGGGCATAGCGTTGTTCAGCCGCCTCTGCGATCGCTTTCTTTCTCTGTTCGAGGGTAGTAGAATGTCTAAGCCCGTTACGGCTGGCCGCACCCATGTCGTACATGCTTACCGTCGCAATGGCCTTCATGCGCGGGTCAATCTTGGCGGCGCTGATGACGAAGCTGCCGCTGCCGCAAATCCCAAGAACGCCAATCCGGTTTCTGTCAACGAATGTCCGGGTGCCCAGAAAATCGACCGCAGCACTAAAATCCTCGGCATAAATATCCGGCGAAACAACGTTGCGGGGCTGCCCCTCACTCTCGCCCCAGAAGGACAAATCGAGGGACAAGGTGACGAATCCCTGGTCAGCCAGCTTTTGGGCATACAGATTTGCGCTCTGTTCTTTGACTGCGCCCATTGGGTGCCCGACAATGATTGCCGGATTCTTGGCGTTCTGATTCAAGGCTTTGGGAATGAAAAGATTCCTAGCAACCTGCATGTTGTATTGGTTTTTGAACGTAACTTTCTGCATGATCGAATGGCACTAAGTTAAGCTGAAGGGTTGGCAGTGTAAGGATTGCAGAGGTGCAGGGGTGCAGGGGTGCAGAGAGGAATTTTTAAATATCCGAACGCAATACCTTAAACTTCTTCTTTCTCCCCTGCTCCTCTGCTCCTCTGCACCCCTGCTGCCTCAATGATTTTCCCTTTTCTTAGTGCCATTCCTGCATGATCACCTTGTCGCTCTTATAGAAGTTGTCCGCCCCCTCAACTACAGCGGACTGCTGTACGGGTGCTTGGGGACTTTTACGCGAGACGTGTGTTTTGTCGAGCGCAAATGCCACCGTTGCATAGGTTGCACCAATCAAGAAGGTTGGTATTAGAACGAGGTGTTTCATTGAGTTCTGCGTATGTGTGGGTTTATTTAGCGGGTTAGCTTCGGTTCGGTGCGTCTGCCTTCAGCGGGGCCATGTCGATGACGAAGCCGTAGCGCACATCCTTGTTCAAGCTTTTTTCACAACGGCATCACGGTTGGCGACGAACCTCACTGCACCGTTTGACCGCCATCGACGACTAAGGTGTGTCCGACAACGAAGGAGGATGCATCCGAACACAGCCAGAGGAGGGCATTGGCGATCTCTTCGGGCTGACCCATTCTTCCAATTGGCTCCTCCGCAATCACCTGCTCGCGTCCTTTAGCAGTGCCGCCAGTGAAGCGATCCATCATCGGTGTGTCAATGTAACCGGGAGCAACGGCGTTGACGCGGATGTTCTGCGAGGCGTAGTCGAGAGCCGCCGACTTAGTGAGTCCGATCACGGCGTGTTTTGCGGCGGTGTATGCGGCTCCGCTTTTCCCCTTGATAGAAAACCATCTCAAAAGCATTAAGATATTCCTTCATACTGCTCGTCGCTGACATGCTCCATCCAGTCCACAGGCTTGCCGTCGAGCCATTCCTGAATGGCGATATGCGTCATGGAAGTGGTTACTGTAGCACCGTGCCAATGCTTCTCACCCGCCGAAATCCAGATCGTGTCCCCCGGTCGAATTTCCTCGATCGATCCGCCCCAGCGTTGTACGAGGCCACAGCCAGCTGTCACGATTAGGGTTTGTCCCAAGGGGTGGGTATGCCATGCTGTCCGAGCGCCGGGTTCAAATGTGACACTGGCTCCAGACGTGCGTGCCGGATCGTGTGCCTCGAACAGGGGGTCAACGCGGACAGTGCCGGTAAAATACTCAGCCGGCCCTTTGGCGGAAGGCTGTGAGCCACTTCTTTTGATGTCCATTTTCTTAATTCCTTTAGTTAATGTCAGTTTGGTAGCTAGTAGGCAAGTCTCTTGCCCAATCAAAACTGAGTTTTATCTTGAATAAAAATCCAGAATGTTTATAAGAAGCCGAAATCATTTTTCCTTGCTTTAGCTTCATCTTAGGCATTTTGAAGGACAAGCAATAGGACGATCGTCTAAGATTGTTGTACAATCCTGCAAACTTAGAAATGAACGCTGCCAATATCAATTTAATGAACGACCCGCAGGCAAAGCGCGAGGCAGACAGAGGGCAAGCCTACAGAGACGAACTGACTGAGCTGATTGCCCAGGCGATTCCTCATGATGGGACGATTGAGCCGCTCAAAGGATTGCACTTCAACCGCGCCTCCTCGCCTTCGGAATGCATTCATAGTGTCTCTATCCCTGCATTTTGTGCGATCGCTCAGGGCAGCAAAGAAGTCCTTTTGGGTAGCGATCGCTATCAGTACGACCCGATGCATTATCTGCTGGCTACGGTTGAACTGCCGATTGTCAGCCAAATTCTGGAAGCGTCCAAGGCGCAACCTTACTTTAGCCTGCGCCTCGATCTTGACCCTACCCTCGTTGGCTCAGTGATGGTCGAGGCTGGGTATCCCTCATCGCGCAGCCGTGCTGATGTGAAAGCGATTGACGTAAGTCCGTTGAATGCAAATCTGTTGGACGCTGTGGTGCGGCTAGTTAGGCTTTTAGATTCCCCTGCTGAAGCTCATATTCTCGCACCACTGATTAAGCGGGAAATCATTTACCGACTTCTGATGGGAGAGCAAGGTAATCGGCTCCGTCATATTGCAGTTCTGGGTGGCTATACCTACCACATTGCCAGAGCCGTCGAGCTACTTCGTAAAGACTTTAACGAGCCGCTTCGGATTGAAAACATCGCCCGAGAAATGGGAATGAGTGTTTCGGGCTTTCACCATCACTTCAAGTCTGTCACTGCAATGAGTCCCTTGCAGTTCCAGAAACAATTGCGGCTCCAGGAGGCTCGCCGTCTGATGCTGGGGGAAAACCTTGACGCTACCAGTGCTGCCTATCGAGTGGGGTATGATGATGCCTCGCACTTCAACCGAGAGTACAAGCGGCTCTTTGGTGCTCCACCGATGCGCGATGTGGAGCGGCTGCGAGAAACTGCTAGGGAGACTGCTAATTCAATATGATTGTGACTTGAATCATAAAATGATATAAGATCCTCACTGTTGCATCAGTTTCCCGCAGGGTACGGAAGTTCAGTGGCTCAAAATCATCCTGCCTGCTACCTCCATCCTAAATAGATTTCATTGGCAGACTGACAACGAATGTCGCCCCCTGTCCAATTCCTGGACTTTCGGCAGAGACTGTACCACCGTGTAATTCTACCAAGTGGCGGACGATCGCTAACCCTAATCCTAGTCCACCATGCGATCGCGTTCTGGAACTGTCAGCTTGACGAAAGCGTTCAAATACATGGGGCAAGAATTCGGCAGCAATTCCCCCTCCCGTATCACTTACCCGAATTTGCACGGAAGATTCAACGTGCTTCAATTGCACATCAACTGTGCCGCCCTTGGGTGTAAACTTGACAGCGTTGGAGAGCAAATTCCACATAACCTGTTGCAAGCGGTCGGCATCACCCACAACTACCTCTACTTTCGGGTCGAATCTACACTTAATGCTAATCTCTTTGGCTTGGGCTGCTGGGTATACAGTATTGATTGCTGCCTCCATCAGTGGTACAAGTTTTACCATTTCTATACGTAGATGGAGTGTACCTCTAATAATCCGTGACACATCTAAGACATCTTCGATAAGTTGCGTCAGGGATCTAGTGTTCCGCTCAATTGTCTCTAGTGCCCTACCAGTAGTAATCTCGTTAAACTTCCGAGTTCTAAGTAGCTGCGTCCAGCCCAGGATAGCATTCAGAGGTGTACGGAGTTCGTGGGAGAGGGTGGCCAGAAACTCATCCTTCATGCGGTTGGCAGTTTCGGCATCGGTGCGTGCTGCTTGTTCACGCTCAAGCAATTGTTCGCGTTCTTGTTCTGCTTGTTTGCGATCGGTAATGTCAATCATGAATCCGTGTAGTAGCTGCGGCCCATTTTCATCCCGCACCACATTTACAATGTCATACAGCCAAATGACTCGGCCATCAGCAGCCAACATTCTGTATTCAAACTCGTAATTATTCAGTGATAAGGAAGACTCTTGGCAATACTGGATAGCCCACTCCCGATCTTCTGGATGCATGTATTTTGCCCAGAAATTATCGGTGTACCAGTCTGACAATGGATAGCCCAGAATCTCAAAAGTTTGCGGCCCTACATAGGTAAAATTCCCAGTAGTGGTATTTACCTCCCAAGGAATTATGCGGACTTTTTCGGTGAGTATCTTTAACCGTTTCTCGCTTTGTTTGAGAGCTGCTTCTGCTAACTTATGAAGTGTAATATCTGTAATTAGGGCAACAAATCCTGCAACTTTTCCCTGCTGACTGAACTGGGGAATGTAAGTGACATTCACGTAATGGTTTGTGCCATCTTTATGGGGTAATTGGGTTTCGTAAGTTACTTGCTCTCCTGAAAGTACTGTTTCTACATAAGGAAGAATCGACTGATAAACCGACTCTCCCAAAATTTCTCTAATGTGTTTACCAGAAATTTCGGAAGCAGGAAGCCCAAACCAGTCTTCATATTCTTTGTTATTAAAGCGATAACGCTGCTCCCCATCAACATAAGAAATCTTAACGGGCACAGCATTTGTAATTAGGCGTAGTTCATCTTCTCGTTGACGCAGTGCAGCTTCGGCTCGTTTGCGTTCTGTGATGTCGCGTTGAGTTCCCCACGCCCTGACTAAAAGCCCATTTTCGACAATTCCCACCAGATTATTCAAAAAATATTTGGAATTACCTTGCTTATCTATTTCATGGGACTCGGCATCGATTAGTTGGTAGTTAGAACGGATAAAGTTACGCAGGTATGCAATATTATGTGGATCGGAGGGAACAAGAAAGTCTCCTAGTCTGACGCCGATAATTTCTTCGGCACGAGAACAGCCATACATCTGCGCCATAACATTGTTGCATTCTGCTAAGTAAACATATTGGTAAAAATGTTGAATTTGTTCATCTTCTGGACAATCTGGCGAAATTGGTATTTCCAGTTCGATACACCAAATACCTTCTGAACTCTGCTCTAAAAAAGCGCGGTAGCGTTCTTCGCTTTTGGAAAGGGCAAGCTCTGCTTGTTTGCGTTTGCTTAAATCAAGTACAAAAGAGATAATCTCGTTAGGACTATTTTCTAACAAAGCAGAACCGAACAGGATGGGAACGCGGCTGTTATCTTGGCGGATGTATTCGTTCTCAAAAGGCTGACACACTCCTTTGCTTGTAAGTTCTGCGTAGGCGTAGCCCGCTGTAGGCATCGCACTGTTGTTAGCTTCAATATATTCTGGTGGGATCATGTCGCGCCATCGAACTCGCTCTGCTTGCAAATCCTCCTGCGAATAACCTACCATTCCTAAAAAAGCATCATTAGCCTCTGCGATCGCCCCGTCCATATTGCCTACAATTACCCCAATGATATTGGACTCTACCAACCTTCTAAACTTTGCTTCACTCACCTGTAGTTTCTGCAAACTCGTTTGAAGATGTTGTTTGGCAGTGCGTAACTCTGAGTTCAGCAAGTTAATAACTGTTGTCACCAGCACAAACAAGCCTAACCACAGTATATTGTCTAGACTGGTAACCAAGAGCGAAAACACTGGTTCTAAGAAAAAGTAGCTGACGGCTAAAGTAGACAAAGCAGTAGCCAGCAACCCTGCTTCCATACCGCCATACCAGGCACTAATCGCCACGGCGGCAAAAAACAGCAGGAAAATACTTGGTTTTAGTAGTGGCTGTAGCAATAGTGTTAGTAGCAATCCGCTACCAACAGCCAATAATGCCACAGCATAAGGGGCTAGAAGGAAACGTGTTCCTTTCAATGTAGCTTCTCCTTTTATGCAGCTAGCTAAAAGATTATTCCCCAAATCAGCTATAAATTGCGTAGGCGTAGCCCATCGTAGACATAGCTCAATACTTATTATGCATCGGAAAAATACATACCTAAGCAGTTACTTGCTGCGGATCTATCTAAAGTAGTAAAGCTGAGATTTAGCAAAGCTTCAATAACCTGATAATGGTCGCTCTAATTATATATATTTTATTTTTGAGTCTCCGTCAAAGAGTATAGATTTATTAAGAATAATTCCGAACTCAGTAGTCAGAATTCAATAGGAATTAGAGTCAGGCTAGCTGATAGCGCAGCCTTAGAGGTTGTTTGAAAAGTTATAAAGTATACTCAAAACCCCGCTTCCATTCCTCTCCCTGAAAGGTCAAGAGGCTTTGAAACCCCCTTCCCTACTAGGGAATGGGGGCTGGGGGGTTAGGTTTTCGAGGCTTAGATGTTAAAAAACTTTTCAAACAACCTCTTAGCGAGTCTGAGAGCGTCTGAACATTGTTTAGAACCAAGACCGCAATAGTGCAGCAAAACAAGATTTAAATATTCTTCTTTGCTAAAATTTCATCCCTTAGCAGTAGAATCTTCTGAATTCTGACTTATGACTTCTCTCTATTAAGTTTTTAAATTAATTCCCTTGAGTATATAAGTCATCATTTCACCTTTACCTTTAACTTTAATTAGACCTCGTTTCTCCAATAAGTACTTATCCTTTAAAAGCTGATAACTTGCTTCACAAACCTGGATACTACCTGCAATACCATGTGATTCCATTCTACTAGCTATATTGACAGTATCTCCCCAAAGGTCGTAGGCAAACTTTTTCAGCCCAATCACCCCTGCGACTACTGGCCCCGTACTAATGCCAATACGGATACTAAAGGATTGCTTATTTTCTTCGTTAAAGGTAGCTACAGCATTTTGCATATCCAAGGCCATGTTAGCTATTGCTGGAGCATGGTTATTAGACTGATTTGGCAACCCAGCAACAGCCATGTATGCATCGCCAATGGTCTTGATTTTCTCTACCCCATGACGTTCTGCTAATTGGTCAAACAGACAGAATATTGTATTTAATAACTCGACTAATTCCGCAGGGGAAGTGCGAGATGAAAGCTCTGTAAAGCCAACAATATCGGCAAATAGCACCGTAACTTCCAGAAAGCTATCAGCAATAGTTGCCGGCTCTTGTTTTAATTGTTCTGCAATCATCTCTGGCAAAATATTTAGTAATAGCCGTTCTGATTTGTACTGCGCTAGTTCCATTGCCTTACGGGCGTAAAATTCTTTTTTTCGCAAGCGTTCGTATAAATAGACAGAGAAGACACAAATTATGCAAGTCCAAAAGAAATATAAACCTTGTTCAATGTAAAAAGCTGATGGGTTTTTTAATCCGGGGTTATATAAGATATATAAAATTAAATAGCAAAGAATTGTTCCAAGTTGTGAAATTAAATGTATCCCCCATTGCACTGGAACGATTGTAGCCTGAGTGAGAAACATCAAAGTCCAAATATTGCTCCTAGGTTCTAGATTATTAAATAGTAAAGCGATAGCAATTTGGACAGCACAAGTTACAGACCAGGATAAACTTAAAAAAATTAAGTTTGGGTAACGACGACCTATATAGGTTTTACATAAACCCCAACAAACAAGCGTAAATACTTCTACTACAATACCGATTTTAAAAGCATATATCTTGCCTTCCAATTGTGAATTTGCCCAGAGAAAAAAAGCGATCAAAGTTAAGCCAGCCGCGAACATAATCTGCGCCTGCAATTGCAGCCGTTTCAACAGAAAACTCTGTCGCTGTTCTTTGTATGATTCGGTAAATTTATTGTTGGTTTGCCGATAGGACATTCCATGACTAATGAGCGCATCTAGTTGTGTTTTATCTGAGTTACTTGGATGAATCATGCACTTTTTGCGTTATTAGTAATCAAGGGAGTGGGGACTGGGTAGTGGGGATTGGGTACTGGGTACTGGGGACTAGATACTAAGTACTGAGGACTAGGTAAGAACTTTTCAATCCTTATCCCCAATCCCTAGTGCCCAATCCCTAGTTCCCAATCCCCAATCCCCAATCCCCAAAATGGCTCGTACCCCAACATTAAATTTTGATCGTGGCACATTAATTCTGCATCCACCACCACGCGGCAAAGGTTGGATGGACTATGCTACGTGGGATGATAGAGTTGAAAAATTCCGCATTCCAGCAATTAGATACCGATCGCTAGTAGAAGCACTACAAGCGGAAGATGTGAATTTTATCGATGAGGCCAAGCAATTTTATCCTATAGATTTGGTTCCCACTCTGGAAATGGAACCCTATCCCCACCAAACTGAGGCGCTAGCGGCTTGGAAACTAGCGGGTAGACAAGGAGTCGTTGTACTTCCCACGGCGGCGGGAAAGACTTATTTAGCGCAAATGGCGATGCAGTCAACGCCGCGCACGACGTTGATTGTAGTGCCTACTTTGGATTTAATGCATCAGTGGTATGCACATTTAGTAGCGGCTTTCCCCGATGCTGAGGTGGGATTGCTGGGGGGTGGTTCGCGGGATAGAACGGCTATTTTAGTTGCAACTTATGATAGTGCCGCAATTCACGCTGAAACGTTGGGAAATCAATATGCGTTGATTGTTTTTGACGAATGTCATCATTTACCGACAGATTTTAATCGGGTAATTGCCGAATATGCGATCGCACCTTATCGCCTAGGACTCTCCGCGACACCAGAACGCACCGATGGTAAGCACGCTGACTTAAATATCCTCATTGGTCAAGAAGTATATCGCAAACGCGCCGAAGATTTGGCGGGAAAGGCGTTAGCAGAACATGAAATCGTCCAAATTAAGGTTAAGTTATCTCAACTTGAGCGGGAAAGATACAATCAACTAATTCAAACTCGCAACGACTTTTTGAAGCAATCCAAGATTTCTTTGGGAAGTCTGCAAGGTTGGCAAATGTTCGTGCAAATGAGTGCGCGATCGCAATCTGGACGGAGGGCGATGTTAGCGCACCGGGAAGCGAAAGATATCGCTTTGGGTACTGATGGAAAATTGCGAATTCTGATTAATCTATTAGCGGAACATTATCCGGCACGAATTTTGATTTTTACTGCTGATAATGCGACGGTTTATCGCATTTCTCAAGAGTTGCTAATTCCGGCAATTACTCATCAAACTCCTGTGAAAGAACGGCATGAAATATTAACCAAGTTTCGAGAGGGTAAATATAATACTTTGGTTGCTTCTCATGTGTTGAATGAAGGAGTTGATGTGCCGGCGGCTTCTGTGGCAATTATTTTATCAGGAACGGGTTCGGCTAGGGAGTATACTCAGCGCTTGGGGAGGATTTTACGGAAGGGGAATATTGAGAATAAACAGGCAATTTTGTATGAGGTGGTGGCGGAGGATACAAGTGAGGAGGGGACTTCGGCGCGGCGAAGAGGGGAGAGGAAGGTAGGGGAAGAAAAAGAGAGGAAAGGGAATTTACAGGTTGTGTATGGGAGTGGGAAAGAAAGGAGTTTGAAGGCTGCGGAACAGTTAGAAATTAATTATTCAACCGGAAGTTCAAAATCTAAAATCCAAAATTCAGATGTTACCGACAGACTTACTGATGCATCGCCAAAACGGCGAGGAGATCATCCCGAAGAGACTGAAGATTGATCAGAAAACTTCGGAGTTGGCGATTGAGTTAATTAATTATTTTCAATCAGCAGTGGGGAAGACTCAAGGTGTGCTTGAGCGACAACTGACTGATTTTGAAGGAGATTCTACAGATTATCGGGTGAAGCGAGGGTTAGCTTATATTCTCAAAAGCAGTTTTTGCACTTTTGAGGTGGTTAGTCCTTTGGAACCACAAATGTTAAGAGAACGAGTGTTTTCGCTGGCTGCAAAGTCTGTTTCTAGTCGAGAATCAACACAAGTTACTCTGAGTAAAATTGCTGATGAGTTAACTCAAGAACTTGAGCGGGAAGTTTTATTAGAACAGGTTCGGAATGGATTATATGCTGATTTATCTGAAAATAAGATTTTGACAGTGTTTGATGCCCCAACGGCACCAGATTTGTTAAATCGATATAACTTATCTCAGGTACAAGGTGTCTTTTATAAAGCCAGTCAACTGGTGTTAAATGCTCACCGCAATGTTCCAGGAGAATATAAGCTGTTATTTCGCTATTTAAAGTTGTTTCAATTGATGGCTTATATTGAAGGTGATGCTGACCACGGGTTTACAATTACCATTGACGGGCCGACGAGTTTGTTTAATCCTAGTACACGATATGGGTTAGCGATCGCTAAACTTATTCCCGCTTTACTTCACGTTACTAAATGGAGTCTTTCGTCGATTCTCCAAACCCGCGATGCTTATACAAATACCTGGAAAACTGGACGTTTCACTCTCAATTCCGAATGTGGTTTGGTATCCCACTATCCACCAGGTAAGCCCTACGATAGTATGCTAGAAGCATCCTTTGCTGATAAGTGGGATGCGTTGAAAAGTGGTTGGGCGTTAGAGCGAGAAGTTGATTTGATCCCAATTCCTGGTAGTGTGATGATTCCCGATTTTCGCTTAGTTCATTCTGATGGCCGCACGTTCTTATTAGAAATTGTTGGTTATTGGCGACCAGAATATTTACAAAAGAAGTTTTCTCAGGTGCGACGGGCTGGACGTGATGATTTGATTTTGGCAATTTCCGAGCGACTTAATTTAGAAAAGGCAGGGGTAAAATTAAATGATGTCCCCGCCAGAATTGTTTGGTTTAAAGATAAGTTATTACCGAAAGCTGTGTTAGCTGTAATGGATAATGATCAAAGTAATGTGTCGTATATTAGCTGAGGAAATTGACTGTTTCATCTCATCGAATTGCCAAGAGGAGCGAATCTACAGAAGAACCGATTTTAACAGACTCAAAAACCCTTAATCAGTAGATCACAAACTTTTTCCCAAAGGGCGATCACTGGCAAATTTTGTAGTTAGTGATACTTTGGCTCATTGATTGATTCGAGCGCGCGATTGACGGCAGCGACATCATTGGCGAGCGAATCGGTTGGATTCTGCACTGCAACAACATTCAATCCTTTCGCCTGCAAAAGTGGAATCACTTTGCTCCAGCTCGTCCCGTCGGCAAACGCACCGTCAACGAGAACAATCGTTTTCCGGGTTTTTTCTCCAACCACAATGTTTTGCTCCTATTTCAGATTAAGTTTGCTTAGAAATATTTATGATTTCAGCTTTGCCACATGTCTTCGCATTTTTGCGCCAGCGTGAACAAACAAATCTTTGACTTACAGTAGATGCGCCAGACCGCTGAACATTCTGAAATCGTGAATCATTCCTTGATACCGAACTCAATAACTGCTCGCTCGGGAACTTAACTTGACAATGCCTTTACGACTTAATGAATTCTAGGAGGTCGGCATTGATTTGATCCGCGTTCGTCGTCGGCATGCCGTGTGGGAAACCTTCGTAGGTTTTCAATACTGCGCCTTTCACCAACTTGGCGCTTAGCGGGCCGGAGTTGGCATAGGGGACGATCTGGTCATCATCGCCATGCATTACCAAGGTTGGCACCGAGATTTTCTTTAGATCCTCCGTAAAGTCAGTTTGGGAGAAAGCCACGACGCCATCATAGTGTGCTTTAGCCCCACCCATCATGCCCTGGCGCCACCAATTTTGAATCACCCCTTGAGATGCTTTCGCGCCCGGTCGATTGTAACCGTAAAAGGGCCCCGCAGGCACATCCCAATAAAATTGCGCCCGGTTGGTAGCCACTTGGGCTTGGAAGTCGTCGAATACTTCTTTCGGTAGACCGCCGGGATTGTCGGGGGTCTTCACCATCAGGGGTGGCACTGCACTAATGAGGACAGCCTTGGCGACACGACTTTCGCCGTGGCGTGCGATGTAATGTGCGACCTCCCCGCCGCCGGTCGAGTGACCGACATGGATAGCATCCTTTAAATCAAGATGCGTGGTGAGCGCAGCGAGGTCATCGGCGTAATGATCCATATCGTGTCCATCACTCGTTTGGCTCGATCGTCCGTGACCTCGCCGATCGTGGGCAATGACGCGATAGCCATGATTCAAGAAGAACATCATCTGACTGTCCCAGTCGTCAGCCGACAGAGGCCAGCCGTGCGAAAAAACGATAGGCTGTCCTCTACCCCAGTCCTTGTAGTAAATCTCTGTCCCGTCATTAACTTTGATCTTGCTCATATATTTTTCTCCAGTATGTTGCTTACACAGGTTGTTTACACAGTGGTGAATGGTTCCATTGGTAGGCAAAATTGTGAAAATGCCGATCGCATGATGTCCTAAAGGATCTGCTGTCAGAACACTTTCAGTCAAGGGATTTCGCGGGAACTCGGCGAAAGAAGGATTGCAGTCCTCATGCGTCTACGCGCACCCAATCTGCCCATAGAGTGATGTCAAAATAGCCGCGCTCACCGAAGTTGAGTAGCACCCGCCGGGCATCGTGCAGCAGGGTGAAAACCCGTAGCTGAAAAAGTCAATTATCTTAACAAGACGATACACAACACTTTCATCATTTCACTTTTTTAAACTGTTTAAACAATGATAAGTTTTATTAAAAAATTAAGTAATATATAGCACCTAAGTGTACTTAGAAATTGATTGGCGATCGCCCTTTGGGAAAAAGTTTGTGATCTACTGATATTGGGTAATCACTCTTGTTGTAGTTGTGCTAATGCTTCATCAATATTCAATCGAAGGTATCGCCTAGACTAAAATTCATATTGAATTAAGTAAAAATGCCTGATTACTTATTCAAAAGCAGCTTTTACTTTCTCAAAAGCAACTTTTAATCTCGCATTTTAGTGTTTTCCACAAACAAAAGCAGCTTTTATTTCTTCAAAAGCAGCTTTTAATCTCGCATTTTAGTGTTTTCCACAAACAAAAGCAGCTTTTACTTCTTCAAAAGCAGCTTTTAATTTCGCATTTTAGTGTTTTCCACAAACAAAAGCAGCTTTTACTTCCTCATTTTGGTGTTTGACGCAAGCAAAAGCAGCTTTTACTTTCTTAAACCCCAGTTTGCTTACTCGTTTGAGTAATTCACGCATTCATTTTGGTATATCATTGAGCCGAAAGCTAGCGTAGGCGTAGCCCGTCGGAGACATCGCTCTAGAAAATAAGTGTAAATCGATAAGCGATCGCCTGGTTTATAAATGAGCATTATTCAAATAAATCAAATCCCTTTTCGCTTCTCAGCTTTCTGTCAAAAGTTGCCGTTGAACCTGAATTCTGACTTCTTCTTCAATCTTTAAACTCTCACTTTTTTCAGATATTGTTGAAAATATAAACGATATAATTCACACGCAGGAGTGCTGCGATCGCCTTCTAAATTAATTAGCCCTATACTCTGTAATTTATCTGCCAATGCTGGCTCTAATTTCACATATTTTGTAGTATTAATTACTTCATAAAAAGCATCTCCCAATTCTGGCTCATCTCGTAGTGCTAACACATACTGCCTTAAATACTCGTGATAAATTCCGGCTTCTGTGATTGCTTGTCCCAATAACTGCCCTAAATCCCGTTTTAATCCGCCTTTACCCACAAGATGATACAATGCCAATCGCACCAAATAAGGATTTCCTCCCACGACTGCCATCAAACTATCGGCATCTTTACCATCTGTCCAATCCAACCCGTAACGTTGTGCTAAATCCTGCACCTGCTCTTTCGTAAAGGGAGGTAAATTAATTGTCAAACCAATATTAAATGGCAATTGAGTTAGTTTTTTGGGAACAAGAATTTCCGTTGAATAAACCAGAACCAGACGCAATTTTTGCCAAATTTCTACCCTTTTGGCTTGTTCATGCCACGATCGCATTAATGGTAGTAATTCTCTAGCAATTTCCTGATACTCAAACACCCAATCCACTTCATTTAATACTAAAACAAGGGGACTTGAGAGCGCAGACAGTAAATATTTTTGGAAATATATAGAGCAGCTGACTTTGCTACCCATATCTTCATCCCAATAATCATTGAGTTTTGGTTCTAGCTGTAACTCCCGACTAACATTTGCACAGAACCAGCGCAAAAATTTATCCAAACTGGCAAATACTGCTTTGTCTGCTTGCTGAAAGTCCAAAGTTACGGTACGAAAGCCTTGCTTATTAGCGTGTGCAAGTAACCGGAGAATCAAAGAGCTTTTTCCCATCTTTTTGGGTGCTTTGATGCAAATTACACTTCCCGGTTCAGCCATTTCTGCGTAAGCGAGTTCTTCAATTGGCGGGTGAGGAATGTAAAATCTGGAATTAAGGGATACTGGGCCACTAGGAAATTCTAAGGTTATCGCCGTGGCTGCTCGGTTGAATTCCTTAACTAACTGCTGATGCGCTTTGCTAAGACGGTGATTTTCTAGAGTCTGGCGAAAGTTGGATTTATTTATCGGTTCTTTGCAAAAATTACTCAGTAATTGCCATAAATGAACAGCAATTTTCTTGACACGTTCCTCGCCGTAGTGCCCTTCACAGGCTATATTGGTGTAGGTTTTTCCTTCCCACGAAGAACGTAATATGATCTCTTGGAGCGTCGTTAAACCGGTTGCTTGACTGGCTTTTAGTAGCAATACTACTTCATCTATAGTCATTACTCATCGGCTCTAATTAAGCATGAAATTTTCTCACACCATTATGCTTTGAAACTTAATGTAGCCTGCCTTGTATAGATAGCAGCTAGCCCTGACTAAAAAAGCTACAAACCAGCCTTGACAATTTTTTTGTATCCTCAAATATTTGACGGAACTTAATCATAGAATTTTTTTTACAAATTTTTCCCAGTTTTTAGGTAATTGTATGTGATTTTAACTACTTTTTTTAGACATATCTTAGAATGTAGATGCACACAATGGAGCTATTTTTTCTAAAAAATCGCTATTGCGATCGCAACAGAGGTTACATTCGTCTGTTTACCTTTTTTTAATTCCATCCAAATTGATGATATGGGCTGATATATCTCTGACCTAAGTTACAGCCGAATAAACCAAGTAGACGATTTCTCCATAACTGGATCGTCAGGGTGCTAAGACAGCGTAGAGAGAGAGCTACAAAATATCTTCCTTATCGTACCAGCAGCTATGCATATCGAAGAACCCGCTACCCATGAATCGGAAACTCCACTTTCAGTAGAAGATTCCCAGAGTTTCCCAGAATCAAAAGACTTATCTCAAAAAGACTTATCTCAAGAAAATTTAGATACTTCCCAATGCTCACAAGCCGCCTTACAAATGGCATTAATCGCTAGTGGCTTGGGGTTATGGGATTGGAATCTAGTAAATGATAAAACTTATTATGATCCCCAGTGGAAAAGCATCCTGGGATATAAAGTAGACGAAATCAACAACGATTATAAATCCTTTGAGCAACTTGTACATCCACAGGATTTACCGATAATTCGCCAGGTATTGCACGATTATCTCCAAGGATGCACACCTGTGTTTGAAGTCGAATTCAGAATGTTGACTAAATCCGCTGAGTGGAAGTGGATTTTGACTTGTGGCAAAGTATTTCAGTGGGATGAATTCGGTAAACCCGTGCGGATGGCGGGGACACACAAGGATATTACTCAGGATAAGGCGATCGCTACTCAACAATACCAATTCTTTGAACAACTCCAAAGAGAAATTGTCCAACGCCAGTCTAGCGAAGACCAAGTTAGAGAAAAATCACAGCAGCTAGAAATTACCCTCGATGAACTCAAATATACTCAAAAGCAGTTATTGCAGAACCAGAAAATGGCTAATCTCGGTCAACTGGTGGCGGATATGGCTAACGAAATTAACAATCCGGTTAGCTTCATCTACGGCAATCTTCATCCCGCCAGTCAATACGCTGAAGACTTAATCAGAATTATAGAACTTTACCAACATTATTATCCCACACCCACCCCAGTCATTGCCTTACATCTGCAACGCCTTGACCTTGGTTTTGTAAAAACAGACTTTTTAAAATTGCTGTGGTCAATGCGAGCCGGATCTGAGCGCATTAAAGAAATTGTTTTCGCATTGCGAAATTTTTCAACCTTTGACGAAGGTCAAATGAAAAAGGTTGACCTGCATGAAGGATTTGATAGTGTTTTGAGGATTTTGCAGCATCGTCTCAAAGAAAAGCCTGATAGAGCCGGGATTGAAGTAATTAAAACCTTTGGTGAATTACCCTTAATCGAGTGTTACCCTGGTGAACTCAATCAGGTATTTATGAATATTTTAACTAATGCCATTGATGCCTTAGAAGAGAGGATGAAGCATGATGATTCTTTTACTCCCAAAATTTTGATCCATACAGAAATTGTTAGCAGTCATTTATCATTGGTCAATAGTAATGAACCTTGGGCAAATGACAAACGACTAGGAAAAAAACACAAAGTTATAATTCGCATTTTTGACAATGGTAAAGGCATACTTCCTCATATCCAAAGACATATATTTGAACCATTCTTTACGACAAAACCAATAGGTAAAGGTCAAGGACTAGGACTATCAATTAGTCGGCAAATTATAGTCGAAAAACATCAAGGTAAACTTAAATGTAATTCTCAATTAGGTCAAGGCACAGAGTTGGTTATTGAAATGAATACAACAGCAAGACACTATGCCGCTATGAGAAAACACGCCAGCTTTTAAGTAATTAACCTTAGGTAGAAAGTGTTAACTTTTGCAAGTTGGTCGCTCTTTACTCGCTACTCGCGATCACATACCGAGGAGTTCATCTAGCTGCAAGTTTGGCAAGTCTGGAGGGATCACAGTTCGCACTATTGTGATTTTGTGACTCTCCTGTTGGGTTGTCAGATCAAGTGCGATCGCTTCCAAGCGAATTTCTAAACAGCCAAATGGAATGTTTAATTGCGTCATCACTTCCAAATCTCCTGATGCATTAGGTAGTAAATTTGTCAATAAATGAGGCCCATCTAGTAACCAGCGAGTTTGATAATCTTCAAGCCATAATTTGACAACAACTTGCGGAGGTACTTCAGGCAGTACTACGCGCACTAGGATAAATTTGCCAGCAATTAGTTCACCTTCTGGCACATGCAGCTGTGGAATTGGCAAAGGCCCAGTGACTGCCGCAATTATAGGTAAGGAAGGGGATAAATCTAGCAGTGCTTGCTCCTTTTCTTCAAAGGGGCTACTCTTCGTTGCATCGGCTTCCATCTCACTATATGTATCATCTACAACAATTTCTTGCGCCAACCAAGCTGACGCTATATTTACTTTTATCGGAGGAGGGGGGGGCGGTAGTTGTGTTAACAGAGCCGATGAGAGTGTTGGTTCTTCTAATAGTTTTTCTAGTTCCCTATTTTCTGCTATCCCCAAATCTGCTTCCTTTGCTGTGTCTACATCTTCGCCAAAGTTCTCCTGATCGGAAGCGAACTCTTGGATTTCTTCCCATGTCCCCTGTTCGTGCAACGCCTCTGTCAGGAGAAGTTCTGAGGGGTTCCAATCTTCGCTCAGATTTTTCTTTGTGTTGGCATCTAGGTTTAACGGCAAGTGGACATCAATATTCGCATTTTCTGCACTCAGAGAAAGGGGCGTCTGCTGCGCTGGAACATAGTTATCGTAGTCTTGAAGTTGCACATCATTGATGGATTCAGGCAAAGAGTATCCTTGGCTCTGCATCCACTTCCTGAGTAAAGGAGATGAGTAAAGGTTGCCTGTTGTAATAAATTGTGAATTTTGCTGGGTTTCTATTTCAGCAACAGATTCTTCCTGGAATTGTGCATTTTGGTTGGTTTCTACTTCAGCAACAAATTCTTCCTGGAATTGTGCATTTGGTTGGGCTTCTATTTCAGCAACAGATTCTTCCTGAGATGGTACATCATCTATTACTAAGTCAGGTGTATTTTCATCTTCAGCTACAATTACATCCAACTGCGGTAAGTCTTCAACCCTTTGAACTTCCAATGCATCTGGGGTGACATTGTTTTTTACTTCTTGTGCATCACCTGGCAAAGCTTGTAGCCGTCTCAAGTATGGCAAAGTAGTGTCTAGTATTGGCATTCGACGTTGCCTGATCACCAACTGCTCCAAGTTGATGGCAGTTATAGTAGCATCCTTTTCTAGAAGCTCCTGCTGCATTGGGGGTTCTACAACATCTGTAGGAATGTTGGCATCGGTTTGAATAGGGGGCAGTTTCGGCAATTGAGGCGAAGTACCTGAATTCCTTAACTTAGATGTCCGCAAGGTAGCTTCCCGCAGAACTTGCAGGTTAATTTGCGGTGGTAGGGCTGTATTTGGGGATGGATTGAGTATCTGAGACTGGTCTGTTTTTAGAATTTTGACCAGATTGAATAGTTTCAAATCGAGCTTAACAGGTACCTCTGGTTCTGTAAAAGTAGCAGATGAGTCCAATGGTGCTATGGCGTCATTTAAGGATGTACTAGGTTTGGCTGCGGCTGTGATTGCCAGTAATTCTGTTACATCTGCTGTAATGGTGAAGGACTGGCTGGCTAACCGGATTATTTCACCAGCATTGGCGAATCTACCATACAAATTGATATCTGCCAAAATTAACTTGGATTCACAGTCAGTAGGAATATCGATTGAGGTATTGATGGTGAAGGGCAATTCCTGATCTGGTAAGGGTTGCCGTACTTTGGTCAAGATTTTCGAGTTATTAGGCGATCGCAGTTCAATTTCTAGTTCAAGTGCCCGCAGGCTTTCTGGGGATAATGTCTCAGCCTGATCTAGATTTGTCTTTTCTTTGAGTTCTATGTGTCCATTGATTGTAAGAGCTTGTCCCCAACGAGCAATATAAGTATCTTGACGTAAAGTTAGCAGTAATGGTGGCGATAGTTGTGTTGCTGGGGAGTCTGTAACCTTTTCATCTTTGGGCAGCAGATCAGAGGCGGGTAGAGCTAAATCTATTAAATTTTGCAAAATCTGCTCTGCCGTCCCACCTTTGAGCCACACAGGACTCACAGGCTCATCGATAACTATATCTTTTTCCGTTTCATCTGGCACAACAATAGTAGCGGGGTTGCTGTGTGTAGTAATTGCCAGTTCTGTGGATACAGCGATCGCTTTATCTAAGGTAATTGCGGGTTCTACTGGGGCAGCAGATTCCAAGTTGTCTTCTGGCAGAACAGTAATTGCCAGTTCTCTGGAAACAGCGATCGCTTTATCGAAGGTAATTGCAGGTTCTACTGAGGTAGTAGATTCCAAGTTGTCTTTATCTGGCAGAACAGTGGTAGCAGGGTTGCTGTTTGTAGTAATTGCCAGTTCTCTGGATACAGCGATCGCTTTATCGAAGGTAATTGCGGGTTCTGCTGGGACAGTAGATTCCAAGTT
>NZ_JABXKQ010000119.1:44537-79103 GCF_017114945.1 Nostoc sp. JL34
AGATTCCAAGTTCCCTTCTGGCAGAACAGTGGTAGCAGGGTTGCTGTTTGTAGTAATTACTAGTTCTCTGGATACAGCGATCGCTTTATCAAACGTAATTGCGGGTTCTGCTGGGGCAATAGATTCCCAGTTTTCAGAAACAGTATTTGGGTGAGCGGGTGAATTTGATTCTACATTCTCCCCCTGCTTCCCATACTCCCCTACCTGCTCTCTCACCTGGGACAACACTTGCAGTTGGACACTGTATTGCCAAGATTTACCGAGCAGATCCGACATCAAATCGGCACAACAGCGCAACTCCCAGACTCCCGACTGAAAGTAGGTAAAAGGAATTACCGCCATTAAACCTTCTGAATTAGTGCGACGCGATCGCTTGAAAATTCGCCGCGTTGGTTGAATTTCCTGGGTTGAAGAGTGAGTTACCCGTACTTCCACGTCTGTATTATGAAGGTTAGTACGAGCCAAAACTCTATATTGTCCTTCCAAAATTTCTAAATTTGGCGATTCTAGGATATGCCACGAGCGAGCGCCTTGTTTCTGTATCAGAAATTGCCAGTGTTCCATTGTGAGTGATGCCCAGACCGACGAGCCGCTGAGTAATATTGTGTATTAACTTGCTTGCAAGTTTACCTCAGTATTTTGGAAATGCATCACTTAAATGGCTATGAAGTTAACTCAGTTTTACTTACTTGACTTCTCTGGCTTGAACTAGTCACCTCAAGAGAATTTCAAGGGGTAGCTGTGTTGCTTGTGTGTAAAGCTTTAGTTGCTTTCTGAATATTAAGTTTGAGACTCCCCAGTCCTAAATTAATCGGGATGCAATAGATCCCATTGGCTGTTTCTGGTCAATTTAGAGCAAATAATTTTGTATTATTTTTTACTATAATGCCCAATTTGCAATAGACACAACGTAGAATAAATTAAGATTCACTTGACAATTTTTATTGAATTGTCATTGCCCACCTTTTTGCTACAAAGAGAGGATGTGGCTCTTAAGTGTCATCTGCGATCGCCCACGGTGGGGCAAATCACAACACTTAACCGCGCAAAACGTATCCATCTACCTGAAGCGGTTCAAAGAGCCGCTACAAAGCGTATCCTCCCCTGAGTGAAATGTGGGTGACAATGAGGATTTACAGGAGGGATTGGATGCTAGTCATTTTAATGGACGATCAAATCCTTGCCCCTGAGCAAGTTTGCCAGTCTTGTTTACTCGCTGACGGGAGCGGTCAACCCCGTTGGCGTGGCGGTCAACTGCGCTGTGGTCAAGCCATTCGCAAACTTACTCAACAGCAGCCAGACCAATATGAGTGCATGATGGGTTTTCGCATTGCCCATATAGAATAGTTGAATTTGTCAGCAAGACCAAGCAACTGCGTTATCCTAAGCTCAAGTAACTATTGAAATTTTAACCACAGGAGAACGCATAATGTCTTGGCGCGGGTCTACAACGGTTTCAGATCGGATTTTTGCTTCCTTGCCTTATTTGCTTCCTCTAATTGAAGTTTTTGTATTTGGTCAATATTTGCTCTCAGAGTTTCCACCGCTACAACTGCTGTTTCTGCCGCTTCTGCCATTGTTGAGAATTTACTATGGCGTGCGTTATGCAGGAATGATTATTTTCTTTGCTTTATTTTTGCTAGTAGTGAGAAACGAAAAAATTAGTCACTTTATTCGTTTCAACACTATGCAAGCGATCCTTTTGGACATTATTATCTTTTTGTTTAGCATCCTAACTGATGTTGTGGGACTAGTTCCCTCTGGTGGTTTTGCAATCCAAACCTTATCCACAACCATTTTTATCGGCATAGTAGGAGCAGTTGCATATTCAGTTATCCAGTCTGTGAGTGGACGTTATGCAGAAATTCCGGCGATTTCCGATGCAGTGTATATGCAAGTGCGTTAGAAGTTAACGGGCCGCTACGGTGTTTTCCAGGCGACCGATACCTTCAATTTCCACGCGGACGTGATCGCCTGGATGCAATGGACTTACACCCTCTGGTGTCCCTGTAAGCACCAAATCACCGGGTAGTAGCGTCATCACCTGACTGATATAGGAAACTAGAACATCGGGCGAAAACACCATCTGATCGATACAAGCAGATTGGACTGGATTGACATCATCATTCACAAAAGTCTGCAATCTCGCTCCTGGATTTAATTCCCGCACAATCCAAGGCCCCAAAGGACAGAATGTATCAAAACCTTTAGCTCGCGTCCATTGACCATCCTTTTTTTGTAAATCCCGCGCTGTTACGTCATTAGCGATGGTGTAGCCCCAAATTTTGGTTTGGGCTACTTGTGGTGTACATTCAAAAGCGTAATCGCCAATCACTAGTGCTAACTCTCCTTCGTAGTCAACTCTTTGTGACTGGGGAGGATATTTAATTTCCCTCTCAGATGGAATGATCGACGTGGGTGGCTTGAGAAATATTAATGGCTCAGAAGGTACTGGAGTCCCCATTTCGGCTGCATGATCTGCATAATTCTTACCCACCGCCACAATTTTTGAGGGAGCGCAGGGAGCCAGAATTTGGTAATTTTCTGGTGTCAAAATTAAATCAGTGGGTTGTCCATGTAACCAGGGCGGAGCATCTAGCACCTGCACATTTAGGGATAGCTGTAGTAACCCATAATAAATCTGTCCTTCTGGATTTTGAATTCGCACGTAGCGCTGCGCCATAACCTTGATGAATATCCTTTTATCTGCTTTTTTGTTGCTGTGAGCGGGTAGCAATCGTCAGTTAGCTGTTTAGCGAATGATTGAGCCTTGAGCAAAAAAGCGATCGCTGTAGATACCCTTAAGGAAAGATACCCGTTGACGAAGCTGATAGCTCGATCAATCTTGCCAAAGAAATATCGGGGTTGCCTCCCGGACTAGTTTTCATTCGGGACATCCAAAAAATCCAAACTCCGGCGATTTGGCTAATGATTCAAATTGAAAACTGGTAAGATTATAGTTCCTTGTTGCTTCAGATGTTGATTAATACTGGCAGTTTTAATTAAAATCAGGTATAAATTAACATCAGCAGCCACTTTTGTCCATGAGGAAACTGAAAAATATGACTACAAATTACGAAACAATGTACATTCTCCGTCCTGACCTCGGAGAGGAACAGGTAGAGCAAGCAGTTACGAAATATCAGAATTTGCTTCGCGATCAAGGCGCTGAAGATATCCAAATTCAGAATCGTGGTAAGCGCCGTTTGGCTTACGAAATCAAAAAACACCGCGATGGCATCTACATCCAGTTAAACTACACTGCGCCTGCAACTGCGATCGCCCCCTTTGAACGAGCCATGCGCTTAAGTGAAGAAGTGATTCGCTATTTGACAGTTAAGCAGGAAATCGCAGAGGAAAAACCCCCTAAAGAAGAAAAGGAAAAGCCAGCTAAGGTAGCTGCAACGGCAACAGCCTAGGGAATAGGGAGTGTGGATGAGGGAGCAGGGGGAGCAGAAGGAGCAGGGGAAGAATAACTATTATTACCAATGCCCAATGCCCAATCCCATTCAATAAAATTTTGTCTTTTTCTTTTTTCGTGACTTGTCTGGGAATGCTAAATTAACAAATACTTGCCAAAGGTAGTACTCCCGCAGTTATACCTAAGAGTGGACAAGATTCTGAATGGGAGCTGTAAGCTACTGTGATCCAATCTGATACACCCAATATCCAAGTTCTCTCTACAGAAGTATCGCAGCTACGCCAAGAGTTGCAACTTCGCGATCAATTAGTGCAACAACTATCTCAAGAACTCTTCCGGCTGGTAAAAGGTAACACTAGTTTTATGCCCCAGCAGCCGGAGCTTGAGCGCGATCTGACCCAGTTACACGCTTTGCAAGAACAACTTCAAGCCGTGGAGCAGCAGGTGGCGTTCTATCAAGAACAAATTACAACTCGTGACTCCGAAATTTACCAATTGCGACAGTCAGTCCAAGAACTTACTGATCGCACTCGCATGTTGGAGCAAGTAGTACAAGAGTTGCCTCAAATTTATCGTCGGAAGTTTGAGGAGCGGATGACGCCAGTGAGAGAAAAGGTAGCAATGCTGCAACGGGAAAACCGCCAACTACAAGCAGAACTGCAAAGTGTGAGTTACCGTTTGGCACTCAAAACTCGCAATGCTAGTCACAGCGGCATTGATTTACCAAATTTTCCTCGCCCAGCATCCGAACAAACTAACATTTCGACTCCCCAGAATGCCTAAAATTACCATTATGGTGGAATCTTAAGAGGTAAGAAAATTGGTGCGGCAAAGCAGCTTGGAGACATCCAAGTAGTATATCAAGGCAAAAATAACTATAGAGCTAGAAATAACGCAAAGGCTGATATTCTAACCTTTCTTACCTCCTGCTTCCTTACACTAGTTGCGTCGGGTATAGAGCAATTAGCTGAGAGTAATTTGAAAAACCCTGTCTTTAAAAGGCTGGGGAGTGTCACAAGGAATTGCATTGCTTTGACCAATTTTGGTCATTTCCTGCTTTGCTGGTTTAGGTAGATGGCTTCCAACAAGCAGATTCATTGATCTGCCTTTCATACTACCTAGCTCAGAACCATGAGTTTCCCTAAACATTCTTTTTTAGACAAAAGAGAGAATCAGCCTGCTAGCACCAGACTGTTATCTTGGAGAATGTGAAAAAATTCAAATATTGCTTGACTCCACCATCCTTCTATAGGTAGATTTATTATCTAGCCTGCTAGCACCAGACTGTTATCTTTGACGGTGGTAAAAACATCTTGGTAAGTGTGAAAAATTTCAAACACTGTATCGAGTTGGGTAAGTTCCAAAATTAACCGTACAGGAGCTTGCACGTTGCATAAAACCAAGCGGCAACCACTCTGACGTGCAGCTTTTAACCCTTTTACTAGAGGGACTAACCCAGAACTGTCCATGAAATTCACTTCTGCTAGGTTGATAACCCAGAGCTGATGAGCTTGAGGCACTACTCTAGCCATCTGTTCACTCAAAGCCATACCGCCTTCCAAATCTATGCTTCCTTGGGGTTTAAACAAAATCACTTGAAGTTCTTGTGTGAGAGCCATAAATTTAACAGGGTAATTAGAACACTTGACAAAAAATTGAAAAAGACATCAATACTTCTTCTCTTACAACGGCAAAATGACTGTTTTACCCAGATATTTGGGCAATTGCAGTCCTACAGTTGAGAGAGATTATTTCAGTATTCATGTCGTATAATTTGTGATAACTTTCATCAATATAGGCATAAGCGCCTAACAATTTCGGTATCAACCGTATCTTTTACAAGATTTTCACAATTTAAAGTCATATTTATAAATTTTCTATAAATTTTTTAATTTTTTTTTAATAAATATGAGCTTGTGGTAACAAATTCCAAAAATTGTCTAGTTAATAGTCAAAATTAATAGTTACCATAGACTAGAAACTATTGATTATTCAGTATTAAACCAATGACTTAATGACTCTATGTATTGGTTTGATTGACACCCCACCCAAAAACAAGCAAAGATATAGTAAAAGTAAAAATTTATAAAGACGGCGGTGCGGAATGTCTTTAGAGCTGATTTCACTAGAAAATATCCAGGAAGTTGCTCACAGTTACGGGTATTGGGCAATTTTTTTGGGAATTTTGCTAGAAAATTTAGGCATTCCCCTTCCTGGTGAAACCGTGACCTTAGTAGGCGGGTTTCTAGCTGGCAGCGATGAACTAAATTTCTGGCTGGTTCTCGGTGACGCAATTATGGGTGCTGTCATTGGTGGCACTTGTGGCTATTGGATTGGTAGAGTTAGCGGTTGGGCTTTTCTGGTAAAAGTTGGTAGCATATTTCGGATTTCTGAAGTGCGGCTGCTGAGTATTAAAGATCAATTTAGTCAAAATGCTGCTAAAGGGGTGTTTTTTGGACGTTTTTTAGCATTGTTACGAGTTTTTGCTGCACCACTAGCTGGTATAGCTGAAATGCCCTTTGGAAAATTCTTTTTATACAACTTGTTAGGAGCAGTTGCTTGGGCTAGTTTGATGGTGACATTAGCTTTTTTTGCAGGCAAAGTAGTCTCTTTAGAACAATTGGTTGCTTGGGTGGGTCAATTTGCGATCGCAGCGTTACTGATCCTCGCTGCCTTAATTGTTGTACCCCTATGGCTAGAATCTCGCCAAGTTAAGGGTGCAGCAGAAGAGTAAGTAGTCGAAGTGGGGAGATGAGGGAGTAGGGAGAGATTCTGCCTCATCCCTTTCATCCCCCTTATCTTCTTAACCTCTAACCTGCTGTGACCAAATGCGAGTCGGTAGTCCCCAAACATAGATAAAGCCTTCAGCGGCTTTGTGGTCAAATTTGTCTTCGGCTCCGTAGGTTGCCAAATCGGGAGTATAGAGGGAATGATCGCTCGAACGCCCAACTATCGTAGAGTTGCCTTTGAACAACTTGACTCGCACAGTTCCAGAGACTCGCTCTTGTGTCTTCTGAATAAAGGCATCAAGTGCAACTTTGAGTGGACTGTACCACAAACCGTTGTAAACGATTTGGCTGTAAGTTTCTTCAATGCCACGCTTGTAATGGGTAACATCTGCCGTTAATGTCAAGCTTTCTAAATCCCTATGTGCCTGAATTAGCACCAACATCGCAGGTGATTCGTAGATTTCCCGTGATTTGATCCCTACCAGCCGGTTTTCAATCATATCGATCCGGCCGATACCGTGATTTCCTACCACCTGATTGAGTTCTTCAATTAGCTCAACTGGCTTTTTGGCTATGCCATTGAGGGTTGTGGGAATACCACCGTGGAAACCAATTTCTATGTACTCTGGCTCATTGGGAGTGTTAGCGATCGCTTTGGTCATCTCATAAATTTCTTCTGGTGGCTCAAATGACGGATCTTCGAGTAAACCAGCTTCAATACTACGACCTAGCAAATTCTTGTCAATGCTATAGGGAGAGGATTTTTTGACTGGTGAGGGGATACCAAACTTTTCACCATAGGCGATGGTTTCCTCACGGCTCATTCCCCATTCTCTGGCTGGTGCGAGAATCTTCAAGTTGGGGTTCAGGGCGGTAACAGAGACATCAAAGCGAACCTGATCGTTACCTTTGCCGGTGCAACCGTGAGCGATCGCATCAGCACCATATTTTTCAGCCGTTTCTACTAATACCTTAGCAATCAGTGGACGGGCAAGGGCAGTTCCTAGAGGATAACGATTTTCATAAAGGGCGTTGGCTTGAATTGCTCCAAAGGCGTAATCTTTAACGAAGCTGTCTTTGACATCCGCCACCAGGGATTCACTTGCACCCGATTTCAGAGCTTTTTCTCGAATTGGCTCTAATTCATCTCCCTGACCTAAATCTGCTGCTAGGGTAATCACCTCTTCTACACCCCACTCCTGTTTAAGGTAGGGGATGCAAACTGAGGTATCCACTCCGCCAGAATATGCCAGGACAACCTTTTTGGCGCGACCCATTAATTTCTCCAGTTAGGATAACAAAGAATGAGTCATTATTATATCTAAACTAATCCATGTATATTTTCTTGATGCAACAACCTATTGGCAGATTGTCAGCAAACCCAGATAGCACAATCTGCATAACTTAATTTGTGGTTAACTCTAATCAAAGTTTGCCAAGAGGCGATCGCTTGTATACAAGTATCTTCAGTACTTATTATCCTAAGTTATATCGGAATCCGATTTGATTGCGTGAAAAAACTCAGTACAACTTAAAGAGGCTGCTTGAGTGTTGCCTAATAAGACAAGTAAGTTCTCCAAATCAAAGCAGATTTCTATAGTCTGCGTTAATACTAGAGCCACTTATCCAGCTAAAATCACTACTTTGCTGACAGCAAATAAATTTAATTGGAGGTAAAAATGAGGCACGAAAAACTTTCTCCCGGACTACTTTTGGCATTTCAAGATTATCAAAATGAAGGAGATCAAGCTTTAGTTACACACAAGCGATCGCTGGGCATCATTGCCCACAAAAGTCCAGTCAAGCCTACTAAGAGTATTGTTTTTATCTACTGCGACCCTGATGCAGACTTGAGTTACTTATCACAATATAATATTGAAGTCAATCAAAACTCAGGGAGTGTGCGGACGGCTTTTTTACCGCTAGAGAGTTTAGATGTCTTATCTGAAGAAGATGTGATTCAGCGGATTAAGCCATCACGCAAACTTCATTTGAGGATGGACACTGCGCTGGGAACAGTCAAACTGCCGGAGTTCAAGAACCGAACCGGACTGACTGGTAAAGGAGTAATCATCGGCATTATAGACAGTGGGATTGATCCGAAACACCCCGCCTTTGCTGGACGAATTTTACACATTTGGGATCAAACACTGCCAGGCCCAGGAGTGACGGAGGGCGGCTATGGGGCTGAATTTACGGGAGCGCAACTGACAATTTCTCAGGATACTGGCGGTCATGGGACTCACGTTGCTGGTATTGCCAGCTGTGCCGATGCTAACTATGGCGGTGTAGCACCAGAGGCGGAATTAGTTGTCGTCAGATCAGATTTACAGGATGCCCATATTGCTGATGGCGTCCGTTACATTTTCCGAGTCGCTAGAGAGTTGGGACGCCCAGCAGTGGTGAATCTCAGCTTGGGTGGACATGCTGATGCTCATGATGGTAGTGATTCCTTATCCAAAGTTATCGACGCCGAAACTGGCCCTGGAAGAATTGTTTGCTGTGCGGCTGGTAACGAAGGAAACGCTAACATTCATGGACAAGCGACAATACCCAGTGGACGCACCCGTGGTATGCGCTTTAATGTTCCTTTGAACCAAATAGGCATAGTTTGGTTAAACGCTTGGTATTCCAAAGACAGCGAATTGGAAGTGTCTGTGCGGAGTCCTAACGGTTTTGTTACTCCCTTCCAAAAAATAATTACTGAGGGCAATGCCGCACAAGATTACCAGTTACCAGATGCACGGGTGCAATTAGCGACACCAGGGCCAGATCAAGCCAACAGCGACCATAACTTCTTTGTGCAAATACGTGGTGTTGGCCCCTCGCAAGTAATGGGAGGTATTTGGCAGCTGCGAGTCCGCAATACTTCTTCAACTGACACACGTTTAGATGTGTGGACACTAGATGATACTTCGTCAGTGTTTTTCACAGGTAAAAGTGTGAAAGATGCGTTAAAAATTGGTTCCCCAGGAGCGGCCAGCAGTGCAATTACAGTTGCCGCCTATACTACTAAAACTAAGTACACAGATATTGATGGCCAAGTGCGAGAAATGGGCTTAGAATTGCATAGTATTTCGGAATTCAGTAGTGAAGGGCCTCTACGGAATGATGGACATAAACCAGATGTAGCAGCACCAGGAGCAATGATTGTTTCCACGCTTTCCGCCGATGCAAATTTTGACCGCTCATCGATGATTAACTCCAAGTTTGTGGTTCAGGCTGGTACGAGTATGGCGACACCGTTCGTCAGTGGGTTAGTAGCACTGCTGTTACAGCGCAATCCTCAACTTGATCCGGCTGCTGTAAAAGACTTGCTACGTAAAAATAGTGCAATTCCCAGAAAACCCGCAGGCACATTTGATGATAAATGGGGTTATGGAGTGATTAATGCCTTAAATCTGTAATTGGACTGAGAAAGATGGATATTATTTCTGTAAAAGGGTAGGCAATAATAACCGATAAATTTGATAAGTTAGAGTAGGCAAAAGTTGCCTACCCTCTTTACCAAGGAGTTGCTGATGAATTATCAGAAACTAGATGCCGCTCTTGCTACAGCACTGAATGATGTTCAAGATTCAGAAGAAACTAGTTTGGCGGTTTTCATCCATACTGAACCGATTTTAGATTCTGTGGCAACTACTGTTTTAGAAAGTTTAGGTGTTAGTGGTGTTAGCAGTGGCAAAGAGATTTTCACGGCAACACTATCACCAAATGCCATTTCCCAGTTGTCAGAGCAATCTTGGGTGAAATTTTTGAAGCGATCGCAGCAATTACGTTTGGTTAATAAGATTATAAATACAGGAAAGTTGGGAGTTTAATAGGCATTTACTACCCCTACATTGTGCGAATAATTTTTTGCTGTTACTGTGAATCAGGTTTTTGTTTTTCTGGAAACTTACACTTCACCTCAATTTCCAGATTACTTTCAGCAGAGCTTTTGGTAATGTAAGTGAATGCCTGCTTTGCCATCCAACTTAATTGGAAAAACAGCTAGGTAAATACTATAAATTCCTTCTACTTTCTTAGACTAAGGTGACTGATTTAATACCCACTTCAACCACTGCCTAAAAGAACTTATAGTATTCAAACGATGGACTCCTGGCGCATGGGTGGCGGCGAGTCCATCAACGGCGACTAATGCGGCGTACTGCAAGCCCAAGAAACTATCAACTGCTGCATAAGGGCCACCTAAAGTAATAGCCCCAGCCGCATACATTTGACCTCTATCACTACGCATTTCTACTAATTCAAAATTGTTTGCTACAGTCAATCGCCCCAGGTTATTCACTGGGAGGTTGTAATGTTTCACCAAATCTGCTAAAAGAGGATTGGTATCTACCTTGGCATCCAGTCCGGTAGCGTCAACAATAAAGTCAGCGAGCAATTTTATTTCCCCAAAGCTTTGTTCTCGGATACGGGTAATAGTCCGGTTTTGGGCATCTCGTTCTACATCCAGCACCTCTCCAAAGGTAATTTGATACCATCCTTCGCTTAACCCTTGGGCGGTAATTTGCTGCCAGTCCTGGCGGTCGGCGGTGGTAGTTCCACCCCAATCGGCTAATAAGCGTTTGCGTTCATCGGGGGTGGCTTTTTCTAACATTGCCCGGAGTTCGCCGCCCCAACAGGCTTTAGGCCAGTTAAAGGGTTGAAATTCGTAATGATTTTTGACTAGGCGCGTGGCTCTTTGAAATTTGTTACCTTGAGGTTTAGGCGATCGCATTAAGTGCAAAACTGCAATATTCCGATTTCGTTTTCTGGCTTCGTAAATCCGCTGCACAATCCGCGAAGCCACAATGCCCCGCCCCCGAATCAATACCGTACCACCTTGTTGCTCTAGTTGCTGATAAACATGATCGTGGGCTTCATAAGCATTGACGACAGATTTAAAATCTTGATATTTTTCCCTATAAGCTTGCAAATCTGGTAGAAACTGAATTGCTGGATACCCAGTAGCTAAATGTAAATAACGACTAACTAGAAAAGCATAATTTCCTGGGCCACGAGAATAGGCTACGCAATATCTGCCATCATCAGTTTTACGAATTATCCTAACTCGTCCATAGCGATAAATTTGATTCCAGCCAATGCGCTTCGTCTCTCGGTCTATGGAATCAAAAACATTACCCGCACGAGGAGTATAAGTTTCTGCAAATGTTGGTTCAGCAAACACTTGCCACAAATACTTGAATGCTGAGTTTATCTGTCCCTTAGCTAAGTCACCCCAAGCTTCTCGCAAGGCATAACTAGGCCAGCCCCAAATATTATCAGGACAAGAGTCAGAATTAGAACGCAGTCTTTCATATAGAGGAATTTGCGAATTCAGACAAAGGCGCTTGTAACGGGCATAAGGTTCCGCCTCTAATCCCAAAGCCACAATTTTGTCAGCACGTACACCACTAATTCGCAACAAATCAGCCCATAAAAAGCTACCCAATCCCGCCCCGATCGCTAGATAATCAGATTCATCTACTGGTAATCCCGTAGCATGAAGTGCTTGCACAGAAACCTTTTGTGCCTGAAATGCCAATGGCGGGAAATTACTTGCCACCGGCGTTAGCGGCTGGACAACAGGCAAGCTGGGGTCTGGGCGATTGGTATTTGCGTTGAAGTGAATCGTTGAAGGGGGGCTGGTATCTGGTGCAGAGGCGCTAGCACCAAATGTCACTGCGATCAGATATGGGCCAATTTGTAACGTATCGCCACTAACCAGAACACTGCGCGTTTGTGGTTGACCATTGACATAGACACCGTTAACGCTACCTTGGTCAATCACTACTAAATGGTCTTGTTCCCAGTCAATTAGGGCATGGTAACGAGAAACTTCGTTACTGTTAAGCAGCATCCGAGAAACCCGCACTCCTCTGATTTCAGCAGGTAAGCGAGCAAATTCTCGACCAAAAGCGATCGGCATACTCAACAGTGGTTCTCGCCGTTCTCCCGTAGCTGGTTCTTCCCAACTCAATTGGATTTGTAAGTCATTTGTCATTTGTCATTTGTCATTTGTCATTGGTCATTTGTCAAGAGTAAGAGTTAGAAATTCTTCCCCTGCTTCCTCTGCACTTCTCCTCAAGTACCTGGTGCTACCAACACACTCACAGCCGCAGCTAAAGATGTGCCACACCAATGACAGCCAATTTGTAGATTCTCTCCTGGCGAAACTTTATGACATTTGGGGCATTTTAAGCCATAAACTCCTGGCGGTGGCGCGGGGGGTGTTGATGGATGGTGGTGATGTCCGTGTACTAGTGGATGGGGTGGCAGCAAAATTGTTGCTGGAATACTACCTGTGGAAATGCCAGTAACGTCGAGTTTTATTTGTCCCAAAGAGATACTAGTGCCCTCAATTAAAGGCATTTCACCTTGGACTAATTGCCGTCCATCGACAACGGGAGGATTTTGCGATCGCAAATTCCTGATATAAAAGCGCTGTTGCTGGTGATGAAAAAATATTTCAACATGCAGACCAGAGACAGTGGGGTGACTCAGAACAATGTCGCACCGGAGGGGGTCACGACCGATGCGGACAGTGCCATGATTTTGACTTGGCTGTTGTTCGTAAATGTTCTGAGTTTTATCTTGACCTGCATCGTGCCACTGTAAAGTTAGTGCGTTCATTGTTCTAACTTCGTAAATCGTATTTAGCTACTTCAACTTCTTTCTGTGCGATTCCTAACATGATTGAGTAGGTGCAAGCAAGTATTTAGAAAAAACTTCAACAAGCTTTATTTCGCTGATGCTAATTTATCAGCAATGCGTGTAGTTTCTGGCAGCCGATATTTGGGCGTGCAGCGTAATACATAGTCAATTGCTGTCGGTAAACTAATTCGATGACCACTAGAGATGTACAGAGGTTTTACTCCTGTGCGCGATCGCAAAACTGCCCCAATGGTTTCACCGTCATATATCAGTGGTTGCGTACTACCTTTAGTTTCTGCCAATTCTTCATGCTTACCTATCAACCTCGACTTAGCTACACCAATTGTCGGTATATCTATAAGTAACCCTAAATGGCTAGCTATACCTAATCTGCGGGGATGAGCAATTCCCTGACCATCACACAAGATGATATCTGGTGTTGTTTTAATTTTTTCCAGGGCATCGAGGACAGCTGGAATTTCCCGAAATGAGAGGAATCCAGGAACATAAGGAAAGGTTGTAGGACGATGTGCTAGGCTTGTCTCGATTACTTGCAAATCAGGAAAACTCAGTACTGCGACAGCTGCACGGCTAATGGTTCCATCAGCTTCAAAACCCATATCCACTCCAGCAACGTACTGGATAGGTTCTTGCAGTTGATCTTCAGTAATTACTTGATCTTGCAGCTTTTCTTGGATAACTATGGCTTCTTCTAGCGTCGAGGGCCAAGCATGAACTCGATAAAACTTCATATTGAAAATTGGAATTAAACTGATTAATTTTAATCTTGTTAATTTGGCAAGCACAAAACCAATAGTTTTTGATGTTGCTCCAGGGAAAATATATTTTTTGCAAAAGTCTGTGAATGACTATCTTTATACTAGACATTTTAGCCCTAGTTAGTTCATATCTTGCATCATAATGTTACTTAAGGCTGTTAAGAGGGAATCCTGAGAATATAAGTTTGTTTTTCTAGATTTTCTCTTTTACTGGTTATGACACAGCCAAATATTCTAAAACTTGCAAAACAGGGAGACACCCAGGCGATCGCATCTCTGATGAACCGCCACCTACACCCCAAAGGGATCACTGCAAAAGTTACCTTTAAAGATGCTTGCTTAGAGGTAATGCTAGAATCTGCCCAAGTACCAAATCAGCAAATTTTAGTTGCATTTATTCGCAAAGGTTTAACCGCTTTAGGGGCTGCATCTGTTGAAATTGTGAAAGTTTATGGACAACAAACTGGTAAAGATTTTCCAGCTTGGAGTAAAGAGTTTGATTTGAGCATGGTAGAATTTGAAATAGAAGCGATAGATAATGAACAGTCTTCTAGTAATCCTCAAAATTTAACTATTTGTATTAACTTAAGTGGCGATACCGCACAGGGATTAACAAACCAAGATTTTGAATTTATTGCTAATCAAATAAGTACTGATATTTTATCCTCTTGTACTGATGTTTTTATTCAAAAAGTAAGTATTAGTAATGGTAGTTCTGTGATTACAAAAGAACGTTAGTATTTAATTTTCCTCATGTAGAAGTGTAGAGAAAGAGTATCAAACCGGAGCTTTTGCAAAACTAGTAATTACATCAAACTGATACATCTCGAGAGGCAGTAAGTAAAGCAATTAATGCAGCTAACCTTACCCAATCAGCAAAATCTCCAGATGAGTGGAAAGCAGTTGTGAGTCAGTGGAAAGCTGCGATCGCATTTATGAAAAATGTGCCATCTTCTAGCCCAAATTATGCCATAGCCCAGCAAAAAATCATAGAATATCAGAAAAATATCAACTACGCTGAGAAAAATGCCGTCGGTGGCAAGTAATGCGATCGCACTTATTCTCACCTATCCTGATGAAATGTGATGGATCTATGCTTTAGAAGGATATCCAGTTAATTGCTCTTAGCTAAAATTTTATAATAAAAGTAATTTCGCCCCCAAAGCCAATCATGACAGAAGGAAAAACGCGGCGTAATTTCCTAATAACCAGCATTGCTGTAACTGGAGGTATTGTGGCAACTAATACTTTTGGGCAAAATATTACCAACACCGCAACACCGCCAGCAGCTATGCCAGAACGGGTGCTGGGACGCACAGAAGTAAAACTCCCGATCTTCGGGTTAGGAGGAGCAGGACAAACGCCGCTATCCTGGGAAGGAAAAGAGGGTGATGCTGTGGCAATTATTCAAAGAGCGCTGGAACTTGGCATTCGCTACTTTGATACAGCAACTAGTTATGGGCCGAGTGAAGATTATTTAGGTAAAGTGCTACCACCCCATCGCTCAAAGGTGTTTCTAGCAAGCAAGACTGATAAAAGAGATCGGGATGGAGCATGGCGAGAATTGGAGCGATCGCTTAAACGTCTCAATACAGATTATCTCGATTTGTGGCAATTACATCACGTTTCTTTTTCTGAAGAACTCGACACCATCTTTAGTCCATCTGGTGCAATTAAAGCTTTAGAAGAAGCCATACAACAAAAATTGGTACGGTTCGCAGGTATTACCGGACATCACGACCCTCAAGTGATTGCCGAAGGCTTACGTCGCTATCCTTTCCACACGACACTGATTCCTGTGAATGCTGCCGACAAACACCACCCACGGCCATTTATCCCAGTGGTTCTACCAGTTGCTCAAGAAAAAAATGTCGGTGTGATTGCGATGAAAGTCCCGGCTTATGGTCGGCTGTTTAAATCAGGTGGGTTGACAGGTATGGAGCAAGCTTTAGGTTACACAATGTCTCAACCTGGAGTACATTGTTGTGTAATTGCGGCAGAAACTGTTTCACAATTAGAGAATAATGTCAAGATAGCGCGGGCTTTTCTGCCCCTCAAAGAGGAAGAATTAACAGCGATCGCACTGGCGGCTGCTAATATCTGGGAAGATAGTACATTCTTCCGTACTTGGACTTAGCCCAAGCTTGCACATATTACAAAGTGTATTCTTATCAGTCACGCTGATAATATTGTTCCGCTTGCGACATATTAAATTGTAGTAGCTTCTCTTCTCCTAACTTGTATCGGAAACTCGGCTTAAAAGGCAAAATATTTAAACTGCGAATAATTTCCGCCGCCACAGCCTTTGCTAGTAAAGGTGGTACAGAGTTACCAACTTGCCGAAATCCGTGCCATTTGGTTACATGAAATCTAAACCAATCCGGGTAAGAATGCAATCTCGCCGCTTCCCTGACGGTGATACAGCGCGGCGTAGATGGATGAATCGGTCTAGGAGATGTGAAAGAACCCCTATACTTGTCTGTTCCGGCTCTTAAAGTATTACAAACACCCGCAGGATGCAGCTTATAAAAACGACTAATTTTTTCTCTCTCGCCTTGTTGAGTTTCTTGAAAACGTTGAATAGTTTCCGCAGAATGTTTTGTTCTTAAACTTGAAGAAAGTATTCGCAAATCATATTCTCGTTTGTAAGAATAATCATCGTCTAGGCATTTGATACCGCGAAGTACAAGAGCATAGTTACTAGGCTTTTCGTATTCTCCTACAACCCAATCTCTTGTTAGTAACTCTGGATATTTTTCTATTTCAGGTAAATCTCCAATTGCATCCAATACTGTGGGACTCAATGGGATGTCAGATATTTTTTTATAAACTAAATTATTTAATAATGCTTTTTTAGTAATCGGCTGGGGGTATTTCGGTAACTCTACATCCTCCCTTGCACCTATGAGAAATAATCTCTCACGAGATTGTGGTACTCCGTAATTTGCAGCGTTGAGAATTTGGTAATTTTCTTCTACTTGATAGCCGTGAATTCTAAACTCGCTAATTAAGGTTTGGAGGATTTGTTTATGTTGGCCAACTGTGATACCCCGAACATTTTCCATCACAAAGAATTTCGGTTTTAGCTCAAAAACCAGCCGATGAAAGTGAAACACCAAAGAGTTTCGGGGATCATCAACAGCCCGTTTACCAATTAGGGAAAATCCTTGACATGGTGAGCCACAAATTACCACATCAATCTCGCGATCGCCAATCTTAGACCGATTCCTAATTTCTTCCCCGGTTGTATCCACAACACTTTTACATAACACTGAGCAATAAGGAAAGTTAAACTCATGTGTTGCACAGTGAATTGGGTCAATTTCCACAGAGGCTAGCACATCAAAACCAGCTTGCTCAAAGCCAAGAGTCATACCGCCCGCGCCAGCGAATAAGTCAACTGCGATCGCTCTTTGTTTTTTCATCTCATAAGCCATGACACCTCTAAAGGGATTGGGAATTGAGTATTGAGTATTAAATATACAAAATTTCCCCAGTCTCCAGTCCCTAATCCCCAGTCCGCGGCAGCATTTGCAAAATTTCTTGAGCAGCGCGATCGCAAACTCCAACTTCTCCTAAACTTTGCCGCATTTCTTCATAATCTAGCAAAGTTTGCTCTCTGCGACTGGGATTGAGTAGCAGTTCCATCGCTGCTTGGATAATATTCTCTGGTGTGGCTTGCTCTTGTAAAAATTCTGGTACAATCGGCTTCATCACTACTAAATTGGGTGGCGATGCGAAGGTTATTGAACCTTTGAGGATTTTCCGAGCTATCCAAGCAGTCAGGGGACTGAGGCAGTAAATTACCACTTGTGGCACGTTTAATAGAGCAAGTTCTAAGTTGACAGTACCAGATTTGCTAATGCCTAAATCAGCAGCAGCAAAAACTTCCTTTTGTTGACCTGACAGAACCGTAGCCCGTAAACCGTAGCGCTCAATAGCCTTTTCAATTGGCTGTCTATAGACTTCCAGCGACAGGGGAATCCAGAAACGAACTTCAGGTAATTTAGCTTGAATAGTTTGGGCAGCCTGAAAAATAATTGGTAAAAGATATTTTAGTTCTTGGCGGCGAGAGGCGGGGAGGAGTGCGATCGCAATTTCTTCTGGTGCAATCCCCAGTGTGGCACGAGCTGCTTGGCGACTGGGAGCATCTTGCATTCGGTCAACTAAAGGATGCCCTACCCAACTAACTTTTGCCCCTTTCTCGCGAAAGTAACGCGCTTCTTGTGGGAAGATTGCCAACAGCTTGTCTGTAAAGCCAATAATCCGGTTAGTTCTACGCAAACTTAATGACCAAGCCCACTCTTGGGGAGCAATGTAATACACTACAGGCACATCTGGTAACTGCCGTTTCATATAAGTCCCAATTTCCAGATTGGGAGTCATATAATCGATCAGCACCACTAAATCAGGAGGATTTTGCTTTAGGGAAGCGATCGCCTGACGTTGCACTTGAAGAGTTGGTAAAACATAAGGCAGCCCTTCTAGAATACCCATTGAGCCAATACTACTGGTATTTCCCAGCAGAATTGCCCCAGCCTCTACCATTTTTTCGCCACCCAGGGCCACAATCTCTAATTCCAACCCAATCGCCACAGCTTGACGCTTCAGCGCTGTAATTAGCAGCGACCCTTGTAAATCGCCAGATACTTCGCCAGTGCTGATAAATATCCGCATTTGATCATTAAAGTTAGGAGTTAGAGTGAGGAATTAAAAGTGAGGAGTTAGCAGTTAAAAGTTAGGAATGAGGAGTTATGAATTAAAAAATTTAATTTATCAACTCATAACTCATAACTCCTAACTCACGATTCATCACTCGCGCCTTTTTTCCCTTTACCAGGAATCAAGCCACGCCTTCCTGGCATCTGAGAAAGTAGCAGGAAGCGACGCAGATGCTGCAATTCTTCGCTATCCCCTAATAGTTCCAACTGTTCCAAAGCATCCTTAAAGGACAAATCAGAACGGTAGAGAATGCGGAAGGCTTTTTTCAGCATTTGCAAATCTGCTGAGTCCATACCAGACCGTTTGAGTCCAACAAGGTTGAGGGTTCGCACCCGCGCCGGATTTCCCTCCACCAGCATATATGGGGTTACATCCCGGTCAATACGTGCCATGCCTCCTACCATTGCATGTCTACCAATACGCACAAATTGATGGACACCTAAAACCCCACTCAGTCTAGCGCGTGACTCTATATGGACATGACCTGCTAACGCCACAGAGTTAGCAATCACTACTTGGTCTTCAATCACGCAGTTATGAGCCACATGGACATAAGCCATCAGCAAATTGCCATCACCAATCACCGTCGCTTCACCAGCACCGGTAGCGCGGTTAATGGTAACGTACTCACGAATCAAGTTATTATCACCAATTTTGACCCAGGTTGGTTCTCCTACAAACTTCAGATCCTGAGGTTCCATGCCGATGGCCGCACCTGTAAAAATCTGATTTTGCGCCCCAATTTCACAAGGCCCCTCTAGCACTGCATGAGCGCCGATTATTGTTTCAGGGCCCACTTTGACATGCGCTCCAATCACAGCATAGGCACCGACTTGCACTGTATGGTGGAGTTCCGATTTAGGATGAATTACAGCAGTTGGATGAATTAGCGTTTTCAAGGGTGAATCTCCAGAACTGTCTTGATAAGTCAGCGCCAAGTAGGGTTTCTAAGGCAGCGTGTTACTCTGGTTAAGAGAGTTGTACAGACTACCGTCCCATCAAGGCGACTGGTAGAGCGTTAAGTATTTCAGTGAACGAAAGTGTCGGGCAAAGCAAGTTAAGTGTGTTCGAGTAGCATCTCGTAGAGAGGGCGTCGAAAATCAAGAAATTATCAGATGCTGTTGTGGATTTTTTTAACTGTTATCCTTTTTCAGGATTCAATAAGGGCATTTCACGGCTATGCCCACACCACGAAAGCAAACTTTTAGTTGACTAGAGAAAACATTAATTCCCCTTCACAAGCAAGTTGACCGTCAACTTCGGCACGACCTTGCATCTTACCGAAACGACGTTGTTTTACCCATAACAGTTCCACCGTCATTACTAGTTGATCCCCCGGTACTACCTGGCGACGAAAGCGGACTTTATCGATACCAGCGAAGACGAACAGCCCGCCATCTACCGGAGACATTTGAGTTAGGACAATGCCCCCAACTTGTGCCATTGCTTCAACAATTAGCACCCCTGGCATCAGTGGACGTCCAGGGAAGTGTCCTTGGAAATGAGGTTCGTTGATGGTGACATTTTTAACGCCAACAGCTTTTTTACCTGGAACGTAGTCAATTATTTTGTCTACAAGTAAAAATGGGTAACGGTGGGGTAGCAATTTCTGAATTTCTTCAGATGTGAAAGTTGTTTTAATCTCAGAACTGATTGTAGTCTCATTTATAGCCTGTGGTTCGGTAGATGTAGGTGTAGTCGTATCGGTGATATTCACTTCAGTGAGGATTGACATTGGCCGTGTAGTTGATTTTTTATCTGAAAGTTGAGTAGGCGTATATCCAAAGCCTTAATAATCTAGGATCTTCGGCTTTAGTTCTAACCCCAAATCTAAAATTCTTTGAGCCAGTTGAATGTGTAAATTATGACTAGCTTTATACGCTAAGAAATGAGCACGAGGAAAAGTTCCCAGTAAACTTAAATCTCCTACTAAATCCAAGATTTTATGACGGACTGGCTCATTTGCAAATCTCAATGGTGAATTTAGCCAGCCTTCTGGCCCACAAACAAGTGCATTATCCAAACTGCCACCTTTAATTAACCCTGTTTTTTGTAAGTGTTCAATTTGATGCAGTAACCCAAAAGTACGGGCAGGAGCAATTTCCGCAGCAAAGCTAGCAGAAGCTTTTCCTAGTTCAGCGGTTAGTGACCAACTATGCCATTGATTACCAATAGCCGGCAGGTCAAAATCAATACCATAACTAAAGCGGGTTTCTGGTGCTGGAAGAGCAGATACAAAGGCATCCCCTTGATAGACCCATATTGGTTCTGTAATAGCCTTGGGAACTTGGTTGTTAACAGGTTGTGATACTAAGCCAACTTCAGCAATGTTGGCTGTCCACACACTTGCTGAACCATCTAAAAGTGGGACTTCTGGGCCATTAATTTCAATCCGGGCATTATCTACGCCCATACCCGAAAGCGCTGCCAACAAATGTTCTACCGTGCGAACAGATACCTCACCCTTACCCAACTGAGTTGAGAGAACAGTGTGACTAACTGCCGCAACTTGGGCTGGAATTATCGGTAAATTTGGTAAATCCACCCGCACAAAGTAGCGTCCACTACCCGCCTCAGCTGGTAGTATCCGCACTTGGGTACTCACACCGCTATGCAGTCCCACCCCTATTTGGGTGATTTGGGCTGCTAGAGTGTGCTGTTGCATAGCCGAAAAGTCAATATATTTCCTTTAGTATTGTTCATCGTCTGTTTTGGTAAAATCCCTGATATTCCCCGAAAAATGTCATTAATCCCTTTATCGGAACAGTATTGAGGTAAATGTAAAAATTAGCAAGCTAATCCAAAAAAGTTAATTGTCAGTTGTCCTTTGTGATTCACTAATGACCAATGACTAATGACTAATGACAAATTAAAATCTTTCGCCAATACCGAAATTAATCCGGCTATCGCCATCGTCGTTGATACCATAGTCAATCCGAATTGGCCCCAGTGGAGACTGGACGCGAACGCCAAGACCATAGCCGAAGCCACTGCCATTTTTGTTCAACACTTCAGCCGCCCTAGTACTAGTTCCCAGGTCACTGCCGAGATCAAAAAATAGTGCGCCGCTGACTACTGAAAAAACTGGAAACCGATACTCAACTGATGCTTGCACATAAGAGCGTCCACTACCTAATGCTCCTTCTTCATAACCCCGGACGGAGTTGCTACCCCCAAGGGTAAAAGCTTCGTAGGGAGGCAAGTCACCAAGGATAGTTCCTGCTTGCAGGTTAAAGGCTAAGGTTTGTGCCCCTTTGCTGAGGCTAATCAGCTTGATGGGTAAATATTGGCTGTAGCTACCCCGGAATCTGGTGAGGAAAATGTTGCCTAGCCCCACTGGGACTGACTGATCGACTCCAAAGCGGAGATAAGAACCGCTAGTAGGTTGCAGGGGGTTATTACGGAGATCGCGCTGTGCCCCCACTTGCAACAGTAGTAAATCGTCTTGACCGCTGCTAGAGAGAGTTAGTGGAATTTCATCACTGATACGGTTTCCAGTATTATCATCAAATACCGCTCCTGTTTTTTTGAGATTGCCATCAGCATCACGGGCAGAAACTCGTTGATACTGTAAACCCGCTGAGGCAGTCCATACGGAAGTTTTGTAAGGATTAGAGGACAGGGGACGGGTAAAGGTGACACCACCACCTATACGGAGTATGCGGGGGCGATCCTGAGAATCTGTATTAGTGGGATTAGCTGCATCAAACGTCCTAATATCTTCATCTTTGCCATCAAAAATCAACGAAATGGAACTGCGGCGAAAAATATTAGTTGTATAGGAAGTCCGGTAAGGATCTCCTGCAATCCAGGGGTCGGTATACCGCAGGTCAAACAGCAGTTCCCGTTCTCCTACCTGTACTTCTGCCCCCAGTTTTTGATTCCTACCGTTCAGGTTTTGCTGTTGATAGCTAACTGTTCCAAAAAGTCCGCTAGCAGAACTGATCCCTGCCCCAGCCGCAATAGAACCGCTGCTGCGTTCAGCTACATTAACTACTACATCCACCTTGCTGGGGTCAGTACCAGGGTCAAGGGACACATTCACATCTTCAAACAGTCCCAGTCCATACACGCGCTGTAGGTCTTTTTGCACTGTGTTGCGATTGAATACTTGTCCTGGCTTCAACTCCACTTCTCGGGTAATGATGTAATCCTGTGTCCGTCCCCGAATTGGTTGTCCCTTCTCGTCTGTCTCCTGACCATCTTTATTGCGGAACCGGACTCTAATGTTCTCTACTACCCCTTCTGCTACTTGCAAGGTAACAACTCCGTTTTCAGAGACTTGTGGCGCTCCAATCACGTTGGCTAGTACGTAACCTTGGTCTTGATACCGCTTGTTTAACTGCTTGATGCCTTCTTGCAAGTCACGCAAGTTGAGGATTTTGCCATACTGCCCCTTAAATACTTCATCTACAGTATTAGCTGGTAGTACAGAAGCAACACCAGTGCCAGGATTGGCTTGCACTTCTACTTTGCTCAGGACGGGGTTAGGCTGTACAACAAAACTCACTCGCACTCCCAAGGGGGTATCTTCTGGCGTTGCTTGGACGTTGGAGAAGAAGCCAGTACCAAAGATGGCGTTAATATCTTCTTGAAGTTGGCTGCGGGTTGTTGTTTGTCCTGGTTGGGTACGAATTACTTTGTAAACTTGCTCTTCTAGTTCTGTTGGTAGTTGCCCGGACTGTGATCTAACTACTACTTCCGACACCAGTACACGGGGGTCATTGGTTTCTGGGGCTGTGTTGGGTTGAGTATTTCCCGGAGTTGTCGGCGGGTTAACATTCTGCGGACTGGGAGTAGCACCTGGGCGGGGGGCAGGTGTTCTTTGCTGACTAGCTGGGGGGGGAATGTCTGGAGTGGCTGATGGTTCTGGAGTTGTGGGTAATAAAGGTTCCGTTGTCGGTGGGTTAACATTTTCTGGGACTGGAGTAGTCTCAGGAGTTGGGGAAGGCGTTGGTTGTTGAATTTCTGGCGCTGGAATGTCTGGAGCGGGAGACGGCTGTTGAGTAGGGCTGGGAATGATTTGAGGGGTTTGTGCAGCTTTTGGCGTTGTGGAGGTTGGTCTTATTACCTCTGGAGTCGCGATTGCTGCTGGATTGGCAGGGTAAATTGCGACAACACGCGATTGCTGATGCTCCCCCTCTGTAACTCCTATGGATTTAGATCGAGATTCTAAACTTTTACTAGAGTTACTCTGACCAGTATCCTTTTCTGGCTGCTGATTTGTTTCTAGTGTCAAAACTTCTGTTGTCTGTTTTGAACTGTTGGCGGTTTCTGCATTTGCACTCAATGAGCCGCCCAAAGGGACTGCAATTGCTACTGCTGCCAGCAATACGGGAGATAAACGCATTTTACTTATAATTCCTCTTCACGACCACACACACACGATCACAAGGCAATAATGCCCTTATGCCAAAGGTAAAACTCAAAACATAATTTTTTTCTTTTGCTTTTTTACTTTACAAGGCAAAAGGCAAAAGGCAAAAGTTAAATATAGTTCCTTCTGACCTTTTGGTTTTTACCTGTTTAAGTTGTAGTTTCTACTGCTTTTAGCACTCTTTGTAAAACCTCCTGGTAGGCATCCTCTACATTTCCTAAGTCTCGCCGAAAGCGGTCTTTGTCCATTACCCGGCGGTTTGAGTCTTCTTCTGCGGTATCCCACAAACGGCAAGTGTCGGGGCTAATCTCATCTGCCAAGAGCAACTGCTGTTGTGAGTCCAAACCAAACTCTAGTTTGAAGTCTACTAGAGTAATGCCGCACCGCTGCCAAAAGTTATTGAGAAATTCGTTGATTTGCAATGCTAGATGTGTAATTGCGTCTACTTGTTCCGCAGTAGCTAGTTCTAGCAGGTACAGGCGATCGCGTGTCAACAAAGGATCTCCTAACTGATCGTTTTTGTAATAAAACTCAACCAAAGGCTGTTTCAGAATTGTACCCACTGGTAAACCTGTTTGCTGACACAAACTGCCAGCAGCAATATTTCTGATCACTACTTCTAAAGGTAAAATCTTTACTGCCCTCACCCGCATCTGATTCGGGGCAGGGCTGTCGATAAAGTGAGTTTTTATACCATTTGTCTCCAACTGTTTAAAAAGTTGGCTAGAAATGCTACAATTAATTTTTCCTTTTCCTTCGATGCTGCCACGCTTTTGGGCGTTAAACGCCGTGGCGTCGTCCTTAAAATCAGCCAACAAGACTTCCGGATCGTCCGTTGTATAGAGAATTTTCGCTTTGCCTTCGTATAACTTGGAATTAACAGACATGGTGACAGGTAAAGTTTTAGGCGATGGACAAAAGTTGTCCTTTGAGGCTTCACCATTTTATCTTTAGTTATTAACTATTAGCCATTGATGATTATTTCAGAGGAAGCAGGGCGATCACAGGAGCAGGAGGGTAGAGAAAAATAATTAATAACCAATACCCAATGCCCTCTTCTTGTTCACTACTCAGTAGCTAGTTTCTAAAGATTCCGAACTGAATCTCTAACTTTTAACAGAGGACAATTGGCTTAGGTATATATTATGTTTACCTAAGTAGTATTACTATCATATTTGTAACTATTTTTGCGAAAAAATTGTTACTCAGACATACGGATATGTTTTAATAATTTGTATATTAGGGTTTCGACTGAAGTTGATTACAATTTGAACTTCATAATTTAAGATGAGATAAATTAACAACGGGGAGGAAAATCAAATATTCTCTCTAGTTACTTTAGTAGAAACTTTTTTGTAACATTTACAACAAAAGGATTTGAAGCTTTATCATCTAGTCTCAAAATCTGAATCAACCAATCCCGGCATCACCAAGTGGAAAAGGAGTTAGATGATTTGATTTCTCCCAGTCTGACAAAAGATAGATTAGGTTAGCTAGTGATTCAGCTTTAGAAACTCAAACACAAGGTGAATTGAATAAATGGAGAAAAAAATAGTGAACAAGGATGATTTTCTCTTCCCTCGTGGTCGCTACTACGGACAGGTCAAGCCAGAAAACTTGGTTTTTAATGCAAATCTCCAAGAATTTGCCCAACGTGTAAGTTACATTTGCAACTTAGAAACAGGTGGAAAAGTGCCTCCAGGTGCAGCTTACGAACAAATAAAGGATCTATGGAAACAGTTGAAACGCTCAAAAAAAGAGCTAGGAATTGGCGAAGATCCGTTTCAGGATGATCAGGGGGAGGCTAAAGGTTGAATGGGCAATGGGGCATTGGACTAATGACAGCTTACTTAGTAAGCATTGTCCAAACACCATCCCAAGACTCTGGGGGCGGTGTTTGTTGATAATTATATGCACGTTCTAGGTGGATATCAACAGCTTGGTCTTGGGGTTTGATGCATTTGGCGGCTTCAAAACAGGCGATCGCTTGCGAGAAGTTGCACGATAAATAAGCAGCGCGTCCAGTATGATAGTGCAACAAAAACTCTTGAGTGTTGACATCTAACTCAGTAGTGCGATCGCCAATTAACTCGTAGATATTAACTGCCTCGTGTTTCCCTTTGACTCGGATTTTATCTAACTGGCGCACCCAAATGCGATCGCTGCACAATTGGTAAGTAAATTCGCTTAAAAGAATATCACAACCGTAATCTTTAGTTACCGCTTCTAAGCGCGAACTTAAATTTACACCATCTCCAATGACGGTGTAATCCATCCGTTTGCGAGAACCAATATTACCCGAAACCACATCCCCAGAACTAATCCCGATGCCAATATGAATTTGTGGTTGCGCCTGGATAATTCGTCGTTGGTTAAATTCCTCCAAGCGTTGTCGCATATCTAAGGCTGACTGCACAGCCCTCCAAGCATGATTTTCTGTAAGTGGTAGCGGCGCACCAAATACCGCCATTAAGGCATCACCAATAAATTTATCGAGAGTGCCTTCGTGGTTAAAAACCGCCTCCACCATCGTTTCAAAATACTGATTGAGCAGCAATACCACCTCAGCTGCACCGAGATTTTCTGTAAGTGTTGTGTAGCCCCGGATATCAGAAAACAAGATAGTTACTTCCTTCCGTTCGCCTACCATTAAAGCGTCTTCCCCTAGTGCCATAACTTGTTCCGCGACATGGGGCGTCAGGTAGCGGGACATAGTAGTTTTCATCCGTTTTTCCTGGGTAATGTCTTCTAAGACCACCAAACCACCGCGGACACCGCCTTCTGGGTTAGTCAGGGGATTAACAGTGAGATTGGTACTGCGCTCTAATATTTGTACCTGATTAGAGGATAGAAACTCAGGTTGAGGAGTAAGGGGTTGATTCCAGGGAATGAAAATATCGGGGTTAGTGCGATCGCGCAGTGCTAAAATTGAATGCTGATTCCTAAGTCCTGTTAGCGGTAGCGGAGCATTTAGCCCATCCTGATTTTCACTCAGCACTTGATAAAGTCCCAGCATCAAACTTTGCTCTGGCACATAATGTTTAGCTCCAGTTTTTAGACTATCTTCTAGTCGCATTTGGAGATTTTCAATCGGCACAACTTCCCAAACTAGGCGACCAATCAAATGTTGTTCCCACAAAAGCTTGTTGTTTTTACTATTAGCGTCTCCTATCGGACAACCCAGCAACTCTAGAGCTGCATCATTAATCGTGACAATCTGTCCTGCCATATCTGTAGAAATCACCGCATCTGACAGACTTTGTAAAATGTCTTTTTGATACTGTTTTTCTAACAGCACATTTTCAAACAAACGAGCATTTTCTAAGGCAATTCCTGCCTGAATATTAAAAGCCCGCATAAATTCTTCATCAGAAGCAGTAAAACTGCTTTGTTGCTTATTAATTAATTGTGTAACACCAATCAATTCATTTGCAGAATTAAATACTGGCAAACAGAGAATATTACGAGTTACATACCCAGTTTTTCTATCTGTAGTTGGGTCAAAGCGGGGGTCTTTATAAGCATCGGAAATATTTAAGGCTTCACCAGTGGAAGCTACATATCCAGCAATGCCACGGTTAGCGGGAATACGAATTTCTATCAAGTTTGTGCCATCTGCTGCTGCTGCAACCTTCGTCCAGAGTTCGCTCATCTCTTTTCGATATAAAAACAGTGTGCTGCGGTCTGCTTGCATTAAAATTCGAGCTTGTTCCATGACTATCTGCAAAGTTGCTTCTAAATCCAGACTTTGCCCCAGTGTCTGAGTTGCCCTCAGCAAAGCCGTTGCGCCTCTTTGATTACGAGCGGCTACATAAAAAGATTGGCAGCTTTCCAAGATAATACCAATCGAAGCGGCAAAGTCTCGAAAACGTTCTTCATCATCATGATTAAACGGAACATTCCCGGTTTTATTAGCTAGTTGCACTACCGCTACAGTCTGGTTTTTGCTACTGATAACGGGCATACATAAAATATTACGGATTTTGTAGCCCATTTGTTTTTCAAGTTCTGGGCTAAATAGGGGGTGAGTATAAGTTTCAGATATATTCAGATATTGACCTGTACTAGCAACATGTCCAGGGATACCTACTGTAATGGGAGTACGAATTTCTAAGAATTTTTGGGTATTATCTTGAGGAACTTTTGACCACAATTGACCTTTGTCATAGTCAACTAAAAAGATAGCTGTGTGTTCTGCTTGGAGGATTTGACCAATTTTGAGTGTGATAGCTTCTAGCACCTTCTCCAACATAGTTTCTAGAGCTTCATTATTAATCAGTTCAATGGCTCTCAGAAATTGCTGGAACTCAGCAGTTATGAAGTCGAGTAAGCAAACAAATTCATTAACAGATAAGTCTTTGACACGACGCAGTAGGGCATGAGTACGATTAACTTGAGTCAGTTCAGTTAATATCGCCAAGACGCTGCCTGGATTGGGGAGTGTCACGTCGCTTTGCTCCGAATTAAAAATTCAAAATTCAAAATTAATAATCCCCATAAATAAATGGGCTTGTATCATGAGTCTGTTTCGGTCATGGGGATTTTAGATTTTAGATTTTAGATTTTGGGCATAGGGCATAGGACATGGTTATTAATTCTTCTTCCCCTGCCTCCCTCATCTCCCCACTCCCTTATTTTGCCAACTGTTCAGAAAATATCACCTTTTGATAGTAATCTTGTAGCTGTCTGGTGGCAGCTGCCCAACCCCAACTTTCTGCTTCCTGACGAGCATTTTGACGGATAATGTCTCGTTGTTGTTTTTGTTCTAAAAGGCGAACAGTAGCAGCTAACGCCCCTTGAACATCTGCTGTTGGCTCAAAAAGATATCCATTTATGCCATCTGTCACAATATCAGGAATTCCCCCGGAACGGGCTGCTACCACGGGACAGCCAGCAGCCATCGCTTCTAGTAGTACTAAGCCTAGTGTTTCTGTACGGGAAGGAAAGATAAAGGCATCAGCACTCGCAAAGGCAGAACCTAACTCTTGCCCCATAAGATAGCCAACAAAATAAGTGTTTGTGCCAGCAAAGTGTTTTTGCAATGCTTGACGGTGTGGCCCATCTCCAACCAATGCCAACCGCGCTTGGGGAATTGCTTCTAAAATTGGTTTGATGCGCTCAATTTCTTTTTCAGCGGAAAGCCGCCCAACGTAAAGTAGCAATGGACTTTCTGGATGATTTTGTGATAGACGCGATCGCATCTCTACATTAGCTAAATCGGGGTGAAATAATTCTGTATCTACCCCACGCTGCCATAAATCTACACGTTCAATACCATGTGCTGTCAGTTCCTCCACCATTGCTGTGGAGGTACACAGATTCAAAGCCGCTTGATTATGAGCGCCTTTGAGCAGTTCCCAGAGAAAACCTTCTAGCATCCCCAAGCCGTAATGCTGGAGATATTGAGGTAAATGGGTATGATAAGAGGCCACCAAGGGGATTTTGAGAATTTTGCTATAAAATATGCCAGACAAACCCAAAACGGCTGGATTCACAACATGGATAATATCAGGCTTGAACTCTTCTAAAACATAACCAATGGCTGGGCGGGGTAATGCCATTTTCAATTCTGGATACAATGGCAGAGGAAAGCCAGTAACGCCGTAAACTTTAGCGCCTTTGTGTTCAGTGATGCCTCCATCAGGGGCAATTACCAGTACTTGATTACCACTACGCTGTAGATGGTCAACAGTATGGCGCAGGCGCGTTACAATGCCGTCAACCTTGGGTAAAAAGGTTTCGGTAAATAGAGCAATTCTCATAAAAAACTATTCAGTCCAGGCAGATAATCTCAGCTTTGCTTGCATTTTGGTATCAAACACAGAGTAAACTCTCTCGCGTGGTGTAATCAACTCTCCACAGTCAAAATAACTGTAGTAAACAGTAAACAGTAAATTTAACGTGAGTTCGACAAGTCTTATTTGACCTCTCCCCCAACCCCTCTCCGACACGGAAAGGGGAGCAAAAAGCTGAATTTTTCGTTGCTCCTCCCTCTCCGAAACGGAAAGGGAGGCTGGGAGGGAGAGGTTCATCGAACTCACGTTAAATTTAGTAGTAGCTGGAAGATACGCCTGATAAATAATAAATATTTGGTCGTCATATTGTGCTAAAATATGACGACCAGTTTTAGACCCACGATTTACTGGGGTTTATTTTAATTTCTGTGCCAAGAGACTTTAGGCAGAATTTGTTTGTGATCAACTCGTTTCTGATACTTAATGGCAAAGTTTAACAGAGAATCGAGGAGAGAATCAGAGAGCAAGTGAGGCTGTAAACCTAAATCGAGCAATTTGGTGTTTTTCGCGTTGAAGTAATGTTCTTCCTTCTCGACTCTGGGATTATCTAGGTGATTGATTTCTACGTTCAATCCGATAGCGTTACCAGCTTTTTTCACCATCAATGCCAATTCGCCAACGCTGAATTGTTCGGTAAATTGATTAAATACGCGGAATTCACCAGCTTCGGCAGGGTTAGCGATCGCTAATTCCACACATCTTACTGTATCCCGAATATCCAAAAATCCGCGAGTTTGTCCACCTTTACCGTAGACAGTTAACGGATGTCCAATAGCTGCTTGAATACAAAAGCGGTTCAGTGCTGTACCAAACACACCATCGTAATCCAGCCGATTAATCAATAGTTCGTCTATCCCCGTCTCTTCGGTTAAGACACCATAAACTACACCCTGATTTAAATCAGTTGCCCGCAATCCCCAAATCCGGCAAGCAAAGTGGATGTTATGACTATCATGGACTTTGCTTAAATGGTACATTGAACCGGGTTGCTTGGGATAAGGTAGGGTATCCTTGCGTCCATTGTGTTCAATGGTGATATACCCTTCTTCGATATCAATGTTGGGTGTACCGTATTCACCCATTGTCCCCAGCTTCACTAAATGACAGTCGGGGAAATCTTCCCGCATGGCGTACAGTAAGTTCAACGTCCCAACTACATTATTAACCTGGGTGAGAACTGCGTGTTCTCGGTCAATCATGGAAAATGGGGCTGAACGCTGTTCACCAAAATGCACAAGGGCATTTGGCTGAAATTGCTGTAATGTTTTATGGAGAAACTCGTAATTTGTGATATCGCCGATGAACAAGTCGATCGATTTACCCGTCAAATCTTGCCAGCGCTGGAGACGTTGTTGAATTAGTGCGATCGGAGTGAGAGTTTCGACACCAAGTTCATTATCCCAGTGCCGCCGCACCAAACTATCTAAAATTCCAACTTCATAACCTCGATTGGAAAGGTAAAGAGCAGTTGCCCAACCGCAATATCCATCACCACCAATAACCAGGACTTTCATCTTCACCAGTTTTTACTCGCTGATAGCTAAATCTATCAGGTTTCTGTACCCTCTTAATCATCATTCTGGCGGAGATGTGGATTTTGGGGGAGATGAGGGAGCAGGGAGCAGGGGGACAAGGAGAATAAGTATACCCAATGCCCAATGCCCAATCCCCAATGCCCCATATCTCACAACTTCGTAATCCGATACTGCTGGGCAATGTAATAAAACAAACGATAGTAATCTTGAAATTCTTGGCTCTTGCTTCGTCCCTGCAAAGAGTATTTCACTTGACTCTGAGTTAGTGTCAGTGTCATCGAACCTACTTGTTGATCAACTTCTACAACCATTACCCCAGATACTCCTTGGGAGGTTTGAAAGTTGGATTTTATCTTTTTCACAGACTCTTGAACTGTAACAATTGAATTTGGTAACTGCTGACTTGCCCACCCCCGAATTTCCACTGAGTTATTCTGCGGTGAAATAAACGCAATTCCATCATCATTTGCTGGGACTGCTAAAGAAGTCCAGTTACTAGGATATGGAAATTCAAAGCCATAACGGGAGTTGCTATAAGTTTTCCAGGCGATCGCTCCAGCGTTAAAATCATTTGCAGTACAACCCCACAGAATTATTAACAGGGCAATGACTCCGCTAACACTGACGGTAAACCGATAAATTCTTCGCCCCAAACTACAGGTTTTATTAGCAGTAGCCATTTACGTTACACATTTTGCCAAAGTCACTGATTTTATAGAAATACCAGAAACTCAGATCAATACCTTGCACTGAAAGAGCGCTCATTAAAAATTAAATATTCTTTCAGGATATTTACGATTCTCTTTTCAGGTTTCAGTAGATAAGCTTATAAAGAGTGCTTTATCACACATTTTATCTACAGTGCATCTCAGACACGCGAACCAAATTTGGAGCTTTTTCACTCAATGAACAGCATTTCAAGCCTAGATGTAAACAAATGTAACAAAATCAGCGTTAAAACGTTTTACTGTCTTGACAACCAATAAAAGAACCGATAACTTGATATACATACCCGGGTAAGACCGTTAAAGAGTTATATGCAAACGCAAACTAAGCAAAAGGTCACTTTGTATTTATCGCCAGAGTTGCACAGAAAACTGAAGATTCGTTCAGCAGTTGATTCCGAACCAATGTCAGAACTTGCCGAACGTGCCCTTGGTTTTTACCTGTCTAATCAAGAGTTAGTTGACGAGTTAGAAGACTCTTCTTATGGGCGGACTCATAGAGTTTATTCATGCCCAACTTGTGATAGTTCACTAGTCTTACGTGATGGGGAACTGGTTGCTTTGGGCAATCAACCAGGAGTAGTTGGTCAAGAGCATCTTTCCATTGATGAAATGGATGAAGATGAAACCAATCCCAAGGGCGAGGAAGAGTTAGTTCCTTGCTAAATAGATATTCATGATTCGGTTGTCTTTACCAGAAGCAATGTCTCTACTGTCTCTATAAGGTCTCAAGTAGGTCGAAGTATGAAAGAAGAGCTCAATATCCTAATTCAAGCTCAATACCCTTTAATCTACCTTGTGACCTCCGAGGAAGAGCGGGCCGAGCAAGCAGTTTCCACAATCGCCCAGTTGTTAAAGCCCCAGCGCCGAGTATTTATTTGGACAGTAACACACGGGATTGTAGAGTATGGTCAACCCCGGAATGTCACCCAACATAATACCGTATCTCCAGAGGCGGCAATTGAGTGGATAATCCGGCAGAAAGAACCAAGTATATTTATTCTTAAAGATTTACACCCCTTTATAGATGCGCCTGCAACAAACAGATCGTTACGTGATGCGATCGCTAGCTTTAAAGGTACGCAAAAGAACATTATTTTGATGTCCCCAATGCAACAAGTACCTATAGAGTTGGAAAAAGAAGTTGTTGTTATCGACTTTACACTGCCAGATATGGCAGAGTTGAATAAAGTACTGACTCAGCACGTAGACCAAAATCGTGGTCGACGGTTGACAACAGAGGCTAGAGAAAAGCTTCTCAGAGCAGCTTTAGGTCTAACTAAAGATGAAGCTGAAAAAGTCTACCGAAAGGCGCAGGTAACTACAGGGCGTTTGACGGAAGATGAAGTAGATATCGTTTTATCTGAGAAAAAGCAACTAATTCGGCGCAATGGAATCTTAGAATACATTGAAGAAGATGAAACCATTGATGCTGTAGGTGGCTTAGAAGAGTTAAAAAGATGGCTCAAGCAACGCTCTAACGCTTTCACAGAAAGAGCGAGAGAGTATGGTTTGCCTCAACCAAAGGGGATGTTAATTCTCGGAGTTCCCGGTTGCGGTAAGTCATTAATTGCCAAAACTACTTCCCGACTGTGGGGTTTACCACTGTTGCGGTTGGATATGGGGCGAGTCTACGACGGCTCAATGGTGGGACGGAGTGAGGCAAATCTGCGGAACGCCCTGAAAACAGCAGAATCTATTTCCCCAGCGATTTTGTTTATCGATGAATTGGATAAATCCTTTGCTGGTAGTGGAGGTTCATCTGATTCTGATGGGGGAACTTCAAGTAGAATCTTCGGCTCCTTCCTCACATGGATGCAAGATAAGAAATCACCAGTGTTTGTGATGGCAACCGCCAACCGAGTAGAACGCTTACCTGGCGAATTCTTGAGGAAAGGACGCTTTGATGAAATATTCTTTGTCGATCTGCCAACACCAGAAGAACGGCAACACATTTTCAATATTCACCTGACGAAACGCCGTGAAGACATCTCTCGATTCGATCTTGAGCAACTAGCCAAGATGTCTGATGGCTTTTCTGGGGCAGAAGTTGAGCAAGCGATCGTTGCGGCAATGTATGAAGCTTTTGCCCAAGATCGGGAGTTCACCCAACTAGATATTATTGCTGCACTGAAGGCAACCTTGCCGCTGTCTAGAACGATGCAAGAACAAGTAACGGCTCTGAGAGATTGGGCCAGACAGCGCGCACGCCCCGCAGCATCCTCCGTAGCTGAATATCAGCGAATGGAGTTTTAAAAGCTTTCCTCTGCCATCCCAGGGGGAAAGGCTAGCTGAAAATGCTAGCAGTTATAAGAAAAGCCGCATCCTGTTAAGCGCGGCTTCGCCCAAAACAAACCGTTGTCGTTTTTCTCAATCTTCTCATTGGAGGAAACCCAAATGTCTCACTTTAGCACCCTGCGTACCAAAATCACCGATGCCGAAATCCTCAAGGCTTCCTTGCGCGACCTAGGTATCAGCGTAAAGACTGAAGCTGATGTCCGTGGTTATAACGGTCAGCGTGTCCGTTCTGACATTGTTGCTATGTTGGATGGCGAATATGACCTAGGTTGGTCTCGCAACAGCGATGGTTCTTTTGACCTAATCGCTGACTTGTGGGGCGTTGCTAAGAAGCACAACCAAACCGAGTTGATCAACTCAATCAACCAAAAGTATGCAGTTAACAAAACTTTGGCTGAAGTAAAACAGCGCGGTCTGCAAAACGCCAATGTGAAGTTGGTATTGCAATAACAATTTCTCTGCGCGTTCCCAAAGCTGCACGGGTTAACCACATAAATAGCGGTTAGCCCGCTTTTTTATCGGGACTGAGATTTATTTCTCAGTCCC
>NZ_JABXKQ010000057.1 GCF_017114945.1 Nostoc sp. JL34
CGGTTGATGGTTAAGAGGCTTGCTGCACCTTCTTAGATGTCAAATGGGTTCTATAGTATGCGATCCTAATTTCTTGATAAAATTTCCATGTTCAGCAGACTGCAAACCTGCTTGTAAAACCTTCAAGACACCCTGCATATTACCTGCTAATAACTCCGTCGCCGCTAACCACAACCCTGGAAATACCCGACTTTGCAAAACGCCTTCATTATCAGGTATTAATTCCAAATATTCACCCTGTTCAAGAAAAAACCAAGTCAATTTTTGGTCTAAAACTTGCCAAACAATATATTCTTTGACACCGTTGCGACGATAAGCCTGTTTTTTGCCATGAAGATCGATAGCCGCACTACTAGCAGCAATTTCCACAACTAACTCTGGCGCACCTTCAATATAATCATCTTCACTCAGCCGCGTTTGACCACCTGCTTCCGGTAGAATCAACAGAACAACATCGGGTTGAGGTTCGTTGTCTAAGTCTAAGCGGACGGTAGGTTCAATTCCCAACGCTACACCAGGAGTTGCAGCTTCGTAAGTACCAAGGCATGTCAAAATCCAAGCATGCGGTTGACCGTGACTTCGGAAACGCAAAGCAGCAGGCATAATATAGACAATCCCTTCAGTTAATTCAGCTTTTTTCAGGTTAGGGGTGGCATTATAGCGACGCTCAAATTCGTAGCGGGTGAGTTTGTCGCCATTTTCCAAAGGAGGAATTGTCCAAAGCTGGGAGGGTGTCTTCACCATAATTGTTGTGAAAATGAGCTTGTGTACATCTTAGCGAATTAGGTAAAAACGCAACCGACTAGGGAATCAGGGACTTCTGACCTCCTAAAAGGAGAGAGGCTTTGAATCTTACTCCCCAACGCTAGCAGGGAAGGGGCTGGGGGTTAGGTCTAATTTACCGGAACATTAAGATTTTTTTACAAAATCACCAGCAATGTTGTTGAAATTGATAGCTGTATCCTAAGCAGTAAAAAGGTTTCAGTCATATCGCCTCCCCTAAAACCCGCAACAAACCTTATTTTTTTTCAGCCAGCAGGTTTGAGAAAATCAGAAACGATTTAATAATCAAGCACTTATAAGTAAATGGGCTGAATTAAAGATAATACCTCTCTCCAAACCTCTCCCCTTCTCTACCAACGACACGCTGGGCGATGCCTAGGGCGGTAAACTAGGCACTGAAGGGGTTGATGGTAAGCTCTATCTTATATTTTTTACGCCCACTTACTTAGTTATTTGAGTTTAAAAGGGAGACACAAACATGAAATTGGCTTACTGGATGTATGCTGGCCCAGCCCACATCGGCACTCTGCGAATCGCTAGTTCTTTTAAAAATGTTCATGCGATCATGCACGCCCCCATTGGCGATGACTACTTTAACGTCATGCGCTCTATGCTATCGCGGGAGAGGGATTTTACTCCGGTGACAACCAGTGTCGTCGATCGCAACGTTTTGGCACGCGGCTCCCAAGAGAAGGTGGTAGATAACATCGTCCGCAAGGATGCCGAGGAACACCCAGATTTGATTGTGTTAACTCCCACCTGCACCTCCAGTATTTTGCAAGAGGATTTGCACAACTTTGTCGAACGGGCGCAGTTGGAAGCGAAAGGAGATGTAATGCTGGCGGATGTGAACCACTACCGCTACAACGAACTGCAAGCCGCCGATCGCACTTTGGATCAAATCGTCCAATACTACATTGAAAAAGCTCGGAAGCGCGGCGAATTGGCTGAGGGCAAAACAGCAAAGCCTTCGGTGAACATTATCGGTACTACCACCCTCGGTTTCCACAATAATCATGACTGCACCGAACTCAAACGGCTGATGGCTGACTTAGGAATTGAGGTAAATACCTTAATTCCTGAAGGTGCTTCGGTAAATGACTTGAAAAAGATGTCCCAAGCCTGGTTTAACCTGGTGCCTTACCGTGAACTCGGTTTGACTACAGCCCGTTACCTGGAAGAACAATTTGGCACACCTTATATAGACATTACTCCAATGGGTGTAGTGGAAACTGCCCGTTGTATTCGTAAGATTCAGCAGGTAATTAACGCTCAAGGTGCAGAAGTTGACTACGAAAACTTCATCAATGAGCAAACCCTCCATGTCTCTCAGGCTGCTTGGTTCTCCCGTTCGATTGACTGTCAAAACTTGACTGGCAAAAAAGCTGTGGTTTTTGGTGACAATACCCACGCCGCCGCCATTACCAAGATTCTGGCACGAGAAATGGGGATTCATGTTGTTTGGGCTGGAACCTACTGTAAATATGATGCCGATTGGTTCCGCGAACAGGTGAGCGAGTATTGCGATGAAGTGCTAATCTCTGAAGATCATGGTGCAATTGGAGATGCGATCGCTCGTGTCGAACCCTCTGCCATTTTCGGTACGCAAATGGAACGCCACGTTGGTAAGCGCTTAGATATTCCCTGCGGCGTAATTGCTGCACCAATCCACGTGCAAAACTTCCCCATTGGTTACAAACCATTTATGGGTTACGAAGGCACAAATCAGATTACAGATTTGATCTACAATTCCTTCACTTTGGGAATGGAAGATCACCTGTTAGAAATCTTTGGCGGTCATGATACCAAAGAAGTTATTACTAGAGGAATTTCTGCTGATTCTGATTTGAATTGGACAAAAGATGGTCAAGCAGAATTGAATAAGATTCCGGGATTTGTTCGCGGCAAAGTGAAGCGTAATACTGAAAAATTTGCCCGCGATCGCGGTTTCAAAGAAATCAACGCTGAGGTGTTGTACGCCGCGAAGGAAGCTGTTGGGGCTTAGTTTCACGATTATCTATCACTAAAAATAAAGGACACTCATTATGAGTGTCTTTTTTATTAATAATAATTTTCCAAAATCAATATCATAAATAAATACGTATATTCTCGGTTACGTATTAATCCAGATATTACTTACAACAAAAATATTAATTGATAATAGCACTATGCTGATAAAGTTTGAATCATTATTTACTCGATATAAAGGTCAAAATCCCAAAACGGCTTTTGCCTTTTTCCGATACCCTCTCGTAGAAACATGGGAAAAGCCTTTTGAAGAACTAGCTCGTTTAGCAAAACCTGAACAATGGGGATTTGAACGTTCTGAGTTTAAGGAGCAAAAATATAGCAACCAACGATTTCCTATACTCACAAATTATCTCAATTATACATTTCTTCGAGTTCAGGAGCTTGGTTTGATAGCTTATTCTGAAGATGAAGACAAAGCTTGTTTTAATACAGGACTCTTAACCCCAGAAGAAAAAGAAATTTTCGCGACATTTTTTGCCAACAAACAGTGTGATGAAAAAAACAATCCCCTTGGACTTTCTATACTTTTGCAGAGTCTTATTCATTTAAATTAGAATCTTTTCCAAATCGACCTAAGATTAATAGTTATGTAACAGATCCTAGTACTTTAGTTTTTGATACGAACTTAGAACTAGATGTAAATTATGAGCATATAATCAAAGAAAATTCAGATCGGCTTCCAATTCAAATTCAAGACAACCCAAGACTAGCACTCACATCTATTAAAGGAGCAGTTGAATCCCTCAGAGATAAGGTTGCAAGAAACTATAAACTTGCGATACCCCATTGGTATGAAAATAGAATACAACTACTACTTCCTCTGCACTTAACTAGCGATATTCAAGCTGATTTAGCATTGGTTGTTGATAAGGATAAAAGCAGAGGTATGTATCTTGCTCGAACTGTATTAACAATGGATATGGCCTACATAGATGCAAGATTAATTACACGTCCTGACAGAGATTGGTTGAATCCATAAATCTACTGTTCTTACTTATCTGATTACAATTGGACGAAAAAAGTATAAAATCAGAGATTACAAAACTTTATTTTTAAATTGTAATTATTTTATCTTTACTTTTGTTGAATAAAGTATAAGGAAGTAATTGGCTTGTTGTAATATCAAGGACTAATTATGCGCTGAAGTCCAGTCAAGACAGGTTCATACTCGTCAGGTGTCAAACTCCCCCGATAATCAACAATACGGTTAACATCTAAAACTCTGACCTGATCTAATAAAGCAATAGATGGCGAACTTAATCCAGCAACTCCTGCTGCAAAACGTGGATATAAATCTGGTGAGGCGATTGCCCACATTTGCCCTTTATCAGTAGTCATGGGAATTACAACTATTAATGAAAAGCGAGGTATTCCCAAGCGGTTTGGGAACCCTACAACAATTGCAGGTCTATAACCTTCTTGCTCACGACCTTGAGGGTTTTGTTGAGGAAAACGTGCTGTTACAACATCCCCAAACTGTAAAGAACGAGTTGTCATTCTTCAACAATCATTACTCCCATCCCAGGAACATATTTAATAGGCAAACCCTTATCTAGTTCGCCTGGTTGCCAATCATAAGGTTCATAGCTACCCAAATTTGATAAGTCAGTCCCTAGCCATCCTGCATCAGATTCTTCATCTAATTCTTCACTGACTACAGGTAACTGAGATTTTTGACAATTCTCCTTTCGCCATTCTAGAAACTGTACGAAATCTAGAACTTCCTGCTGTGCATTGTCTGGAAGGCGTTCTAGTTTTTTCAAAATCTTTTCTTTGAGAGAATCCATGCTTGCAGCCACGATGTTTACTGAACAGTGTAACTCATAGCCCCTATCTTTCAGAATAGGCTTTTTTGCCAGTTTTGAATTAGGCATGACTTGACAGATAATTTTAGTTACTTTTATTACATTGGCGAAAGAACGCTTGCGCCTCCAACCAGTCAAGCTATTATGTACTATAAAGCCTACAGCATTAGGAAATATCCCACCATGTCGAACCAGACAAACTTGACTGATGCTCGTAACAATCTAGCCGAACTCTGCGCTCAAGTGGTTGCAGATAGAGGAGTGGTAATTATTAACCGACAAGAAGGCAAAAGCGTCGCCCTAATTGCTGTTGATGAACTAGATAGTTTACTAAAAACATCTCATTTACTTCGTTCACCTAAAAATGCAGTTCGTCTATTAACTGCTTTGGAAAGAGCCAAAGCTAGAACTTTAAAATCTCAAAATATTAACGAACTAAGTTAAGAATTGGGAATTGACGAAGGAGGATGAAACCTAACCCAAAAAAATAAACTTTGAGATGCTGTATTTCATCCAGAATTTGGTTAATAACTACCTAAATTTGATGTCTATCTATTGTAAAAACTTAGTGCGATCGCTTGTATTTTTCTAACAATTGCAACAATTAATCATAGCCGTCCACATCAATAAATTTAATAATGTTAGTTCGGTTTTGTCATAAGACTGAAAAGCTTCTTTCTTTTCAGTCCGTGATAATTTGTTGTACAGTTGGGTTAACTGAAGCTTAATTTAGTTTTTGTTTTTGGATTTGTTCCCATTCCCGTTGAATACTTTGTAATGCCTTCAAGGTGCGATTTAAACGGGTTTTCTTTAACTCAGGAGTCTCTTTTTGGAATAAACTCGGAGAATTTATTACTTTATGTAGTTCAGATTGAGTGGAATGCAAGCGATCGCTCAAACAGCGTTCAAAGATTTCACCATTACCACTGCTCACATTTTCTACTAGTTGACGAAATATATACTCTTTAGAACTGATTTGACCATTGAGGACGGTATTAACAATTTCCTCGATTAACTTGTGGTAGGAGTCAGATAAGGAATCAGATAGTGCGCCTGGCGTAGGTTCTGCGGCTAGATTAGTTGTTTCAGAAGTAGAGGGATCGGATATTTCTTCTTTAGTTGGCGTTACGAAAGTTTCCTCAGAACTAGGGGATTCTTCTTTAGTTGGTGTTGGTAAAGTTTTCCGAGAATTTGTAGGTGAAGAATTTGCTTTAGAATTAGATAAGTAATAATCTGCTAAAGAACCGCAGAGAAACTCTTCACGAAAGCGGTTTATTTTGGCAAGTGACTGGATTTTGTGGTAACGACGTTTCTGATACCATAAACCAGAAATTAGTAAGCCTGCGATGACTCCTATGCCAACTCCTGTCATAGCAACCTTGGCATCTTCTAAAGCTTGATTTTGTTGCCCAGATTCGACAGTCGGATTGGAAGATGCACTTTGAGCAATAGCATAGTTACTCGCTGAATTTAGTTGCACGCTAGTGGCGATCGCCGCAACCGACAGTATAAATCTAAATATTAACTTTGATTTCCACATAATTTGACAGTTTAAAAATATGTTGTCTATTTCTGGAGACTAATGCCTCCCCAAGGAGTGAATAGTTAATAATCAAACTAATTAGATCCCTCTTTTACTAAAGAAGTTCCACTCCAGTTATATAAAAAATAAACTTTGTCAACAGTAGTTTGCGGAAGATGTTCTTATTTTTTAACATTATTTATGCGTTTAGGAATCTTGACAAAGCCATATTTAATCCCATTTCTCAAACTATCTGCATCAGGTATTTCATAAAATGGTTATGATTTATAGCGATCGCATAATCAAGCATAATCGAGTTCGGTAGGCAATAGTCGAGGATGTGCGATCGCTGCTAGGCTCTCGTTGCGATCGCATATTGCTGGGCATAAGGTCTATGATGACATGAAACAGAGGTCACCTCCCAAACATGAGGCGTAGTAACAGGTGGATGCTCAGTGTAAAGTCTTTGCAGAAGTAGATGAAGATATTACCTTATAACGATGCCTGTGGCGATCGCATTCTTTCGCGCAGAAATTTACTGATAAATAAAAATTAAAACCGAACAAATATCACAATACAAAATTATTACTTCGGGGATCTAATAGGCAGAATAACCCACTAGAGCTTTAACCGATGTGTCTCCGGCAACGAAGTAAAAAAAGCATCATAAAAGCCTCGCAATCTCGCGTATTAAAAAAAAGCAGATGCATGTTACTGTTTTAATCTCATTGTCTTCCCTTCGCGCCTTTCCCTATGCATCTGCACTATTTACACCCCCAACACCTTGAAGAATTAGTCAAGAGTAGTGGTATAGACTTACACTTAGTGCATCTCAATTTTAGATCGCTCCAAGGCGTAACAGCTTATGAGTACCTGTTAATTTCTGAGCTACTTCCCCGCACCAATACCGGAATGGTGAAAAGTAGTTGGTTGCAGCGTTACGCTCATATTACTGAAGGTGGTTGGTGGTGTTCAGGACTAGACCCTCTGAATAATTGGCAAATGATGGAATGGGGATGTTTTAAGCCAAACCAACCCCGACAAAATCACAATGGTAAGTCCATCAAGTACGAGCATCCCCCCAGCACGCCAACACGAGTATTTTGTTTGCGGGTAACATTGCAAGTATGGCAGCAAGTCGCTGGGCGTTACAATCTGGTCATGCCTGAGAATATTACCATTACTCCTGATGGTGAGGCTGGAGGCTTTTGGCAATGGGTGATGCAACAGAACATTCCTCTCGTCATCTGCGAGGGTGTAAAGAAAGCAGCTACCTTGTTGACGCAAGGATATGTAGCTATTGCCATTCCCGGAATTACTAGTGGTTATCGGGTTGTTAAAGATGAATTTGGCAAAGTTACCCGTCGTCAGCTAATTCCCGATTTAGCCGCGTTTGCGATTACAAAGCGTAGCTTTTACATTTGCTTTGATTTTGAAACTCAACCCAAGACAATCACTGCTGTAAATAATGCTATTTCTCAACTTGGTTGTTTATTTCAGCAAAAAAATTGCACTGTTAAAGTCATAGAACTTCCAGGAATAGAAAAAGGGGTTGATGAGTTTATTGTTGCTAAAGGTGCAAGTAGTTTCGATAAACTTTATCGCCAAAGTGTTGATTTAGAAATCTATCTTGCTCAAACTAAACCCCACACCGAGTTAAGCATTCCTGCTGCACTCACTTTCAACCGTCCTTATATAGGTGAAATACCTTTCCCCTCCTCTGGATTAGTAGGAGTAAAATCAGCGAAAGGAACGGGAAAAACTACAGCATTACAAGGCGTTGTTCAGCAAGCAAAAATTAGAAAACAACCTGTTTTATTAATTACTCACAGAATTCTCTTAGGAAAATTTTTGTGTGAAAAAATTGGTATTCAATGGGGAACATATAAAGAAGATGCTGAGAAAAGGATTGATAAAACACTTACTCCTGCTCCTCCCATTCTCCGTTCTCCCTTTCCTCAGCCCTCCCTTGGCTTGTGTGTTGATTCAATTTGGAAACTTAACCCGGAAAATTGGCGTGGGGCAATAGTAATTTTAGATGAAGTAGAGCAATCTTTATGGCATCTGTTAAACAGTAATACTTGTAAGCACAAGCGGGTAAAAATATTAAAGTTATTCCAGCAACTAATTGCTACAGTTTTAACCAGTGGGGGGTTAGTAATTGCCCAAGATGCTGATTTATCAGACGTTTCACTTGAATATTTACAGGGATTGGCAGGAATTAAATTAACACCTTGGGTAGTTCTCAACCAGTGGAAACCTCAGCATGGTTGGGACGTGACTTTTTACGATTCACCAAATCCTACACCGCTAATTCACCAACTGGAGTTAGATTTACTTGCTGGACGTAAATGTTATGTTACAACTGATAGTCGGGCTGGGCGTTATAGTTGTGAAACAATTGAACGTTATCTGAAAGAGCGGCTACAAAAGTTACGGCGACAATTTCCTAAAACTCTGGTAGTTAGTAGTCACACTACAAATACACCTGGTCACGCAGCAGTTGATTTTATCGCAGCCATTAATCAAAAAATATCTGAATATGACGGTGTTTTTGTTACCCCTAGCCTTGGTACGGGAATTAGTATTGATGTCCAACATTTCGACCGAGTTTATGGTATTTTTCAAGGGGTAATTCCTGACTCGGAAGCAAGACAAGCATTAGCAAGAGTCAGGGATGATGTGCCGCGTGTTGTCTGGTGTGCTAAACGAGGTATTGGTTTAATTGGTAGTGGTAGTACAAATTACCGCTTGCTATCTGATTGGTATCAGGAAAATCAAAAAGAAAACTTAGCTTTACTTAGTCCCCTACATAAAATAGATGTGGATTTACCTTTAGTTTATGACCCAATTCATTTACGAACTTGGGCAAAGTTATCTGCAAGGGTAAATGCTTCTATTCGCCTCTACCGACAATCAATGCAAGATGGTTTGATTGCTGATGGACATCAAATTCAGGTGCGGAGTAACGCAGTTCACAATAATATTATTCGAGATTTACGCCTAGCCTTTTTAGCAACTGATGCCGATGATTTAGCAACCCGTAGAAGATTAATTGTAGAAATTGTCAAAGTTCAAAAAGATTGGGCACAAAGCCGTCAAAAAGCTAAAGAAATTAAACGTAAAATTAAAGAAATTAAGCAGCAAAATCAACTATCAGTAGCAGCTGCCGTAGCCAATGCTAAAGATATCGATTATGTGGAATATGAGCAACTATTAGTGAAGCATTCCCTAACAGATGGAGAACGCAACCAAATCAACAAATATGTTCTTAGACAAAGGTATGGTGTAGAAGTTACTCCTTGGCTAAAATTGCAGGATGACCAAGGATATTATCCTCAACTTTTAATTCACTATTATTTAACTCACGAAAGCGAGTATTTTCACGTTAGAGACGAGCAAGAGTGGCATCAGCAATTGTCTTGGGGTGAAGGAAAAGTTTTTCTCCCAGATTTAAAGACTTACACGCTCAAAGTTGAAGCTATGAGAGCTTTAGGAATGCTTCAGTTTCTCGAAGCAAAACGGAAATTGACTGAGAATGATCCAGATTTGATATTGCTAAAAAATGTTGCTTTTCAGCATAGTAAGCATATTAAAAGAGCGCTCGGTATTAATTTAGTCGGAGAGAAAGAGCAGGTTTCGGCAATAAAAATACTCAGCCGACTGTTAAATTTGTTGGGTTTGAAGCTGAAGCGAGTTAATGAGATTTATCAAATTGATTTAGAAACTCTATATGATGGCAGGGAGAAAATATTTGCTGTTTGGCATCAACGAGATGAATTGATGTTGGCTCATGTTAAGAGTGTTGGCTATGAGTTGTCTGATTATTCTTCAGATTGGAAGTTTGAAATTATGCAAACGAAGTCTGAAAAGTCAAACTATATGGTGTATGTCCCTACTCTTCCGTTAGCAAAAGTACCTAACGACTGAAGTCGCAGCTATAAAAACAAAGTCCGCGTTTGCGGACTCGCTAACACTGCACTATCTTAGACTTCTCTTTGCGTCCCAACGTCTCTTTTTCTTCGATCAATCTTTCGTTGTTTATGTCGCTTAACTCAGGAGTTCTCCTGTTTCTTGCAGGGAGTGCAAGCGGCGGTAAATACCCTCGTGACGCAAAAGTTCATTGTGGCTACCCACTTCTACAATCTTTCCTTGCTCCAGAACTACAATTTTATCGGCTTCCCGCACTGTACTTAAACGGTGGGCAATGACAATAGTGGTACAAGTACCCTGAATCGATCGCATCGCTAGCTGAATTGAACGCTCAGACTCATAATCTAAACTAGAAGTAGCTTCATCAAAAATTAGCACATCTGGTTCCACTAACAACGCCCTAGCAATTCCCAAGCGTTGTCTTTGTCCTCCAGATAGCCTGACACCTCGTTCGCCCACGATGGTGTAATAACCTTGGGGTAAGTGCTGCACTACTTCATCGACTCTGGCAATTCTACAGGCTTCCTGAACCTGCTCCAAACTGGCATTCGTTCTACCATAAGTCAGGTTATCCAATATAGTACCGTTGAAAACGTCTACTTCTTGGTGAACGATCGCTAGCCTTCGTCTATATTTACCCACATTCAAAGTGCGAATATCTTGACCATCAATCAGAATTCGACCTTCTTGAGGTTCAAAATATCGCAACAGCAATTTCACTAAAGTAGACTTACCAGAACCGGAACGCCCCACTAATGCCACTGTTTGGTATGGCTCAATCAACAAGTTGATATCTTGCAAAACTTGACGGTTGGCATCATATCCAAAACGGACGTGAGACAATTCAACTTTTCCAGTAAATTTATAAGGTGATTCTGTCTGGTTGCTCTCTTCTAAAAGACTAGCTGAATCAGATGCAGTTGGCTCTTGGAGAAATTCGTGAAACCGCAGCATAGAAGAATAACGACGGGCAAAAACTTCTGCCAAAGTACTAATAGGTTCTAATTCGGCATATGCCATGCTGGAAAGAGTTAAGGTCATGACAAAATGACCAAGAGAAATTCTCCCATTTACTGTTGCTGCTAAAGTCAAACCCAGGATAGTAAACATGCAAAACTGAATTACAGTTCTTTGCCAAGTACCCAGTTTTGTATAACCTTTGTGGATGCGATAATTAAGCACCATTAGTTCACGATTTAAACGTTGTTTTTGCCGTTTATGTTCTCTAGCTTCTGTAGCAAATGCTTTCACTGTTTTGATATTGGTGATCAGTTCAGAATTGCGGCTTTCGGTGTTCTCTGCATATTTATTCAGACGACTTTCGGAGCGAATCAATTGCTGTAAATTCTTCAAGCTGAAGCTGAGAATAATAACAAAGGAAATTAGATATAAAATCGCAATTCGCCACTCAATCACCAAAATAAACACAAAAATTCCCAGTACACGAGCCAGTTTAGGAATCAACTGTCCGGCGATTTCGGGATATGCCCAAGTGTGGTTTTCAACACCCCTAGCTACTCTTCCAGCAATGCGTCCGGGGTTATTTTCATCATAAAATTCCAGTGGGAGAGTAAGAATTTTGGCGATGGCTGCTTCGGTTTGATCTCGACGCGACCTGAAAGCTATATCCCAGTGAAACCAACCAGTCAGCCAAGGTTGAGTTGGCGCTCTCACTACGGTGACAACGAAAATTAAACCCAGTAATAAACTCAAAGATAGAGTTTTATCAACTGGGTAATTGGTGATGTCAGAAAAAGTTGCGATCGCACTTTGAAGTGGTTTATCCAAAGGTTGAGCAGACAAAACGTTTAAAATCTGCCCGATCGCATAAGGAACAACCAAATCAATAATTTCATAAACGCTGGATGCAGCGATACTAAAGAGACTCAGCTTCCAATCAGAGCGAAAATAAGTGACAATATCTTGAAATTTGGCCATGATGCACACCGTCCAAGAGCGCGATCGTAAACTTGGAATTTATATACTACAAACGTATTACAGGTTAGTCAAGAGCTAGATGACAAATCACTCTTTGGGACTAGTTGATAGTTCTTGAGGGATAAATTCTAGGCGATAGCGGTAGAGAGCAACTGGTCGAGAACCAGCTTTAAAGTAATCTGGGTCTTGTGGTGAAAGATAGACAGCAGTAACTTGATCTGCCTCAATTACTGGATTAGATGTAGGAAGTTTATGATAAGCGGTGGTAGATTCTACAGAGTTTAAATAAGGGCGTGAACCACCTTTAAATAGTTGTTGAAACACTTCTGTGGTAATGAACTTGCTATCAAAGGTAGTTTCTGTAGCCCGTGCAGTCACAATGGAAACTAGTTGGCGACTGCTACGCAAAAACGTAATCTGACGATTAGGTGAATCTGGATCTACTTTGACTAATAACACTGCTTCATCCCCTAAATAAGCCCTTGCCAAATTCAAGCTATTAAATGCTCTATCTGCTACTAAGATGGGGGATTTGTAATCTATCTGAGGAAATATTTTGAACCCGGAAATATGTGGTTGCTGTTTCACAAATCTTACTACAAAACTCACAGGCTGATTTAATTGTCGGCGATTACCTTCAAACCCTGGTGTTACGATCTCTGGTGCTAAAGGCGCAGCTAAATCTACTAATGTACTTGTAAGTTTCCAACTACCAGCCATCCATTCTGGGTAAACTAAATCACCTGAAGCCGGTTGCACTGAAGTTAATTTTTCCCATTGAGGAAAATTTGCTAACCGTTCAGACAACTCTCCTGCAAAAGCTTCACCACTCCACAATAGGACAAAAATCAGTAAGCAAAAACTCCAAATTCTCTTCATTACAAGCATCAGCAGTTTTGTATTTAACGTTTATTATTTCTCGATTAAAAATTAAGTAATTTTGTATAAAAAACTAAAACTTTGTAGTAAGATACTTAACCCTACAATGCCAAATTTATCGTGACAGCATGACATTAGCACTAGGCATGATTGAAGTTTATGGCGTTCCCACAGCAGTAGAAGTGGGAGATGCTATGTGTAAAGCTGCCCGTGTGACCCTTGTGGGTTATGAAAACACTGATTTGGGACGAATTACCGTGTTAATTCGAGGAGCTATAGGCGAGGTGAATGTAGCAGTGACAGCAGGATTAAAAGCAGTGCTGCGAGTTGACGGTGGCGAGGTACTTTCTGATCACATTATTCCCCGCCCCCACGAAAATTTAGAATATATTTTACCGATTCATCGCAGCGTTAATATCGAGCAGTTCAGTGCAGATATCCGATTTCCTCCACCCTTATCAGTTTAGCTGTATTAAATTTCTGCTGGCAAAGGTTGCCAAACTTCCCCATACTTCTCTTTTAAAGTTTGCCAAGCTTCCACTTGTCCTGGTTCATATTCTCCCGGTTTACCCCATTGTAAAAAGAGGCTTAAAGCAGACTCCTGTTTATCATCTAAAAATCGGATGGCATAGGTTGTAAAGTTACCCCTCTTCGCTTCACCTGTTTCAAATTTAACCTGAGTGATTTTATCCATATTCAAGTGAAACTCAAAGCCTTCAGTATGCATATTCGCATATTTACCTTTAGGCAATTCTGCATAAAATAACTTTTCTATTTTTCCTCGTGCTTCTAACACAGCAGCACTACTAGTAACAATTAAACGCAAAGTTCCCAAAGTCTCGCAAGCTTCTAAAAATTCTTTCAATGTTGTGGTCATTTGTTATTTGTCCTTTGTCATTTGTCATTGGTTAAACGATGATTCCTAACTAATGCCCCATGCCCATTCCCAATCCCTATTTTTCGTATTGTTCATAAGCAGCGACAATACGCTGAACTAGAGGATGGCGCACGACATCTTTTTGGGAAAATTCGCAAAAGGCAATGCCTTCAACATGTTTTAAAATTTGTAAAGCCGCTCCTAAACCCGATTGTTGGTGAAGTGGTAAATCAGTTTGTGTCATGTCGCCTGTAATCACCATCCGCGAACGGAAACCCAAACGAGTCAAAACCATTTTCATCTGAGCGGGTGTAGTATTTTGAGCTTCATCGACAATTATAAAAGCGTTATTGAGAGTGCGTCCCCGCATATAGGCGAGTGGTGCGACTTCAATCACACCGCGTTCCATTAAACTGGGTATTTTTTCTGGGTCGATGAATTCATAAATAGCATCGTAAAGTGGGCGAAGATAGGGATTAACTTTCTGCTGTAAATCTCCAGGCAAAAAACCGAGTTTTTCACCGGCTTCGACGGCAGGGCGAGTTAAAATTAGCTTTTCCACTTGGTTGGCAAGGAGTGCTTGGACGGCGACAACAACAGCGAGATAAGTTTTACCAGTTCCAGCAGGCCCAATCCCAAAGGTGAGATCGCGTTTACGGAGTGCGTCGATATATTGGCGCTGGCGAAAGGTTTTGGCACGGACTTCTTCACCCCGGCGACTTTTGGCGAGAATATCTCGTTGTAAATCTTGCAGTTCCCCTTGCCGATCGCTATCTATGGCTTGACGGGCTGTTAAAATATCGGCACTGGAGATAGTATTGCCTTTAATCCAGAGGTCTTCAAGCGATCGCACTAATCGAGAAGCCAAATCAATTTGCTTTTCAGTACCAGAAATCACTAATTCCTGTCCGCGTAGCACTAAAGTGGCCCCTGTTTGCCGAGATAGGATTTTGAGATTTTCTTCTCCATCTCCGGCTAGAGCGATCGCACTGGTAACATTCGGCAGCTGAATTGTTAAGGCACCTGCCATAGTATTTCTTAATTGGTGAGGATCTGTTTTTGACAAAAGTTAATGTTTTCTCGCTAACGGCGAAATTACGCTTTTATTACTTACATTTTGAAAAATCTTTGCCACAAATTAATCGCCTATTAGGGCGTACAGATGTACATTGGTGTCAAATTAACGTTAACAGGGCGGTTATAAACCGCGTCTACACAAGCAAAACCCACCTGCGTGGGTTTCAAAATCTCAATTTCTCCTTAGTCCGCGGAGGCGGACTACCCTACGGGAAGCCGCAGAGCGTCTATGTTTGTGTAGCTGCGAATTCTATTCGCCTTTTTGACTTTCCATCTTTACAAAAATTCTGAGCGGAGGTAACAACAACCGCTCAGACTTGCTCTCTAGTTTCAACCTAGCGGAGGCGCGGTTTAACGATGGGTTTAGGCCCATCATTTGCACGCGGTTCTCTCTTAGTCGGCGGTGGCGATCGCTCTTCTGTGTCTTCATCAAAAGACATACCCTCGCGGCCCGGAGTGGTGCTGCCGTAGATATCCAGGTATGTTGATTGCCCAGCTGCGGCGGCGGCGGCGGCAATTACTGTACGAATCGCCTGAATATTGCGTCCCCCTCGACCAAACACTTTTCCTTTATCTGTGCTTTCAAAGGCGATGCGAACCCAAACCCGGTTGAGGGGCTGAGAAATTTCACAATCGACGCTTAATGTCTCTGGAGATTCCAAAAACGGCTGCACCAAAAACCGAACCAGCTCAACATAGTTGGGGCTAGCTGTTGGGAGTTTTGTTCCGAAATTATGATGCGGCTGTTGCACTGACCTGCTCAAAAACATTAGCTTTTACTAGAATGCGACGAACGGTGTCAGTGGGTTGAGCGCCTTGTTGTAGTCGCTTGACGATACCGGGAACGTCTAGTCGCACTTCATCAGTTCTGGGGTTATAAAAACCCAATTCTTCTAAGGGACGGCCATCGCGGCGAGCGAGGTTGTTAATGGCGACAATGCGGTAACTTGCTTCCCGCTTTTTACCGAATCGTTTCAAGCGCAGTTTGATCATGGTTGAAGAATCATTCTCCTGTTGTTAGATATTAGTTAGCAACTAATTGGTGAGGAAGTAACTTAAATCTGGCTATTGCCAAGAAATTGAGAGTTAGTTTCCTCTGCTGATAAATTCTGAGGTCGAAATGCTAATTTTAGCACTGCCTAGCATTTGCTGCTATTTGTCATTAGTCATTAGTCATTAGTCATTAGCAAATTACCGATGCCCCATGCCCAATAACTAAAGATTGCCAAAGCCTTTTTTCTTTTTATCTTTGGGTTTTTTCTTTTTCGTGACTGGGGCGCCATCATAACCTCGCCATCCGGGGGCTGTGGGACGATTACCAGCACCTGCGAAGGCATTACCCATGCCGCCACCGCCGAACATTCCCGGCATTCCACCAGGGAAGCCACCTTGACCCATTTGCTGCATGAGCGATCGCATTTTTTGGAAATCACCCACCAGTTTCGTTACATCTGACTCTCTATACCCTGAACCAGAAGCAATCCGCCGCCGCCGACTGGGAGAACTGGCTAATAAATCGGGGTCATGGCGTTCTTGGCGAGTCATGGAGTTAATCATCGCCTCACAGCGCTTTAACTGCGTTTCTCCCTGTTTGAGTTGATCGTCTGAAAGCTTGTTCATCCCTGGAATCATCTTGATCAAGCCTCCCAGAGAACCCATGTTCTTCAGCATCCGTAACTGCTTGAGAAAGTCAGTAAAGTCAAACTTTGCTGACAAAATTTTCTCCTGCATTTTCTCAGCATCGGCTAAGTCAAACTCTTCTTGGGCTTTTTCTACCAGGGTCAACACATCGCCCATCCCCAGAATTCGCGATGCCATGCGATCGGGATAAAACGGTTGCAGTGCCTCGACTTTCTCCCCCACACCCACAAATTTAATCGGCGCTCCCGAAATCTTTCGCACTGAAAGCGCTGCACCACCACGGCTATCACCATCCATCTTGGTGAGAATCGCCCCAGTAATTCCAATCTGGTCATGGAAGGTGCGGGTAAGATTAGCCGCCTCTTGACCAGTCATCGCGTCCACTACCAACAGAGTTTCATGGGGTTGGACAGTTGCTTTGATGCGGGCTAATTCCGCCATCATATCTTCGTCAATTTGCAGGCGTCCAGCAGTATCAATAATTACTGTGTTGACACCTTCTGCCCTAGCGCGTTCTACACCTTGTCGGGCAATTTCTACAGGATCGGCGTCACTTCCTAGTTCAAATACTGGTACGTCAATTTGCTTACCCAACGTTAGCAACTGATCGATCGCTGCTGGGCGATATACGTCTGTCGCCACTAACAAGCAGCTACGCTCTAATTTTCTCAGATGTAAGGCTAACTTAGCAGTCGCTGTAGTTTTACCAGTCCCTTGCAACCCAGCCATGAGAATAATCGTAGGCTGTTCCGGGGCTTCCGCTATGGGAACATTTTCTTCTCCCATCACCTGCACCAATTCATCATGAACAATTTTGATGAACTGTTGGTCAGGTCGCACGCCAGCAATCACCTCGGCTCCTTGTGCCTTGGCTTCGACTTCGCTAATAAAATCTTTGACTACCTGGAGATTGACATCTGCTTCCAACAAGGCGCGGCGCACTTCGCGCAATGCATCTTGAATGTTGGATTGAGAAATTTTGTCCTGTCCCCGCAGTTTTTTCCAGGCGGATTCTAAACGGTCAGATAGAGCATCAAACATAATGTAATTACAGGTAGTTCGCCAATGGAGAATTCTAAACCGCCGATGAATGCGATTCCGAACTTCCGCTAAAGTTTAAACGTGCTATCTACCAGCTTAGTATTTTTCACTGCGACTGTAGCAACCAGATACGGATTGGGGATTGGGGAAGAAGCAGGGGAGCAGGGGAGCAGGGGAGCAGGGGAGCAGGGGAGCAGAGGAGCAGGGGAGCAGAGGAGCAGAGGAGAAGTTGCAGTAAGTTTTTCCCTAAGCAAGAACAGCACCCCGCCCCTCTGCCTCTTTTCTATAGTGGGAATTGGGGACTCTGATGATTGAATATTGGCTACTGCTGCGATCGCTAATTCGTAATATTATCAGTTAGGTAGCTACAGTAGCCAAGATGTCGCAGCGAATCAAAGTATACTCGTACTCGATATACCATTCGTCAAATTCATATATTGGTATTGCTCTTGCCGAAAAAGCATTGCAGGGTTTACCTGTTGATATTGAACGACGACCAATTTACATACCAAAGGAGCGTGGGATAAAGGTAGCCGACTTACAAGGACGAAGTGAAAACGCCCTTTTATCGTCCTATCACAAAGAAGATTGTCTGCGGTGGGCGAAAAAGTACGGCATTGAAATTCGGCTCAAGGAATTTGAAGAATTTGGTAGGTGGGTGAAGCGCTGGGAGAAAATGAAGTTTGGTCGCGAAGAACTTCCCGCGAGAGCGTATTACGCTGCTTGTGGAACTGGGAAGGAGCATCTGCTTGATGCCGCGTTCTTTCGAGCGACGTACATTGACCAACTTGATGTCAACGATGAGTCTGTGATTAGAAAAGTTGCAAATGATGTTGGGCTGAATGGCGATCGCATTCTTGAGTTAATCTACGGGGAAGCAGCAAAACTTGCAGCAGTGGCAGCTTTGGCAGAATACGAACAATTTGGCTGTCCCGGAGTCCCGACTTGGGTAGTGGAAGGCGAGAGATTTTGGGGAAAGGATCGTGTCGATTGGGTAACAGAAAAGGTAAAAGAATTAACACTGCCGTAACCAGAATAGCATTAGGGACGCACATCTGTGCATAGGTGTCAACTTAATGTGAAACCCTTGTCAATACGTGATATTGAGTTCATTCACTTACCATTACTCACCACGTCACCCCACCCCAGTTTTGTCTAAATCCAAAACCGCCCCTCCCCTTGGTAAGGGACTTCCAACAAATAAATTACCCAATCTTGTGGGGTGGGCATCTTGCCCCCCCTATATGTATGGGCTCTCGTGTCGCCCACCCCACAATAAGTAGTTGAGTATTTTTTTATTTGTCAGTCCCTAAGGGGAGGAGTAAAGCGTATGTGGGATAAGCGTTTGAGCTTAAGTTGACACCAATGACATCTGTGCGCCCCTAATCACCTATATTCCACCCTGCGAAAGTTTCGGGTTATGAAATCTACATTACTTAGTAATGATTTAGGTTAATGCCAGCTTCTTTTGCCATTGCTTCTAACCCATTAATTTGTAGGGTTTTGATTGCTTTGGTAGACAGCTTTAATTTTACCCAGCGATTTCCGCCTTCCCACCAAACACGCTTGTTTTGCAGATTAGCGTGCTGAAGGCGTTTAGTACGGCGGTGGGAGTGGGAAACAGCAAAAGCGTTATTTGCCTTTTTACCAGTTAATTCACAGCGACGGGACATAACAAGTATCTCCAGATTGTTATTTTAATACAGCCTTTCCATTTTAGGTCTTAGGCAACAGAAGTGGAGAAAGGAGTGAGGGGGAGCAGGGAAAAGTGAAGTTGCAGTAAGTTTTTCCCCTCTGCCTCTTGTGCCCAATTCCCCATGCCCAATGCCCAATACCCCACTCAACACTATTTACTCGCTTGTTCTGTCAGCTTGGTAAGTACCTCATTTGATCGCTCGACGAAGGATTTCATTCCCTCAGCGTCAAATCCTTTCTGAGACATCAGCGCTAAATCGTAGACGTGTTGGCAAATCAAGTTGACTAACTGATCTGTAGGCGATTCACCGTCACCTTGAATGATAGTACCTTGGTTAATATTTACCAGATTTTGAATCAGCGGGTGAGCAGTATTCACCAACAAAATGTGGTCTTCAGGAAAATCTGCTGTTTGCTGCTGCATCATGGCGCTCATTTCCCGCATCCGGCGAAGAATCTCTGGTAGAAGAACGATCGCAGGTGGTGTTCCTTGAGGATCATCTGATTTCAAAGCTTCAGTACGGATGTTGAGTTTGGGTTTGTTGAGGGATTTCTCAAATAACTCTTTGATCATCTCACTGCGAGTTTTGTTCGTCTTGGGATCAACAATTTCCGTAGCTTTGTCTTGTTCCAGCAGAGTATTATCTAAGTCTGAGTCTACCCGCGTAAACTTGACATCCTGATATTCCCGCTCTAGGAAGTTGATAAAGTGGGTATCGATGAAGGAGTCCATAAACAGGACTTCCAAACCTTGATTTTTGTGCAGTTCTATGTATGTAGCTTGGGTTGCTCCATCGGTGCTGTAGAAAACTCGATTTTCGTTGCGTTCTTTGTTACGCTCTAGATACTCTTTCAGCGTAGTATAGGGAGCGCTGGGGGCTGAGTTTTCAGAACTGGGTGAAGGAGTGACATCTTGCCAAGCATCCCCGTCTGAAGACTGGACTTCAACCACTGGAGTTTCAGCAGCGACTTTTTCTGTCAGCTTGGCGGTGGTGCGGAAGACGATGATATCTTCGATTTGTTTTTTGAATTTCTCGTCGTTGAGAACGCCGAATTTGACAAAAGTGCCGAGGTCTTTCCAGGCGCTAATGTATTGTTCACGATTATCGCGGAAAAGCTCTTTGAGGCGATCGCCTACTTTTTTGGCAATGTAATCACCAATTCTCCGCACGGTGCGATCGCCTTGCAAGGCACTCCGCGATACGTTTAGGGGAATATCGGTGCTATCAATCACACCCCGCATCGGCATCAGAAATTGCGGGATAATTTCTTCGCAGTTATCGCTGACAAAAACTTGATTGCAAAATAGCTTGATCTGCCCTTTAGTAACATCGACATCCGGCCTCATTTTCGGGAAATACAAAATCCCGTTGATGATAAAGGGATAGTCAGTATTGAGATGTACCCACAACAGGGGTTCTTCTTGAAAAGGATATAGGTAGCGGTAAAACTCTAAATAATCTTCTTGAGTTAGGTTACTTGGAGACTCTCGCCACGGTGCTTTTTGTTTATTTACTACTTCACCATCTAGCTTAATTGGGACTGGCAAGAAGTCGCAGTAAGTCTTGACAAGATTTTTAATTCGTGCTGCTTCGAGAAATTCCTCTTCTTCTCCTTGCAGGCTGAGAATAATAGTAGTGCCGCGAGTTGTTCGGGAAGATTCTTCGAGAGTGAAAGCTGGAGAACCATCGCAAGACCAGTGAACCGCCTGCGCCCCTTCTTGGTAGGATAGGGTATCAATTTCTACCTTTTGCGCCACCATGAAGGAAGAGTAGAAACCGAGACCGAAGTGGCCGATTATCGGTTGATCTGATTTGCCTTCATACTTATGAATAAATTCTTCAGCACTAGAGAAGGCAACTTGATTGATATATTTCTTAACTTCTTCTGCGGTCATCCCGATACCGTTATCGGAGATGGATAGAGTTTTCTTATCTTTGTCAATGGCAAGTTCAATTTCTGGTTCGCCGATGTCTCCAGCGTAGTCTCCGGCGCGGGATACCATTTTTAGCTTTTGGATGGCGTCTACAGCGTTGGATACCAGTTCCCGCAAGAAGATTTGGTGATCTGAGTAAAGCGACTTCTTGATGATCGGGAAAATATTCTCAGTATGAATACTGATAGTGCCTTGTTCTAGCATAATTGGTAGTTTTCGATGTTAGTATCTGAAATGATGATAGTGGCTAATACAGCCTATCCCTCTGTTTTCCAGGATAAACCCGGAGAACACAGAAGGGCATGATACCAATTAGGATTTTAAAAGCATAGCTTAGGCGATCGCTCCTTTTTTAAGCATTGTTTGCCCCCATTCTCTGATTCGGATTTCCCTACCCGCACCTCCCGATTTTGACCGGAGGTCTATTAGTCTAGTTGAGACTGCTGTCTAAGTATTACTAAAATTCTTCTCCAACACCAAAAAATAGTGGTACGGATAACTGGGGTCGATAAATTCTTGTTTGACAGTTAACCCAGCTTTCGCAACAGAGTTTAAAATCCGCTTTTTGGGATATCCTTTCAAACCCATTTCCCAGTAGTGTTCGTCACAGACTGGCTTTGTACTCCAGAATTTTGGCATATTGAGTAATAAATGCCTTGGTCTGCCTGAGAAAGAGGTTTTCACCTGAAATGCGAGGTATTGGGTGCAATAGGGAATCGAAATCACCAAAAATTTCTTGGTTGCAATGGCAAGTTTTCTTAATGCTTCTTCTGATTGTTCGTAGGGGAAGTGTTCCAGCACTTGAAACAGGACGATTGCATCAAATTTATCTTTTGGTAATGAAAAATCTGTGGTCAAATCCAAAATTATTTCTGGCTTTAAGTTGGGATCAACATCAGCGGTGGAGACGTTGTATCCATTATTCTTGAGGATGTCTGTTAACAGAGAATTAAAAATCCCAATTTCCAGAACGTTTTTTACCTGATTACCCAGCGAAAAAATTAGACGCAACTGGTGATGGTAACTGATGAGGCGATTTTTGGATAAATATTCTGAATTTCTAATATCTAAGGAGGTAATGAGTTGCATAAATAAGCCTACCTAATCTGATGGACTGACAAATGTGGTGGGTATACAACTACAGGATTCCCGGAAAAATTGTGAAAGTAACAGTACCTTGACCCGACGACAGATTGATAAACAGGAACACACTAGGGCAAATTAAAGTTGTTTGGGCTACCAGGGTAATGTTATTTATCCCTGCCTGAGCTTCCACAATCTTATTTACTATGATTGGAAGAATATATTGATTTTTGAGCGATCGCTATGAAACTTGATTGGCAAAGTATACTTAAAAGGCGATCGCTAACCTTAACCAAAAACTCACACTTAAAGTCAGAGGCTGACAGGTGTGGAGATAATCAAAAATTAACCTTCATAATAATCCCTCCAATTCTGCGAATTTACGCAAACGCGGTAGACACTGACGCTGATAAAAACTGCTTAATGTCGGAATTGACAGCCCAAATTCCTCAGATAATTCTCTCCAGCTAACTTCCGGGGGTAGGCGTTTGAGAATTAACACCTGACAATTCACATCTGGACGCCCTTTAATGTAAGTACCGCACAGTTCTCCATCAGAATCTGTCTGCGCCCATATCTCCAAGTCTTCCAGAATCGGAGGTGCTTGGGGGCTAGCTGGGAGATTATCTACAGGATCAATGATTTCACTTGTTCCACCCGATGTAGACTGACGAATTCTCAGAGGGACTGTTGTGGCTTGTTCTCGATTCTGATTCAGGTAAAAGTCTTGTAGTCTCCTTTTTAGGTAAGCATTCAGCCAGGTAATGACACTACCATAATTGGGATCATAGATTTGGCCTGTCAAACCTTCACAAACATTGCGACAGAAATACAACCAAGTTTGTTGTAGTGCGTCTTGATAGTAGGGAGTACTTTCCCTCCAGAGTCTATTTGCTGTCAAGCGAATAATTTGCGTGAGCAGCTTTTGACGCTGAGGGCTTCCAGGTGAGTGTTGGCAGGCTTCTGTAACTAAGCAGCGTAGCTGTTCATCGAATTGAACCATGACAATCTATCTTGGCGAAGAAAGCAAGAATATCTTAGTATTGCGTATAACAACGCGCTAAAGAGTTACCTTTCGTCAAGATACCGGATCTTTTTTCAAAGGAAATGGTGGATGGGGAAGGTGGGGCCCTCTCTGGGGATAAAGGGTAATGGGCATTGGAAGGTAAGATTCCTGCCCTATAAGAATCTATTTTGTGCGATCGCAATATTTACTCAATTAGCCACAGTTTCACCATGTATTGATTTGACTTTAGCTTAATCTAGGTTCCGGGGGGTTAGGTGAGGAGTATTTCCAGCAATACCCCCACTCCCATACTCTCCTGAATTATAATCTCAGCCAAGATAGGAAACTTTCCCACCAAGAATATCTCAGATTACCTACACTCAACTTCATTTTGTTGCGAATATCTTGGATTTTCCAGTTGGTTAGTTTAGCTAGAGTTTGCGCCTCTTGTTCAAAACGCTTGGGCAAAGATCGTTTATATTCTCTACCCGCTTGACATTTAAGTTCGCCTTGGAACGGATGTTGCAAAACATAACGTCCTTGGAAAGATTCACTGTTGGCAGTTTGTTGAAATATCAAGTCTTCAGGGAATTTATCGCGGGTGTAGCGGACATGCAAGCGGGAGATGAAGACGTTACTTCTCGGAAGGGGACGACGAAAGCCTGGGCGTACTGGCACATCACTTGCAGAATTATCATCTAGCCAAAATACCCCTGCTTGCTTGAGTTCCTCTGAAGTCAGGGGTTCAGCGGAACAAGGATCGCAACTACCCATATCCCAAGCGTATTCCAAAAAACCAACTTTCCTGTCTTCTTTGGTGTAAGCAGTTTGAAACATGGATTTGTAAAATTCACCAAATTCATTTTTGACAAACAAGGGAATATTTGCGTCGGAGGGAATTTTCACCGTCCGATAGTTAGTGATTTCTGCCTGTCCTTGAGGCGAGAGGATGTAGACAATCAAATCCTGCTCTGTCGTAGCATTGATCATGCCCAAACGAATTGGCAGCATGAATTTAGGCGATTGGTAGGAAATTTGTAGCGGACGGAGAAATTGGTAGCCAGATTGCTCGAATTTATCCAAGTTGACTTTGGCAACAAAGAATTTCATTGAGGAGCGAATGTAAGGCTGAAGTAACTGTTTCGCACCTCTGGGGATTTTGTAGCCACTGCGTTTGAGCCAAGTTTCCAGTCCGCCAGATTCTTTAGCGCTGAGGATCACAATGTCGTATTCGCCAACGTTAAAACGTGCTTCGACTGTTACACCCAAACTAGCATCGTCCCTTGCACTCCCCGCCTCACTTCTAGCTGCTGCCGGCGCTGGTGCTGCTGATAACTCATTAGGGTAAGCTGGGGCACAAGGATCTGGGTCAAAATATTCTACCAATCGCGGCGCACTAAAAGCATCTAGGCGCTCGATAATCTTGGCTTGGGTGACGCGAACTTGCTCTTTTTGCAGCACCGTTGGCACTGGTACTACCATTGCAAAATCTTTGACTTCGCCTTGAAAGTCGTTTGCCATTGTTAGGATAGTGCGATCGCCATCCCGTGCTATTACCACCTGAGAAGCTTTGTTATACAGTTTTGTATCAGCTTTGGCTACATAAAATCCACAAAATGCCCAAGCTGCGGGGGCAAAGCACAAAACAGCTACAATTGCTAACAATAATGGTGTTAAAAGTCGAAAAAACTTCATTATTTTATACCTCTATCTTTTTTAGTGCTAGAGACTAGAGACGCGATGAATCGCGTCTGTACAAGAGTTAGGAGTGCTGAGTAAGAAGTTCTTCCCCTGCTTCCCGATCTTTCTCTTGCCAAGCAAACCTTGGGGCTAACCAGAGAACATCTAGTAAGATGCTCAATGGTGCAAGGGCAAACAGCGCCCAGAAAACTGCTGTGGAAACAAAGAAATAATTTCGCAGGATAAAAGTTAATCCGGCGATGCAGATTGCCCAAACTACACGCCCAATTCGGGAATTGGGAATTGATCGCGGATCGGTAATCATAAATAGGGCGAACAGCAGCAAAGATCCACTCATCAATCGATGCCAGTAAACATCCCAAGTCCAACCTAGCCAGAGGTTGCGAATGGCTTCCAGCAAAGAGTAGGAACCTAAAAAAGCTGCTGTGGTGTCCCAGCGACCGATGCGCTGCAAAATCATGCCACCAGTGCCGAGGAATAATAGCCCATACCACCACTCTTCACCCCATTGTCCCGGCGAAACCCAAGCATCGGGGGTCAAAATCAAGGCAGATATGATGCCAAAATTGGCAGGATTGAAAAAATGCTTATCGCCGACTTGAAAGATAAATTTGCTGGCGATCGCAAGTGCTGCGGCTATTGCCATTGTCGTCCAATGGTCAGCCCGCAACAGTAAACTCAGTCCCAGTGAGGTAATTAAAGCACTGCGAAGATTTGGGCTTTGTTCTTTGTTGTTTGCTAATGACCAATAACCAATGACTAATGACAATATCCATTGAGTTGCTACACTTGTGGCGATCGCTACCCCAATCAATTCTGGTCGCAGCGTCCAATCTCGTGTACCGATTCCCAAGACTAGGAACAAGCTGAGAAATAGAATCTGATAATCTCGTATATCTTTGAGCAACATTAATCCTTAAACTCCGGGATTACCCGTAGATTTCTCATCAATTTAGACGAGAGATAGCTCAAATAGTATTGCTGTTACAGATTTTGTTACAAAGCGTCCCTGCTCTCCGCATCTTCTTGGTAAACGGGAGAGAGGTTTGGTATAAAAGGATGTCACAAGCTCATGAACTCAAATCAGCCCAGCATCAAACACACTTACAGCTAATCCTATGCTTATCGATATTGTGGAGATGGGATTAATCAAGATCATTTCACTCTGATGAGAACTGCCGAAAGATATTTTGTGCTTCCTTGCCCCTCCTGTGGCAATCGCTTACCAAGGCATCCAATTTGGCTAGAATATTGAGGCATTGTATGCGGTGCGATGTCTACGACGGGCTACGCCTACGCAGTTTCCTAAGCAACACCTACAAAAAGTTGTCAGCAGCAGATAAACGCAAAATGCAACTAGCTCCCCTGTTCCCAATTTTCTACCGTATTCTCCAACCGAATTTTCCCAACTGCCTTTGGGGTGGAAATTCTCATACGAAAGCGATCGCACTCACATTCGATGATGGGCCCCATCCTCAATACACGCCCGAAGTCTTGGCAGTGTTAGATCGTTACAAGATTACAGCGAGTTTTTTTTGGTTGGGTGTTTGCGTCAACCGTTCACCAGCTATTGCTAAAGCCGTTAGCGATCGCGGACACTGGATCGGATTGCATGGCTACGATCATCGCTCTTTTCCCATGCTTTCCCCAAATGACTTGAAGGACAGTTTAGAAAAAACCCAAGCTGCCATTTATAATGCCTGCAACCTGCGACCTCAACAAGTGCGAGATGTCCGCCCACCTAATGGTTTCTTTACACCTGCTACTTTAAATTTTTTTTCTCAGTGGAATTACCGCCCAGTTATGTGGAGTGTCGTACCAGAAGATTGGGTATGTCCAGGTGTCACCACCGTGGTACAGCGAATTATGCAGCAGATCAAAAATGGTTCAATAATTGTTTTGCATGATGGTGCTTGCGGTGGAGAAGATGTTGCTGCCACTATTCAAATTCTCATTCCACAACTGCTACAACAGGGTTATGAGTTTGTAACTGTTGATACTCTATGGCAGCAAGCTCAGGCTAACTAAAGTATTAGCCTGTCAAGTTAAATAAAAATGTGGTGCTGGTGTGTTTAGTACTCAAACCTAGCGATCGCTTATTTACATATTTTGCATAATTTGGCAAATGTTTATCTGCGATTACGACATTGTAGTGGATAGCGCTTACCCCGCCATGTCGTCCAACCATCTGCTATTTTAGTACTACTGTTGTATTTGAGATACCAGTTATCTTGTTCTGCACCTAAATAACGAATACCTAAATCCTGTCTTTGTGTGCTGGAAAAACGTTTTCCTAGAGGAACCCACGCACTACCGTTATCACTAAACCGCCCGACGAGACGGACACCAGAACTAGTAGAGCAAACATCACCGTTACAACTAGTTTGTGGATCATCGACTACTTTCCACTGCATTTTCGCTGGTCTACCGTCAATATTACAATCCCAGAGACCAAAGAACCACTCACCAGCAATTTGACTGGCTTTAACATGACTAGATGCCAATACCAAACTTGCAGGAACAATCGCCAAACCCAAAAGCCATTTTGTGATGTTTTTCATAATGCTTCACCAATACCTTAAGCTAATCTAAAGTTTCTATTCACTTATACTTTCTATTCACTTATAGATATCAGTATTACTGTTTATGCAGATAATAAAAATGTAAAGATTTAATATTTTTTGTGCATAGACTGCGACACCTTCCTGTTTGTACAACTGAACGGATTAATCAATTACAAACGGGTGAACTGTTGCAGATTTCAAGGAAAGTGAGGTACACAACTATTCGTCTGTTACCCAGGTATAAAGAGTGTTTTGTATTTAACTAACGAATTTTAAAATCTATCTGACCTGAGTGCATTTCTCTTATGCAGTGAGGATAATTCAGAACTTCTAAAAGTAAAAATTGAGCACGTTAACCTAGTACCGACACTTCTCCATCTGCGTTTATTGTTTAATATGACCGCAGAATGCATGAAGATTTTCGTACATTTTCTGGGAGTATCAGCGACCAAAGGCTGATATCCCAGTAACTGATGCTAGTTCCTAGAGTTGATGTGCGGCTAGAAAAGCTTCGACTTCAGCAGCAGTAGGTTGAGAAGCGATCGCACCTGCTTTAATAGTAGTCAGCGCTCCAACAGCACTGGCATAAGTGACAATGCGTTTTGCTGTTTCTGCATCCCGCAAGCTGTGGATACCATACTGACTCAGTTGATGGATGAATCCTGCCAAAAAGCTATCTCCTGCACCAGTTGTATCAACTACAGGGATGGAAAACGAGGGTAATTTGCCTTCGTTCTCACCCAGACAATAAGTGCAGCCGTTTTCCCCATCTGTCACTAGTACTCCCTCAATCGAAGCGAGACGATAAGTGATAGCTCCGGGATCTGCGGTTTCAAATAGCCATTCAGCTTCTTCTTTGGAGAGTTTGAGGAAATCAACTCGCTTAAATAATTCTGGAATTTTTTGATGGGCGATGTTTGGTTCATCCCAAAATACAGGACGCCAGTTAACATCCAACACAATTTTTAAGTCATAATGTTCTGCTAACTCTAAAGCGCGGTTTATTGCCGCTTCACTTTCAGGATAGGCTAATTCCAAAGTACCCAAAACTAGAAAATCTGCCTGTTGAAACAGCGAATCTGACAATTGTTTAGCTTGCAGGCGAGTATCGGCAAATTCTGCGGTATCGTACTGACCAAATCCGGCAAAGGTGCGATCGCCAGCCAGATCCCGTGTAACATAAACTTGCCGCGTTGGTGCTGTGGGATGGCGTTGTACTCCTGTCGTATCTACACCTACATCTTGTAATAGCTTGACCAGTGAATTCCCAGGCTCATCTTCGCCAACGGCTCCGATAAATCCTGCTGACATTCCCAGCTTGACTAAAGCACAGGCTACATTAGCTGGTGCCCCTCCTGGGTAGGGAGTCCAAGATTTCACTTCTTCCAGCTTTAGCCCTAATTGATCGGCTAAACAATCAAACAAAATTTCACCAAGGCACAAAACACGGGGATTGCTCATCTCATTTTAAATTTTAAATTTCGATTTGGGATTAGGAATTTACAGTATAAAATCTACAATAGTTTCTACTAATCTGTCGCCAGTCCTTCATAGAATTAAATAGCAATTTTTACTACTTCTATAGCCTGTATATGCTTCTAATCTTCGATTATTTGGGCTAAGTGCTTAGGGGACATATTTATCAAAATGAGCTATATTTATTACTTAAAATGTCGCGTAGTTTAAATCTTTGCAAACTTGAAATCCAAAGAAAATATTGACAATCATATTACTGCTAACACTTGAAACCCCTACCAAGAAAAGAATCTTCTAGAATTAGAAAGAGCGATTAAGTACATATACCAAGGGAGGATAGAAATAGTCATGGCTGGTGGCAAGTCTGAGACCCCCGTTAGTCTGTCAGACAGAGAACTGCAAATTATCGACCTAGTGGCCGCTGGCTTAACTAACCAAGAGATTGCAGGAAAACTGGAGATTAGCAAGCGTACAGTTGATAACCATATCAGTAATATTCTCACCAAGACCGAGACAGATAATCGAGTAGCTCTTGTCCGCTGGGCTTTACAGTGGGGCAAAGTCTGTTTGAATGATGTCAATTGCTGTACTCTACCGAAGCAGATCGAATGAACAATTTACTAGTAGAAGTGTAATTGCTTTGGTCTGGTAAATTACAAGCCAATTTCAAGTTTTACTGATTGTTCCCCTCCTTACGCCTAAGTTTTCAGTGTGAACACTCTACCAAAAGTTCCGAGTCCTTCACTCAGCCGGAGTTTATGTTAGTGGAGCCAGCTGACCCTCGGACTCGGAAACTATCAAAGATTAGAATTCTTTTGCAAATTGACTGGGGACTGGAGACTGGGGACTGGGGACTGGGGACTGGGATGGGAGAACAATCTAAAATGCCCCATGCCCCATGCCCCAGCTAAACAATCATCTACAAAAATTAGCAACAATTCAGTGGTGCAAGCGTTACATTTGAAAGAAATCTATGTTGCCCCATCGGCTTTGGGAGTAGTGTTTCAATGAATACTTCCGCTTCTTTTCAGGGTAGCTCGTCTCCCTTTCAATTTTTTAACTTTGATTTTACGACACCTGTATCTGAGAAACTTCCGAGTATTGAAGACCAATTTTCAGACTTTCCGCAACCCACACAAGATGCCGACTTACTCAGACAGCTATCATTTATTCCAAGGTTGAAAGAAATTTTGATGCTGCGGCAGGTTCACGCCTTAGAACACGCGACTGTTTGGGTTCTTAGCGAATCAAAAAGTGCCTATCCTGCCACAGGAGAATCCACTAAAGTTCAACTAGATAATGAACTATTAAGCGGTTTGTCTACTGAGCAGGGTTTCTACCTCTATGGTGAGGTAAATATTAGTGATTTGCGGCGTGCAGTCACACTTGCTCGACATCGCATCACCAGTGGAGAATGGGATTTGGCTGTACATCCCCGTTGCGGCACAAATTTATCAGTAGCAATGCTCTTAACGGCTGGACTAGCTGTCGGTGTGCATCTGTTGCTACCATTTCGACCAATCGAGCAACTCATAGGTTTGGGGTTAGCAGCAACGACAGCCGCTGAACTCGCACCTGATTTAGGTTCTATGGCACAGCGTTATCTAACAACTGCCATTCCTTTTAACCTAGCAGTTGAAAATATTACCCGTACACGCGACGTTTGGAGGCGTGAGGCACATTTTGTTAAAGTGGGCTGGCAAGAGTAGGTATGAGGAGAATGAGGGAGATGAAGATGATATTGCTCCCCCATTTCCCCATTCCCTACTCCCTACTCTCCACTTCCCTAAAAAAATTATGAGAAAAATTTATTTCTTACTCCCCGGTACAGATAGCAAATTTGCCTGTGGTGGTCTTTGGGCTGAATTAAAAGCGCTTAGTCTGGCTCAGAATTTCTGTAGTGCTGATGTTGTAACTTACCGTCAACGGGAAAAAGATAAGCTTTTTATTGATGATTTGCTAAAAGATAAAAATTTAAATGATGTAATTTTTGTCATCAGTTGGGGATTTGATATAGCTCAACTCGTGGCTAAACTTAAGCAATACAATGTGGTTTACCATGCACATAGTCCAGGTTATCCATTTAGGCTACCTGCAAGTATTCCAATCATGACCGTTAGCCGCTATACAATGGGATATTGGGGAGAAAAATCACCCAATTCTCTGATTTATTATTTGCCCAATCAAATTTCTGATGAGTTTCAAAATTTAGGTTTGGAACGGGATATTGATGTTTTAGTTCAGGCTCGAAAGTCTTCTGAATATTTAATTAAAGAATTGATTCCAGCGTTGCAAAAACGTTGTAAAGTATTGGTTGTTGATTCATACATAGAGGATTTACCTGGACTATTCAATCGAGCTAAAGTTTATCTATATGATTCCGCTGAGTACTGGGCACAACAGCGCCTTAGTGAAGGATTCGGTCTACAACCAATGGAAGCTCTTGCCTGTGGCTGTCAAGTATTTTCTAGTGTCAACGGTGGACTAGCTGATTACTTAGATCCGGGATTTAATTGTTATAAAATTGCTGGATATTCTCAAGAATATGATGTCCAACGTATTCTGAAGGTAATTGATTCTTCAGTAGCTCTTAGCTTACCTGAAGATTTTTTATTTGAGCATCGGACTGAAAACATTATTAAGCGCTTCCAAGTTATTCTGGATGAGTTAAATGAGTTTTTTGACCATAAAATACAGCAGCCATCTAATATTAAGAGTTTGACTAAAATACGGATGGCAAAGTTACTCGCTCAGAAGATATATGGAAAGCTGAAGAAGAAATATTTTAAGTAATAAAAACGAACCGCAGAGGCGCTGAGAATATAGAGAAAAGAGAGGAAATTGGATGAGTCGGCGGTTATTAGTTACTGGGGGTGCGGGATTTATTGGGGCGAATTTTGTGCATCACTGGTGTCAGGTTTATCCAGACGATCGCGTGGTGGTGTTAGATGCTCTGACATACGCGGGGAATCGTCTGAACTTGGCGCTGGTTGAGGGAAGAGAGAATTTTCGGTTTGTGCAGGGGGATATTTGCGATCGCACCATCATAGACAACCTATTATCAACGGAAAATATTGATACCATCGCCCATTTTGCCGCTGAATCTCATGTCGATCGTTCGATTCTTGGGCCGGCGGCTTTTGTGCAAACTAATGTAGTGGGAACTTTCACCCTACTAGAAGCTTTTCGGCAATATTGGGAGACAAAAGCACAGCCATCTAATTATCGTTTCCTGCACGTTTCTACTGATGAAGTCTACGGTAGTCTGAGCGCAGATGACCCAGCTTTTTCTGAAACGACACCCTACGCGCCCAATAGTCCCTATTCAGCTTCAAAAGCGGGTAGCGATCATTTAGTGCGTGCTTATTATCATACTTATCAACTTCCAACTATTATCACAAATTGCTCTAATAACTACGGCCCTTATCAGTTCCCCGAAAAGCTAATTCCCCTAATGTGTATCAACACTTTGATCGGGAAACCATTACCTGTTTATGGCGATGGTAAAAATGTGCGGGATTGGCTTTATGTGGGCGATCATTGTCTTGCTCTGGATGTGGTAATCAATCATGGACAACCAGGAGAAACATACAATATTGGTGGCAATAATGAGGTGGAAAATCTCAACTTGGTGCAACTTTTGTGTCAAATGATGGATGAATTAGCACCTGATTTACCAGTGCGTCCAGCAAAGGAGTTGATTACTTTTGTTAAGGATAGAAAGGGACACGACAGGAGATATGCAATTAATGCAAACAAAATTAAAACTCACCTTGGTTGGATGCCTTCAGTAACAATTGCGGAGGGTTTACATTTAACAGTTGAATGGTATCTCAATCATCGTCATTGGTGGGGGCCTCTGCTATCTGCGGAATATCAAGCTTACTATCGCAAAAATTATCTGTAGAATGACCTAAAACTCGGCTAACTTTAACGAGTAATGGTCTCAAATTTTTATGGGGAACTAATTTGTCATAATGTAAGCGACCAATAATTATGCCTGGATGTCTATTTTGATTTTGAGCGAATTCTTCAACCACCTTACGAGAAAAGACTTTTTTATTCGTAATAATAAATTCATTTAATGTCTGAGGATTTATTAACCAGTCAGCTGCTTTTTCGTTAGCTGCTCTTTCCTCATCATTCTCTTCTAACGCATCCAAGTTGTCTAAATAAGCTCCTTGATGTCCTAAAACAATATGTGCTAACTCATGCATGAGTGTGAACCAAAATGAATCTATCCGGTCATATCTCAATGTCAACGCGATAACGGGATTACTATTTAAATAAAAGGCTGCTCCATCCAAGTATGTTTTGCTTAAATGCGGCACAATTATAAAATGTACACCTAAATCTGCCAGCAATTGAGGAATCTGCACAATACTTTCTACTTGTTTAGCACAAGCAAGAATTTCAGGGATAGCAGCCTCAAGTTTTTTGCGTTCAAAACTAGCAATTTCTTGTTGTTTCGCTAGGTTTTCAACTCGTTTTAACCAAGCTATGCGAGAAGTTTCCTCTGGCTCTCGATGCTCGGAACAACGAAAATTAACATCTAGCTGGAGTGTTTCATCTAAAGAAGATATGCCGAAAAAATCACATACTTGCTGTTCTAAGTCATCAATTGAATTTGCTGCTTGAATCCACTTATTTTTGATTAGTTCAGAGATGGGAGCAATTGTATACAATCGACTTTTACGAGCTATATCTTGCTCTTTTTTTTCTTTTCCTACTAGATGAAGCCGATACTTTGCTTCAAGATTTGTCCAGAACTCTGGAGAAGTACCCAAGGCTTGAGAGAGTTCGATAGCTGTTTCAGGTGTAATTTGCTTGCTTCCCCGAATGATTTCATTGATGGTTTGAACTGGACGCCCCATAATTTCTGCTAAATCTTTTTGTGTCCAGCCACGGGCTTCTAATTCTCGACTTAAAATTTTTCCTGGTGTTGGTACTCTTGCTGGTGCTAGCTTCTGGCTCATATTGCTGTCTCCCCTGCTGACGAAAGTTAGTGGTAGTCTTCGATATCGATTATTGTGAGATAATTTCCCTGCTCATCCTCATCCACTGTCACAATTAGACGCCACTGATTATTCAAACGTAGAGAACGCTGTCCTTGTTTTCCTCGTTTTCCTGACAACTTCTCAAATCTCAATCCTTTTTGAGCATATAAGTCTCGCTCGTCTACAGCAGCATCAATAATCGCCATGACTTCAAAAAAGTCATCAACCACACCTGGGTATTTATGAGCATCTTTTTCTGCTGTGTAAAGTGCTTCGAGTTTCTTTTTTTTAAACTGAAAACGCAAAGCTTCCCCCAAGTTAAATGCACTGGATTCTGCATTATATAACAACTGGCTTCAGCCTTGGGGTGAATGACTGATACTTTAATTATAAATCTTATTGTGACAAGAGATTTAAGCAGTTTGTAAAGTTTGTTAGATAATCTTGAAAGTTAAGGCAAACCTATTCTGTAAAGGGCTTTGCTATTTTCCTCCAACAACATATCTTGCTTGAGCTTGATCGTCTTCCTATCACTATTAATAGTACGATTATACTATACAATCTAACTAAAGGCAAGTTATGCAAAGCGTCTTGTCCATCCCAGTTACGCAAATCAAATGCACAACAGCTTACTAAGACAGTCAGGGATTGCTGCCACAGTTTCTGTAGATAATGACTATCCTTGAATATAAGGGAATCAGATCAACGTAAATTGCCAGCAGGTGTAAGATGCTGCAACCAGAACAGATATTACAAGATCGTTATCAAATTCAACGCCAACTCGGCAACAATGGAATTCGTCAAACTTGGCTAGCAAAAGATTTACAAGCCTCTGATGGCGAAAATTCCACTGTTGTGGTCAAACTTTTGGCCTTTGGCGGTACTGTGCAGTGGGATGACCTGAAACTTTTTGAGAGGGAAGCACAAATTCTTAAACAGCTAAATCATCCCCGCATCCCTCGATATATTGATTATTTTTGTATCGACGATCGCACACTCTGGTTTGGCTTAATACAAGAATATATTCCTGGTGAGTCGCTTAAGGAAAAACTTGCTGTTGGCAAAAGGTTTAGTGAAAAGCGAGCGAGAAAAATTGCTGTTGAGGTTTTAAATATTCTCATCTATCTACATGAATTGAATCCAGGGGTGTTGCATAGAGATATTAAACCAAGTAATTTAATCTGGGGCGAAGATAATCGGATTTATTTAGTTGATTTTGGCGCAGTTCAAGATAAAGCGGCAAGAGAGGGCGTTACTTTTACCGTTGTGGGTACTTATGGTTATGCCCCAATGGAACAATTTGGTGGTCGAGCGGTTGCGGCTTCAGACTTATATGCATTGGGAGCGACTTTGATTCATTTGCTCACTGGAACTTCCCCGTCTGATTTACCCCAGCAGGATTTGCGGTTGCAATTTGTAGACCGAGTTAACTTGAGTCCCAGTTTTGTCAGTTGGCTACAAAAGTTAATAGAACCGGCTCCCGAACAAAGATTTACTAGTGCAAGCGTTGCACTGAATGCCCTCAAATCGGGTCTGGCTGTCAAATCTGTAAACAAGAACCAGCTTTTACCGCTAAAAGAAATCATCAACAATTCTGGATGTGGGATCAATAATCAGAATGAAACAGTCCCAGAGGAAATTCTCGGTTGGAATTGGGGCGCGTTTTTGATGCCTTGGTTGTGGATGTGGCCGAATCAAGTATGGTATGGTTTGTTCTGTTTTGTACCCAATGCTTGGTGGTTAATGGCGATCGCACTTGGTGCAAAAGGCAATGAATGGGCTTGGAAAAGTAGACGGTGGCGCAGTATTGAACAATTTAAAGCGCATCAGAGAGGCTGGGCGATCGCTGGTATTCTACTTGGAGCGCCCATTAGTATTATGTTGTGGGTGCGAGCGATCGCTTTGCTGAAATCTGCATTTTAAGGCACTCTTTTGGGTAAATATCAAGCGAAGATTTTTTAGCCAGATAAGTATAAGGGTTCAACAAATGGTTCAAATTCTTCAAGGAAAAGATATCACCCTAGCCCAACTGATTGATGAATTTGGCTTACAACTTGCAGACGACGAAGATTTTTTTTCAGAATGGCGGCATGATTTAGCTGAGTTGAGTGACTTAGAAAAGCAATCTCTCAACGAAGTCAAGGCAGAATATTTGCATCTATCGAAGTATCCTATTTTAGAACCTGTAGTCAAAATGGTGGTGCTATCTCCACTATTGCGTCTAGCAGGTTTTTATCAACCGCCTTTCTACATTGCTTCAGAACAAGAGGTAAAAATATCTTCTGAAGACGAAGGCACGATTATCAAAGGACGTATTGACATATTGGTGTTCCATCCTCCATTTTGGGTTCTCGTTATTGAAGCAAAACGAGCAGATTATTCTTTGGAGGTAGGAATTCCTCAAGCATTAGCTTATATGTTGGCTAATGCTGGTAATGATAAACCTACTTATGGTTTTGTAATCAATGGTCGGGAATTTCAATTTATTAAGTTGACGAAACAAAGTACACCGAGATATGCATTGTCTTACACACTGTCACTAAATCGTGGGGATGACCTACATACTGTTGTTAAAGTGTTAAAACGCATAGCTTATTTAATTCGTAATTCGTAATCTTGTAGGGTGCGTTATACCTTTGGCTAATGCACCATCGCAATACTTTAGGTATTTTACGCGTAGGCGTAGCCCGTCGTAGACATCGCTATAAAACATATCCCTCTCCGAGTCGGAGAGGGACAGACTTGAACTTTAGTTCATGGCAGCGAGAGGTTTGTCGAACTCACATTAAGTTGACTACCCTACCAACTCCATTTCTATCAACTGACTTGCGATTCAACTACACCCACGGGACAAGAAACATTTGTCCCTCCTAAACCACAATACCCGTTGGGATTTTTAGCCAGGTATTGCTGGTGGTAAGCTTCAGCATAGTAGAACTCAGGCGCATCTAAGATTTCTGTAGTAATCTTGCCATAACCTGCGCTGTTGAGGGCTTGTTGATAAGCTTCCCGCGATGCTTCTGCTAGCTGCTTTTGATTTTCGGAATATACATAAATTCCCGAACGGTATTGAGTGCCAGCATCATTACCTTGACGCATCCCTTGGGTGGGATTGTGGCTTTCCCAAAAGACTTTGAGGAGTTCGGCATAACTAATCACTTTGGGATCAAACACAACCAACACTACTTCATTGTGACCAGTTCGCCCACTACATACCTCTTCATAGGTGGGGTTGGGTGTTAAACCAGCAGCGTAACCGACTGCGGTGGTGTAGACTCCTTTAAGTTGCCAGAATTTGCGTTCTGCACCCCAAAAACAGCCCAAGCCAAAGATTACTTTCTCTAATCCATCGGGAAAAGGAGGTTTTAAGGGATTCTTGTTGACATAATGATCTGCTGGTACTGACATAGATTGTGCCCTTCCTGACAAAGCTTCTTCAGGTGTGGGCATAACTGACTTTTTGCCAAATCCGAATAGTGCCATTGATTTTGACTCTGATATATATCTTTACCTTATTTACCATTGTAAAGATTCTCGCGATCGCTTGGGGTCTTCTCAAAGTCATCATTATACTGTGCTAATTATTACAAATTTTTCTCAGTGTTTGCTCTTTCACTGGTTAATGCTATTCATCAAAGGGGGACTTGGCATCAGCAGCTACTCATGGATAAAATACCGAAAATTGACCGTCAAAGGGAGCATCAAGCGAACGAACGGACATTTCTGGCTTGGCTACGCACTTCTATTGCATTGATTGGGTTTGGTTTTGCGATCGCGCGATTTGGTATATTTCTGCGCCAGTTGAATATTGCGATTACTCAACAAGAACCTCCGGTAAATCCCTTATCCAACTCGGAAAACTTGGGTGTTGCTTTGGTAATTTTTGGAATTTCGACTATTGCCTTAGCTGCGTGGCGATACAATCAAATTTTCTGGCAAATTGAACGAGGTGACTATAGACCAAACAGGTTAATGGTTTGGATAATGACCGGAGTAGTAATTATTTTGGGGTTTCTCAGTCTTCCTTTACTCTTAAGGCGTGATAAAGTACCTTCTCGTTCTCCGCTTCCCATTCAACCACAGTCCCGAAATTTGCATTAAATACACTTTTTAGACGATCGCATTTTTTTGTGACTTTTTTGCCGATCCTCAATTAATCTTAGGGTAGGCATAGCCCAACCCAGGCATCGCTGTATGTCTGCCCAATTTCTTGTACTTGATATTTAGCAAGCTTTTAGGCTGTTTGTAATCAAAAAAATCGCTCTCCAACTTTAGCTTTCAGCTTGGGCTGAATCGTCATACACTGATTTTGAACTAATGAAAGCGGTTGCCCTCAAAGAAACGATGAGCGAAAGTAAGATATCAGAGATATTAGAAACCTTCGAGGCAGACTTGCTGTCGGAGTGGACTCAAGAACTAGCCACTGTGAATATTCGGAGAGGCTTGATTAAAGAAGGACAGCTAAAGGAGGAGTGCCGGGAATTCCTTAGTTTGTTTCGGATTGCCGTTGGGCGAGGCAACTTTACCAATATTCAGGCAGCGGCGTGGCAAGATATGCGAGAGATGCTCAACAGCATTTCTCGATCGCGATCGCAAAATGGTTTCACACCGTCAGAAACGGCTACATTCGTCTTTTCGTTCAAGCAACCCCTCTTCAAACGAATGCGTCAGCAATTGCAAGACCCCATTGAGTTGGGTGAAAATATCTGGTTAGCCACAAACTTACTGGATCAGCTAGGATTGCTGACAATTGAAGTCTATCAAAAGGCGCGGGAAGAGGTGATTTTGCGGCAGCAGGAAGAGTTGATGGAGCTGTCTACCCCAGTGGTTAAACTCTGGGAGGGAATTTTGGCATTGCCGATAATCGGCACCCTGGATAGTGCCCGGACTCAAATGATGATGGAGTCGTTATTGCAGAAGATTGTCGAAACCAGTTCCGAAGTTGCCATTATTGACATTACCGGGGTTCCCACTGTCGATACCCTGACTGCTCAACATCTGCTCAAGACTGTTACCGCCGCCCGTCTTATGGGAGCTGATTGTATGATCAGTGGCATTCGCCCTCAAATTGCCCAAACGATCGTTTATCTCGGCATTGATTTGACAAATGTAGTCACAAAAGCAACCTTAGCCGATGCCTTTCTCACGGCGCTAAAACGGTTGGGAACGACCATTACCCGCTCTCAATCAAAATAGGGGGAAGGAAGCAATGGAAAGTATTCCTATACTTAAAATGGGCAATTTTCTACTTGTGACGATCCAGGTAGATATGCACGATCGCCTCGCCATGACGCTACAGGAAGACCTGACAAACCGCATCACTCAAACCCACGCTCACGGTGTCCTGATCGATATTTCAGGATTAGAGATTGTTGATTCCTTCATTGGGAGGATTTTAGCCAACATTGCCAGAATGTCACGGGTGCTAGATGCTGAGACAGTTGTCGTCGGGATGCAGCCTGCCGTAGCAATCACCCTAGTGGAATTGGGGATGTCGCTGACAGGGATTCGCACTGCCCTAAACGTCGAAAAGGGTATGGCATTGTTGCGATCGTCACTCAATGAAACCACAAATCAAATTACTGCCACTAAATGGCGTGCAGATGACGATGCAGAAGACTGAAACGATTGACATTCAATCTTCTACAGATGTAGTTTTAGTTCGGCAGTCTGTGCGCCATCTGGCCGTGGAAATTGGCTTTGGCTTAGTAGACCAAACTAAAATTGTGACCGCCGCCAGTGAGTTAGCCCGCAATACCCTAGACTACGGGGGGGGCGGCACAGTCAAGCTAGAAATGCTTCAGGAAGGGCGACGACGAGGACTCCGGCTGATCTTTGAAGATCGGGGGCCGGGTATTCCTGATATCGATCTGGCGCTGAAGGATGGGTTCACCACAGGCAACGGCTTAGGTATGGGACTGGGTGGTGCTAAAAGACTTGCCAACGAGTTTGAGATTCAGTCCGTGGTGGGAGAAGGAACACGGATAATAATTGTACGATGGAAATAAAATGAGAGAGTCTGTCGCCGTCACAATTACTGAATCTAGCCAGACTGGAGAAGCCAGACGGGCAGCGATGGGTTTAGCAACTCGGCTCGGTTTTCAGGAAACAGAACGGGGCAAGGTTGGGATTGTGGTGACAGAAATTGCGAACAATCTGGTGCAGCACGCCCACGGCGGAGTCATGCTGCTGCGATCGCTCAAGGAAGATTCCAGAATTGGCATTGAAATCTTATCGCTAGATAAAGGACGGGGAATGGTCGATGTGGATGAGTGTTTGCAAGATGGCTTTTCCACAGCCGGAACCTTGGGCAATGGTATGGGTGCAATTCGTCGCCTTTCTGGTTTATTTGAAATTTACTCCGTTCCCAACCAAGGAACAGCGCTCTTGGCTCACCTCTGGTCAGACTCAGCACCCCATCAACCTGAGAAGATTTTAGAAATTGGAGCGATCTGTTTGCCAATACGAGGAGAAGAGGTTTCAGGAGATACCTGGGCATCGGAAGTCGATAGTTGTCGTAGCCTGTTGTTAGTAGCTGATGGTTTAGGGCATGGGCCTGCCGCGGCTTCTGCTGCTTCCGCAGCCGTGAGAATGTTTCAAGAACATCTTCATTGTTCTCCTGGTGCGATCGTCGAAGCTGCCCACGCCGCCTTGCGAAGTACCCGAGGAGCCGCACTCGCCATTGCTGAAATCGACTTTGAACAACAGTCTATCCGCTTTGCTGGCATTGGTAACATCGCTGCCAGCATTTTCTCCTTTACTGAGCACCACAATCTGGTATCTCACAATGGCACGGTCGGACATGAAATCCGCAAAATTCAAGAGTTCAGCTATCCCTGGTATGCCAATGGACTTTTAATTATGCATTCTGACGGATTAAGCGCTAAGTGGCAGATCGATCGCTATCCAGGCTTAATGCAAAAACATCCCAGCCTGATTGCAGGTGTGCTATACCGAGACTTTAACCGAGAGCGGGATGATGTGACGGTGTTAGTTGCGAAAGGAATGGGCAGTTAAGGGAGGGTGTCATCATTGGTGAACCAAATTAAATGAGTAATGAGTAATGAGTAATGAGTAATGAGTAATGAGTGGATTATTTTTTATTTTTCTTTCAATTTGTTGATTGAAGTTGTTAATATCTTAATAATTCTTTCATTCTCTTCTATCAGATTTTGAAATTTTGATTTTGACACTAACTCCGATTTTATCATTATTTTTATCCAATAAAGGGTTTCATTGGCTTCCTTTAAGGCTATATAATACTTATTGATAAAGTCTTTATTTGATTGTGCATATTTAGCTTCTGAAAAGTTTGCACCTATTGATGTCCCACTTCTTAAAAATTGTTTAAACAAGATTTTACCAGCGTCGTCAAAAGGTCTTTTATTTAGCTCAGAATAAGCTTTGATAACTCTTATGGCAAAATTTTCTGTTCTTTCTTGAATACTGACATTTGCGCTATAATTAATCATGAGTAAAAAAAGAATGTAGTAATTCAATTTTACTTTATAAGTAATGGGTATTTACTCATTACTCATTACTTATTAATAATTACTTATTACTTAAAGAACGCGAAAAATAAGTAGAAGGTTTAAGAATTTTGAATTGGAGTGAAGCGACTTGACAATTGTTTTTACGATCGCCATCCAATACGAACAGGATGTTGTGCAAGCTCGGCAACGAACTCGTGAGATCGCCGAGCAGTTGGGCTTTGATGCTCAAGATCGGGCGCGATTGGCAACGGCAGTTTCCGAAATTGCCCGCAACGCCTTTCAATATGCCCAAGGCGGTACGGTTGAATTTTCTGTGGCGGGAGAGCCGCAAGCGTTTCTGATTCGGATTCAAGATCGGGGTGGAGGCATTCCTGATTTAGCAGACGTTTTGGCCGGACGCTACACCTCTGATACGGGGGCGGGGCTAGGCATCGTGGGTACTCGGAGATTGATGGATTTCTTCGAGATTGAATCACTGCCGGAGCAAGGAACAACAGTAACAATCGGTAAAAGGTTGTCGAAGCGCACACCTACTTTCACCGATTCGCAATTGCAGCAGATTCGAGAAACCGTAATTGGGCGATCGCCTGAAAATCCCTATCAAGAAATCCAGCAGCAAAACCAGGAATTACTCCGGGCTATGGCAGAGCTACGGAAGCGCGAGGAAGAATTGAGCCAACTCAATCAGGAGTTGGAAGATACTAATCGCGGTGTGGTTGCCCTTTATGCAGAACTGGATGAAAAAGCCAGCTCCCTGCAACAGGTAAACGAGTTAAAAACCCGCTTTCTCTCGAATATGAGCCACGAGTTTCGTACACCCCTCAACTCGATTTTGTCCCTCTCTCGGATGCTGCTGGCACTGATGGATGGCGATTTGACCATCGAGCAAGAAAAGCAGGTGACATTCATCCAAAAGGCGGCAAGCGGATTATCAGAACTGGTTAACGACTTGTTGGATTTGGCAAAGGTGGAAGCTGGAAAAATTGAAGTGCATCCCAGTTCCTTTGAAGTTAGTGATTTGTTTGGCACGCTGCGGGGGATGCTGCGCCCATTATTGGTTCAAGGCTCCTCTGTAGCGCTGATTGTCGAGGAACCTGAAGGCATTCCGCCGCTCTATACCGATGAGGGGAAAGTCGCTCAAATTCTCCGAAATTTTGTCTCAAATGCCCTCAAATTTACTGAGCAGGGAGAGGTGCGCGTCACCGCTGTGCAAACGGGTCATAACGTCACTTTCTCCGTATCTGATACAGGTATCGGCATTGCTCCCACCGATCAAGAACGGATTTTTGAGGATTTTATGCAAATTGAGTCCCCTCTGCAAAAGCAGGTGAAGGGAACTGGATTAGGATTGCCGTTATCACGCAAGCTAGCGGAGCTACTCGGCGGCAGCATTTCGATGAAAAGTCAGATGGGTGAAGGCTCTACCTTTACAGCCTTGATTCCCATCGTCTACCCAAATGCCACCGAATTGACTACCGGACTGCAACCAATCGTATCAGTTGAGCCAACTCGCTTGCCCATTCTGGTGGTTGAAGATCATCCAGAAACCCTATTTATTTACGAAAAGCACCTTCAGGAATCAATCTATCAATTGATTGCTACCCGTACCTTAGCTCAGGCAAGGCTTGCCTTACAAAAACTTCGACCGGCGGCGATTATGCTAGATATTCTGCTGGAGGGGCAAAACGGCTGGACGTTCTTGCGAGAAATTAAAGGAGATGAAACAACCCGCACTATCCCTGTACTCGTTATTACCATCGTTGATAACGAGAAGCAAGCACTGGCGTTAGGAGCAAACGGTTTTCTAATTAAGCCGGTAGACAGATTGCCCCTGTTAAACAAACTTAATAGGCTAATTACTGAGAACAAGCCTCAAAAAATCTTGTTAATTGACGATGACCCCGCCTATCGGTATCTGGTGAAACAGTTGTTAATAAATACACCTTTGAACATTTTAGAAGCCACGAACGGACAGGAAGGATTAAATTTGGCACAACGAGAGCAGCCAACTGCGATCGTGCTGGACTTGGAGATGCCAGAGATCGGCGGGTTTGATGTACTCAAGCAGCTGAAGAACAATTCCGTCACTCAGTCGATTCCTGTGATTATTCACTCATCTGCCCAACTGGATGCAGAAGCGCACAGCCAGTTAGCGGCGCAAAGCATAGCCATTGTTTCCAAAGAAACAGGCTCTCAAACCACGGTGATAGCTCAACTTCAAGATGCGCTCGTCAAAGCCGGACTTGTTCTAGAGGTTTCAGGGAAAAGTCATGTCTGAGCCACGGGTTACGATCCTGCATGTTGACGATAACGAAGCCAATCGCTACGTTGTTAACCGGATTTTGCAAAATGCAGGCTTTAGTGTCCTGGAAGCGGCAACTGGAGTGACAGGCTTAGAAGCCGTTGTTAACTTTCAGCCTGACTTAGTAATTTTAGATGTCCAATTACCAGATATCAGCGGCTTTGAAGTCTGTCGCCAAATTAAAGCAAACCCGGAAACGACTTTTATCCCAGTGCTACAACTTTCTGCAAGTTTTGTCCAAAGCCAGGATAAAGCGGAAGGCTTAGATAGTGGAGCCGATGCTTATCTAGTGCAACCTGTTGAACCGATAGAACTGCTTGCTACCGTGCGATCGCTGCTGCGAATTCGCCGAGCGGAGGAAGCTGCTTTGTCCTCAGCACGAGAGTGGCAAACCACCTTTGACTCCATGAACGACGGCGTTTCTCTGGTAGACCGAGAAGGGATAATTATGCGCTGTAATCGAGCGATGATGCAGCTTTTTTGCAAGCCCTCCCACGAAATCTTAGGTTATGCCCACCACGAGCTGATGGGCGCAAAATTGGGAATCGGCGATGGCACTTGTTTTCGCCGTGCGAAAGAAACTCATCAACGGCAAATTCTCGAATTTCAGTCTCAAGAACGCTGGTTTGCCAAAACCATCGATCCAGTAATTGATGGGGATGGGACTCTCACAGGTGCCGTTTTCATCCTGTCTGATATCACCGAACGGAAGCGAGCAGAAGCCTTGCTGCAAGAGCAAAACGATCGCCTCAATCAACTAATGATTTCTTTGCAGCAACAAACTGAACAAGCGCAGCAAGCCAACCGCATCAAAGATGAGTTTTTGGCAGTGCTGTCTCATGAATTGCGATCACCCTTGAATCCAATTCTGGGTTGGGCAAGAATTCTACAAAAGAATCACCAGGACGCAGCCAAAACTCAGTACGCTCTCGAAACGATTGAGCGCAACGCGAAACTGCAAGCCCAACTAATCGAAGATTTACTCGATGTGTCGCGTATTCTCCAAGGGAAGTTGAGTTTAAACACAGTTCCAGTTGGTCTAACTTTTACCATCAAAGCTGCCCTTGAAACCGTGCGGCTTGCTGCTGAAGCTAAATCTATTCAGATTCAAACAATATTTGAACCGAACGTTGGACAAGTATTGGGTGATTCTAGTCGCTTGCAACAAGTTGTTTGGAATCTACTTTCTAACGCAATTAAATTTACCTCACAGGGTGGTCGAGTAGAGGTACGGTTAGAAACAATCAAGGATGAAGTAGATACTCATTCTGCGGAATACACTCAAATCACTGTCAGCGACACTGGTAGGGGGATCTCTGGTGACTTTTTGCCCTACGTTTTTGACTACTTTCGCCAAGCCGATGGGACAACGACGCGAAAATTTGGCGGGTTGGGGTTAGGATTAGCGATCGTGCGTCATTTGGTTGAATTGCACGGCGGAACTGTTCAAGCAGACAGTCCCGGAGAAGGGCAAGGAGCAGTATTTACAGTCAAACTTCCACCGATCGCTGCTTCAAAATTGAATCAAGTTAATACAGCCGATCGCGATCGCTCAGATTTAAATCTCAATGGATTGCAAGCGCTGCTTGTAGATGATGACAGAGATTCGCGGGAGTTTATTGCCTTCGTGCTAGAACAGTACGGGGCACAAGTGACTGAAGCAGACTCAGCACATGATGCTCTGAACAATTTGATGCAAACAAAATTTGATTTGTTAATTAGTGATATTGGTATGCCTGATATGGATGGCTACACCCTAATTCGTCAAATTAGAAAGCAGTCACCCGATCGGGGCGGAGAAATTCCAGCGATCGCCCTAACTGCTTATGCGGGAGAAATCGATCGACAACAAGCACTAACTGCCGGATTTCAACAACATATTTCTAAACCAATTGAGCTAGAAGTATTAATACAGGCTATTTTGACGATAGTAAAGGTCTAGAAACCTGAATTTTAAGGTTTTTGGCACTAACTGAAACTATATCAATTTATAAATATCCGCCAATCAGACCATATAACAATCCAAACAGTACAATCAGAGTCACAATAATATAGGTAAAATCTTGTTGTTGCAAGTATGTGAATAGCGAACAGGCGACTCTCACAACTGGAGTAGCAATCAATACTAATAGTCCTAGTTGAATAATGCCACGGCGACGACCAGATTCAACAGATATCACTACCCCTGATGGACTACGAAACTCTGGTAACTCTCCCCGAAAAAACTGATAATTGGGAGCCTCATTTCCGTGGCGAATTAAATACAAAATTCCCCCCAGCAAAACTAAAATGGTGGCAAGAATGACCCCAATTCTTAACAGATTGCCGAGAAATTGTTCAAAGCGTTGTTCAGATTTATTACGCCTGCTTTTCGCCATTCTAAAGCCTCCCCGTTAAACCTTTGTAAATCATTTCCACCGCTAGCACCAAAATTACAACGCTGAAAATATTTCGCAAAAGCTCCACTCTGGCTCTGACTAATACCCGCGCTCCTAATAAAGCACCAAATAGTACTCCTAACATCACAGGCATTGCTAATCCGGGATCGATGTAACCCCGATTCAGATATATGCCAGCGCTAGCCGCAGCTGTCACCCCAATCATGAAATTGCTAGTAGTGGTTGACACTTTAAAGGGAATATACATTATTTTATCCATTGCTAGCACCTTGAGCGCTCCCGAACCAATACCAAGCAATCCTGAAAGTATACCAGCGACAAACATCAATCCAAATCCAAAGGGGACACCGCCCACGTTATAAGCCTGTTCTCCCGTGGGAGTTGGATAAGTACTGTTCAGATGAAGACGAATTGCTAGGGAATTTGGCGACAAATTGTTGAGGTGTTCGGGTTGGCTCTGACGGGATAAGTATGCCGAATAAAGTAAAACGATTCCAAACACAACAGCAAGCGCTCCCGTGGAAATTTTCGCTGCTACAATTGCCCCAAATATTGCACCAAATGTTGTTGCTACTTCTAGGAACATTTCCAGCCGCACATTTGTATATCCTTCTTTAACGTAAGCAGATGCGGCTCCACTAGATGTAGCAATTACAGATACTAATGAAGCACCGATCGCATAACGAATATCAACCCCAAACACCAATGTTAAAAAGGGGACAATTACGACTCCACCACCTAACCCAGTTAGTGCCCCCAAAAATCCGGCAACAAATGAGCCGAACCATACCAATAGAGAAAATTCTAGGATGTTCAAATTGCTTCCCCCGCCACAAACTTTTTTGCTTGAGACAAGAAAGCGAAACTCAACCTGATTGCTGCTTGGTTGATTTCACCCCCGAATATTCTAGGAAGTTTCGCTAATATAAACAAATATTTTTGTTTGTTTAATTGATAATTAAAAGTGATTAATAAGTCATAAGCTTTTTGGTAGAGAAATTGGCTGTAGCCCTACTTAATCATTCGTGAATAAAGAAAACCCCAATTTATATTAAGAAGCCGGATTTCTGAGCTTCTCAGTAGATTCAGAAATAACGGTTACACAGGCATTCACTAAGGGTAACAACGGCCCTATTTGCTCTTGTCCATTCACTGCTAAATCGCTGTGACACAAATAAACTCTCTCGGACACACGAGATAGTAAATCTGTCAAAATCCTTTGCAGTCGTTTTTCTTCTGCCAATTTTTCATCTTCTGCTGTCCAAGGTTCGCCTAACCTATCTCGCAGGAAAAACGGCGCACCGAACAAAGTTGCTGCACCACCTTTCGCCCACAGGGGTGAACCAGCATCTAGCCAAAAATGCCAACGGTGCGATCGCCTACTAGATCGATATTGAAATATAGTTGCTAGTGTGACAGCCTTTCTCGCTCCACCAATGGGACGCACAGGGTAAGGGTTGGCGGTAATCGTACCACGTCGCAGTAGTTGAATGAATTCAATAATAGTTGTGTGAGGCGTTGTTTCAACTGGGGCAATTTGTCGTAATCTGGTGTCAATTTCCCAGTAGTGTTGGGCAGTTTCTAATAATTCCCGCAATGCTGCTAGTTGTTCGTAGGGGAGATTGCTCCCATTCCACAAAAAACGCTGAATTGCTCTGTCCAAGAGAGAAATAGGACTAGGAATTAACCGCAATTCTTGTTGCGATCGCTGCTGTTCTAACCACTGTAATATCTCATTATAGGCTGTAGTCGCTGCATAGCCGATTCTATCCCAGCGCTCGAAGGCTGACACTGGTAGCAAATTAGGGCGATCGGGATGGGGGACAAAGCAGTAATCTGCAATCAAACCAGCCCGTACCGGATCAATATTAGTAGAGACGCGATGAATCGCGTCTGTAGAGTTTTCTGGTAGTTGTTGTTTCCTGCTCAATACAACCAGCATTTCTGCGACAGCATCCCGATCTACGAGGCGTCCCAAGCCAGGATAAACTAGTGCCAGCATGGTGAGTAAGGCGCGAATGATCGGTGAACTAATTAGGGGACGTTGGTCATTCAGTGATTCTACTGGGATATTTTGTTTAACGAGGATTTCTACTAGAGTATAACGAGCGATCGCATCTAAACCTGGTGCAATAATCGCCACTTCTTCCGGTTCCACTTGCTGCGATTGAATGGCATTAGCAATTACTTCGGCTGTTTGTCGCAATAGTTGGGCACGGGAGGTGGTTTGAATTGAACGCACAATCTCAGGTAAGCTCAACAGTACCATCGGTTCTGTGACTAATTCCACCATCTGTTTAGTAAGTTGCTCACTCAGGGACTCTGGAGGCGGCCCGGTTAAAATTTCTACCCGACAACGCTCTGCTAACCCTTCTAGGTAGTTGGGATCTGCTCCCAATCCCAATCGCACTGCACCGTCAGGATTGTAACTAAATGCGCCAACTGCACCTCGATCTAATAGCAACTCAAACAAAAGACGCGCTACGCTAGGATAGTCATCGACATCATCCGCTAGTACTGCCTGATAGCGTTTAGTTAGGTGCTGCTGGTAATTGCGATCGCTCAATAAATATTGACTATAGAGTTCGGTAATAATGCCATAAGTTAGTAATCCCCTCTCTAAACACCAGTTACGCCAATCTAACAGCAAACATGCCAAAAATTCCGGCTCTAAAGTCGTGGTATTTTCCCCCAGACCCCTTGCCAAAATCTGGGCAATATCTTCGCAAGGTGTACCACTATAAGCTGCTAATTGCAATAAGTCTAGGATGCGACGCACCAGGCGAGACTCATTTACTCCCGCAATTTGTAAAATTTCTTCGTCTAATTGCGGACGCCAAAGTTTGGTTGCTAACTCTTGTTCGGTTTCTGGTCGCAATCTTACCGGAAACTGTGCTTTCAGGTTCAACGAGTTAATTAGCAATGGCCAAAATAAAATAACTTCATCCTGAAAAAAACCTAGTGGCGTCTTGGCGCGAACCGGATATTTACCAAAGGTTGATGTAACAATTATATCTCCTAATTCGCGACGATTATCATCATTGGCAGCTAAGACCAAAACTCCCGGTTCTGTTTGTTTAAGATATAAAAATTCGGATACATGACTACCTTTTTTACGCCCTGACTTTTTAGTATAAAATGATTCATTATATTGGTTTTCCAATTTTACCCAATGACAAAATTGCTCTACCAAGCGAGCTGTCTTACCACTACGGCTAGTGCCAACAATCCAAACCGAATGAGAAACCACAAACTTTCTCCTTGTAGATTTGCTAATATACCTCGTGCGTTAACTTAAGGTTAAGAATCACCAAACAATGCTGGATGATTGTCTGCAATGAAAAACTCTGTTTTTGGTCAAAAAATCTATTCTTTCTTACTTGCTGCTTATCGGCGGTACTTACAGACTCCTGAACGTTCCTTACATGAGGCTTACGATGCAGCATTAAAGATTCAGGAAATAGAAGATAAGCATTTCAATGGTAATAAAATAGACATTGACTCAGCCACGTACAGTAACAGCGTGATGGATTATTTTGAGTCAGACCTCAACAAGCTATTAAAAATTGCCAGGATGCGGCTAACGGAGTTTAGAGCAAGCCGTTGGTTTCTAAATGAAGAGAATCAAAAAGCTGCCGAGAAAGCAGGTATAGAGCATCCTAGCCCTTCTTTGGTTTTGGAAAAGCTAAATTTCATCGATCAAGTTATATCCAAATACACAACAAGTTCCGATCAAACAACTTCCAAAGCTTTAGTAGTCCGACCTCCAAATCTACCAGTTAACTCTGTGATATCTGATGAGAAATCGCTGCTCGTCAATACTCCAACGTTACCACCCAAAATACCAACTCAAGACTCGGATAATAAATCAAAAATAAAGCGTAAAACCGATACAATAGGCGTTTTACCCCGCTCTATTTTAAGTACTATCAGTCGTCTCCAAGTTGAATTAGACCCTAATTCTGAACAAGAGGTAATTCAGAATTTTCGTCAGACTCAAAGAAGAACAATAATATCTATCAGGTTTATTTTACTATTAATTATTGTACCACTTTTGACGCATCAAATAGCAAAAGCTTTTGTAGTCGGCCCAATTATTGATCGCTTTAGAAGCAATGAACAAATGCAGATATTCCTCAATTCAGAAATGGAAGAGGAAGCTCTTGTAGAATTAGAAAGATTTGAAGAAAAGCTCAAGTTTGAAAATCTCATTATCAAAGCTCCTCCACTGTTGCCTGAGCAGATGGAAGCTGAAATGAAAAATAAAGCGAAAGAGCTTGCTGAAGAATTTCGTCATGAAAGCTCTGGTGCTATCAAAAATGTTTTTGCAGATATGTTTTCGGTGATTGCTTTTATCTGGCTTTTGTTAGTTAGCAAGTCTTCTATTGCTGTACTCAAAGATTTTTTTGATAATATTGTCTATGGACTTAGTGATAGTGCGAAGGCATTTATCATCATTTTGTTTACTGATATTTTTGTAGGATTCCACTCTCCTCATGGCTGGGAAGTCCTTCTAGAAGGAGTATCACGCCATTGGGGATTACCAGCAAATAGAGATTTTATCTTCTTATTTATTGCCACGTTCCCAGTGATTTTAGATACCATTTTCAAATATTGGATCTTCCGATATTTGAACCGGATATCGCCTTCTGCTGTTGCTACTTACCGTAATATGAATGAATAGGGATTGGGTGGGAAAAATTTTAGTAAAATAATTAACGGCGTTGCATATTTGCAGGATGATTTTGCTAGTTTTGTGGGATGGGCATCTTGCCATTGGTGTCAAGTTAAGCTCAAACTTCCTATGTCAATAAGCATTTAGGCTTAAAAATTCGGTTTGAAAGGGACAAAAAACGAACTTTTTCATGGACTATTAATGCTTTGTTTATTAGCATCACTCCCAGCTTGCGTATAAAAGTCAGAAAAAAGTTCACCTTTATACTTCGTTCCTAACAAAACCTATCGTTGACAAATGGGTTTTAACCTTAAGTTGACACTAATGGCATCTTGCCCGTCCCTTGTATTTCAGGGCTCTCGTGTCGCCCACCCTACAAGAATCATCCCTTGATTCAGCAACGCCCAATTAACTTACGGGAGCATTCCATTTTGGGATATATATATGCGAGCGAGACGCTCGCATATATATATGGCAACGAGCAAAATGCTCGCATTACAAAATAAATCTGCCAAATTGGGATGCATCCTAAGTTAAAGCAACAATACCTCTGCCAAATTACGAAGGTTCAACACTCGTAGAAACAGGATGAAGACGACCTAAAGCAGTAAGCTTGGCAAAATCTGGATTAATAAAATAGGCTCAGGCATTTCAGAAAGCATTTTTAAAATTTCACAGACATATCGAAAACCGCGCTAGTTAGTCTTAAGGTCAATAATGCCGGAGTGGGGATTAGGGACTTTCAACTAAAAAAATATCCCATCGCTCTGGCGAGCTGGCGTTGCAGGGGAGGAAGAATCTAACCATCGATCATCTTCGCTCCCAAAATTGCATAATTTAATTTCTGGAAATCCCTTAAGGAGACGACCTGACTTTTCACGGTAAGCCCTCAAACCTCCAAAAAGCGTGGCTTTTTCCACAGACTAATTCTCAATAGCTTTGAGTTAATGAAAAGAGCTAACAGAAAAATCAGGGCTTAGGAAATCTTTAAAATGAGCTTTTCCATATACCGTGAAAAGTCAGATATCTTCTTCTTTTGACGAAGGCATTGCCCTAAATAAACTAGCCCTTATTTAAAATTTGCGTGAATTTGCTTAAAAATATTGGTATTATGAGTATAAAAAAAGTTACATTCTTGTGAAGAGTCTCGAATGTTAAATGTTTATCGGAGAAATAAGATCGTGACAATCGTAAATGTACTAAAAAAGTTATCAATAGCTTCTCCTTTCATCCTGACAACAGCTTTAGTTATGGAGTCAGGGCTTACTACCAAATTGAGACAATTTAGTTCAAATGTACTCACGCTTGAAAAAAGTGATGGGTTTTTTTAGTCTTTTTTTATAAAGTATATAAAAACATATTAGGTCTACTGTATTTTTGGTTTTTGATTTTTGAATTTGAGTAAAGTGGGATAATCTCAAAAATTTTAAATTTTGATGAAAAAGACACTTGCTGGGTTAGGAAAGCTAAACAAATTTATCGCCATCAGCCTACCGCTGCTTCTGTCGATTTTCTTAATGCGTATGGAATCTTTGGCGTATCGGGAACTCAGTCCGCCAGAATGTCGCGTGAAAAAGTGGGATATACCAGTATCCTTTACACAAAAGCAAAAAGCACCATTAATCGAAAGACTACCAATTACTTGTTGTCAGAATGATCGTTCTTGTTTGGATGAAGTAATTTATGGCAAAATACCAGAGAAAAAGGCACTGATCGGTGCGATCGCTCGTAGTCTCCAATACCTGCAAACAGCTAATGCTGCGGCTGCTTATCAAAACTATCCGGTGGCTGGGATTACGCGCGATCGCGTCATCAAAAGCTTGCAAAGATTCCGCGAACTCCTATTAAAAACTAATTCTGCAACAGAATTACATCAAGCCATTGAGCGGGAATTTGTTCTTTACCAGTCAGTCGGTAAAGATAACCAAGGTTCCGTTTTATTCACCGCCTATTATGAGCCACTTTATGCAGCTAGTCGCGTCCCGACAACAGAATATCGCTATCCTGTTTATCGCTTACCTCCTGATTTCAACTCCTGGACTAAGCCTCATCCGACACGTGAGGAGTTAGAAGGAGCAGATGGTTTACAAAGTGCAAAAGGGAAATTGCGAGGATTAGAGTTGTTTTGGTTTCGCGATCGCCTCGAACCATATCTAACTCAAATTCAAGGTTCAGCGAAACTTCAGCTTCCCGATGGTACTCAAACCACAATCGGCTTTGCAGGTAATACTGCTTATAACTACAAAAGTATTGGGCGAGAATTAATAGATGATGGCAAATTACCGCAAGAAGGTGTAACGATGCCAATTATTCTCGATTATTTCCAAAAACATCCCCAAGAATTAAATATTTATATTCCGCGCGATCGCAGCTTTGTTTTTTTTCAAGAAAATCACGGTGAGCCAGCTCAAGGTTCGATCGATGTACCATTAACAGCAGAGCGTTCTATTGCTACAGATAAATCTCTCATGCCTCCTGGTGCTTTAGCGTTGATTCGCGCTTCCATTCCCTTCGTTAATCCTACCGGAAAAATGCAGGAGCGCATTATTAGTCGCTATGTTCTCGATCAAGATACCGGAGGTGCAATTAAAGGTGCGGGTAGAGTGGATTATTTTTTAGGTACTGGGAAAATAGCAGGTGATCGCGCTGGTGTTACAGTCAGCAATGGACAATTATTTTATCTATTACTCAAGTCTAAGAATTAAACACACTCGGATTTTAATACTAAAATTCCCGACTTTTTAGATAAGTCAGGAATTTTAGCCTTTCGGCGTCAATGAAGCACCAATTTCCAATGAATGAAACGCTTGCAGTATACGAATTACGCTACTAGGCTTCTAAATCCATTTCAGCATCGTCATCGTCATGATCGTAAGGGATGTCGTCAAGATCAATCATTTCTGAAATTTCTTCTACTTCATTTAGATACTCAGATTCTTGATGTTCACGCTCGATTAGACGACCAGTTGATTTTAGCCATTCCAAAAGAATAAACTCATTACTTGTACGAATTACAGGCGCTCGCTGGTTACGAGGTTCTTCACGCAGAGGACTTATAGGCATAAAAAAAACTCACTTTGAATTACAGTTTACCGTGCAAAAACATCAAAATTGTACATTCAGGTAAAAAGTCTTGTATTACAAGCCTTTCCTCAACAGACAAAATTATCAACTATTAAGTTTTTTATTCTCTTGTCCGTCTAGTTATTTACCATTACAATGTCTTTGCGTCAGTCCTAATCATAAATATTTAAGTGGACGCGATCTTACAAAGCACTTGGTAGCTTGGCGATAGTTTCATACATATCAGAGGGCAATGCAGACAGTCTGTTTGCTACAGCTACTGCATCAGCTAAGTTACTAAATTGACACCGGACTATATCTTGTCCATTTCCTGAAGGGAATCGCTTCCTAGCTTTGTTAGATACAGCACAAATAATCGCTAAAGCTTTGGCGAACCCATCTTTTGTCAATATTGTTTCTTGAGCAAACCCTTCAACGGGGATAAGGCAAACCTCAAACCGATAGCCAGGTCTGGGAGAAACAGCTATATCGATATATGGTTTATCTTCTTTTCTGATTCGGCGTAAATATTTGGCTGTCGAATTTGTATCATGCAAATCAGTCCCAAGGGCGTAAGTAAAGAAGCAATCTTCTGTGAGTGACTCAGGACGGGTAATTATATCCGCTGGCATAAGTTCAAATAGTATCCGTATGTTGTGTAGGTTTGTGACACACTAGACTTGTGCGTTCTTCTTAGCACATTTTTTTGACAGTTAGATGTATCAGTGTCACGGATGGGTCATAGTCTCAAAGTTAATAGAGCTAAAACCTTTAGAGATAGGAGTCTTCAAGATTTCATAAACGGAAATTTTAGTTAGGCTAACTGTGTTGGGATACATTGCCCTTATCCATACTCTGAGAAGACCTCTTTTCGGTCATTATCTTCAACCTCATTGGATAAATTAACAATATTAACTGACATCAAACACCTTCAAAATCAAAGGGTGTAGAGATTTAGATTCGGATAGGCGTCTATTCTAGTCAGTTACATGACCGAAAATATTTCTCAACTAGATCAATTATAACATAGTTGACGGTTGAACTTTTTTCAACTATTCTGACCCATAGATATTAGTCCACCAATAATAGTAACGTTGTATTGCATTGCAACTTTAGAATAACTAGATATGCCTATTAACTAGTTTGAATTTTTACCAAACACAATTCAGCCAGAGGATAAATACTTAGTGCGATCGCCTGATTTGCGAGTGTTCATCGAATAAAATTTAGCTGTATTAATTAAATTTAACTATCTCAGTAAAAAATTTGTAGTAACGATACTGCTAATCTTGCCAGATATTGCCTACACAGTCTTCTGAAGGTGAAATACAAAACTGATACTTTAGTATGCTGCCAAAAATTATCTCGCTTTTCCACTCCATCCCCCAACCTTTATTTGAGACAAAATCCCTGCTATAGAAAACTGTGGGATTAAAAACCAGGTATACTTATTTTTTAAATAAAAATTAATATATTATTAACTTAACTTAATAAGAGTCTGTATATAATGTAGAACTTTACTGCAAACTGCATAATTTCATTAAAAATGAATCTTCAATCATGTTAGATTGTAAGTAACTGTAAAATTTTAGACAACCAACACTCATAGTACACCATAGGAAAATTAGCAAATGTCTAGACAAAGTTCTCATGAGAGAAACTTTTTCAAAGCTTTAACTGGTAATGCAGTCAAAGGATCTCATAAGTTAAGACTGGGACTGAAATCCAGCCTGATTATTCTGGTTGAATCTGTACCTTTTTTGATTGCTTGTGCTGTACTTGTAAGCGTTATCAGCCTAAAAAGTCCTATCCTGCTCTTTTGTTTACTAGTTGGTAGTTTAATTGCAGTCATTACCCAACAGATTGGGCAGCAGGTAAATTTACCAAGGCGATCGCTAATATTATTACAAATTTTAGCAGCAGCGATCATTCTGAGTTTATATTGGTTAGACTGTTTTGCAGCCCCCGCACAAGCCCAGTTTTTTGGGGAAGCTGAAAAGTTTTTCAAAAAAACCTTAACAACAAACAATGCTGGTGCTAGCGACACACCAGTGAGCTTGATATTTAATGTGTTGCGGGCAATTTACTTACTTTATATTGCCATCTCCTTAGTTGGTGTGATTAATGCAGTGCGTAAAGATGAAGATTGGCAAAGCATTGCCAGAACTCCGCTATTAGTGGTTGTTGCTGTTACCATTGCTGATGTACTCACCCGCTTTGTCATAGGCGATAGCAGTAAATAATTTAGATATTTCAAATGTCTCAAGAGCGGGAACAAGAATTTCGTCCAGTCAATCAAGTTCTGGGAAGTCAACCTTCATTAGGGCCAATTCCTGCCGATCAAATTCTTCCTTGGACGGTAATCGCCTTAGCCTCCTATTTTATTATTAATGGAATTTTTGGAGGACTTTTCCAAGAAGAGTTTCAAAAATGGTTGTGGACAGTACTAATGACTGGTTGGGGAATAGGAACTTGGTGGATTTTAACTGGTGGAAGGAGTTGGAGTTTTTTAAGTAAATTTATTGGCGTTCCCGCTTGGACAAGAGGCTTTGCTCGTTATCAAAGCTTATTGGAAGTTAACCATGAAGCAAAAAATCGGAAAACAAAGCGTCGGCGTCGCCGGAAGTGAAAGTAGATTAACACCATTTGAAGATGCCTTGCACTTGGCGACGATGCTGCGTGTCGCAATGAATGGGCGTGATATTGGCGCTTACCTTTTAACTAAAGGCACTCAAAAAGATCGGTTTTGCTTTGTTTTTGGTTTTGATTGTAAGGGAATTCATACTACCTTAAGACCTGAACAAATCGATACACTTTTTAATAACATTGAAGCCGGATTAAAAGATATTCCTAGCGGTGAGAGGATGACACTGCACTTGGGTTCTTTTAGTTCAGATAAAGAACGTCAAAAAGAACTAGCTACATTAATTAGAAATGCGCCATCACGAGACATCAAATATTTGTTGATGGCAGAGAGAGCTAGAGTTCAAGAACTGACTATTTCTGGGATTCGTAAACCCAAATTTTTGCGGATTTATGTCACTTACACCATTGAATCTAACTCGCAACATGCAGATGACTGGATAGAAAAGCTTTTAGTCAAAGCTGAAGCCTGGTGGTTGAAATTCAAAGGTGATCTTTCAGAAGTAGAAAATCAACGGATCGAAACTTTGATTACAAATGCTTACAATCAGGGTTTTCTCCGCTGGGAACAAATCTTATCTAACAAAATGGGATTGGATGTCAAGCCTTTGACTGCTGATGAACTCTGGGGGGACATCTGGAAAAGATTTAATGATACGCAGCCAATAGATATTCCCCAGTTAATGACTTTAGATGAACAAGGACTGCACGAGCAAGTTAATTCAGATTTAGCTAGTACGAAATTGCTTCTAGATAATATCCACGGCACAACTTTGCTGATGGAGTCTAGTGTACCTTGTGCCGATCGCCGCTGGGTTAATGTTAACAATCGTTATATTGGCGCCCTCTCATTTCTGGAAAAACCTGGAGGTTGGCCGAATAAATCGGCTCAACTGCGCTATTTATGGGAACTGTTAGCGAGAGAAACAGTAGTAGATACAGAGATTTTTTGTGAGTTGACTGCTGCAAATCCAGCATTGGTGAAAACAACTCTGCAAAGAGTGCTGAAGCAGTCAAATATGACGACAATTTTGGCTCAAGAAAAAAGTAAAACAATTGATGTCAACGCTCAATTGAAATTGAAAAAATCGGTAGCAGCGCAAGAACAATTATTTGAAGGTGCAGTCCCGATTTATACGAGTGTCGCTATTTTAGTACATCGTCCTACTGTAGAAAAATTAGATGAGGCGACAAGATATATTGAAAACTGTTTTCAACGTCCAGCCAGGGTAATTAGAGAAACTGAATATGCCTGGAAAATTTGGCTGCAAACTCTACCGATAGTTTGGGAAGGTTTATTAGCAACACCCTTCAACCGTCGCCAGCTATATTTAACAAGTGAAGTTCCCGGATTAATGCCTTTAGTTTTAACTAAAAAAGGTGACAGACAAGGTTTTGAGTTGATTGCTGAAGAAGGCGGAACACCCATACATTTAGATTTATTTAATCAACACAAAAATTTAGCTTTGTTTGCTACAACTCGGGCTGGTAAATCCGTATTGGTATCAGGGATTTTAACTCAGGCTTTGGCGCATGGGATTCCGGTTGTAGCGTTAGATTTCCCCAAACCTGATGGGACATCTACTTTCACTGATTACACAGAGTTTATGGAGGGGAATGGGGCGTACTTTGATATTTCCAAACAATCGAATAACTTATTTGAACAGCCAGATTTGCGATCGCTAGAACCAGAACAACAGCGCGATCGCTTCAACGATTATACCGCCTTCCTTGAATCAGCGTTAATGACAATGGTTTTAGGATCATCGACTGAAAGTCAAATTTTATCGCAAACCGTGCGATCGCTGCTCAACTTAGCTTTAGAAGCCTTCTTTCGAGATGAGGGCATCAAAGAACGATATCGACAGGCGATGGCGGGAGGATTTGGCACTCTTGCTTGGCAGAAAACCCCTACCTTAAAAGATTTTCTCTATTTCTGTTCACCAGAACACTTGCAGCTAAGTTCTTTAACTGGCAGAGTCGAAGACGCCCTCAGTCAAATTCAGCTACGCTTGCGGTTTTGGCTTTCTAGCCGCGTCGGGCAAGCCATTTCTGCACCATCCAGCTTTCCTACGGATGCACAACTTTTAGTTTTTGCTTTGAGAAACCTATCAGATAGTGAAGATGCAGCCGTACTATCCTTGAGTGCCTATTCAGCCGCACTCCGACGCGCATTAAGTAGCCCAGCTTCCATATTCTTCATCGACGAAGCACCAATTTTATTTGAATTCGAGCAAATATCCGACTTAGTTGGTAGAATTTGTGCTAACGGCGCTAAAGCCGGTATCAGAGTCATCTTATCAGGACAAGATCCTGACACCATTGCTAAATCTAAAGCTGCATCGAAAATATTGCAAAACCTGACAACACGGTTGATTGGACGCATTCAGCCAGTTGCAGTAGATAGTTTTGCAGACATCTTAAAATATCCTCGCCAAGTTATTTCTCGTAATGCTTCAGAAAGCTTTTTTCCCCGCAAAGAAGGCGTTTATAGCCAATGGCTACTAGATGATAACGGTAGTTATACATTCTGCCGTTACTATCCAGGTTACGAACAATTGGCAGCAGTTGCCAATAACCCGTATGAACAAACTGCACGGAGCCAAATGATGCAACTTCATAGTAATAAATATGAAGCAATTTCTGCCTTTGCACGTCAGTTAGTGGCTAATTTACGTAGTAGTTAATCGGCTTATCTAAGCAGTTAACAGTGAGTCAAACCATTTTGGATTTTAGATTTTAGATTGACTGCAACCAATCCAAAATCTAAAATTGGCACAGTTAAAAAGCTAAGTTTTGACTCACTATATAATGTAGTCTACTTTTTTCAGGCACAGATATATGCAAAAAACTACCATTTTTACTTTTACTTTGCTATCCCTGGCAATACTACCAGCAATGGCACAAATTCAGACGGGCACATTAGGGCAGGTTTGGACTGATTTTCAATCATATTCCACAGATTTACAAAACTATCTTCAATATAATCTGAGCGACAACTTAAAGCCTGTAGAAGTACAGAGTCAAAATGCTCTGAGTAATTCCAAGGGAGAATTAAATATACCTAGTCCTGTCGAGGCAGGACAAAAGGTTCGTGATGATTTGATTCTTTATTCTTCTAATTCAGACTCTAGAGCAAGTCGTTTTGAAAATAATTCAGCAGTGCGGGGAAATTTAGTTAGTAATGAACTAAACCGTGTAATTACCCGTGGAGTAGCGGTAGGTGTTCTCGGTCGAAATGGGCAAATTCGCACAAAAGCGAAGTTAGAAAATACTGAGCAAAATCTGCAAAGGCTTGCGAATAAGACTGACGAATTAGATCGCAATAGCGATAATCTTCTCAGTACAATCGTGAGTCAAGTCAGCAAAGCAACTAATCCTGCCGATCAAGCTATTTCGACTTTAGCGCAATTGCTAGGTAATAGCCAATTACAAACTTTAAAAATTCAACAGGAACAAGTAAAAATCGGAGCTGAAACGTTTGCTCAGACATTACAAAATAATCAGTCTTTGCAATACTCTAACTTAAATTTAGCAAATATTTCTCAGCAGACAGAAGAGGCGAATCGCGCTCGGAGAGTAGAAACATCTACAGAAGCAGCGCGACTTTTACGAGCCACTTCTCAACTAGATTTGTTTGGCAGAAAAGTTAACAAGTAGGATTTTAAAATAAACAACTCTAATTTGTCATAAGGTTTTTAGAATCCTGAAAATTATGACAAACCAATAGGAAATATAAAAAACAGTTTAGTAGGGTGGGTTCCATTCTTAACGCACCCGATGCCATCTAAGAAAATAAGTCCATAAACTCAAAATGCAAGTTGCTATTAAACTAATTTTTGCCCAGGTAGGCATTGATCAGATTCTCGATAATGGTGCCGCAACTTCCCAAAGTATTGCCGAAGGTTGGGACAAACAATGGCTGGATTTATTACAAAATAACACCAGTAATAACCTGTATGGAGCGCTGACAAATCTGGGAATTTTTTTTGCGGTAGGAACCCTGTTATTTTTTATGGTACAATTCCTCAAAGACTTAATATCCTACGAATATACCCGCCCCATATCAGCTTTGATTTGGCCTTTTATTGTGGTAGTTCTCTTAAGTAACTCAGGCAATGGAAGTATACTTTCTAATCTGACTCTAGGAGTGCGGAATTTTTTAAACACTGTAAATCAGCAAGTAGTAGTATCAGCAGATGCAGATAAAATGTACCAGCAAGCACTGAATATGAGTGTTGCCGAAGAAGTCGCTGGTTCTTTGCTGCGTCCTTGCCAATCGCTAACTGGCGAACAGCAAAGTCAATGCTTTGTCAAAGCTGCCGAGAAAGTCAACGTTCTCTGGCAAAAATATAGAGATACTTATGGAAATAAAAGCTGGATAATTAGACTACAAACGAAGGTAGACAATATTCGATATGGCACTGGCATTGTATCAGAAACATCTTTTAATTCTTTGTTAGGTTCTACAGTCCAAACAAGCATCAAAAACTTTTTAGTTTCCTTGCAATATGCTTTCCAGAATTTGATAGAAGCTACTATGTTGCTGATAGCAGCTTTAGGGCCACTGGCTGTAGGTGGATCTTTACTGCCTGTAGCTGGCAAACCAATTTTTGCATGGCTAACCGGATTTTTATCTATTGGTATTGCCAAAATTTCATTCAATATTATTGCTGTGCTGACTGCCGCAGTTATTGTCAATGGGCCAGGTCAAAATGCTAATGTTGATCCAGATTTAATGTGGTTCATAATTTTTCTGGGAATTTTAGCACCAATTTTATCTTTACTTGTGGCTGCTGCTGGCAGTTTTGCAGTCTTCAGCGCTATCAGCAATACGGCTTCTTTAGTAAAGGATAGGATATAGGAAATTAAAAATTCAAAATGAATAAATCTTTTGCCAGTTTTGTAAATAGTAAGTATATGCAAATCATCATATATAATAGCTGAAGTTTTTTGCAGGAGGAGGTGAGGAAATGGTGCGTTTACTAGAAAAAAGACAAAAGACAGGAAGTGCTTTGACATTTTTTGCGATCGCTACCTTCAGTTTACATATATTAGTTTTATTTTTATTCATATTACAAGGGCTAAATATTCGCCAACTCAGTCTGAGAAAAGCTCCCAACTTTGTGCAATTAATCGATGGAAAACCAGTAGCTAATATTGATGATTTAGCAAGAGAACCAGAAGCAATTCGCAGATTCATCAGCAAAACGATGATATCAATGTTTAGCTGGTCTGGAATCTTACCACCACAAACTATTGAAGAAGTTGCAAGCCCCAAAGCAGATTTAGGAATTCTGATTAACACACCTCAAGGTGGTAGTAAAAAGATTAGTACTAGCAGTTGGGTAGCTAGCTTTGCCTTATCAGAAGACTTTCGCAAAGGTTTCTTAAGCACAGTTGCAGAAATGACACCACCAGAAGTTTTCTCTGAAAATCCTAGCCAAGCGATGACATCACAATTAGTAATTAAGCGGGTTTATCCGCCAAAAGAAATTGCACCAGGTAAGTGGCGAGTGGGTATGGTAGCCGACTTAATTCAAAGAAACCGAGTTGGTGGTGCAAAACTGATAATTCCTTTTAATAAAGATTTCCTTGTCCGGGCAGCAGATTATTTCGCTAATCCCCAAGGCAACGATGGCACAGACTTGCAAAAAGCAATATATAGTGTCCGCGCAGATAGACTAGAAATTTATGAAATTCGTAACTTATGTTTGCTAGATGAGTACAACAACCTGAACCAAGATAAATCAAAACAATGCGGAACTGGACAAACATCAGATAGATTTATCAGATAATCGATTTCTAATTCACTTGAAGATAGTTCAATTTATATAATCAATTATTAATGCAATTACTCAAACCAGAAAATAAGAAAAATAATCCCTTACCACTGTTGGCAGTAGGAACACTTGGTTTACATCTATTCACCTTGCTGTTACTAATATTTCATGGGTCTATGTTACAACAGTTAGGTCGGCAACTCACACCTCAAAGTTTAGTGCAACTTGTTGATGGTCGCACTATAACCGTAGATCCCCAACCAAATTTAGAACGACAACCAGAGGCTATTCGGCGCTTTGTGGGTGAAACTATGAGCTTAATGCTTACCTGGTCACAGCAACAGCCGCCAACCCAAGTCTGGGAAATTACCTCCCAACTGGTAGCTGATGATTTTAAACAAAAACTTAAGTCAGAACTGACTAATTTAAATCCAGATAGCCAATTTGAAAATGTTAACAGAGGAGCAGAGAATGTATTAGTAATCCAAAAAATTTCCCAACCTACAAAAATAGGTAATGGAAAGTGGAAAGTAGAGATGCTTGCCAATCAATTAGTTTTTAGCAGTTATGATAAGTTGGGAAAATCAGTTTCCTTTAATAAACAAATTTTAGTTAGAGCGATAGATGAACCAGCAACTTCACTACCAAATGCAGCACTACCATCGCACTTCGCAGCTTACCGCCTTGGTGAAGCCAGACTAGAAATTTATAATGTCTGTGAAATCCAAGATAAAAATTGTTCTGGAAATCCCAACCAAGCTTTACCATGACTCGATACTCAATTCCTGCCCAAACACCTCCCCAAAATGGATTTACTCTAACCACCGACGATCGCCAACGAGAATTAGAATCTTTAGATTGGGAATCACGGATGTCAAGGTTGGTTGGCTTTGAAGAAGAATCTTCTTCTACCGATACCCAAGAATCAGAAGACTCAGCAATGCCGCCAGAGTCGCTATCTCTTCCACGAGAAGTTCAGACTAAGCAAGCACTCTCATCTAATCCCTTTGCAAAGTTGGGCTTGGTAGGGGCTGCTACCTTAGCGATCGTTTTGATAGGTGGTGTGTTTTTGTCGCAGTTAATGAGTACCAGCAGTCAAAAGCCAAAAAATATTGTTTCTCAACCAGTGCGATCGCAGCCTACTGATGAATCTACATCTCAAAAGCTAGAAGCTGAAGTAGATACTCTCAAAACTAAATTAGCCCTGACTGAACAAGCACAGATGGTGAAAGCTGCCCAACAACAGCTTAGAATTGCCAAATCAACGCCTACAGTAGCCTTACAACAACCGTTAGTTAGACAGAAAGTGATCCCAACACCCCCACCAACAGCTTACATACCTCGGACAGTGACAGTTGAACGCATCGTTAAAGTACCTGCTTATCAACCACCTTTGCCATCACCCCAGCTACCAGTTTTGAAGCCAAACACTCAACCGGTAGTTAATATAACTCCACCATCTCCACCAAGCCCACTAGAAGAGTGGACAAGATTAGCAAAGTTAGGTAGCTATGGTCAAGTAAATGTCACCGATCAACCTAATAACATTGCAGCTGCTTCTGAACCTGTAAACAATACGCCGCAGCCACAACAGACACCAAACCCCAATCCTGAGCAAAGCCCAACTCCACAACAGGAGACTCCTGCTCCTGTGGTCAGCCAAGCGCAACCGCAGAGACAGAAATCTGTAGCAGTTGGCACTAGTGCTAAAGCTGTGTTGGCGACAGCAATATTTGGGGAAACTACTAGGTCAAACGGTGGCGGGGAGACAAGCCAAGAGAAGAACGTCTTTGTGATCCGATTGCAAGAACCACTAAAATCTACAGATGGTGCGATCGCTTTACCTGCCAATACCGAATTTCTAGCTGAAATTCGTTCCCTCTCCGAACAAGGTCTTTTGCAGATGAACGTAGTTAAAGTTATCTCGCAAAATGATGGTAACTCTACAGAACAAAGCTTACCCAACAATGCAATTATTCTTCGCGCTACCCAAGGTAAACCTTTAATCGCAAATAAATTTCCCAGTCAAAGTTCGTCTATAGCATCAATGGATGCAGGACTATTCATTTTGGGAGGTATTGGTAAAGCAGCAGAGTTAATAAATCGTTCTGATACCGAACTTCAACCACTTATTTCCACAGTTACCAACGCCGATGGCTCTATCAGCAGCTCCAGCCAAACTACTACTGTCACTAAGAACAGACGCGACATCCCAGCTGGGATTGTGGAAGGTGGTTTGAATTCTGTAGTACCCCAAATTGCCCAACGTAATCAACAGGCGATCGCCCAAATGTCACAACAAACTAATGTTTGGTTTTTACCAGCAGGCACAAAAATTGAAGTATATGTTAATCAAGTAACCCAGTTTTAGGAGGTAGGATTTATCCCAATTTTATATTTTGGATTGGGTAATGGTAATTGCTAATTAGCTTTATCGCCATTTTTCCCATTTCCCCTTGTTCTATCTACCAATCTCCATATTCGCAACCATGAAAAAGAATATTAACTTGTCAGGAAATACCCCAGAGCGTTCTTATTTCCTATCGATAGCTTCCTTAATTTTCTTGGTTGCTATGTTCTTGTTGGTAGGTCGCGCTGTAGCTAATAATGCCGTTCTGCGTTCCATGTTTTCCTGCCAAGCACAAGGCTTAGGAGGACTAATACCTACGATCGATGTTTCATATCAGCAAGGAACAAACTTAAGCTTTATTACGGCTGGAGAAGTAATTAAAAAAGTTTGGTTAAACGATCCATCACAGGTAACTATGGATTTTGATGGCCCGGTATGTATGCAGTTTGGCCCAAAACCTAATACTAGTACCGGAGATTGTAAAAACTCCGCGGCGAATGTAATTCAACTTAGACGAATTAAAAAACTGGATATTCCTGGACTTCCTAATACTAGCAATACACTTTTAACAGTTATTACCGAAGGGCAAGGTAGAAACAAGTTGTATACTTTTCGAGTAATCTATGGAATAGATAACCCCGGATATCATACTTTAGCAATTTTTGCCGATCCTTCTGGGCAAGAAGGAGCTTGTGCTAGAAAATAACTAAATCGAGCACAGAAGTTTCCTTTCTACAAAAAGCGCTGAGGCTTATTTATGTCTGCATTATCATGGCTTTTCTAGGGAGTAGAAAGTGTTGTATTCCAATCAATTAAAAAACGCCATAACTTAACGTGAGTTCGACAAGTCTTATATGACCTCTCCCCCAGCCCCTCTCCGACGCCCAGAGGGGAGCAAAAAGCGGAATTTTTCTTGCCCCTCCCTTTCCGTTTCGGAGAGGGAGGCTGGAAAGAAGAGGTTCATCGAACTCACGTTAACTTAACCGTATCGCCTGACTCAGACCTTTCCAGCCGATATCTTTATAAATCTTCAGATAAAAAATAACCACAAATTTGGAATTTGTGTAAATATAAAGAAAAGCTTAAGAGGTTACAGACTCATGGTCACTGCCAAAATGATGCAACAGCTTTGGGCTGTAATCGAGTCTACCCAGGTCAACACCCTACTCCAATTTGACGATGCGGCTTTAATACAATTGCTTCTCCAGCAGTTAAAAGCGAAGCAGGGGCTTGATCCTCAGACAGATAACACCCTTAATACTTATATAAAATCTAAACTTCCCCTAATTCGCGATACGGCTGAAGGTCGATTATCTTTAGGGCAAGGCGGCAATCATTAGTACGAAAAATAAAATGATTGCTCACAGCCAAGCATCCGCTCAGAGTTCAAACAGTGCAATATTATGAATCACTGGCTAGTAATTGCCCTAGTAGCTTATCTAATTGGAGCAGCGATTGAAGGGGTGAGTACAGCCAGTCAGCTATCTCATTCAATGCCAGAACTAGCTAAAAGCACACAAGCTCATCCTTCAGAGTCTACCACTGGGTCTAGTTCGAGTTGGCGAGTTGTGGCCGCCATCGCCTCAGTAAGTATTTGTGGAGCTTTTTTGTGGCCTTGCCGCCTTTTCCACCGTTTAATTAAAGGTAACGTTCGTTCGTAAGCCTAAAACACCAATATAGTAATCCGAGAAGAACCTCTTCCCTAACCCCTCTGTGTTGTCGTCAGCCTGCCGTTAGGCAAGCAAAGAAGGGAATATTTGGTTTGCCCTTCCCTATGATGCTGTTTGTTCTGGTTCTGTCGCTACATTTTGTCCAATTTTCGGCTCTGTTCCCGCTAGTAGGCGTTCAATATTAGTGCGATGGCGCAAAATTACATATAACCCACCGGCAATCCCAAACAGAATATAGGGTAAGGGTTGATGCCAAAGTACCATGAAAATGGAAACTGCGATCGCACCTACAATTGAACTCAAAGAGACAATCCGTGATATCGCTACAACGACGGCAAACACACCCGCCGTTGCTAAACCTACCTGCCAACTCATTGCCAACAAAATCCCCAAGCTGATAGCAACAGATTTACCACCAGTAAACCCTAAAAAAATTGATTTACTATGTCCCAAGATGGCAGCTAACCCAGCTAAAGTTACCATCCACGGTCGCCACAGATTTATATCTATCGTTGGGGGGATATAATTTTGACTAGAGGCAAAATTGAACAGCCAATAAACTAGAGCGATCGCTAATACTCCCTTTAAGGAATCAAGTACTAAAACCAATGCTCCTGGCCCTTTCCCCAAGGTTCTTAGCACATTAGTTGCGCCAGTCGAACCTGAACCAACTGCCCGAATATCAATACCCTTTAACTGCTTCACAGCAATGTAGCCAGTGGGAAAAGAACCCAGTAGGTAAGCTATGACTACAATTGCTCCACATCCGGTTAACCAAATAGCCATAATAAAATTCAAAATGACGCTCAAAGACTCGCTAACGCTGCGCTAACAAAATTTAAAAAAGTCAAGAGTAATACCTCTTGACCAATAACTAATGACTATTGACTAATTTAAAAGTCGTCATCATAGTTTCTCACTGCTTTAGGGTCAGGAGCAAAGGCTAACCACAAGGGAAATTGCAGCAGCGACAAACTGATTTGCTCTTCTGAATCGTCAATGATTATTAAGGGCAGTTGATTGGCTTTCGTCAATCGGTCTGCTTTCTGAGCGACAGCATCAGATGCCTCAAATAATACCACACCTCGGTCTGGGCCGAAATCTGGGCGACCGATTCCCAGACAGTCTTGCAAGCCGCGCCGCCATTCACCTAATCGCTCTGGTGTATTAGCTAAGACTAAAGTACGGACGCGATCGCCATACAGCTTGTGTAATATCGAAATCGCAGCTGAGGCAATCAGAATATTTTGTAAGCGGCTACCCATTGTCCGCAAACCACCGCGTCCCCCTTGGGTAAAAAACCAGTTGGAGATTCGTTCAGCGTGGATTGGTTCAAAGGTACGACGTAGTTGCCACGGTGGGCCGTAGTAATCTGGTTTATTGCGGTATTGGTCAATTAGGCGGCGAATTTGCTTTGTAGTATCTTGAAATTGCTGTTGGGCAAATTGGGGTATTCCAGGTTGGGGTTCAACTGGTTTAGCCTCTTTTACAGGTGGTTTTTCTCGTTCCACCACACTTGGCGTCAATTGCAACTGCTCGGCGGCAGAGGCCAAATCCTGTAAGCTACCTGTGAGATAGTCTTTAAAACCCTGCACTCGAATTGCCAAGTCTTGGGATGCACCGGCAAAAGTGGTTCGCATCTCATTGCGGATACGTTCTTGACGGCGTTCTAATTGTTCTACAGAAATTTGCAGCGTTTGTTTGCGTTGTTCTAGCTGCACCAGCGACTCTTGTACGAGTCTTCCCAGTGAGGTTTGAGTTTCACTCACCTGTGCCTGAAGGTTTTCGTAAGAACCTTGCAGTTTGGCTATTTCTGCTTTGAGAGCAGCTTGGGTGTTCTGCAACTCTGCCACTCGCTGCTCTGCTTCGGCATATAATGATTGATTTCCTGCTCCTATTTCTGACCCCAGCGCGACATTTTCCGCTTCTAACTGCGCTACAAACTCGCCATTTGAATTTTCTGTTAGCTCTACTGTAGAATCTACCACTTCTGCATTGGAGATGAGTGGTTCAAAAGTTGCATAGTCTTCTGATGGGCTAATAGCTCCTGTTTCTACCACTGACTCAACAGATGGATTTACTGGATGTTCAACTGTATTGTTCTCTTCTTGTTTTTCTGCCAACCGCTCATCAATTGGTTCTGGGGTTTGAGATGCCTCTGGGTTCATAAACAATAGTGTAATTCCTATGACGCGAATAAATAGCTTTCAGAAATATTACAATTGACCTGCCATAAAAGTCCTGAGTCATGAGTTACGGTTTGCCCTTGGTGTCTTCTTTTAAGAGAAGTTCAGATGCTTGCAGCAGGCTGCGCCAACGGCGGTTCGCCCTTGGCGTTGCCGCAGGGTAGCCGCACTCGACTTCTCGCACTCGTTATGAGTCTAGAGCAAAACGACTCAGCATAGATGGCACTCAGCACTAAATACGCGGACAACGTTGTTCTAAGCAAGTTTTCAAGGTGTTGGGGTCAAATAAAATCGGCAAAAAGTGAATACTTTTAATTTCTTTAAAGTAAAACAGAATGGGGACTCTATTCCAGAATATCCGCCAGTTTTGCCATTCCTGGTAGGGAAAGCGCCGAATCAATTTTTCGCCTCTGTAAATATCTAAGTCGGTAGCGGTAAATTGCAAACGCAGCGTTAACGCCTGAAACATGAGAAACAAACCAAACAGTGTGAAAACGGAGCCTACCCACGGTTGTAGCAACAGTAGTGGAATAGCGGCAATTACCAACACTATAGGTATATTGTAACTAGGCTTGAGTTCCACAGTTGATGTGGAGTTAGAAGCAAATGAACTGGTCACAGTCTTAAATCCTGCTTTATTAGTAGGCATCTCTCCTATTTTAGGAGTTAGGAGTTAGGAGTTAAAATTCCTCACTCCTAACTCATCAGTTTTATAGGCCTATGAATGCACTGCCAGTTCCCTGAAACATTAACCAAGAAAGAAAGAAGTTGCTAACAAATATAATCAGCAAGGCAGTCACAACAGCAGTTGTGGTTGACTGTCCTACACCTTTAGCACCTCCTGTTGTCGTCAACCCCCAACTGCAACCAATTACAGCGATTAAAATACCAAAGCAACACGCCTTAATCATGGCGCTAAAAATATCCCAGATCCCAAGAAAGCTACGGGCTGAGTCTAGAAATACCGTATCAGACAGGTTGTAGATATTTGTCGCAATTATTAATCCCCCAAACATCCCTGTTACCAAAGACAGGAGGGTTAAAATTGGTAGCATTAAACAGCAAGCAAGAACGCGGGGAATAACTAGGTAATCGATTGGATCTGTTCTTAACATCAACATGGCATCGATTTGTTCTGAGACTCGCATAGTACCGATTTCTGCTGCAAAGGCAGAACCGACTCGCCCCGCCAAAACCACTGCTGTCAACACGGGAGCGAGTTCTCGTGTCAACGCTACAGAAAGCACTCCGCCGATAATGTTTCCTGCGCCAAAATTGATAAATTCTCGCGCCACCTGAATGGTAAACACTGCACCAACAAAAATAGCCGTCAATAGGGCAATAAATAGGGAATCTGGCCCAACTGCTGCCATTTGTTCTAAAGTGTTGCGCCGATGGATTTTGCCCCTCAATAGGTGAACTAGTACTTGCCCACCCAGAAAAATCGCTGCCAGCAGCCGCTGACTCCATTCTCCTAAACTGGATTTGGATGTAGTCTGGTTCAATGTTCTGTAGCTAACTCGGTAACTGCCTTAAGAATAGCGGAAGTCAACCCCTTCGGGGAATTCAAAATTCAAAATTCAAAATTACAATGTCCATAAATAAATTTACTTGCTCTGTATTCTTTTATGTTTTGGTCATAGGGAATGGGGCATTGCTTATTTCCCTCCTGTCCCTCATCTCCTCAAACGGAACTGAATATTAACTTAGATTAAAGATACTCTCAGAAAATTAAGCTGTTATTAAAGGTGCTACAAAGCAATAAATAGGTAGTAAGCTGGGCTAAAATCTTGATTTTCCAAGGTTTTTTCAGATTTAAGTCATTCTGGATATCCCCAGCATGTGCTGTAACTAGTAGCCGCTTCTTTTAATGAAAACTTAAGATTCTTGACAGATTGTCTGCTTTGGAGCGATCGCACGTATTGTAGAAATTGACAAACCGCTATCGGGCTATTGTCATCTCTACTCACGGAGTTTGTCCTAAATGACTATTTTCATTAACTTCCTCCGCTCCCTGCTACTCACGATTATTTTTAGTTTTGTCGCTCCCATGTTCCTCGTTGGCGGTGGATTGCTCCTTCTATCCCTCATCGGTCACTTCCCTGGCTTACAAGAGTTAACTGAGGCGATCGCTACTGAGATTATGCATTTTCTCGCCACCTTTGGCAGCGGAACTCCCCTACGTGGATTATTTGTAATTAGCTTGACCTGTACTTTCGTTGGGGCACTATTTGATATGTATGTTTATTACAGGTATCAAATTTTACGAATAAATTCATAAATAGTGAAAATAGCTTCGTCAGGTGCTTATGGGCTGGAGAAAATAGGAAAAAGTGATATTTTCAAAAGTGAAAGTACTACTGGTCTTAACTTAAGTAGAGATTAGTGTTGCTGAATGAATTTTTATGAATTAAATTGAGTGCCGAAGTTATTGATTAAATATTTATTATTCATTAGTTATTAGTTATTAATTACTAACAACTAATGCAGGTGCGCGATCGTAGTTAACCAATCCTCAAAAAAGTCAAAAAGCTAGAAGATTAAGGGTTTAGGAATTTTGAATCCAGCAAACCAGCTAAAATAGTTTGTACTAAATCATCACGTTGGACGCTAGACTAGAGTTTGGTATTTGGTGTTGACTGCAATCTTAAAGGACTTGATTAGCATTTATCGAGAATATCAAATAAAACTCACTGTAAAATATAAAAATTTCCTTAAAATCCTGATGAGTACAATGCCTGCTCATGTTTCTTAACAGAGGAAAGCAGGTCGTCTGACCGTTGGGCATCTTATATTGAATTTATTACGAGGTATGTTGACAGCTCATGATTTGGCCGTTTAAGCCCAAGTTTAAAAAACAAATTGCGCGGATTGAAATTACTGGTGCGATCGCCGGTGCTACTCGCAAACGCGTCCTAGAAGCCCTAAAAACTGTAGAAGAAAAAAAGTTTCCGGCATTATTGCTGCGTATCGATAGTCCTGGCGGTACAGTCGGAGATTCCCAAGAAATCTACAGTGCCCTGAAGCGTTTGCGCGAAAAAATCAAAATCGTCGCTAGCTTTGGGAATATTTCGGCTTCTGGAGGAGTCTACATCGGCATGGGAGCCGAACACATCGTCGCCAACCCAGGTACGATTACGGGTAGTATTGGTGTGATTCTGCGTGGGAATAACTTAGAACGCTTGCTAGAAAAAATTGGTGTTTCCTTCCAGGTAATTAAGTCTGGCCCTTACAAAGACATTTTGGCTTTCGACCGGCAACTGACTCAACCAGAAGAAAACATCCTGCAAGAGTTGATTGACACAAGTTATCAGCAATTTGTCCAAACGGTAGCTGATGGCCGTTCTTTAACAGTAGAAGCGGTGAAAAGCTTCGCTGATGGTCGAATTTTTACTGGACAGCAAGCCCTAGCCTTGGGTGTTGTAGATCGTCTGGGTACAGAAGAAGATGCCCGCCGCTGGACAGCAGAACTGGTCGGTCTTGATCCGGAAAAAACTCTCTGCTATACCCTAGAAGAACGTAAACCGTTATTGAGTCGCCTTCTACCAGGGAGTCGTCAGTTTTCATCAGGAATTGGGGCTGGTATTGATTGGCTCGAATTTGAAATGTCTACTAGTGGTTTACCGTTGTGGTTATATCGACCCTAATATGAGTTAAGAGTTAGGAGAGACGCGATTAATCGCGTCTGTACAGGAGTTATGAGTTAAAAATCTTAACTTCTCATTCTCAACTCCTAATTCCTCACTTTTGTGTTTTAAGGAGGATTTTGGCGTGGACTGGCAAATGCGGGCTATTCGCGGAGCAACAACCGCTTCAGAAAATACTGTTGAGGTAATCCGAGAGGTGGTGACAGAACTACTAGATGAACTGGAAAACCGGAATCAATTCCAGCCGAAGGACATCATTAGTGTGACTTTCTCAGTGACACGCGATTTGGATGCGATTTTCCCGGCTGCGATCGCTAGAGCGCGTCCTGGTTGGGATAATGTGGCCATGTTGGATGTGCAGCAAATGCACGTCGAAGGCAGCTTACAGCGCTGCATTCGGTTTTTAATCCACGCCTATCTGCCAGCCTCCGCCTCAATTCATCATATCTATTTACGCAACGCCGCTAGTTTGCGTCCCGACTGGAGTTTGCCTCAGACTTTACAAACATCACAACCAGCAGTTAAGTCAAAAGTGTAAATTATTTACGTCTAAGTCTAATAACTAGTTAACCCTCAAGTTATCGTATTGTATCAGTATTGAGTTAATTAGTTGTGACCGATCATTTTTGCAACTCAAGTTGTTGATAAAGAACACATAAGACTGAACAAATCTCAAATTTGAACCTTGTCAATTATGCCTAGAGTGACTGAGCTTCTAAATCAAATCTTTGAATGGGTGCAGCAGTATAACTCAGAAGAATGGCATAAAGTTAATTTAGATCCTGGATTAACTATCGAAGAAATTCAGAGCTATCTTGAGGGCAAATCCTTCACACTGCCAACAGAAATCATTGAACTTTATTAATGGCGCAGGAGAGTTTCACGGTTCTCCTGACAACAGACCAAAACTTGCAACAGGCTGGAGTTGCGGTCATTGTTCTGGTGGCATCTAGTAATCGCCTACTTGATTTGCTTCCATTGATACCCAGTGTTCGCAGTGTCTTAGCAACAATCGCTCCTAGTGTGGTTGTTGAAATAGCAGATTTTTGACGCGAGCTTCATACAAAAACTCTATTCTTTGTGATGATGAAGCCGAATTCCTAAAAAGATGTCGTAAACAAACTCAAAAAAGTCCTTTTTCTGCAACAATCCTGAAGTTTGATAACACCCTTTTTCATCTAACAGGGGCTTCATCACATAATATGCAGGTTGGTAATTATACCAAGGAATAGAAGGCCACAAATGATGAATTAAGTGATAATTCTGTCCCATAATCAAGATGTTGAGAATTGGGTTAGGATAAACGCGAGCATTTTTCCAGCGATCGCGCTCCGCAAAAGGACGATGGGGCAAATAGTCGAAAAATAAGCCTAGTGCTATCCCCACCACAAAAGCGGGTACAAACCAAAAATTGAGAATATAACCCAAAAAGTGGTATTGCACTGATATATAAACAATTGCGCCGATAATTAAACGGCTGATGAACCATTCTAATAGCTCATATTTACGCCACAATCGCCGTTGAAAGAAAAATACCTCGTGGTATAAAAACCGCACTGCAATCAGCCACAGCGGCCCACCCGTAGAGACATAATGATCTGGGTCGTCTTTGGGATGGTTGACATGACCATGATGCTGTAAATGCACCCGCGTAAATACTGGAAAAGCAAAAGCTAGCATCAAAGCGCTACCATGCCCTAACACCGCATTCATCACCCGGTTACGATGGGCAGATTGGTGACAGGCATCATGAATTACTGTTCCAGCACAATGCAAGGCAATGGTGTTAACGCTAAAGCACAGCCAATGCGGCCATTCCCAAAGCCAGTAACCAAAGTTGGATAACACCAGCATGGATACAGCTACAGAAAACAACAGCAGCGTCGGATTGAAATCACCAGGAGGCGCTAAAAATTCCTTAGGTGGGATTGTCAGTGGCTTTTGTGCCTCCGATGCGATCATCTCTAACATTGACTCCTTCTTGAGCAGACATTACGAATATACGATAAATATTAGTGAATGATGAAGTTTTGCAAAGTTTTATATAGCAAGATTTATCCACAGCTTTGCATATCAGCAGATGAATAACGCTATGATTCCAGACGAAGCCTAGTCTTTACTGATAAGTGAGGTATGACAATCGGCAAAAATATGGAATAAACTCCTTCGTGGGGAGGATGGATACAAGATTGATGTACTATATCTAGTCTATCCCACAGCCCCACTCTCCCATAAACCCTCTCTAACTGCTTATATCTTATTGATATAGCAGTGACTGAAAAGGAGATGCCACTTAAGTTACGATGACTTCCCAGATAGCTCCCTAACTTCAGCCCCTATGCAATTAAGAGATTCTCTGCGCCGGACAAAAATTGTCGCTACTATTGGCCCCGCTACTAGCAGTCCTGAAATGCTCAAGGCGATTATTGAAGCGGGAGCCACGACGCTACGGCTAAACTTCTCCCACGGAACTCATGCCGACCATCAGCGTAGTATTCGCTTAATTCGGCAAACCGCTTTTGAATTAAATCAGCCAGTAGCTATTCTCCAAGACTTGCAGGGCCCAAAAATTCGCTTGGGAAAGTTTGACAACGGGTCTATAGTTTTGGCAAAAGGCGATCGCTTCACCTTGACAAATCGTCCAGTGATAGGTACGCAAGAAATTAGCTGTGTCACCTACGATTATTTAGCCGAAGAAGTCCCAGTTGGGGCAAAAATCCTCCTTGATGATGGACGAGTAGAAATGCTGGTGGAGGAAATTAACCGGGACAAAGGTGATTTGCATTGTCGCATCACCGTACCTGGTAAACTTTCTAACAACAAAGGCGTAAACTTTCCCGGCGTTTACCTGTCAATTAAGGCAATGACTGACAAAGACCGAGAGGATCTAATGTTTGGCCTAGATCAGGGTGTAGATTGGGTGGCACTTTCTTTTGTCCGCAATCCCCAGGACATGATCGAAATTAAAGAACTAATTTCTAGTACAGGCAAGCAAGTGCCAGTGGTGGCCAAAATTGAAAAGCACGAAGCCATTGAACAAATGGAAGCGATTCTGGCTTTGTGTGATGGCGTGATGGTTGCCAGAGGCGACTTAGGGGTGGAATTGCCAGCAGAAGATGTTCCTGTGCTGCAAAAGCGGCTAATTGCTACAGCAAATCGCTTGGGGATTCCCATCATCACCGCTACTCAGATGTTAGACAGCATGGTGAGCAATCCCCGTCCCACTCGCGCTGAAGTATCGGATGTGGCCAATGCGATTTTAGACGGCACGGACGCAGTGATGCTCTCCAACGAAACCGCTGTGGGTAGCTTCCCTGTCGAAGCAGTGGCGACGATGGCGCGAATTGCCGAACGTATGGAGCAGGAAGAAGCCCAACACTTAAACTTACGTTCTGCCAGAGATGCCCGACGCTCCATTCCTAATGCGATTAGTCAAGCTGTTGGTCAAATTGCCGAACAACTAGGTGCAGCGGCAATTATGACCCTAACCCAAACCGGGGCAACAGCTCGCAATGTTTCTAAATTCCGTCCCCATACACCGATTTTGGCAGTGACACCCCATGTAAATGTGGCGCGGCAGTTACAGATGGTGTGGGGAGTCAAACCACTGTTGGTGCTAGGATTACCTTCCACTGGTCAGACATTTCAGGCTGCGATTAACGTGGCTCAGGAACTTAAGTTACTGTCCCAGGGAGATTTAGTAGTGATGACCGCTGGTACACTCCAGGGTATTTCTGGCTCTACAGATTTGATTAAGGTAGAGGTGGTGACAGCGGTACTAGGTCACGGAATTGGACTAGGACAAGGTTCAGTGAGTGGTCGCGCACGGGTGGCTAATACTGGCATGGATGTGAGTAACTTTAATCCTGGAGATATTTTGGTTGCACCCCGCACTAGTGCCGATTTTGTCGAGGCAATTCGGAAAGCTGCCGGAATTATTACCGAAGATGAAAGTCTCACAAGTCATGCGGCAGTAATTGGCTTGCGTCTCGGTGTACCAGTGATTGTCGGTGTGAAGCAGGCAACGCAGGTGATTCGCGATGGGGCGATTATAACGCTGGATCTGCAACGGGGTTTGATTTATTCTGGGGCTGTGAGAACGGCTTAGAAGCAGGGAAGCAGGGGAGCAGGGGAGCAGGGGAGCAGAGGAGCAGAGGAGTTGTAGTAAGTTTTATCCCCTCTGCCCCTCTGCCCCTCTGCCCCTCCGCCCCTCCGCCCCTCCGCCTCTTCTGCCCAATGCCGAATCCTTTTATCAAACAGTTGCGATCGCAGCCCCAAGCCATCCAGCAAAGTTTTGCTGCTGTCTGGAGTTAGGATGTTCAACAGGCTTTACCTGATATCTAGTTGGACGTGGTGATGCCAGGGTGATGGAATAAATACGGAGTTCATCTTGGTGGAAAACTGCAACTTCAATTTTATCGTTTGCTTGGTAATCTTTCAGGCGATCGCTTAAGCCACCTGCTGTTATCTTAATCCCATCAATTGCTAACAACTCATCACCTGCATCAATTCCCCCTACTTGTGCAGGTGAAGCAGTCTCCACAAACTTAATAATCTCCCGCCCATTCTCTGTATTTATTCTCATACCCAGGTAAGGTTCTTCTTGCTGTTCAGCTACCAACTGCAAGCCGAAGGGTTCTAAATACTGATTAAAAGGCAAATCATCAGTACTATCAATGTAGCGTTTAAAGAAATCAGTCAAATCGATTCCGGCAACAGATTCGATAACTTCCTGCAACTGTTCTGGGGTATAGCCAATTTCATCTTGCCCAAATTGCTGCCACATTTTCAGCATCACGTCATCAAGGGAGCGCTGATTGTGGTGAGTAGAGCGAATCAGCAAATCTAGGAGCAACGATACCATTTCTCCTTTTAAATAGTAGGAAATTTGGGAATTAGCGCTATTGGCATCGGGGCGATAGAGTTTTATCCAGGCATCAAAACTCGACTCAGAAACGGGTTGTACCTTGCGCCCCGGTGTTGTTTCATATCTGGTAATTTCTTTGCTCAAGTTATTCAAATACGACTTAACATCATAAATTCCCGCCCGCAAAGGAATTAACAAGTCGTAGTAACTAGTAGTGCCCTCACAAAACCACAATGATGGTGTGTAGTTTTCTTGGTCGTAATCAAAAACCTCTAATGCTTTTGGGCGAATTCGCTTGACATTCCACAAGTGAAAGAACTCGTGTGCAACTAATTGCAGAAAGCGATGGTACTTATCCTGAGTACGAAACCCAAAACGCTGGTAAATTAACGAGCAAGAGTCTTTATGCTCCAAACCGCCAAAAGCTTGGCTAAATAAATGTAGCAGAAACACATATCGTTCATAAGGCAAACCGCCGAACATCTGTGCTTCTACCTGGACAATTTTTTGAATATCAGCAATCAGTTGCGGAACTTGGTAATTACCTTGCCCCCAGATTGCCAGTTCATGGGGTTTTCCTAATACTTCAAATTTATACAATTGGTGGCTACCAATCTCAAAGGGAGTATCCACCAGAGTATCAAAATCGCCAGCCAAGAAAGTATTTGTTTCCTCAGCAACGGGTGGTAAAGCAGTAGTTACCTGCCATTCCGGCTGTGGTGGTACGATAGTGACGCGAATGGGTTGCTTATCCCAGCCTGGTATTCTAAAAAATAGTGCCGCACCGTTGAAATAACCGTGAGTGGTATCTAAGTGATTTGTTCGTACCGATAGCTCATTGGCAAAAATGCGATAACGTACAGTTAATTCTGAAATACCTATTTTGTCTATCTGCCAATGATTTTTACTGATCTTCCGCCAAGGTAAAGGCTCATCCTCTGCAAAAGCCTCAAAATCTTGTAAATTCTTGGCGTATTCTCGGACTAAATAGGAACCAGGTGTCCACACTGGCAGTTTTAAATCGAGAATCGGTGAGGAATAATCGACAAGGTGTAAAGTAACCTCAAACAGATGGGTTTCTGGTTGGGACATTGCCACCAGGTAATGAATCGTTGGCTCGGTTTCTTGGATGTAGGTATTGGGACGAATTGCTGTTGCTTCAGTCATCTTGTGTGCTGAGTTAATAATCGATGGGTAATTTTCCCCATCATGACAAATTTGCTTTTAACATCGCACACAAACCCTCTTTCGTTCATCATCATCCAAAATATCTGGCGTTAAACTTACAAATAAGCAACCTACGCGAAGCGTCTGGTAGAGAATCGGATCAAAAAATCACACTTTGCCAGCCAAGTTCATCAACTGTTTGAAGTTCACAAGATAAGTGATGTTGTTGGCATTGTTAATTTTGATCCACCCTTTTTCATGCAGCTTTTCCATAATTTTGGTGGTTTCTTCAACACCGATTTCTGTCACCTCTGCCAAATCTTTAAAGGGAATGTTAAAAATTTCTCTTCCTAAGTCTGATTCCTGACCATAGCTTTCACCTAAAGTCACTAGAGTATGAGCGAGTTTAACCGCTGGTGGTGAAGACCGCATTTGCAAGCGCACGTTAATTTGCCGCAATCGCCTTACCATCAGTTGCAACATCCTGTGATGTAACTGTGGATCTTTAAACAATATTTGAATAAACCGCTCTCTGGAGACACTAAGCAACTTCACGGGTGAAAGGGCAATCACATCAGTTGAGCGTGGAGATTCATCCAAAATTGCCATTTCTCCAAAAAAATCGCCACGGCCAAAAATTGCCAGAGCTACTGAATCTTCCCCGACGGTACGCCGGACTTTTACCCAACCAGAAACCACGAAGTAAACGGCGTTACCCCAGGCATCTTCCATCACAACAGCTCGCCCAGATGGGTATTCATGTTCAATTGCAACGTTGAGTAGCCATTCCAAAGTCTGGGGATTGGCTGTACTCATTAAGGGGAAAAGTTCACTAAAAACCTCAGTTAGCATGAAATATTTGCAACAA
>NZ_JABXKQ010000155.1 GCF_017114945.1 Nostoc sp. JL34
ATTGCTATATCAGGCAAGTCCTATTGTCAATAGGCTTTGAGACGCGCTAACCCTGGAGGAAGAGTATAGTAAACCTTATTATTTTCAATTCTCACCTCTTTTGGTAAAGCTCCATTGGGAAGTTTACCTCCCAAAAATGTTTTCCAACCTGCAATGAGGTAACGGTAAACAATCGATTCAGTGTCAAACTCAGGGGGTTTCAATAAGCGAAGTTCCCCTTCAAAACAATCTTCATTAAGAGTTATTTTCTCAGGAGTAAAATGTAATTGTACTTGAATTTTATTGTATTCTATTGTTGCAATAAGTCCCTCTTCAGAGTGTGGTTTTAAACTTTTTAATTGCTCAACTCTAGATTCGGCTTGTTGACAGAGAAGTGAAACCATTCTTTTTGTCAAAGTCAACTGTTTAGTGCCTGAGCTAAACATAATGTATTCTTCTAGGCTTCTTTTTAGAAATTGCCTAGACTCCTGAAATGCCGCTGTAATCTTTCCAAACATAATGCTCTCCGAGAAATATTTACGTTCCCATTTATAAGTATTCCCATAGAATTCAGTGAAAGCATTATAATCGGACGACGATTTCTTTAAATTGGCTTTCTAAACCTATACAAATTTGTCTTGTTATATTGTTGATTTGTCAGATTACTGAATTATTAAAGCCTTCTAAGGGAACAGTTCAGCGTAGGGCTAAGTTATAGAGATAACCTAAAAATTCCAACTTATCTAATTATCTGATTTACAACAGATGTACTCTGAATACGCCATTTACCTCCTTGTCGAATCAAATCATACCGAACTCGCAAATTATCGTTAGAAGAGTTTTTAAACTGACCATTTTCATATAACTGCGTCGCTTCCTTCACCGTAGCTACTACTGCGGCACGATCTGCAAATAACTCAATTTTCTCTACAGATTCCACCTTTACGCTATGGTCGTACTTGCGATAATGGTTGTCTGACCTATCCTGTTGAGCAATCAGCCGCCATTGAGACAAAGCTGAACCAGTTAAAATCTGCTCTAAATTATTAATCTCATGATTCGGTCCTAAAGCTTCAGCTTTGGTAGATAGCCAAGTCCGAATCACTTCTTCTGCTGTTGCATCTGTTAAAGGGCCATCTGTTGCTTGTGGTTTACTATATGGATCGGGAATAGGTATTGGTGGTTGATTTATTTGTACAAACAACTGGAAAACAGGTACAGACTGTGTAGGAAAAAACAGATTTTTTAACCATCCAAAAGTCGTTGTGGCTAATACCCAGAAAACTAATATACTCACCAAAGAAATAAACACTCTCCATACCAGGCGTGTTTTCCCTTCGATGGTGTTGGCAAAGGTTCGCCGCCGCCGGGGACGACGAGAATGAGGACGATTATCTGGCACACGCTCTCGGATAGCAGATGGAGTAGGTTTTCTCCGCCGCCGCTTTTGGTTACGACTGGGTGTAACACTTTTAGCTGAACCGTTCAAATCCTGATTAGTGCCTCTGCTCGTCCGTTCAGCAGCAGGAACCTCTGATTTTACACTCCCAGATGAATTCCACATAGGTGGTGAGAAGTTTGAATATTCGGGTGTTTCTGGCAAATCTAGGTCAGGTGTTCTGCTGTGATTAAATTTCCCGGAATTCCTAGTTGAATTGTTGGGGAAAGGCGAATTATTTGTCTGGGGCTTGGGAAAATACTGGGGGTTAATTACAGCCCATTCATTAGTTGTTTCTGCATCAGTTGGCAGTGCTTCTAAATAAGCTTGTACCTGTTGGTTAGCAAAGTAATCTTTTAGGAAAGCTTGCTGGTTTGCTAAATCTCGAAAATGGGGAAATACTTCGTGTTGCAACCACTGTTCTGCATATAGACACAGCCCCGGTAACAAATCTGGAGAGTCTTGAGATTTTTCCCGAATAAAAGCTAAAGCTTCGTACTCCTGACTAAGTTCTAAAACACGAGTTGCCTCTTCAGTTTGTCCCAAGAGTAAGGCACAAAGCGACTGTTCTAAATGTACATCTTGGCGCTTGCCCAGACGGATGAGCATTTGCCTTGCTTGACGAATTAAAGCAGGTTGCCGTTGAGCAAATCCCCGTGCTATCAAGGCATAAACAGCCAAGTAAGTGGCAACAGCAGAAGGACGTTTGCTTTGGGCTTCAAATAACTTGTGCTGCTCGGCAACTGTTAAGTGGTTGCGTAACTGCTGGATAAATCGCAAAAAGTCATCTATATTTAAACCAGAGTCATCATTGTTCGTGCCATCAATGCCGCCCCGATCTTCTAAGAGGTTTTGCAATAATTCCAAACCTTGGCTTCGTTCGGCAGTCTTTTCTTGAGGTAGTGCCAGCAACTCCAAAATTCGATATGGTCGCAATTTGTAAAGATCCGCCTGAATTTCTGCCTGAACACTGGCGAACAACCCTTCGCGTACGAGCAATTCTTGACCAGTTTCTAGAGATATGGCGGCATTCTCATAGTGACCTTGCTGCCACTGTTCGCGACCCAATTCTAGACAGGCAAGGGCAACAGTGAGAACAACATCTGGATGTTCAGCACTTTCGTGTATTTCTTCGTCTGCTAGATTATTGCCCTTTCTTGCACTTGTAGCACCATTTTTATTTACCAGGTACGGACGACCTAATTTCAGTACAAGTTCGTATTCCCCCAACTCTTGCAAAATTAATAAAGCGCCAACTAATTCTTCTTGGGTAATTTCGATACCCAAACTCTGGGTGTCACTACCCCTTTTGGTGCTTTCTGGACGATTTTCCAGTGCTACTGCGGCAGCAGCAAGGTTATCAGGGTCATAGGCGTGGGCAAGATAAAGCTGATCGTAGGTACTGCGTTGTTTTGGATCTGATAAAACCACGTAAGCTTCTTCTATGAGTTGTTTGCGAGAAGAAATTGCAGCCTGAGAATACTCACGTCGTGGCAATTGTACAATGCGATCGCTGTATGCCTGACGCAATTGTTCTTCACTTGCCGCCAACGGTAGTCCTAAAATTCGGTAGTAATCTAGCGGAATTCGCACAGCCTACTTCCCCTGCACCGTGATCAACATAATTCACCTAGAGCGTTCCAGGCCTGTAAAACCGTGCCATAAAAATGCCGTTTAGAATTTACTCTACAAGTGTATATTGCAACAACTTGTTTTGTAACTTCCCGAAATTTTGAGTCACATTTTAGTACTAATTTTTTGCTTTCGCCTAGAAAGCCTCAATTTTTTGTTTTAATTCTTAGTATTTTTGTTTAACACAACTATTATCAACCTTCGATACCACAAACCACAACTACCGCTTTTAATGACGGCATAATTGTTGTGGTTGCAAGAATCTATTGATGATTGATTTTTTCGGGACTTTCCCACTAGTAGGTTAATAAAATACTACTATTGGGAGTTGACCCTGATAACAGGAGAAGAAAAGCATATCATAATTTACCTTTAATTACAATTACCTATTTGGGTATATAGACTTTTGCCTCCTTTTTTTTAAATTGTTAATGGATATGCAGAAAGCAGTCTATCTTGATTGCTAGTCTATGAAGGGGAATAGTGAGAGAGAAAAACCCAAAGCGGCAGATATTGCCGTTAGAGTCAAATCCTCACGGGGCATGATCTGAAAAATTAAAAATTAAAAATTAAAAATTCAGCCATTCCCTAAGATCCTTTTTTGGTGCATAAATAAAGTTTGATTGTTGAGTCTTGCAAACGCTAGCCTGTTAAAAGCTGAGGTGTTATCAGACCAACTTATTTAAGACCGTAACTTTAAGTTCTACAACAGGGATACTCAAAAATAATGGTTCAAGAGCGTACTTTACCCACTTTTAATCCTGCTACTACGCACATTACTAAGGAAGAAGGATTACGGTTGTATGAGGACATGGTGTTAGGGCGCTTGTTTGAGGACAAGTGCGCTGAAATGTACTACAGAGGCAAAATGTTTGGTTTTGTCCATTTGTACAACGGTCAAGAAGCCGTTTGCAGTGGTGTTGTGCAGTCAATGCGACCGGGTGAAGATTACGTTTGTAGTACTTACCGCGACCATGTTCATGCTCTGAGTGCGGGTGTACCAGCAAGAGAGGTAATGGCAGAATTATTTGGCAAAGCCACAGGTTGCAGCAAAGGGCGAGGTGGTTCTATGCACATGTTTTCTGCCGAACATCGCTTGCTGGGTGGCTATGCTTTTGTGGCTGAGGGAATTCCTGTGGCAGCTGGAGCAGCTTTTCAAAGCAAATACCGCCGCGAAGTGCTGGGAGATCAAAATGCTGACCAAGTGACAGCTTGCTTTTTTGGCGACGGTGCAGCTAACAACGGTCAGTTTTTCGAGACGCTAAATATGGCAGCTCTATGGAAACTGCCAATTCTGTTTGTGGTCGAAAATAATAAGTGGGCCATTGGTATGTCTCACGAACGAGCGACTTCCCAGCCAGAGATTTATAAAAAAGCCAGTGTGTTTAACATGGTGGGCGTGGAAGTAGATGGCATGGATGTACTAGCAGTCCGAGCCGTAGCCCAAGAAGCTGTAGCTCGTGCCCGTGCAGGTGAAGGGCCAACATTAATTGAGGCGCTTACCTACCGCTTTCGGGGTCACTCTTTGGCTGACCCAGATGAAATGCGAAGCAAAGCTGAGAAAGAATTTTGGTTCGCCCGTGACCCAATTAAAAAGTTGGCAGCTTATTTGCTGGAGCAAAACCTAGCGGATGAGGGGGAAATCAAAGCCATTGACCGGAAAATTCAGGATGTAATCGACGAGGCAGTTAAATTCGCCGAAAGCAGCCCTGAACCAGACCCCAGTGAGTTATATCGTTTCGTGTTTGCAGAAGACGAATAAGTTTTGGGACTGGGGACTGGGGACTGGGAAAGAGTTATTTTAATCCTAATCCCTAATCCCCAATCCCCAATTAGAACTAAACTTGTGTTTACCATTGCAGTTGAACAGCAACAATACAAAACCTACATCCTTTCAGATGAAACCGCTGGTTCTCAACTGGAAGTTGTCCCAGAACGTGGTGGTATCATCACTCGCTGGCGTATACAGGGACAAGAAATTTTCTACTTGGACACTGAACGCTTTGCTAATCCTGATTTGAGTGTCAGAGGTGGGAATCCTATTTTGTTTCCCATCTGCGGTAATATACCAGATAATACTTATACTCATAATGGGCAGCAGTATACTCTCAAACAACACGGTTTTGCTCGCGATCTACCGTGGGAAGTAACTGACCAAGTAACTCAAGATCAAGCTAGCTTGACCCTCGTCCTCAATAGCAACGAGCAAACACGAGCAGTTTATCCTTTTGACTTTCAAGTGCTGTTCACTTACGAACTCCAAGGTAATACCTTAGAAATTCGGCAGCAGTATAAAAATCTTTCATCGACATCACTGCCCTTTTCTACGGGCTTCCATCCTTATTTTCTGACCGATGATAAAGCTGGGTTAGAGTTTGAAATTCCTTCCCTACAGTATCAAGACCAAAGAACCAAAGAAATTCACCCCTTCAATGGTAATTTTGACTTTAGCCTCGATGAAATTGATGTTGCCTTTAAGCAGTTAACCAGACAATCCGCCGCTGTGACAGACAACAGCCGCAAGTTAAAACTGACTCTCGATTATGGCAATGAATACCCGATTTTGGTATTTTGGACGCTCAAAGGCAAAGAATTCTACTGTCTTGAACCGTGGAGCGCTCCCCGTAACTCCCTGAACACTGGTGAAAACTTGACTGTGTTAGAACCAGGAGCCAGCTACACCACATCTGTACGGTTAACGGCAGATTTTTTCTAAACCCCTTTACAAATCTACAGATACATATGCTATGATGGCAAAGTTGCGAAATGCAGCGAAAGGGTCGCTAACTCAACGGTAGAGTACTCGGCTTTTAACCGATTAGTTCCGGGTTCGAATCCCGGGCGACCCATATAGAAGTTTATTAGATGGCATGAAAGAGCGATCGCTCCTTTTGATTAATTGCAGGAAGGATCATTTTGGATACTGGGATACCAGAGCTACTAATTGTAGGGTAGCTAAATGTACAGCAATACAGAGCAAGTATGGGGCATAGTACAGCAGTAGAGAGCAAGTATAGAACATATTTATAGTAACTATGGCGTAAACTTTTTCAACATAGACACACGACACTAGTTATAATTTCCTATAAGTTGAAAAAACTCTTAAGATTTAGCGTAATAATTACGCTTCTCTCACACAGACTAGCTGACAACCACATTAGGAGGATTATCTATGGCGCTTGTACCACTGCGGCTGCTGTTGGATCACGCAGCTGAAAACGGTTACGGCATCCCAGCTTTCAACGTTAACAATTTGGAGCAGATTCAGGCGATCCTGAAGGCTGCTGTGGAGACAGATAGCCCCGTAATTTTACAAGCTTCACGCGGCGCTCGTAATTATGCAGGAGAAAACTTTCTCCGCCACCTGATTTTGGCAGCGGTAGAAACCTATCCTCACATTCCCATTGTCATGCACCAAGATCATGGTAATGCCCCTGCTACCTGTTACTCAGCAATTAAGAACAACTTCACCAGCGTGATGATGGATGGTTCTTTAGAAGCTGATGCTAAGACCCCTGCTAGCTTCGAGTACAACGTTAATGTTACCCGCGAAGTTGTAAATGTAGCTCATGCTTTGGGTGTCAGCGTTGAAGGTGAACTCGGTTGCTTGGGTTCTCTAGAAACTGGTGCTGGTGAAGCTGAAGATGGTCACGGGTTTGAAGGTACACTCGACCACTCTCAACTGTTAACTGACCCTGATGAAGCTGTTGACTTCGTAGAAGCAACCCAAGTAGATGCTTTGGCTGTTGCCATCGGCACAAGCCACGGTGCTTATAAGTTTACTCGCAAGCCTACTGGGGAAATTTTGGCAATCAGCCGCATTGAAGAAATTCACCGCCGTTTGCCCAATACCCACTTGGTAATGCACGGTTCTTCTTCTGTACCTGAAGATTTGCTTGCACTGATTAACCAGTATGGTGGTGCAATTCCTGAAACCTACGGTGTACCTGTAGAAGAAATCCAAAAAGGTATTAAGAGTGGTGTACG
>NZ_JABXKQ010000094.1 GCF_017114945.1 Nostoc sp. JL34
TTGAATACCCCATTTTCAACCCTAAACTGTTTCAATGCACCTAATTTCTGTTGATTCTACTTGCTCGTCTAAAAGATATCAAATGGGTTCTATAGTTGCCAAAATACTAAGGAATCATCGCCACCTTAATTACCTGACGCGCTTTCATTTCACAAAACACCTGTTCTAAATCTTTTAATGGGCGCTGTTCACTAATAAGTAACTCAAAGGGTATTTTGCGACTAGCTATGAGTGCAAGCGCCGATCGCACATACTCTGGTGTATTATGAAACACGCCTTTGAGGGTAAGTTCGCTATAGTGTAGCTGTTCTGTATTGACGGTAATGCTAGTATCCCGTGGACATCCACCGAATAAGTTGACTGTTGCACCAGGACGGGCACAGGCGATCGCAGTTTCCCAAACACTTGGTACACCAGTGGCTTCAATTACTACATCTGCACCCCATCCTTGGGTAAGTTCTTTCACCACACTGGGAATATCTGGGATTTGATGATAATTAAAGGTTTGGGCTGCACCCAATTTCTGACCAATTTCTAGTCTGTGGTTATTACCTCCCCACAACAAAACTTCAGCTTTCCCACTCAACGCCGCCACAAACATCAACCCGATCGCCCCATCTCCCAAGACGACTACTTGATCTTTAGACTTAATATGAGAACGCGCTACACCATGTAGCACACAAGATAAGGGTTCCGTCATAGCTGCCAATTCCCACGGCAACTCATCGGGAATCTGCAACAAATTATGCTCTACTATCGGTGCAGGAATTTTCAGGTATTCGGCAAAAGTCCCATTATTCCAGGTCAAATTTGCACATAAGGAATATTCTTGACGTTGACAAAAAAAGCATTCCATGCATGGTGCAGAATTATTAGCGACGATACGATCGCCTACTTGCCAATTTGTCACCCCTGCACCTAAAGCAACAATTTGCCCAGCACCTTCATGACCAAACAGCGTTGGCGGTATCAGCATTTTGGCATGACCACCACGCCGCCAGACTTTCAAATCTGTACCACAAGTTGTTGCTACCCCCACCTGGATCACAACTTCGCCAGCCGCCGGAGTGGGGTCAGGAACTTGCTCTAGGCGTAAATCTTCTTGACCATGAAGTAACGCTGCTAACAAAACTTTAAACCTATCAATTAGCTCCATCCGATTTTACCAGTTGAAGTTAGTTGATAGGTCTAAACTAAATCAGGATTGATTTTTAGTAGGTTTTATTATTGATTGAAAAACTAGGTATTCACCGCTGGCTGGGGAACCACTCCGGTGTTCCGGGTTTCCACATTAGGCAGGCGAGTAGCAGTTAATAGCGGTACTTCTTGTCGACACGACAGGCAAAACCAATATAGTTCACCATGACGGGCATGACGCAGGAGGGAACCACCGCAGCATGGGCAATTGTTGGCTCTCGTACTCATACCAATGTCCTCCTTAAAAAAAATTGTTGTTTTAAGCTCAGTAAAAAAAGCAGTTGATTAAAACTGAATGTTAGCTGCATGAATGCGGCCATTCGATTCTATGCGGTCTTTAATAATTTGTCTGTAAATAGCTTCATATCCGTTAACCATTTGGCTAACACTAAAGTTATTTTTTACATGTTTTCGACAGGTTTGACGATTGAGTTCCAAAGCTGGTGGAATCATTGCCGCCATTTCTGCATAGCTTTTGCAGATAAAACCTGTTTGACCGTGGGCAATCACTTCAGGTACAGAACCTAAATTCATGGCAATCACTGGTGTACCAGTTGCCATTGATTCAATCATTACTAAGCCAAAAGGTTCTTGCCAGTTAATGGGGAAAAGAGTTATCGCAGCATTGCCCAGAAGTTCAGCTTTTTCGGCGTGGTTAATTTCGCCAAGATATTCGATTTGCTGACCATCTATGTGGGGGGCAATCTCTTGTTCAAAAAACTCAGAGTTTACTGCATCAACCTTTCCTGCCATCTTCAAGCGCCAACCACTCTGTTTAGCAATGGCGATCGCGTGTTGCGGGCCTTTATCTGGTGAAAAACGACCTAAAAATGCCAAATATGCAGGTTCTGACGGTCGGGCTACAAATGGGTAATCTGCTAACTCAATTCCGTTATAAACCGTGCCAATATAATTGAGATCGATTTGACGCTGTGAGTTACTAATGCTGACGTATGGTTGCTTTTGGTGGTAGCTAAATGCGTGACGGTTGTCTGTTGTAAAATTATTGTGCAGGGTATGCACTGTAGAAGTTGCTGTTATCAAACTCGCTAAAGGTAGTGCCGAAATCCCTACATGAGAATGGATAATATCGAATTGGGCAGCATCTTGGTAAACTTGGCTCAGTTCTAGCATTTCATACACTGCATACTCTTTAACATTTGGGTCTGAGCGCAATGCCCGCGGATAAACTGCTTCTAAATGAGCCAAAGTTTGAGAATCGCCAGAGGCAAATAAAGTTACCTCATGACCGCGACGAACAAGTTCATCAGTTAAGCGACTCACTACCAGTTCTATTCCTCCATAATTAGGAGGTGGAACCCTTTCCCATAAGGGGGCAACTTGAGCGATTTTCATAAGTTTTTTTGGTTCAGTCGATGAAACTGTCCTCAATAATGAGCTACACCATTATTTTATGAGGAAAGAGCATTTCTACTTACTCTTTTGATATTTAAATTAACCTAATAGACTACCAAAAGTGCAATAACGTTTAACCCTACCGCAAATTTTCTACCGACAAATCTAACCGACTATCAGGAAAAGTCAACCCTAAGCTACACTTCTAACCTATAGCTAATCTATTACTTGTTGCATCTGTCCTGGGGATCATAATGAGGTAGAATATTTTGTAGCATAACTTACAAAATTGAATATTTTGTAGCTGAGAATACTAAAAAACTCAATGGGATCAAGTCATTAAAGCTTCGTTTAAACGTAATTAGAAAATGGAACATAAATTATAAATATTAAGTAATTGTACAATAATTACATAATTTGTAATTAGTAATTTACAAAAACCCTGATAATTAACTAATGAAAATCGCTACTTGGAACGTCAACTCAATTCGCACTCGCCTTGAACAGGTTATCGATTGGTTAACCCTGAATCCTGTTGATGTTCTCTGCTTGCAAGAAACCAAAGTTATGGATGCCGAATTTCCGCGATCGCCTTTTGAGGAGTTAGGCTATAACATTTATATATCAGGACAAAAATCGTATAACGGCGTAGCCCTGATTAGCCGCCAGCCACTTTTAGATGTCAGTAGCGGATTTAGGGCGATTTTGCCAGATTTACACCACGAATGGGACGAGCAAAAGCGCCTGATTACAGGTGTAATTGATGGTATTCGGATTGTGAATTTATATGTTCCCAATGGTGCAGCAGTAGGAACAGAGAAATACGAATACAAAATGCGCTGGTTGACAGCGCTACACGAGTATTTGCGATTGCTGGTGTTGTCAGAATCTGCAATTTGTGTGTGCGGCGACTTCAACATCGCTCTGGAAGATAAGGATATTCACGAGCAAGTGAGTACAGAAAATCACATTATGGCAACAGAAGCAGAGCGCCAAGCCTTACGGGATATTCTGGAACTGGGATTTGCCGATGCTTTTCGCAAATTCACCACAGAAGGTGGAAATTATAGCTGGTGGGATTATCGCTCCGCTGCCTTTCGTCGGAACTTAGGTTGGCGGATTGACCATCACTATCTCACGCCTATTCTGTATGAGCGTGCTAAAAGTTGCATTATCGATGTCGCACCCAGAAAATTAACCCAACCCAGCGACCATACGCCGGTAATTGTGGAATTTTGAATTGGGGCATTGGGCATTAGGGAAGAGGTAGAGTGTAAATAAAAACTTGCTGCAACTTTTCCTATCCTCCTCTACTCCCTTATGCCCATGCTCAATACTTCTGCACGAGAGGGTGCGCCAACGGCAACTCTTGGAGACGCACTTGCGTTTGCTCAGTACAAATGCCCCATGCCCCATCAATCAATTTAAAGGCTTGTATATATCCTCAGAACTGGGATTGAGATAAGGACGCTGCAAATCTATTAAGTGTCGCGCAAAATGTTGGTCAATTGTTCTCATTCGTTCTTCCATTGCATTCTTACCTTTTTGCCAAGCTTCCAATAAAGCATTAGCAACAATTTGGCAACGGTTCATCCCAAAACTTTCTTGTGCGGCAAATTTTTGAGTTGGTTCTTCGGCTAAACCTAACCCTGGGGCTAAAAATTTTGTAAACAAGGGAATTTCAGGCTGGAAATGCGATTGATTTTCTATATAAACAGCCTGAAGAATTGTGCGGATTGCTGGATAGTCGGGGAGTTCAAAGTAGAGTAGCCCCGAATCATAGCGTCTGTATGCAGAAGGGTTGTGGAGAACCTGAAAGCTAAAGGGTATCAAGGCTGCGTTCAATTGCAGTGTCAAGCTTTTCATCAGAGCGATCGCACCTGATGCCGTAAAGTTAAAGTAGATTCGCCCTGCCCCTAAATCGGCATCGGGGTTGCTCTGCTGTTCCTGTCCGACATTGCTAACTGCCAAGTAACAGCCGTTTTGCAGTCGATTTTTAGGCATCCAGATTGCTACCATATCACCCACTTTGGTAGATTTCTTACTGGATTTTAAATGGCAATCTGGCTCAACATAAAGTGTCAAGCCGCCTTTAGTCACCGCCATAGTCCCATCAGGTTCTTTCCGCAACACCTGCCATCGCGGGTCAAAGTAACCTGTGCCATGATTACTGGTGTGCAGTTGCTCGTAAAATTCCCAATCAATCTCTAAAATGGAATTTTCTGTTAAATTACGTTTTGGCGGGTGATTAGTACTATCAATATTGACTGCCAAAGTACTTTGCAGGGAGCCATTGTAATAGATTCCATAGAGAAAATTTCGCAGCAGGAGAGTAAGATACTTCTGTTGTAAATCTACGGAATTTTGCTGAAATCTGTCGGCTATTTTAGTCGGCAGAGCAAAGGGTTGATAGTTGGGATGATAAATACAAAAATTTGACTCAATCTGGATATTCTTAGCAATGTCAAATAGAGAATTTAGCGGTTGATTGATAGAGTAATTTAGCATTAATCCATTCAGAACTTAAACTTTAAAATCAAAAATTATCAAGCTACTCTGGGCATAAAGACTCGGATATGTATAATAAGAGAATAAGCAGAACAATTCAAAGTGTCTAATTAAATTTTTAATTTGGTTTTTAAATTGTTCTGCTCCCTACTATTAACAACCACGCAGCCGAGTTTTTTCGTAATAAATGCGAAGTAACTGCTGCTCTTTTACAGGCTGAGGAAATTTATGGATTTTTGCGACAGGATTCAGGATTTCTGACTCTGATATCCCGAAAATGGTCATTACAGCTGGCTCCGGCATCGTCAGGAGACTTTTAGCTACTTGGAGGATACAAATTTCAGTATTATTAAAGTATTTTCGGCACGTAATCATATCCTGAATTTGATGAATCAGTGCCAGCCCCGCAAACTGGATAACGCGCAAAATAAAATCACTGCGGTATTCTAAAATCATGGGGAAAGCATTCACATAAGCTCTAATTAGGGCAATAATTGAAGGTTGTAAAATCTCTAACGGTGTCAATGCCAAATGTAGAGATTCTTCTAACTCAATGGTGGGGTCTACTACGAGGCTTTTGAGCCAAATTCCTAAGTAGCTTGCCAGTAAAGTTCCTAAATCAAAGGCTGGGTCTCCCCAAGAACAAGCTTCCCAGTCAATTAGTCGGACTAGGCAATTGTCTAGTTGCTCCCACCTGGAATGAACCAAAATGTTGTTCAATTTCAGGTCGTTATGAGTCAAACAGCAAGGATTCCAGCTATAGGCCAAATCTGCGATCGCAGATGACAAACTCTCGTACTGTTGATAGAGAAGATAGAATTTCAGTGCATCCGTGGGAACAGTCCCAAAAATCTCCGGCCCAATTGACCCTACCCCTTGCGCTGGATTGTAAAAGCCATAGCGAAACTCTCCTTGGGGAGCAGTTGCCATAAAATCCCGATATTCTCGGCGATTGTAAGTGGCGCGATGTAGTCCCGCCAAAGTAGTGCCGATGGCAGAGGCAATTTCTTGTGGAAAAATCTCATTGTTGTGGTACAATGTCGCAAGTTCCAGATATTCACTCAGGTAGTTGCGAACGAGAATAGAATTTTGTTCGTCAAAATGCACCACCAATGGTGCGATCGCTGAAGTATTACCTAGAACTGGAAACTGTTGGAGCAACTGGTGAAACAGCCACTCCTGAAACAATTCATGAGGCGCGGCGTCATTGTTGTTAACGTTACGTTCTTGTTTAAGGAGCAGTTTCCGATTATCTGCTAAAGTCACTAGTAACTTGAAATTGTTCTGACTACTTCCTGGCAACTCAGATTTGTCTGATGGGCCATCTTCTGAGCTACACAGACCCGCGTCTTGCAGATACTGGATAACGTTATGAGAAGACAGTGATAATACCATGTATTATTTCCTACTTCATTAAATTACTTAAACTTATCTGTGTCAAATTTGCTTGGCCTTAACAGTTTTTCAGTAGATAGTAACTAGTGCAAGAAGGCAGATGTGAATAACAATAAAGATTTGTACAATCTACTAATATCCCATATCTAGGATAAAAACCTGCCAAGATGGCACCAAGTTCTTTGCAATTCCTTTAAAATTTGCTCCCAGATACCATCACATCTTTACACTTTATCAGCATAGTTACTTAGATACATCTCAAGTAAGTTTTGTGGTAGAGCCTTTTGATGTGGCAAAGAAGCATCCCCAGCAAAAAACTGATTAGCGGCAGATGTTGTTTGATGTTCAGTAATCATCCTGAAAGCAGCGAAGAATTTCAGTAATCCTTCGCAGGACGAAGCATGACATTCAACGCTATTACTTTTATTTATCATCACAAAGCCAAAAAAACCGGACTTTTTAGGCAATTAGTAATTATTTTTTTGTTTAATTTTCATAATTGATGGCTGGAAATATTGTTATTGCGTTATTTTCGTCACCTATAAATTGTAGATGACTATAGGCGATCGCAAACAAAGCCTACATGAGCGCATCTTATGTAAGTGTACTTTTGTCAAGCTTGAAACAGGGTATTTTTCAAAGGCAAAGGTAACAACTCACAGTAATATAAATGTACTAATATAATTCAGAGCAGGGAAAGTTATGCCATACCAAAAAAACAGGAGGGTGGTTATTGCTTAGAGACTGATGCTACCTTAAAGCCACAATTTGATTCACCATCACCGCCAATGCCAGCATACCTAAAATCGTCATTAATCCCGCAGGCATAAACTTGCGTGTTTTCGCCAGTCGAAATGCAAAGAAGACTACTAAAATGACAGTAACTAACACTGCTAAAATCGAACCCCAGGTTTGCCCTTGGAGTTGAAAGTAAGCGGCAAGTATTAGTAATAAACCACTAATGCTACCACTTAGGAGTGAAACCCTACTTCTAGCCTGAATGTAGCCAATAATGCCACCAACAATAGCTAATATGCCGTAAGCAAAAGCAGCCACTATACTTAAATTCATTGTTAAAACCTATGTAGACTTTGACTTTATTGCCAGGGTCAGCAGACAATTTACCATAGCTATTTAGCTATACCACACAGTTGATTGATGGATAATCAAGCGATGCCAATGGCAAGTACTTCCTCATATACAAAAGTTCAATATCTCCAGCGCCAAGCAGCCTCACTTTTACTGTACCAATCTGTTCTCCAAGGTGAAGTGGGGATGGCATTTCTGGAACTGTTGCAAGCTATACGTTACACTGATGCCGATGCCCGCGGTTGTCTCCAAGCCTACGGCAGTTACTTCCACGCTTTGGCTGCTAGAAATGAAAACTGGGAAGACTATTTAATTACTCAACTTCTCTTCTCAAAGAATCCTTTTACAAGGCTGGCTGAAGTGCGAGAATTTGAAGATTTACCCCCAGCTTTAATAGCAGCAGTTCGGCATGATTTACAACTATTGCAAAGTCTCTATGAATGTAGTAGTGCTTCTTTGAGTGAGTGGATACAAGGCGTTGCTCACATGCCCATTTCACCAGTAGTGTGGTATAAAGAGCAAGAATTGGTAGGAGTACAGACAAAGTTCGCTACATATCTACAAGAGTTAGATAATTGGGGTGATGCTGTAGAAGAGTTAGCAGCTTATTATCGGCAATGTGGCTCTGGTTTATTTGCAGAATATCGCGCTTTACGCTGGCAATCTGGCCAGTTTATCGGTATCCGGTATTCTGACCCAATTAAGCTGAGTGCGCTTGTCGGTTACGAGTCTCAAAAAGATGCTTTGCTAAAAAATACAGAGTTTTTATTATCAGGAGAGAGGGCGCTGCATGTATTACTTTACGGTAGTCGCGGTTCTGGCAAATCTTCTTTGGTGAAATCTTTGTTGAATGAATATAGCAATCGCAGCCTCCGCTTGTTGGAAGTAGCAAAATTTGATTTAAAAGACTTACCAGAAATTGTGGAACATTTACGGAATGTGTCACAAAAATTTATCATCTTTGTCGATGACCTTTCATTTGAAGAAGATGATGATGCCTTTAAATCCCTCAAGGTAGTTTTAGAAGGTAATTTAACCGCGCGGCCTCAAAATGTAGTTGTGTACGCTACTTCCAATCGCCGCCACTTGATTCGGGAGTTTTTTGTGGATAGACCTACCCCTAAGGATAACGAGGAAATCCATGCTTGGGATACGATGCAGGAGAAGCTTTCGTTTAGCGATCGCTTTGGTTTAACCTTGACCTTTGAACCAGCCAATCAGAAAACTTATTTAAAAATTGTACAACATCTAGCCGCACAAGCTGAAATTAATATTACCCAAGAAGATTTGGAATTTCAAGCATTACAATGGGCAACTCGCCATAATGGTCGTTCTGGACGCACAGCACGGCAGTTTATTGATTTTTTAAAAGCAGACTTAACACTTCTTCATGCAAATAACAATACCTCCAACACCTAGCATTAAAATTAATTCATTGATGATTGCGCTTTTTTGCTATTTACACAACAATGTTATGCACCAGTAACTATAACTGGATATTGGAGAGTGACTATGATACCAAGCTTGAGAAGAATATCTTATTTTGCCAAAGACTATAACAGATTGGAACCCTTTTATAGGAAGTATTATTATCTGTGTGTTCTAACTAAACATGTCGAATTACGAATTACGAATTAAAAATTATTATGAGAGCTACTTATTCTGATAATTTAAATCCGCTAAAAACCAGCAATATGCAATCAGTAACGATCAGCAATCGATTTATACTAGTGATAATTGCCTTTAGTGTGAGTTTTGGTCTTAGCCTTGTCCCAAGCTGGGATTTTAATAAAGCCTTTCTCACAGGTTTAATTACTGGCGTTACTATCTATGCAGCAGCATTATTCGTAGATAAACGACGCAGAAATTATGAAATGTTTGTTTTAGGTTCTCTCCGCAAGCGAATTAAAGATATGGAGGGATTAAAGGCTCGTGTTGTCAGAGAAATAAATCAAATTGAAGAACATCATAATTTATTATATGCTGAGTCACAACAACTGCAAAATCAAGTCACAGAAAGCCGTAACCAAAGGGATAGTCTACATCGAGAGCTAAGAACATTTGCGGGACAAAAAAAGCAGTTAGAAACGGAAATCAGTAGCCTGCATACTGAAATCAATAATTTGCAGAAAAATCAAATAGAATTGAACAATGCTTTTTCTGTACTCACAGCAGAGAAGCGTCGTTTGGAGTCTAACTGTAATGTATCTCGCGCTGAAATCACCCAATTGCAAAGTCAAATTTCCGAACTTCAACAGGAAAAACAAGAAGTTGAAAGCAACTTAACTCTTTTAGGCAGACTAAAACCCCAATTAGAAGAAAAATTATACGAACTGCGAATTACAATTCAAGAGCTAGAAGTTGAGACAACCCAAAAAAATCAATTACTTGTAGCGACAAAAACCGAAAGAGAAAATATCCAAGCTATCTTGAATTCTTCACAAACCCAACTAGCAGAACAAAAAGCAGAATTACAGCAGTTACAGGGGCAAGTTTCGTTATTACAAGAAGAACGAGACTCATTGCAAAATCAAGTATGGGAATTACTCCAACAAGTAGAAACATTCAATCCAGAGCCTTTGTCGGATAATTCCCAAGAAGATGATATTGAATTATTTCCATTTTCGGAAATAATTGAATCTTCAGATGTCATTGATAATTCGGAAGTTGAGACATCGGAAAATATCCCTGAAGAATGGAATAGTTTTCTAGGAAATCTCCCAGGACATGAGTTACAAGTATTAAAAGCTATAGTTGAACAAGATAATCCCAATAGTGCGATTAAAAAAATTGCTGAAGCAAATATCACTATGCCGAATCTCTTAATCGATTCTATAAATGAACGGGCAAATGATACTATTGGTGAATTAATCATTAATTCTGATTCGGAAAGCCCAAAAGTTTATCAGGAGCATATAATAGATGTCAAAAAAATGATTGCGATGTATGAAGGTCTCATGGCTAGACACGCTTCCTCAAATTAAATTATTATTGCCGTCATCATATTAGTAGTAATGTGAATATGTACCATATTTACTACGTGTTTCTGCGTTTATAATCAAGTAAAGTGTAAGACATGGCAAAGCTCAAAATCTCGAAGAAAATATCCACTGCTTTAATCAATTCCCTTGGTGCGGGGGTAGTACCAAGAGTGGGAGTTGAATATATCGCAGTAGGTCGAGAAAAAGAACTAAAAAGCCTATTACAAAATCTCGATGATATTGCAGAAGGTGTAGCAGCATTTCGCTTTATAATTGGTAACTACGGTTCCGGGAAAAGTTTTTTATTACAACTAATTCGCAACCGTGCGATGGAGCAAGGTTTTGTAGTAGCCGATGCTGATTTATCCCCAGAACGCCGATTAGCTGGAAGCAATAATGAAGGTGTCGCGACTTATCGAGAATTAATGAGTCACCTAGCTACAAAAACTCGTCCTGATGGTGGAGCTTTAGTCTCTATTTTAGAAGGATGGATTAATAAAATTCAACAACAAGTGGTTAAAGAAACTGAAATGCGTCCGAATGACGATGGTTTTGATGACCAAGTTGAATCAAAAATTAGAGAAGTAGTTCAGTATATTGAAGATTTAGTTCACGGTTTTGATTTTGGTAGCGTGATTATCGCTTATTGGCGCGGCTACCGAATGGATGATGATGATTTAAAAAATGCGGCAATGCGCTGGTTGCGGGGAGAATTTACTACTAAACTTGAGGCGAAAGCAGCTTTAGGGGTACGGGTAATTATTGATGATGATAGTTGGTATGACTATATAAAACTGTTTGCGAAGTTTGTAGCTGAAATTGGCTATAAAGGACTGTTAATTTTAGTTGATGAAGCGGTACATTTATATCAAATATCTACTACAGTCACACGAGAAAAGAATTATAATCGACTTCTGGCAATGTTTAACGACACCATGCAATGCAAAGCTGAACATCTTGGCATTATCGTTGGTGGAACAACTAAATTTTTAGAAGACCCCAAACGGGGACTTTTTGCAGACCAAGCTTGGCAAAGACGCACAAAAGAAAGCCGTTTTGTTGCCCAAGCTAATGTTCAGGAATATATAGGGCCAGTGATTCGGTTGAACCCGTTGAGTGAAGCAGAAATTTTGACGCTTTTGCAACGTTTAGCTGAGATTCATGCACTCAATTTTGGGTATGAACAGACTTTGACAAATCGTGAATTGAAGGAGTTTGTGCGAGAAATTATTAATCGCTTGGGTGCAGAAGCATTACTGACACCAGGGGAAATTGTGCGAGATTTTATGAGTGTGCTGAATATTCTTCACCAAAATCCAGGAATTGCGTTTGCTGAATTAATTCATGGCTCCAAATTTAAACCTACTGCTATGGGTAAGGATGCAGATGTGGATGAGGATGGCGCAGCCGAATTTAGTTTGTAATTAATAATGAAGACACTGAACTAGAAGAATAAGCAGATTGAAAAACCTTCTTTAGAATATTATTTAAATCTTCAGTTTTATGTGACACTTTGCAAAGTTGGTAAGTTCTTCCACATTTAAATTGAGAGGGTTAACATGATTAAACTTTAGCAACTCGATGATACTTTGCTGATAACTCTGTTGACTCATATCATGTCCGCCTAATTAGTTATAATTCCCGCATCTGTGCAAAAACCAGGAAACCCTCTTTCCCCCTGCCCCCTGCTCCCCTGCCGTGTTAATGATAAGTCTTGAACCGGACACGATATCATATCATCATCTGTGTGATGCCATTTAAAATACGAATGAATAAACCTCTGACAAAAGTCGAAATCTCTCATTAAATTCATCTGTTTTTAGGATTGGTTAAAATAGCTTTTGGTTGATTAGCATTAAATAGAGAAGCAGACAACAGAATAATCGGCTTGTTTGTTTTGTTTTCTCCATAATGAACCATTCCGGCAGATTCAACTAAAGAATCTCCAACTGTAAGCTGTATAGTTTTTCCTTTTTGAAGAATCAATTCTGTGCCGTTAGCTTTCGTTACTTTAGCTTCTCCTTCCACAACAGTGTAAGTTAAACTTCCCGCCTCTACTCGTTCAATCTGCATTCCCGGATGAGTATGAGTAGGGAGTTTTGCTCTTGGTGCGATGGTATAGCGTACAAGCTCAAGAATCTGCTTTTTATCTTGAGTAGGATAACCACTCGCTAGAACTTCACGGGTAACAGATTGAGTGTAAGTATTGGGTGAGGAGATTTCTTGGCTTTTAACAACTACACTGCCAAAAGCTAGGATAGCTAAAGGGAGAATCAGAGACAGTTTTCTCATATTAAAAGTTTTTTGTTTGGGCATAAAAAATAAAATGCGTTTTCCCTGAAGATTAAACTGACTGCGTTGTTTACTGCCGCAGGCGTTGCAATGACTCAAATTGCTGCCAACAAAGGTACAATGCACGCGGTACGTGAAAACATCCTTTCCATTTGCCACCTTTGAGGTTCAACAATACTTCTCCACGCCGATTCAGATAGCCAAACCATTCACCATACTCGGAATCAGCAAAGTGTGACCAAGCGTAATCGTGCATCTTTTGATACCATTCCCAACACACCTCGCGCCCTGTCAGGCGATAGCCCATCGCTAATGCAACCAATGATTCTAGATGAACCCACCACAGCTTTTGATCCCATTCCAATTGTTGTGGGGGATGACCGGCTGCATCCATAAAATAATACAAGCCGCCGGACTCGTTATCCCAAGCAAAATTCAGAATATTTAGCACCACATCAACGGCTTGGTTAATAGTTTTGGTATCGTTTTGGCGACGGGCGATGTCCATGATGAACCACATAGCTTCGATACCGTGACCTGGATTAATTAGCCGTCCCTCAAAACAATCGATGTGGGAACCGTCAGGCGCAACGTTTTCGTACATTAGTCCCTGTTCTTGGTCGAGAAAATCGGTCATCACTTCGCGGACTGTCTCAGCTAGGACATTCTCTAGTGTTTCCTTTGGTAGCAACCATTCCATTTCTAGAGTCAGGTTGGCTAAAATCATTGGTACAGCCAATGATTTCATCGGGCGTGTGCCGGGATAGGTTTTATTATATTTGCCCTTGGGGTTATCTTGGCGGCGTAATACGTTGTTGTAAGCCTGCATTGCTACATCCTTTGCCCATTCTTCACCACCAGCGAGTGCATATTGACTAAATGCCATTGCCGCAAAGCAATCAGAAAAGATATTGTAAGGGTGAACCAATGGTTTCCCTTCACGGGTGAGGGCAAAGTACCAGTTACCATCGCTATCTCTACCATGTTGGGCGAGAAAATTAGCGCCGTTGCTGGCAATTTTCAGCCAATTTTCGCGTTTTTCTAGCTGGTTGTAAAGCATCGAAAAAGTCCACACCTGGCGGTTTTGCAGCCAGATGAATTTGTCTGTATCATAAATTTTGCCTTCGCGATCGAGGCAGGTGAAATAGCCGCCTTGCTGCCAATCAAGAGAATATTTTTCCCAAAAGGGGAGTACGTCGTTGAGGAGGGCGTTTTTGTAAAGTTCAGCGTAGGCGTAGCCCGCCGGAGGCATCGCTTGAAAGTCCTTCTCCATAAATTTGCTCCCCTTTTATACCAAAACCAACAGTTTAACAGTTATCATATTTTGACTCGAACATGGAGCCTAGGCGTAGCCCGTCGTAGACATCGCGTCTGTCTTTTACAAGATTTAGTCAGCAGCAGGTATACTTCTATCTTGTATCTTGCACCATTCTCAATAACTGTAGGTTAGTTTTTTAGATATGAGGTTGTTATGAGTCAGATTGAACGAGTTGCGATCGTTGGAGGAAACCACGGTAATGAGTTAACAGGAGTACATTTAGTCAAAAAGTTTCAGCAATATCCTAATTTAATTAACAGGGCAAGTTTTGAAACTCTGGCATTGCTTGGTAATCTCAAAGCTATTGAAGAAGGCAAAAGATACATTGAAAAAGATTTAAATCGTTGTTTCACTAATCAAGGCTTACAAAATCCCCAACTTTCAAGTTATGAAGATACGCGGGCAAAAGCAATTCAACAGATATTGCAACCGCAAAATCAGCCCTTTGTAGATGTAATTATTGATTTGCACAGCACAACTGCCAATATGGGGTTAACTCTGATTTTTTGTGATATGCATCCTTTATTACTTCGCTTAGGCGCTTATTTAAGTTCTATTAATCCTTTAGTGAAAGTCTGTATTAATCAGGAATCCAAAGAAAATGGTTTTCTCCGTTCTTTGTCTGAATTGGGTTTTGTTATAGAAGTTGGGGCTGTGGCTCAGAATGTTTTAAACGCCGAATTATTTCAGGAAACAGAACAGCTTCTTTATGCAGTTTTAGATTATTTTGAAGGGTGCAACCAGGGGAATATTCCGCAGACAAGCAGCCAGCTTACACTTTATAAATACATTGGAACTGTCGACTATCCTAGAAGCGATGCCTACGGTGAGCTGCGCCTACGCGGGGAAATTCAAGCCATGATTCACCCTCAGCTTCAGTTTAGAGATTATGAACCTTTGCATCCCGGCGATCCAATGTTTCTGACTTTTGAAGGAAAAGATATTTTCTATGAGGGAGAGTCTACTGTTTATCCTATTTTTATTAATGAAGCAGCTTACTACGAGAAAGGAATTGCGATGTATCTAAGTCAAAAATACCAAGAGGTAGTTTAATTTATTCGTCCTTCTAACCAAGCTTGTAATATCATGTTCGGGTAAAGACTTATCATTTAGACCGCAGGGGTGCAGGGGGCAGGGAGCAGGGAGAAAGAGGTTTTCCTGACTTTTGCACGGATGCGGTAATCATAAAAGTAATTAACCGGACTTGATATAAATCAGTCAAACTGGTGAAATCTAACAGTGCTTCACTCAAATCTGCGAGAACAGGCAAAGATAAACCAGAAAAGGAGGATCGCATTTCCTCAGACAGTTTTCCAAGCCGCTTAGTTAATTGTCGAGAAATAGCATTAGCCATCGCTTCTCGTCCTTCTTCCTTGATTTCTCGATAAACTCTCGTTTGCTGTAGTGTTATTCCTAGCATAGACTCTACCTCCGCTTGGCTCAATTGTTCAAATACATATAGCAATCCTGAATCATATTATGTCCGCTAAATCACTTACGATATGTCATTGCGATCGCAACGAAGTGAAGCGAAGCAATCACAAAGGTTTTGGGATTGCTTCACGACGCTAACGCTTCGTACCCTTCGGGAACGCCAGGGGCGAACGCAATGACAAGTATTTAACCGGACATGATATTTTTTGTGAAAAACAAGATCCCCGACAACTTTTACAAAGTCGGGGATCTGCGGCTTGGTTAAGCTTAGAGTCAAAGCTGTGTTATATCATGTCCGCCTAATTAGTTATAATTTCCGCATCTGTGCAAAAACCAGGAAACCCTCTTTCCCCCTGCCCCCTGCTCCCCTGCCGTCTTAATGATAAGTCTTGAACCAGACACGATATTATGTCGTAATTGTAAATACTCACCCCGCCAGCCGATACATAATCACTTTTCCTTTCCAATTTTCTTCTACAAATACCAGATACTCACCATTGGAACGCCGAAAAGCGCGGACACCATAGGGTATATCAATCCAGCCACTTTCACTGCCAACTTCTGGGCCTGGTTTTAACTGTTGTACTTGTGTTCCCGTTTTAGCATTGTAGACATATACCTCTGCGGTTTTAACTGTCACGGCAAATACACGATCTCCTGCCACACTTATGGCCGCTGTAGACACTTCGCGTTTGCCAGTGGTGTCGTAGGGAATCACAATTCGCCAACGGGGTGTACGATTTCCTTTACTCCAATTGTCAAAACGGGCAATTTCAGATCCAGCAACACCAGCATCGTCACCGAATGCAGGGTGATCTACCGTAAAGCCTGACAAATACATACTATCTGTTTCGGGGAAATATTCGATCCGCCGCAAGTCGTTAAATATTTTGGGAGTAGTTTGCTTTTCCATCGAACTATAGCTGTAGATGGGGTTGCCTTTAGGATCTATTCCCTGTAAAGGATAGTGTCGAATGCCATCTTCTGTTCGCAAAGCTTTCCAAACATCTCCTTTGCTGTCTACCCACCAGCCGCCGATATAGGGATAATCTTTGCTGGTATCATATTCGTTCTTTTCAAATTTGCCATTACCGTTGCGATCGCGCCAGATCCATTCCCCTTTTTCTGGTTGATGCGGTGGCCAATTTCCAGTGAGAAATGGTTTATCTGCGCTATTAGTTCCGACAAACATTCCGGCTGGGATAGCAACTTTACCATCTGTGGCTGGATTAAACCGATATATTTGCAGAAAGCTGCTATACATATCTGTGAGGAACAAAAACGGCTTCCCTTGGATGCGGCGAACAAAGGTTCCATCTGGCGATGTATGCAGACGTGGATCTTGAGAATATTTGAAAGCATTTAAAGTGTAGGCTTTGTAAGTCCATTGCTTACCAGCAGGCTTACTGAAGTCCATCAGATAGTGTTCTTGTTTGGTGAATAAATCTACACCATCAGTTTTAGGATCTGCATCTGCATTATCAACGAATATCAATCCCAGCGATCGCCACAGCAGTTTTCCCGATGGCGAAAATTTCCGCAAATCTGTTCCTGATTTGTTGAAACCATCACTATTTATATAGATATTGCCTGAAGCATCTGTACCAACTCCGGTAAGTCCGTAAAGTTTCAAGTCTCTAACTTCACCAGGAACTTCTGCATAGATACCGCCCTTAGAACCGAAACTACCCACCTGCACTGGCTGATCTTTGATGTCATAAATCAACATTTGCTGACGCGGGCCATTTTCTGCCACTAACAGCTTACCTTGATGATCAATTGCGATCGCAGTTGGTTCAACGATATCTGCAATCTGTTGAGACAATTGCTTTCCACTTTGGGAATAATGGAGAATCTTGGCAGGATTACTACCATTTTTACTTTGAATAATCCACAGATTTTTTTGTGGATCAATAGTTATTGCTCCCGGATGAGCAACAGTAAAGCTGCGTACTTCCTTCATCGTATCAGTATCATAGATCCGAATGCGGTTAGCAACAAAATCACTCACATACAACTCGCTTTCTACAGTTGCTAATCCAGTAACTTCACTTTTAGTACTGGTAATCAACATACTTTTATCCCAGCCACGCCCATTCGGAAACGGCGCAGGTTTTCCCGACAAGTCATAGCGTCTAACACAATGCCAAGTTGTTCCTTCAGGTGGGTAATCTTCATTTGTTTTACCCCTTGAACCTTGAGTCATGGCAATGTAAATATATTTACTATTTACTGTTACAGCTTTGCCACCGCCACGACTCCAGCCGTGAGTATCCCCAATGGCACCAATAACCTTACCATCCTTATATATTCCTGCCTCCATTCCTGCCTCATCCCAATGGCTGTTAGTATAAATTGTGCCATCAGGGGCAACATACATTGCCTCAATATTGTTTTGTACCCGCAGATTTCCACTGCCAATAGTATTACCTATCCACGATGTTTTGTAAGTAAGCTTCGATGTTTCAGTATTGTTTTGTACCAGCAGATTTGTACTGTCAATAGAATTATTTGTCCACGATGTTTTGTATGTAAGCGTAGATGTTTTCGTTGTTGCCCAGTCTGTTGTAATTCCAATGCTAGTAACAAGGACTCCAACAGTCAGACTGAGTAAAAAGTTGAAAGTTTTACTTCTGTGTAAATATCTAGTTTTAGATAATTTTTTGATGTACTGATTGAGCTTATGACGCAGTTTAAAAAACTCCGTCAGTAATTTATTTATCATATAATTTTTTAGCTTTTAATTATTTACATACAATCATTTTTTACGAAATCCGTAAAAAAATATAACTATTTTTAGCTGGATAAGATACAGGTTGTTTCGGGACACTGTATATAAAATATTTTGATTAATCATCAATGTTTATTTTTCGTATTCTTTTTTACTTGAAAACAAGTAAAAAAGGTAATAATTAATACAAAACTCTTTGATATTAATTTATTCTGTATGCTTTGTTCTTGTCCCTACCTACCTCTCAGCTTCCTTGACTTGCAGGTATAATATATGTCCTAATCAGTATTCTTTAGTTAAGAAAAACACAGATTTTAATTCATTATTGACGTTCGCATATAAATCGTTTATAAATTGGTGTTCTATAAAAAATTATGATTGCTAATGGGTATTCGTAAATTATCGTGATTAATATTTTTATCAAACACGCTGTAGAGAAATATATCAATCTTCCTCTCTACATCTAAAGCATGAGATTTTTATACTGTTATTCAAAAATACTCAAGAAAATATAGGACACACATTAGTGGAAAATAAAAAAGATAATTTTGATTCAGCGTCCGCATCTATTCTCACTCTTGGATTAGGCTGGTTTCCCACAAGTCCTGGGGGATTAGAAAGGTATATTTATGAACTAACTCATAAATTAGCAGCAAATCAAGACCAAGTTGAATTATGTGGAGTTGGTCTACCAGAGGCGGAATTAAATTCAACCATTAAGCTGACTAACTTGGCGAGTCCCGACAGTGCTATTTGGCAAAGATTATGGTCGATTCGCACTAATTTCCAGAAAACAAGAACCAGCAAACCAGATGCTATTAATTTGCACTTTGCATTATATAGCTTCCCTATTTTAGATATTTTACCAAAGGGAGTACCAGTTACTTTTAACTTTCATGGCCCTTGGGCTTCTGAGAGTCAGCAAGAGGTAGTTAATAAAAATCTCAGTCTTTTGATCAAGCACTGGCTAATCGAACAAAACACTTATAATCGCTGCGATCGCTTCATTGTTTTGAGCAAAGCATTTGGTAAAATTTTACATGAAAAATATCAAATACCGTGGGGTAAGATTAATGTTATCCCTGGTGGAGTTGATATTAATTGGTTTCAACCAAATTTATCACCCCAAGAGGCTTGTGCAAAGCTAGGCTGGCCTAATAATCGCCGGATTATATTTACATCACGCCGTTTAGTACATCGAACGGGAGTTGACAAATTATTGCAAGCACTAGCGATAATTAAGCCCAGAATACCAGATGTTTGGCTAGCGATCGCAGGTCGTGGTCACATCCAAGCTGCACTACAACAACAGGCTACAGAATTAGGACTAGACGACAACGTTAAATTTTTAGGTTTTCTCCCTGATGAGCAATTACCTATAGCTTACCAAGCTGCTGAATTGACTATTATGCCTAGTCAATCTTTTGAAGGATTTGGATTAGTAATAGTTGAGTCTCTAGCCTGTGGCACTCCTGTTTTATGTACCCCAATCGGGGGAATGCCAGAAATTTTATCAGAATTTTCACCTGATTTAATTACTACTTCAACTGAAGTCTCTGCTATTGCTAAAAAATTAGAACAAGCACTATTAGGAAACATCCCCATACCTTCACGATCTGCCTGTCGGCAGTATGCTACTACACACTACGACTGGAATCAGATTGCCCAACAAGTACGCAATATTTTATTAACTTAGAGAAATAGAAAGGCAACATTTTACCTCTCTACTTAACTGTATTTTATTATAAGGAGATTTAATGAAAATTCTTTTTTTAGACCAAAGCGGTAAACCAGGTGGTGCCGAATTATGTTTAATAGATATTGCTAAACCGTATGGCGATCGCGCTTTGGTAGGTTTATTTGCAGATGGTTCATTTAAAGATTTACTACAGCAAAATCATATCCCAGTAGAAGTTCTCGCAACTCAAGCAATCCAAGTTCGCAAAGAAAGCAGTTTGGTACAAGGATTAAAGAGTTTTGGACAACTTGCACCTTTGATTACTAAGGTAGTCAAAAAAGCGCGTGAATACGATTTAATCTATGCCAACACCCAAAAAGCATTAGTTGTCGGAGCATTAGCAAGTTTTTTTAGTCGTCGTCCTTTAGTTTATCATTTACATGATATTCTTTCCAAAGAACATTTTAGCCAAACTAATCTTCGCATCGCTATTAACTTAGCTAATCGTTTTGCATCATTAGTAATTGCTAATTCTCAAGCTAGTCAAACAGCCTTTGTGCAAGCAGGAGGACGCCCAGACATCATTGAGGTTGTCTATAATGGCTTTAATCCAAAAATTTATCAAACGGATGAGTTTGACTTTGAACAATTACAGCAACAGTTAGGATTAGAAGGAAAATTTGTTGTCGGACACTTTAGCCGTCTTGCACCTTGGAAAGGGCAGCATATTTTAATTGATGCCCTTGCCAAATGCCCGCCAGAAGTGACAGCAATTTTAGTCGGTGATGCACTGTTTGGCGAACAAGATTACGTCCAAAAGTTACACCAACAAGTTGCTGAACTGGGATTAGAAAACCGGATCAAATTTTTAGGATTTCGTTCTGATATTCCCCAGTTAATGGCAGCTTGTGACTTGGTAGCACATACCTCTACTTCGCCAGAACCCTTTGGTAGAGTGATTGTAGAGGCGATGCTATGTGGAAAACCTGTAGTTGCAGCCAAAGCTGGGGGGGTAATGGAATTAGTAGAACATGGACTTAATGGTTTTCTAGTGACACCAGGAGAACCCCAGGAACTTGCAGAAGTAATTATCACTTGTTTACAGGAGACGGAAATAACTGCAACTATAGCCAATAATGCCAGGACTATTGCTAGTCAGCGTTTTGATGTTGCAACTATTAATCAGCAAATTTCTCAACTGCTTTCCCACAGATTATAATTATTTGCCTAATCTACAATCACCGATTTTGTTTGGATAACCCCAGATTCATGTCTGGGGTTTTTGGGTATAATTACAAACCAACTAATTCACGAGATTCAAAATCAGAGAGTTGTTGAGCGATGCCTACGGCAGCAAGCTATGCTAATCTTGCTTCCAACTTAACTACACTAAACTGGTTACGCAGATATTCCAAATGGGCGATGGCATTTGCTCTATCGACAGTTAATTAAACCTGGGTATCTATTGCTTTTTGATATTCTTGATTCACAAGCAGCACTTATAACCATGACTCCATTAGCCATCAGACTGAAGTCTGCGGCTAGCGAAGTCAGGCTGGTTATACAGGCTAATTATTCTCTGCTAAACTTTGCACTGTAGCTCAAGCCACTTCCCGCAGTTGTGGTTGTGACGGCACACTCACCTCTGGAAATGAAAGCGAGAGTTGTTCGGCTTGAGGTACCGCCGCTTGCTGCAAAACTTGAACTTCGATATTCACGCTCACCAAATAACTGCCTGTATCAGCACCAACCGCTTCAGCAATTAGTTTAGCAATGTCTGGGCGTTTGGCAGTCAGCGGGTCACGTAAAATACACCGATCCCATTCATGCTTGGCAGTCGGATTGAGGTTGAGAATGTAATGCTTCATCATCGAACTAACCCTTGAATCCATCTTCCAGAAGGTTTTCACAAAACCGTTATGCATTTGGCTAGGCTTTGTGGAGGCTATCTACATTATAGTATATTTGTACTAAATGGGGTGATATCTGAGTGAGAAAGTAGGGAATATAGACCATTACTAGGAGCGCACAGGTATGTATTAGCGATATTTCCGTACTATATCTCATTGTTTTTGAGGCTGTATTTTAACCCAGAGGCGAATAATCAAAGCGCGATGCCTCGTTTGGGCAGAGCCAACGCCAAATTTATCTATTCCCTTCTTCTCCCATTTGCTGACATATCTCAATCCCTAATCATACAAAATCTGCCCATAGGTTATTTATAATACAAACCTATTGCAACTAAGCTTACAAAGTAACACTTAATTCTTATATAAATCGCTATATGGTAGATGTCTATATTATTGACCTATTTGTGATTGGTCTACTTTTGCTGATGGTCACATTAGGGTCAGGTTGGATTACTCGCTTACCTCTTTCTTTTGCCATTATTTACCTACTAGTTGGTATTTTTCTAGGGCCTTATGGCTTAGGGCTAATTCAATTACGTCGGGATGAAGTTTTTAACGCTCAACTGTTGGAGAGAATAACAGAACTTGTAGTAATTATTTCTGTGTTTAGCTGTGGCTTAAGAATTGTTCGGCCTCTAAGGTTGGGGGTTTGGGATATTACAGTGCGATTGATTGTATTTCTGATGCCAATTTCAATTTTTGCTTTGGCTGTTGTGGGTAAATTGTTTTTAGGAATGACTTGGGGAGAAGCGATTTTATTAGGAGCAATTCTCGCACCTACCGATCCAGTATTAGCATCAGAAGTACAACTGACTGATATAAACGACCAAGATGAGTTGAGATTTGGTTTAACTTCTGAAGGTGGGTTAAATGATGCTTTAGCTTTTCCCTTCGTTTATTTTGGCATTCATGCCTTAGAAAATGACAACTGGGGCAACTGGTTTCAACAGTGGCTTACAGTTGATTTAATTTGGGCGATCGCAAGTGGCATTGTGATGGGAATTGTTGTTGCCAAATCTATAGTTTTGATTGAACAAAAAATTCAAAAACGCCGTGCTGCCGATAAGTTAATGGAAGACTTTATTGCTATCAGCACAATTTTACTAACTTATTCCCTAACAGAAATGGTGAATGGCTATGGATTTTTGGCAGTATTTGTTGCTGGCTTAGTTGTTCAACGCAGTTACAGAAATCCTGAAAAACCGCTAGCAGAATTGGAATTTGTTGAGCAAGTTGAAAAGCTGCTGGAAGTCGGGACAATTTTACTATTGGGTTCAATATTGTTATTGCAGCCAATACTCAATTATGCTATGCAATCTTTGTTAGTGATAATTTTGTTATTCTTAATCATCAGACCTGTAGGAGTTTGGATTAGCACAATTGGTAAACGTCCGCAAGATTCACACCGTCGAACTTTGCACCCAGGAACTAGGTTGTTAATTGGATGGTTTGGTATTCGCGGTGTTGGTTCTTTATATTATCTAGCCTATGCATTTCGTCATGGCTTAAAAGGTGAAGCAGCCGAACAAATTGCTTGGATAACTTACACTACTATTGTAGTTTCGGTGATTGTGCATGGAATTAGTACAACTCCATTAATGAAGTGGTATGAGCGCAATTTTGCTAATCAAAGAAAGACTACTCCTCCTGCCACAATAGATGAATTTGAATAAAACCAATTTTCGTAAGGTGTGTTATGCCATAGGCTAACGCACCCTACTGGCGTGTCAAGACTAAATTTGTGCATTAGCAAACTCTTGTGGGATGGGCTTCTAGCCTGTCCTAATTGGCGGGCAAGATGCCATTAGTGTCAACTTAAGGTTAAAACCCATTTGTCAACGATAGGTTTTGTTAGGAAGGAAGTATAAAGGTGAACTTTTTTCTGACTTTTATACGCAAGCTGGGAGTGATGCTAATAAACAAAGCATTAATAGTCCATGAAAAAGTTCGTTTTTTGTCCCTTGAAAACCGAATTTTTAAGCCTAAATGCTTATTGACATAGGAAGTTTGAGCTTAACTTGACACCAATGGCAAGATGCCCGCCCCACAAGAAAATTTATTGCAACATTTTAGTCTTGTCACGCCATTACAATTTAACTTTTTAAACCTGACTTCCAACTGGAGAGAGGCTTTGAGTCTTATTCCCCTTAATTTGTTGGGAAGGAATTAGGGTTAAGGTTTATATTTCCTATTTACCTGTAACCTTTTCAATAACTTCTTTTGCTTTTTCACCGAAACTTTCTGGAGGATTTTGTTCTTGTTCAGCTTTCAAATTCCTTTCGTAAGTCTTTTCTATAGTATTAAGGTTTTTTGAATCTTTTATTGCTTGCTCATAAGCTTCTTCTCGTTCTTCCTCTTGAACGCCAACACCTGGGTCGTATTCGTTAGCGCGATTAATTTTCTCTTCAGAATTTGGTTTGTACTCTGGGGGTATTAGCTTTAATTCTTCCAGAGTAGTTGCATAACTAGCTGGCTGAACGAAAATGAAGGAAGCTGACAAGCTGATGAAAATCATTAAGCCAACAACCAAAAAGCTTGAGCGTAACGCTTGCTTTAAAGTTAATAGAATTTTTTGCACAAAAAAATCTCCTCTTTTGATTTTATGAGCCTTGGTCATGCATAAATATATCCAATATTTAAGGCTCACAGGCATCCTAAGTGTTTAAGTACAGTTCTTCCTTCTACCGCAGGGTATATTAATTTTTACCTATAGTTCAGTTAATCCTATCTGAACCTTTTAGACCTGAGTCTGACGCGCATTTTTGTAATAGCCAGATTGTCCTACTTACTGACATCCCCCCAGAACTCAAGTTGAGTGGCTCAGAGTTACTCTCCACTCAAGTAAACTGAAATTTTCACTCTATTATAGATAGCCCCTACATAGCTAAAAATCTTGTTTTTAAGCTGGCGTGCTTAACCCAAGCGGATTAAGCTATAACCAACTGTGATTAATTTTAATTCCTCGGCTTTGCATTACCTCTTCAAATAAATTTGTGGGTAGTGCTTCTTCCACAGCAAAAACACCTGGTTTCTTAAGTTTACCTTCTAGCAATAATTGGGCAATACTACCTGTGCCGCAACCAGAAGCCACCGCTGTATTCTCATGCACTACAGTTGAACAATAAACGGCTGTTTCACCATTTTTTTGCCCTGTAACTTCTGAACGAACTGCTACCCCAATTCCACTAAAATTATTAGTGACATCTGTCATTGAATGGCTGACATGAGAGAGAAATTCAATCATGTAACGACGCTGCATTAACCACTTGGGAAAAATGTGTGCCGCAATCCAAGTTAGGTGATTATAAAAATCTGGAATAGAGCCAAACTTAGTAATTACAGTTTTCACTGATGGGAAGGCGTGGGGCAGTGTAAAGGTTTCTGGCATATCAAACCAGTAAACTCCACTGCGTCCATAGGGAGGTGGAAACTCAACTAATTCTCTTTCACTATAAGGCTTGACTACCTCCCATTTTCCATTTATCCAAGTCTCAAAAGGATACTGCAACCCCAGAAAAGTTGTTCGCATCACCGTAATGCCAGCACCGCCAGAACCCGAAACTAAATAACTTAAATGGATCTTTTCTGGTTGATCAAATTGTTCAACACCCTGACGAACCATGCTGTTAGAAATACCAGGAAAAATGCCAGTATTAATAATTGCTGTTACACCAGCAGCAGCAGCTTGTTGATGATAATTGAGAGCTTTGCTGGTATAGGAACGATGGTCGCTGACATCTACGTAGTTAACGCCTTGAGAAATACAGGTTTCGAGAACATTAGTATCTCGATAGTGAAATGGGCCAGCACAGTGGATGACTAAGTTAGAGTTGGCGATCGCTTCTCGCAGCTTGTCAACCTCTACCAAGTCCAATATCAAGAACTCCACTTGTCCTCCCGAAGACAAGCTAACAGCCCTGCCAAACTCCGCTGAACGTCCAGTAATCGTAATTTGTGCCTGGGTGTGGGTAGCTAGATCCTGAGCAACACTGCTACCAATCCGCCCTCGTCCACCAAGAATTAAAACGTTGTCTGTCATTACTCCAAATTAGCAACAGTAATCTTATTTCATCAGTTTTGCGTCCTGTTTGCCATCGGTTACAAGTATGATTTATACAATTTCACTAAATTTTTGCTAGAAAAAAGATGTTGCGAGGGAGGTACATTTAGTAAATTGCAAAGTTTTCCTCAAAAGCGATCGCCAATCATCATCTCCGTATATAGTTATTACAAAATCCAGTTTTTATACAAACAAAAATTATATTAGCTACAGGCATAGTTAAATTACTAAAAAAAAGCTAAACAATGTTTTTGTCTTTTAACTCTTAACTTTTCTGATAGCGCATTCCTGGTAATTGCGAAATCAAACCCATAAGTTCCAGCTGTAACAAAGCACTGGAAACTGAGCCAGCAGCCATACTCGTTTGTTGGATAATAAAATCGAAGGGTAAAGCTTCACTTGCGATCGCATCCATTACCGTTTGCAATTCTGGTGATAAAGTTGGCAAACTTAACTGTTCTGGTGCTGTGGAAGTCTCAACTCCATCGAGTTGTGGTATTGCTCCTAGCATTGTTAACAATTCGTCTAGTTCCTTAAGAATGAAAGAAGCTCCCTGACTTAGTAACTTTAAGCACCCTTGAGATGGATGATCGTCCAGTCTCCCAGGTAATGCGTAGACATCTCTACCGAATTCATTTGCGTAGGTAGCAGTAATTAGGGCACCAGATTTTAATGGCGCTTCCATTACCAAGATGGCGCGGCTTAAGCCTGCAATAATCCGGTTGCGACGCGGAAAGTGCGTGCGATCGGGTGGGGTTTTTGTTGGATACTCACTCACCACTAACCCAGCTGTCAAAATCTGCTTGTACAAATCCCGATTTTTATGTGGATAGATGACATCTACACCAGTCCCCAAAACTGCGATCGTGCGTCCACCTGCTTTCATGGCGGCGATGTGGCTTTCTGTGTCAATTCCCTCTGCCATGCCAGAAACAACTGTAAAGCCATTTTTAGCCAAAGCTGTACTAATTTGGCGAGTCCAACGGATACCGTATTCTGAGGGTTGGCGTGTGCCGACAATACCAACCATCGGTTTTTGTCCGAGATTTTCTTGGAGTTCGACTTCACCGCGATAGTACAAAATCGGCGGTGGACTTGGAGTTTCCAGCAATAAGCGGGGATAATCTGCATCTGCTGGTGTCCAAAAATGAGAGTTTTCCTGCTGGTGCTTAGTGAATAGTTGTTCTGGGTGCAAACGCGATCGCTGTTGTACTACTTTTTCTAACGTTTGCAAACCAAAACCTTCTACTTCTGCCAACTGTCCCTTGGTGGCGTTCCAAGCAGTTGCTAGGGTGCCAAAATGCTGTTGCAGTCGTCGCAGTAATACCGGGCCAATTCCAGAAATTTGCGCCCAAGCTAGCCAATATGCGCCTTCATCTATCACCGTTCCATCCTCACACCTACTCGATTGAGTATTCCCAAATTGAGGTTGGCTATTGATATGGAGGGACAGGAGAGACAAGGGGACTTGAGTGAGAAACTTGCAACAAGTCTTTCCCCATGCCCAATATCTAATTACCCTTGACTTTTGACCCTTGACTCTTGACTATTAACTATTGATATCTTCTTATCTTCTGTGATGAAATATTTCTATCGTCTTCTAATCAGCCTATCTGGGTGCTTAATATTTTTACTCCTGCATAGTTGTCTTGGTTTGTTGCCTAGTTTGGCAGCCGAAAAAGTTACTGTTAGATACGGATTGTTTGAGCAATCGATCCCAGTAGCAGATATCCGCGACTATAGCCAGACGCAAAAGGCTTCTAGCGATCTGCAATCTTTCCTAGATTACCTCAGCGCTAAGGATAAGCAGAAGTTTCAAGATGCACTTCAGGTGAAAATGTCTCTTGATATTGCCGCTTTAGATAAGTTGATAAACACAGGAATGGGCAAGCAAATTTTATCTTTTGCTTCCCAAGCGATCGCCCGTCGCGATCAAGCCAGTATACCAGCGCTACGATCTGCCCTTATTTTGGGAGCCAAATCACCAGATGGTCTAGGAATAACTAGCTTTCTAGAAGCCTATCCCAGTAGTCAACTAGTTGTTGACGTGTCAAAAATTCAGAAGCTAGTCGGGATGGCAAATTCCTCTTCTAGTTCTGCTGCTGCGCCTCCAAAGGACGATGTAAGTTCTTCACCTTTAGGGAAAATTGCACTGCAATATCAGACACTCGCTGTCCAAGATAAACAATTCTCAGGTTGCTTATTTGGTGATTCTATTTCGGCTGGACTCGGTAATACCCTTGGGAATGGTACTTTTAATTTTGGGTTAAATGGTTTGAGTACAATCTCATTACTAGAACAACTGAAAACTTTAATTCCTACCAAAGTTAAATGTGAAAAAGCCATTATTGCCATAGGTGGAAATGATGCTTGGTATGGAATTAGTGATGAGTTGTTTAGCAAAAATCTGCAAGAAGCGATCGCACTTGTCCGCACAATGGGAACTAAAGAGATTTTTCTGATTCCGGCTTTTTATTCAACAGTTGCAGCAAGCTTAGATCCAACTGTAGCAGCCCCACTTTCTAAAGTTGAACAAATTAATGTTTTGATTAATCAAGTTGCTGAAACAGAAAAAGTGCCAGTTGCAGCAGCAGGATTAGCACCATTGTATGAAAATAATGTTCTTAGAGGAAATTTGACCAGTGACGGCGACCATCTGAATACAGAGGGACTGAAAATTTATCGGCAAGCATTATTACAAATACTAGGTAAGTAGTTGAAAAAAGAGACAACCAGACAAGGAGAGGTTGTATACCCATCCCCTTGTCCTCTTTTTTTAAGCTTTCCAATCCAAAAACCGTGCATAAATATAAGCGATGCCTTCATCAATCATTGTCCGCACACCTGCGCTAGAACCCCACCATTTCTCTGGATCGTAATCTTGCGTTTTGGCAGCAATCACACCAACTTTGATATCAGGATTCAGTAATTTTTTGAAAATTAACCAACTCCTACGGGTATGAACATCTAAGGAAAAAAGATTAATTGATTCTATCTGTAAATTTGAACTGGATAGCCAGCGATGAAATTCGGCAGCAGATGCATAACTCCGATCCTTAACTACGAAAGGTGTGGGAACAGCTACTACTTTTTCTTCTTCTAAACCCAGTTTTACGAAGGTGGCGGCTGACACTTCTGCAAAGTTCTTGTATCCAGTAAGATAACTTCCTTTTCCTAATGTGCCTCCAGTAGTAATTATTTGACGATAAGAACCGTTTTGAAATTCAGTCAAGGCTTTTTCTATAGCGTAATCTGGTAGCCATCCTTCAACAACTAATACTTCTGCTGATTCGATTGGGGAAGTTACGGCGAGAAATGAGTGTACATGAGTAAGAATGAAAGATATTAAATAAGCAATCAAAGCGATCGCAATTGCCCACCCCTGAGCCGTAAGTGTCCACATTTCTTGGCGTTTGATTATTTTGATTGTTGGAAATTTTTGACACTGACGATTTTTTGTCTGCATTAAACTTTAGCTAAACGTTGTTCTTTCAAATAAGTAAACACAGACTTATCTCCAATATCAGCAGGAATTGCTTGCACTGTCTTTCGCAGGGCAAACACCAAAAATAACGTTGCCCAAATTCCTAATAAAACACTTTCTACCTGAGTTGGTAAAATTCCTACTAAATGTCCTAACAATAGTATCGGTACTATTGGGGTTAATACTTTGGTTTCTAGGCGATTGAAGCAAAAAGCCTCTTTAAAATAAATACCTGTCAAAGCAACGAAGAGAAAACCAACTCCAAATAAGGTAATCGGCTGATTATAAACAGCAAGAGCTAAAGGTTCACTACTAGTGATTGCCAGAATCACTGATGTTATAGTACCGATCGCCCAAAAAATTTGCAACGTTCGATGCAGTGATGCCATGTAAATATGGATGGTAAATAAACTTACACCAAGAGCAAGACTAAAACAAGCATATAGAGGTGTCAGTATGGTAAAAACATTCGGGTTATTGTTGAGTAAAACCAAAGCGCTGCCTATGGCAAAGCTTAGTGCTGCTACCATCAACCCAGCCCGGTAGATAATTACGCCAGTGCGATCGCTCTGAGTAATTGTAAATTCCCCAAACTGACCTTGATAAATTTCTGGTGCAGAGAGTGTTTGTGTAGTCATAGTTTGCTGATGACGATTGTTTTGTATATGTATTAATCTTGACAATTATCAAAAAAAGCTAAAATATACATCTATTATCTGGGAACGGTTAGACTAAATTTGGCCTGGGGCATTCACAGTAATCAGAAGCATCCAAAAATGGCAAAGAATAATCAGACTGTTCTGACACTAACTTTACTCATCACAGCAAGTCTTATAGGTATATTTGCTGTTTTAGCCTGGATTGGATATTCGTTAACATGGTCTAAGTCTGAGAGCAAAAGTCCAGGAAACACTAATTTAGTCAACACAACTACTAATTCTAGCTCATTGAAGCAAATAGAAATTACCACAGCCCGTAATGTCGATTACGGCCAGTTGCAGAAATATTTACAAAGTAAAGATTGGCAAGGGGCTGACAGAGAAACTTACTTAAGAATGCTAGATGTTGCAGGGACTAAGGCCCAAGCTGAGGGTGCTATTGGCAAAGATGAAATGAATGCACTTTCGTGTGTCGATTTGAAAAGCATTGACAGGCTTTGGAGTACAGCCAGTGATGGTAAGTTGGGATTTAGCGCTTAAGAAAAGATTTTGAGGGCAGAAAAAAATGACTATCGCAAGATGTATGACGCGGTGGGATGGCAAACTTTAACAGGTGACTGGCTGATTCAGTGGAACTATAATCAGCAAACTAAAAGATACGAGTATAAACCTGGCAAGGAACCAAACTTTAAAACCTTCCCTCCAGGACATCTACCAACTGTGGAAAGAGGATACAACTTTGATGTTTCTTTGGATGCGGCACTTACGAGGTGCGGTATTTAAGTTAGTACGACTTGAAGCGGTTCTTGGCAATCTAACTGTAACTGTGAGTGAGCATCTCCGCAATTAATGGCAATTTCTACCCAGCCGTGACTACCAACTAAAGCTATTATCTCTCCTACCTTGACATCACTATAAGTTTCACAGCCTAGTATACTCAACCCAGCTGCTTGCACACACCAAGTTTTGCCTTGTACATAACTCCCTGGAATGTTGCTCACTAGGTTGCCAAAATGGTCAATATATTGAATGCAACCCACTATACCAGTGGTTGTTTGCTTGCAGTCGCCTATATCCAGTTTTACTAAACTTGCTGGATCAATTTCTTGTCCTAACAGTTTCAGGGAGACACCACTAGCAAGATTAGCTCCCACTGGTGCAAAGATATCCCTACCGTGAAAAGTCTTGCTTGGTTGAGGAGTTCGCCAATAGTTAAGATTTGTGAGTTCGACGGCTGCGATCGCTGGACTTTGACTGAGTACCCCGCTGAATATACCATTATCTGGGCCTACCAGAAACCCTTGAGCAAATTCTACTGCGATCGCTCGTCGCTTGCTCCCCACACCCGGATCTACTACTGCTACATGCACTGTCCCCACTGGGAAATAGGCATAAGCATTCATCAAGCTAAACCTGGCTGCGGCGATGTCTTGCGGTGGAATTTGGTGCGTTAAGTCTACCACCGTCAGTCTGGAGTTGATTTGGGCAATAACTCCCTTCATTATGCCTACATAAACATCGCGATCGCCAAAATCGCTTAGTAAAGTCACGAGTGGTTGTTGATCTATCTGCTTTTTAGACATATTTGAGGTAAGATATACATTAAGATATAAATTTCTGTAGCAACAGCTACAAAATATGTGTTATGTTAAGGATGCAAGATATAAAGCAAAAAATTAAAGAGGGTAATCACTATGAGTCAAAATAGACTACAAAGTGTGAGCAAAGCAAGAGAAGCTCACAGAGCGAATATTCAAAGAAGCCTAGAGCATCGCTTGGAAGTAGCCAGAGCAAAAGGCGACGAACAACTGATTCGTCAACTGGAAGCAGAGATGAGGTATTCCAGCTAAATCAAGTTTTCATTGTTCATAGTTTTGTTGTGTAACCCGCTACGGCGGGTTTTTTCTTTTTATGGGGTTTACTGGCAATTTTACTCTTACAGCGTTTTGCAATTAATTGAATTATGCTGCCAATTGAGCCAGCATCTGTCAAGGTAATAGATTCACTCATAAGGAATCCTGGAGGTAGCAGCTTAATTCTATTCTGGCAGCAGCATCAATTACCTTCACCCTAGCAGTAGATTTTCTACACCTACTGTTGTCATCGTAGTTGCTACCTGGATAATCCTACTGTATTGCAACCGCCACTGTAGTGCATTAGAAATTGTCAGGTAGCCAATTTCTGGCGGTTGCTGCAAAATTCTTTCTGCAAGTATCTCACGCCCAATTTCATCTAAAGGAAAGTTACGTTCTTCTAAAAATGCTATTACATCTTCTTTGTTGCCATTACGACGTAAGATTTCTCTTAAACCGTAGGTTGTTTGATAATCTCCAGTTCTTTCTCTTGATACAAAGACAACATTCTGGAATTTTAAATTAGCAGTGCGAGAGCTATGCTCATCAATTTTTTCATATACCAATATCAGCAAATGATAGCCCAATCCATATACTTTTTGACTGGCATTCCGAAAAGGGCAAGAAGATTGGGGCTGACGAATTGATGTCACCTTTAAATCAACTTCTAGTCCAGGAAAATCAATTCCTAAAGCAGCACTACCAAGGGTATATTCATATTTTGTAGACAAATATTGATTAAAAGTCAACTCAACATATGTTCCTACTGCTTTGCCATCTGTAACGCCATACAAATTAAGAATCGGTGTTGTACTTAGCGCAACACAAAAATCTCGTGCAGCAGTTTTGAGAGAGGATAAGGTTAGCACTTCCATTTTTTAAATAGCCAAACTTAATTGTTGCCAAGCAGATTTACTCAATTCAAAATTTCTTTGGCCGATTCTTTTACACACCCACTCTACACAAGCTGGTACAACGGCATTTCCAAACAATGCGTATTGATCGTAAATTCTAGCAACTTGACACCAATCATCAGGAAAACCCATCAGTCTAGCATATTCAATATTAGTTAAACGTCGAAATTTATCACTTACTTGGTAGCGTTCATAATGCCTTGATGTTGAGGCAGTCAATGTTGAGGCAATGCCATTAGTTCCAAATATAGTATAACCAAGCCTCGCGCCTCCGTCTTGGTTGTACAAAATTTCAACTCCATTACAATAGCGATTTACAGGTTTACTTTGCTTAATCCGCTCCAGTGTATCGGCAGTAAAATCAAACTGGATATCCACTATTGACTCATCCTGAAGAATATCCTGAAGCCTCTGTCTCAGCTTGATGTCTGGCAATGACGAAATATTTTGAGTGAACATCTTATTTTTATAGGCAATTCCCCAATTATCATTTTTCCTTTTCATTGTCATAATTGGTAACATATATTTAAACAATGGAACTTCGATGTTTGGCAATAAGATATTGTCTTCTTTAGTTAAAAAAACTGATAGATTTTCTAAAGTATTAGGTGTTATATCTGTTGAGTTTAATTTTGTACCAAAGAGAAAAATTCTATCTCGATTTTGAGGAATACCAAAGCTCAAGGGGCTAATTATTCGCCATTCGATAAAATAATCTAATTCAGAAAGTGCATTTAAAATTAATCTAAAATGATAGCCATTTTCCATTGTCAAAAGTCTTTTGACATTTTCCAAAAAAAAATATTTTGGCTGCTTCTGGTCTAATATTTCTATAATGCGCTCAAATAGTGTTCCCCTAACTATATCTCTAACGCCAAGTTTTTTCCCAGCAGGACTAAAAGGTTGGCAAGGGAAGCCAGCAGTTAAAATATCATGATTAGGAATGTCTAAGATGGAGATTTCGTTGATATCGCCTAAAAAAATAGAGTCTTTGCCAAAATTACTTTCATAAACTTTACAGCAAAGTTCATTGATATCGTTCGCCCATACTGTTTGAATATTTGCATTTGCCATACCCAGGCGAAACCCACCGATACCAGCAAAAAGCTCTAAGGCTTTGAGTTTGTTTGTTGTCATCTAAAAATTTGGAAACAAATTATGTCTATGAGTAAAGAGGTATATTATTATTATCTTCAATTTCTTAAATCAAGTAATTGGTGGGCATTGCCCACCCTACTTAGACAATTCCCTAGTTTACTAAGACTTTGGTTTATAAGTCGAAGCAACGTGCAATTCTTTCAACTGTTTAGCATCTACACTCGAAGGCGCATCTGTTAACAAACAACGTGCTTGTTGTGTCTTCGGAAAAGCAATGACATCTCGAATGGATTCTTCTCCAGCTAGCAACATTACCAAACGATCTAAACCGTAAGCGATGCCACCATGTGGCGGTGTACCATATTCAAATGCTTCTAAAAGAAAGCCAAATTTACTTTGTGCTTCTTCAGGAGATAAACCGATAGCTTCAAAGACTTGCTGTTGAATTTCTCGCTGATAAATCCGCAGACTTCCGCCGCCAACTTCTACGCCATTGAGTATCAAGTCATAAGCTTGGGCGCGTGCAGTTTTTAAGTCACTCAAATCATCAGGATGCGGTGCTGTGAATGGGTGATGCAGTGCTTCTAAACGTTTTTCGTCAGCATTCCACTCGAACATTGGGAAATCTGTAATCCACAGCAAGTTGATTTTTTCTGGATCGATTAAACCAAATTCTTTAGCGATCGCTTGCCGTAATCTATCTAAAGTTTTATTAACTGTAGCAGCATCACCAGCCCCAAACAACAGCAAATGTCCAGCTTTTGCACCTGTACGGCGTAAAATTTCTTGTTTTTGTTCTTCGCTTAAGTTGTCTTTAATCGCGCCAATGGTGTCAATTTCGCCATCATCCCTGACGCGGATATACGCTAAACCTTTAGCACCGGCTTCGCTGGCTTCTTTAAATAAGTCGCCACCTGGTTTAATGCGAACGTTAGAAATTACATCGTTACCGTTGGGAATGGGGAGAATTTTGACGATACCACCATTAGTAACAGTGTCTCGAAAGACTTTGAAACCAGAGTCTTTCACAATATCTGAGACATCAACTAATTCCAAACCATAGCGGGTATCTGGTTTATCACTCCCGTAACGTTCCATCCCCTCAGCGTAAGTGAGGCGGGGAAAAGGGCGTTGTAACTCAATTCCTTTAACGGTTTTGAAGATATGGCAAACTAAATTCTCGTTTAGTTCGATAATTTCTTCTTGGGACATGAAGCTCATTTCCATGTCTAATTGGGTAAATTCCGGTTGTCTGTCAGCGCGTAAATCTTCGTCACGAAAGCAACGGGCAATCTGATAATATCTATCTAAGCCGGATACCATCAGCAATTGTTTAAATAGCTGGGGTGATTGCGGCAAAGCATACCACTCACCAGGATTGACGCGACTGGGTAGAACATAATCCCGCGCCCCTTCTGGGGTAGAACGGGTAAGTATCGGGGTTTCGACTTCGATAAAACCTTCCAAATCTTCCAGATAACGACGCATGGCTTTGACAATTTGATGACGCAGTTGCAAATTTTGCGCCATCCGTTCGCGTCGCAAATCCAAATAACGATATTTCAGCCGCAAGTCTTCCCGCACTGTCTCGGTCTCAGCTACAGAAACTTGGAAGGGTAACTGTTTGCGAACAGCATTGAGGAGTTCAATTTTATCGGCATAGATTTCTACCTCGCCTGTTGGGATGCGGGTATTCAGCGATTCTTCGGGACGTTGTGTTACCCTACCAGTGATTTTGACAACATATTCATTTCGCAGGGCGTTCGCATGTTCGTAAGAATCTGGGGTGCGTTGCGGATCGCTGACGATTTGGACAATTCCAGAGCGATCGCGTAAATCTAAAAATATCACACCACCGTGATCGCGGCGACGGTCTACCCATCCGTAAAAGGTAACTGTTTCTCCAATATGTTCTTTTCGGAGTTCGCCGCAATAGTGAGTTCGCATAAGTGTTAGTTCTGTTTGTCTGGGCTAGATTGGGAAGAAAATGTCAAAGCCTTCCCATTATCTAGCATCAATAGTAATTGTAGTAGTTCTAGTGAAATAAAAAATCAAATAATCTCAGAATATATATAAGGAAGCCATAACACCGGAAGGCTAGGTTTTCATAGACAGGAAGAAATAGTAAAGTGAATTATACAGACAGCAGCAACTACAGAAGCGATTACCAGCTTAACCAATACCCATAACCGATTCGGTTTAGTCCGAGTTGAGGACGTGCAGTTTTTCCCAGAGTGGTCTGAAAAATTACCTAAAATTACTGAAGCTGAAAAAACCTCCCTGAATGTAGTGCGGCGCAGATATCTAGATCATCGTGGCGAAGATGATGTGTTATATCATGTCCGCCTAATTAGTTATAATTCCCGCATCTGTGCAAAAACCAGAAAACCCTCTTTCCCCCTGCCCCCTTAATGATAAGTCTTGAACCGGACACGATATTAGAGGAGACAGTTATCTTGTTGGTGGTGTCTCCCTGACTAGCGATCGCAGCATTTGACGACCCTCCTTTTAAAATTGCCGCAGAGTCATCAGTAGAGTTGCTGCTGGATGATGGAGAGGAAGTATTGCGTGGACGGATTGACGTTAAATGAAGGCAAACACCTACTCCTCAATACGATCTATCGCGAGTCTTTGCTCTATTTACCTCTGCTAGAGAGGGGTATAAAATATTGCAAATTCTCAAGGGTATTGGTAAAGCGATTGCTCCTGCATGATGACTGAATAATTCTTAGTTGGTAATTTGTAATTAATTATTCATGTAGATATTAAGCAAGTCGGCAAGAAAAATTCAATCTAAATCTAATTAAGTATGGTGTGCAGCGAGTCGTTGGAATACTGATGGTGCTGGACTATTTGCGAGGTACTGGCGGATCACCTCGGCACACGCACCCGAACTTAACACCGAGGTATCGACTTCAAGATCATATATGCCAGGGATGTGGACTTCACGTTGCCATAACTGAACTAGATGTGGCATCAACGAGTCGGCTACACTGACCACGTTCCCCCCCGTGTTTTGTCGCCGTTCCATAATGATCTTAATGGGGCAGCGAACGCCTACGAACAAGACTGGCAATCCCTTCAAACGTCGGGCACTATCGGCCAGAATGCCTCGCTCTATTGCGTAGGCATCATGGTGTCCGACATCAACCACGACATTCACACCCAAGCGGCTGTGGGCGGCGATGGACTCATACATGGCGCTGTACAGAATGGGAACAAGGGGTTCGATGTCCTGACGTTCTCCCCCTGGCCGCAGACCGATCCCAGGCAAGTATCGTGCGGGAGTCATTTGCATAAACCTATCGACACCCAAGTTCATCCACAGACCATCAAATGTCTCCTGGATGACTGCGACAATGCTTGACTTCCCTGATCGCGGAGCACCATTCAGGATGATAATCTGTCCTAGCTCCTGTGTCTGCCTCATGACCACTCCTCGCATCCTTAATATATACTTAGCAGTTCTACGTTAAGGCTAAAATCTTGAATAGGCAATTGAAAATGTTTCTACCTCAGCCATGAGGTATTGACTGAGGCAGAAATTTGATTGTGAGTGCAAGCACAGCCTTTTTTTCTGCGATCACACCCTTTTTTAACGATAATCTAAAGATCCCCGACTCCTTTGAGGAGTTGGGGATCTAGTTGTTCATTTCTCGCTCAAAATTGTGTAAGCTTCATTAACTAAGTGCATTTTCTCTTGTGCTTGTTTTTGTAGCTGCGGCTGATTCACAAACAAATCTGGATGCCATTTTTTCACTAAAGTTCGATAAGCCTGTTTTACCTCAGCTAAAGAAGCATTTGCTGGCAATCCTAAAATGCTGTAGGCGCGAGTAATTTTATCTTTTTCCGTCTGGGTTTTGGGTTGCGTGGGTGCTTTGTTGCTTTGAGTTGTATGTTGCTGTTTACCAGTTTTAAAACCAGGCGATGTCTGACGACAAGCCTTAGAACTACGCATCTCTGCTTTCATTTGCGCTATTTCTTCATTGAGTTCCCAATCACGAAATTTAGCCTCTACCTCTTCTGGGCGTGGAGAAGGAGAAGCTTTTGGCGGTGATGTAGAAACAGATTCTACCCTTGTCCCAGTATTCTTGGCAGTATTTTCCTGTTGTTGCTTAACGTCAGAATCTTTTTCAGGGGAAATTTTAACTCTCTTTGGTTGTGGCGAATATTTTATCTTGGTATTGCTGTATTTGGGTATTTCTTTATAAGGTTGATGATTTGAGAGGATTTTGACTTTTTCTAACTCTCGTAATAACTGATTAAAACCGTTTTGTAACTGCTGCAAATTTTCCCGTTTATTAGTAAATTCTACTGGTTCTTGACTGACTTCAAAGCAAATTACTTTATCGGACTTCTGTTCATATTCATTCAAAATTGATAATCCTTGTTTGCTGAAGTTAGATAAATAATCTTCAATTGCAGTTATACAAAGTTTAGCAACGTCCTGATGATAAGATTCCTTTGCTAATTGTTCGTCTTGTTTTTGGATATTCTTGTTTAACAAATAAGAAATACTCCCGACGACAGCAGCACCCACTGGGCCGCCCAACAACCAACCAATACCGCCACCAACAGCGATAGAACCTGGTTCACTCAAATCATCAGTACTGCTTGGCTTTGGGGGTAGTATTACTTGTGGTTGGTGAGGAAAGGGAATTAATAAATCTTGCGGCCGTTCTTCTTGAAAAAATTCGTAAGCCTGATAAAGCCATTTTATCGCAGCCAATTGCAATTGAGTCAGGTCTTTTTTAAGAGTATTTGTTTGCCAAGCTTTAAAGTTATTTTCTGCCAATGCAACTGCCGCGTCAGCTTGATATTTTGTTAGTAATTTAGGTAATGCTAGCCAATCGCGTAACTCTCCCACGCTAGTAGTAAAACCTTTATAAATTAAGTTAGCTGCTTTTTGTTTAATTTCAATTTTGCTATTTTGTTTATTATCAAAGAATTTTAATTCAATAACAATTGGGTCAATTTTGGCTTTTAATGAGTGTTGGATTTGAGAAGCGATCGCTTCCACTCTTGGCAAACGCACACTACCACTATTTGGTTGCAAAATCCCCACAATATTTTGCAAAGCTGTTTCAAAAGCCGCTAATCCGCTACTATTGGCAGCAGCAACATCGCCTTTTAATCTGGCTCTTAAGGCAGGTAAAGCATCAACGCGATATAAATTACTAAAACCTGGAGGTAATTCGGCTCTAAAGCTTTCTGCAACAAACAACAGACGATTTTGAACTTGTTTTTGCTCATCAGGTTCGAGTAAGTTAAGAAAATTAGCAACAAAAATAACTGTTTTAATACCGCGATCTAATAGCCAATCTCGTAAATTTTCCCGTTCACCCAAAGTCATTAACTTCCGTGCATCTAATAATTGGATAACTAAATCTGCACTTAGAAGTTGTTCTCGAACTAAATTATCTTGTTCATCTCTATCATTTGTTCCCGGTAAATCGAGAAATTCTACTCCTGTTTCCAAGAAAGGATGCGGACAGAAAACTTCTACAGATGCTACATCTTTTCGCATCTGCCTATTACCATCAAGAATTGCAAATTGCTGTAAAATTTCTGTGCCATTGCGATAGATTTCTGTCCCATCTACCAACATGATGCGAGTTCGCACATCAGAGCCATAATTAACAGTAATCGATGCGCCTGTGGTAGGGATTAAATCAATTGGTAAGGTGCGATTCCCCAGCATGGCATTCAGTAAAGTAGATTTGCCATGATTAAAGGGGCCAAATACCGCAATCCGAAAGCTAGGATTAACCAGATGATTGCAAATGGTAATTATATCTTGATGTAGTTGCGATTTGTGGTCTAAATTCAGTAATGCAGATGCAGATTTGAGAGAATCTACTAATTTTTTGTAACCTTCATATTGTTGTTGCATAGTTTCTCGTTCTTAGCTAGAAGCTGGTAATGTAGATCATTGGGGCTACCGCCTTACTTCCTTTATTGGAGGCGGAGCCTCCTGCTATACATTCCCAGCTAGAAGCTGAGAACGAGAGTCATGAAATATATTAGCTATAGTAAGCTAATAAATTGCTATATGCCGCCTCGATTTTTTGCAATTGAGCTATTACATTTTCCTGTAAATCTTTTAAACGTTTTAACTCACTCTCACGATTTATCTCGCGGGTTTGTTTCTGCTGGACTAAATTATCTAATTCAGATTTGCGAGATACAATATCATCGTTAATCCGCTTACTCAGTTCTCTTTCGTAAGAGTCAAAACACTCTTTTACAGCATTGTATACAACCTGAGATTGCTCATGTGCCACTTGTGGTAGGTGTTTAACTAACTCTTTCTTCGCCGTTTTAACTAACTCTCTACGCGCTTGATCTGCTTGCAAAAATCCTACTCCTAAACCTAGCAGTGCAAACCCGATAGGGCCAAGCAAAACCCCTGTCACTGCTGTAATTATCCCACCTATACCAATTACAGTGAAGTAGTTTAACAAGATATTTTTCCAATCAAATCCAGCCCCCGCCATTGCGAAACCAGCAAGATTTCCCTTAGAGAGTGATAACAATCCCATTGCCCATTTTGCCCAACCGGGAGAGTTATCTTCTTCAGTAGTAGTAGTGGCATGTACCTTTACGTCTTGTCCAGTGAGCTTTTCTGTAATTTGGTCTGTGATTTGATTGTAAGATGCGCCATATTGTGCAGCACTACGAGAAAGTTCTTGAAAAGCTGCATTAATATCTTTTTCAGCAGTTAATGTCCAAGCAGCAGATTTGTCGGTGATATATTGCTCAAAGGCTTTTTGCAGTGCGGTGTTAAATGCTTCTCGTTTACCAGTACTGAGGAAATCAAACAGATTTAATTCCGGCTGATAACGTAAGAAATCATTTTCAAAGGTATTGCCTAAATTTAAAACGTAGCTGCGAAAAGATTCGGAAATCGTTCTTGCTTGAGTGTCTCTGGTATTGATAATTTCTTTTTGGAATTCATCCCGAATACCTGTGAGTTTGTTAAATTCAGGTTCTACTGAATCAATCCGTTTTTTCAATTCATTGACATCTTGATCGAGTAATGGTATTCGTCTAGCAACTGCTTCGCGAGTATGATTAACAGCTTGTCTAGCTAAGGTTCTGACTTGACGAAGTTCTGCGATCGCACGTTCTCTGGTAAGAAAAGTATTCAGTGCTTCCATAAATTTCGGAAAGCCAGTCCCATCTAAATCAGCTTGGGGATTTTTTAACCGTCGTCTGAGTGCTTGAATTGACGAAAGCTCAAACACGCGTTCGTCATAAATATTCTGACCTTCTACAGTACAATATTCTGCTAAATTCGCGTTAAATACTTGCCGTAATCTGTTTTCAGATGCTTGTAATTCTTCTACATCATCAGGATCAATCAGTGATTCCCGCACTTGATCCCAAGCATTAACTAAAAAGAAAACTGTCAATCCTCGACCTTTGATATAATTTTCTAGGTAGCGACGCTCACCCAAGGTACAAGGTTGAGAAGCTCTCATCACAAACAAAATTGCATGGCAATTATTTACATAACCTAAAGATAATTCGTTTCGCGCTTCTGTATCATTTAATCCTGGACTATCGACAATTTCAATTCCCTTTTCTAGTATCGTTAAGGGATACTCAACTACTGCATAATCTACATCTGGAAATGCTTGTTTTTTCTCCTGTTCTAGTTTTTTAGCTTCAGCCGGATCAATAGTATATTTATATTTAAAGTCCTGAAAGTCTAGCTGTTGCGGACTTTTACCATCATTAAAATGAATGGTGACTTTCTTTTCTGGGCCATATCGTAAAACTGTTAATACTGCGGTACAAGGGTTAACATCGCTCGGTAATAAATTTTCACCAATTAAGGCATTGAGAAAGGTGCTTTTTCCTCGTTTCATATCGCCCAATACCAACAGGCGAAATACACCTTGCTGAAGGTTTTTACTAGCTACTGTAATATCTTCAATATCTCGCTCTAAACTGAGTTTTCCTGATGAAGAATCTCCAGCCAATTCAGCTTGATTAATTGTTTCAGCCAGTTTACTCAAACATACAGAAATCTCGGAGCGGACTTGAGCAACACGCTCTAAATCTTGAATAAATCTGTCAGTTGCTACTTGCTCATTCATCATAGTTACACCTTTATTAAAGATTAGTTTTTTTAAATTCCAAAAATAACTTGTAAGACATCCACCCCAGTGCAGTAATAATAAGAAATCCAGCCACCACTGAGGCTATTCTGACTACAACCAGCGCTACCACACCAAGAGCAAACAACTTCCCACCCAGAATCATTTTTTGCATCCAAGGTTTCTGGGAATTTTCTGGCTGATGCTTCACAGTTTGATGAAAAGCCGCATCGGTAGGATGGATGTTAGTTTCCATTTCCTGGAATCGCAATTCAACTTCTCGTTCTCGTAGTAAACGTTTCCGATGATCAAGTTCTTTTTGGCGATGCCTACGGCGGGCTTCTCTACGAGAGGCTACGCCAACGCCTACGCTTTCAGATGTCATCGGTGTCTACTCCATCTAAGACAATGAAATGATGTCAGCATTCACTCGTGAGTCATGCAGTATACTAGCTTACACAAATATTTTTTAACCCCAGTACAATTACTACTTTAGTTTTCATTGCCTGCTAAACTAAAGCTGGAAGTTAATCACTAAGGTTAGTTCTAAATTTGTCTTTTTTTTAGTAGCATCATAGGATTTTAGGCAAATCATGCCACCGCTATAAGCCAAAATTTTTATAGATACTCACACAGGTACAGTCAAAATGGATATTAAAAATGGCTTTGTCGGGGCTGTTGGCAACACACCCCTGATTCGCTTAAACAGCTTTAGTGAAGAAACAGGATGTGAAATTCTTGGTAAAGCAGAATTCCTCAATCCTGGCGGTTCCGTCAAAGACCGCGCCGCACTTTACATCATCGAAGACGCAGAAGAGAAAGGTCTACTCAAACCTGGTGGCATCGTTGTAGAAGGAACTGCTGGTAATACTGGCATTGGACTAGCACATATTTGCAACGCCAAAGGCTACAAATGCTTAATTATTATTCCCGATACCCAGTCACAAGAAAAGATAGACGCACTGACAGCACTGGGAGCAGAAGTTCGTCCCATCCCTGCTGTACCCTACAAAGACCCGAACAACTACGTCAAGCTATCTGGCAGAGTCGCTGCTGAATTAGAAAATGCCATTTGGGCGAATCAGTTTGACAACTTAGCCAACCGCCGCGCCCACTACGAAACCACAGGGCCGGAAATTTGGACGCAGACAGATGGTAAAATAGATGCATGGACAGCCGCAACTGGTACTGGTGGTACTTATGCTGGTGTGGCGTTGTACTTGAAAGAACAAAATCCGGCGGTTAAATGCGTTGTTGCCGATCCGCTGGGTAGTGGACTTTATAGCTATGTCAAAACCGGCGAAATCAATATAGAAGGAAACTCCATTACCGAAGGTATCGGTAATGGTCGTGTCACAGCCAATATGGAAGGCGCACCTGCTGATGATGCCATCCAAATAGATGACAAAGAAGCTTTACGGGTAGTTTACCAACTACTGAGGAAAGATGGCCTGTTAATGGGCGGTTCAACGGGTATTAATGTTGGGGCAGCTGTTGCCTTAGCGAAGCAGTTGGGCCCAGGACATACCATTGTTACCATCTTATGTGATAGTGGTTCTCGGTATCAGTCGCGGATATTCAACCCTGAATGGCTAGCCTCAAAAGGACTTTCAATAGAGTAGTCATTAGTCACTAGTCATTGGTCATTAGCTTCCGACTTTTGACAAGTGACAAATGACAAAGGACAAAGGACAAATGACCAACATCACTCAACCATCAAACTTGCCGATAATAGACCAACACTCTTCTCCTAAATGTGTGCGGGTTTGTCAAAACCGTACTTGTAAAAAGCAAGGTGCAGTCAAGGTTTTAGCAGCTTTTATAGCTTTGCCAATCCCTGGTGTAACTGTAACGGCTAGCAGCTGTTTAGGACAATGTGGCAATGGGCCGATGGTCATTAGTGTCAACTTAAGGTTAAAACCCATTTGTCAACGATAGGTTTTGTTAGGAACGAAGTATAAAGGTGAACTTTTTTCTGACTTTTATACGCAAGCTGGGAGTGATGCTAATAAACAAAGCATTAATAGTCCCTGAAAAAGTTCGTTTTTTGTCCCTTTCAAACCAAATTGTTAAGCATAAATGCTTATTGACATAGGAAGTTTGAGCTTAACTTGACACCTATGGCCGATGGTACTGGTATTACCCGATATGGTCTGGTATAGCAGTGTTCAGTCGGATGAAGTATCTCTACTGATAGAAAATCATTTGCTAGGTGGTCAAAGAGTCCAACAGATGCTCTATTATCGGTTTCATCCCCAGAAATAAAGCTAAATTTTCAATATCAAGGTCTGCAATCTTGTTGACTGAAGTGAGGCATCCTATGAATATCCAGCAGTTGCGTCAATCCTTAAAACAAAAGTGGCTTATTTACTACAAGCAAAATATTTCCTGGCTGGTCAAAATGCGAATTTGGGCCACTTACGATGGTCTGCGCCGTCCTTTGTCCGGTTTTATTTTGGCAACACTGTCTGTTTTGGAACCCCAGTTTGATGAAATACTTTGTTTTATGCTGGATCTAAATAACGATCCAGATAAAATAGTCGCTGCTTTAGGTCTTAACTTCAATCCTGATGAAGAGTTACGTTTAATAAAATCAGACTATTCCATAGCTACCAGCCAAGCTGAAAATGAGTCGCCAAATGAGAAGTATTCTGAGGATAAACATCTGTCATCGGTTGTAACTGCTACCAAGATTGCGCCTAATTCTCTTGCTAAGACTCTAGACTCCAACTTGCCACGCGCCGATCAACTTGTGCCATCATTTACAGCTACCACTGAGGTAGTTCGGACACGCAAACCTGAGTTAGTAGTTGCATTTGCTACTAGAGTTGCTCCAGATACTCCGGCAAAAACGCCAGCCTCCGGTTTTGTAAGCGAATATCAACCACTACAATCGCCCCTAGAACGCCTCCCTTCAGGAACCTCGCTGACAATGACTGCTGAGGTTAACACCAAATCCAAAACTATGCCATCTGCGGCCGTAGCTACTGAGGTTAAAAGCAATGCGTCATCTAACCGAATCCCTGTAGGTGCATTGCTGGCAATTACTACTGAGATTAACAGTAATGGCAAACCAGTGCGATCGCTAGCAATTACTACTGAGGTTAAAAGCAACGACAAAGATCCGAATATTCAATCACAAGAGGTTAAAAGCAAAGTGAATTTAGCAACCACTAATGCCCGTAGTATAGCTTCTTGGGTAGATGAATTTTGTTACGGCGCTAGGGAAAAAGAGAAGGATATTTTGATTTGAACTGCTTACGGGTACTCGTGAGAAACAAACGGGATTTCTATGACTTCACCCTCAGTTTCTCCCACTTGGACTTTTAAGCCTACACCACCAGCTTTGGTGCGAATGTAACCTAGTCCAAAGTAACCATCAGCGGTTTGGGTGTAACTAGTAAGTTTGCCGACCTTTTCATCTCCAACTGCGATCGCACTTCCAACTTCCACAGGGGCACTGAGGCGAATACCCAAAAGGTGTTGTTTTACACCTTTGTATGTATTTAACCGAGCAATAGTTTCTTGCCCAATATAGCAACCTTTAGTAAAAGAAATTGTTTGCCACAAGCCAACTTCCAGAGGATTGTAATCATCTGTGAGTTCCGCATCTGGGGCGGGGCGGCCTTGTAAGATTCGCAAGGCATCCCAGGCGCGATCGCTCATCTCTACTGCCCCAGCTTCTAACAATTTGTTCCACACCGTTTCTTTGTCAGTATAGGGGAAAGTGAAGGTGTATCCGGGCGCGGCTAACCCGCTACCCACAGCAATCCTCACTCCTTCAGCCGGAGCAATAGTGTATACTTTGTGACTTCCGTAAGGTTGGCCGATGAGTTCGCCAATACCCAACTTTTCTAAAACAGCGTCGCTTCCTGGGCCAATCAGGCTGAAAGTGTTGGTGTATTGGGTAATATCAGATAATTCCACCTTATCGGCATAGAAAATATATTTATCCAGCCATTCCATGAGATATTGGCGGCGGTTGGGTGAAACTAGCAGGATTACCGCATCTTCTCTAACGTAGGCGGTTACTAAATCAATTGTTCTGGCTGTGGAAGTGACAAAAACCGTATCACAACCTTGTCCTGGCTTGAGTATTTGAAAATTGTTAGTACTTTGGTTGTGTAAGAAATTCAGGCGATCGTCGCCAGCTACTTTGATGCGTCCCCAGGCGGTGCGATCGCATATTGCAACCCCAACTCTGGCAGCTTCGATAGCTGCTGCGTCTTTATCGTCAAGTGTAGATGTTGGCATAGCGATGAGAAGTTGCCCTGTTTCAATGTTGTCGCACTGGAAATCTTAGCAAATAAGGGTTTGTGGCTTCAATCTACCTCTGGTTTTCTTGTAGCGTATAATCAAAAGACAGTGCCGAACAATAAAAACTTATGAAACGAACTTTTACTGCAAGCGTATGGCAGGAAGGGAACTGGTTTGTGGCACAGTGTTTGGAGATTGATATTGCTACAGGGCGAGACTGAAACTGAGGCATTGGCTAATCTTGAGGAAGCTTTGTCACTGCATTTTGAACCACCAGTAGCTACTGTTCTTCCTCAAATTAAGACACTTCAGGTAGAAATAGGTGTCGCTTAAACGCCGTAGGCATCACTATTTTTCCACCCCAGCTTGTTTACATCACTTAAGAGTTGCTTCAGCTTGAATTTCTTGAATGATGGTTAAAATTTCCTTTTTCGATTCGATATGTCTTCCTAGAACTTCAGCAGTTGATTCAAGTACCTACTCAGATCATAACTTGGCTAAATTTTGCCGCAAACCCTTCCCAATATATAACTTGAGCAAGGCTTCAAGTGACATATCTTGACTGGCTGCTACTTTTTCGAGTGATCGCAATGTATCTGTTGGTATCTTTATTGATACTGTTTCTGTCGCACGGGGTCTTAAGTGTAGTTTTAGTTCTTCTTCAGGGTTGTTCATATAGCTTTCTTTCAATGCGATTACCTGGATGATTTGTTGATTGGGATGGAGTGCGATCGCCTATAGTATAGCAGTGCAATCACTGAGGTAAATGTTTTCATTAGTAATTTAAGCTGTACGTGCTTTAACTAATCTTTTCCTCACATAATTATGTCCTCTGAACAGTTTCAAGCAGCACACGACAGCATTTACAACACTGGCACACGTCTATTACAGTACCTTCAGGAAATTCGCCAAGGCCGTCTCAGCGAAGGAGACGATACAAAAAGTTTGCAGAATGTTGAGGATGAGATCAACAAAGCCCTACACGCATTGAAAGAGCAGAAGTATCAGGTGGCCGTAATTGCAGCGATGAAAGCTGGCAAAAGTACCTTTTTGAATGCCGTGATTGGTGCTGATATTCTGGCAAGTGAGACAGCCGCGTGTACAATTTGCCGTACAGATGTCCGACATATTCCATCTGGACAAATTCCCAGACTTCTGGAATATCGAGATGGACAAAAACGACCTCTTGTTATTACTGAAGGTGAAGCTGGAGAAATTCAGCAAAAATTTCTGATGCGTACCCGCGAGATTCGAGAGAAAGGCAATCCTGATAAAACTATACGCTTTGAGATAGAACATTCTATCGAAGCTATTAACGATCGAATTGCCAAGTCTAGTTCTACTGAATACCCGAAAACTAATACTCAGGATATCACTGAACTGCTTCCACAAGCAGAGATTCCCAGCAATAATATAAGTATGGGTCTGACTGTACCTAATAATATTCCTATTTTGGGTGGTTTAGCATTCTCTTTTGGAGTACAGCGTCCTTTAGTAGAAGTATTAAGTAAAGTTATTTCAGCACCATTTAAGAGCCATCATTCTACTCAGTTGAAAATTGCTGATCCATACAAAATTAGAGTAGATACTGAAAAAGAGGCTCAAGATATTGGTTGTACTATCAATGAGTTTTGTAGTCCACTTATTCAAAGTTGGTGGATAGATACGCAAGATCAGCTTGTCAGAAACGGAACTTTAATTAGAGAACAGTTAGTTAGGGAAATTCAAGCAGATATTCAAGAAATATCTAATGAACTATCTAAATATGTTGGAGAGTCCTTACAGGTTAAGCTAAATATTAATCCTATTCAGTTTCCCGGATTTGAATTTCAAGGAATAGATGCACAAGTGAAACATCAGGTAGAAGTATTTACAAGGACTCAAACGGAAACCAAGTTCTGCTCAGAATCTAAAATCGAAAAATCAGGTAGCATATGCAAAAGTGATAAAAGTTATACTGAGCAAGTTCCGTATCAAGCTACTATTCAAGTTGAAGATCAACGCTCCTTTTACGAAGTTGATTTGCGCGAAACAACTAAACTAATTAAGCAGAAAATAGACACTCAGGTATCAGGAAGTCAAGAAGTTCTACAACGAACCATTCACAAGCAAGTCTTAGATGACTTTAAGAATGCGGAGCAACAGATCAATAACTATATTAAAAGCTTTCAAGATGAGTTTGACCGCTTGTTGAAAGAGCGGGAGACCAGAGAAGCCGAAGCTGAACAAATTCGTGAAACTCTTAATGTTCAAAAAGTCAAACTGAATGAATACTTGAATGAAGTAACTGCTATTCGAGTATCCTTAGATAATTGGAAGCCATTGCAGAGAATCAGATAGGCGATAGACCTCTCCCACATTCCAGATAGGTTGAAAATAGCTTTGCCTTACTCAATAAGCCCACGCAAGTGGGTTTAGTTCGTGTATTCTATTTTCAGGGCTTCAACTCTCTGGCAATTTAGCAAACGCCTGCTCAACTAACTCTTTTGACTTAGCATCCAAACGCAGCCAATCCACTTCACCGAATTCATCGATTAAACTAGTATCAATATCAGCAACTTCCTTGTGTGGTGTGTATTCAAGAAAACACACTTCATAACACAGTTCCCACAAATCGATACTTGCTTCTTGCTGTTGACGCTGCAAACGTAGATGATATCCTGGATGGGGCATCGGCAGACGAGCCAGAGTTCCTCTGATTTCATCTGCTTCTTGGGGCGTTGCAGTTTCCATTGCTTGCAACAGTTCAGTCACCAATGCTTTGATTTCATCAGTGGTGCTAGGCGGCCAAATCAGGACATCGTGGTAAGTTCCTGTCCAGGAAGATTCATCAAGCTGCTTGCGGATATTGTCGATAACGCGAATGAAAGCAGGTTGCATGAGGATTTCAGCCTGCTGCCATGCAACTGGATTTGTTATTTTAGGTGGCATTGGTAATAAACAGGGGCACTAAAAGAAAAATAAACAGTCTGCGTTTATTAAAAAGCTGCGTTTTTAATCTAAATCTTTTCTCAAGATAGCGGATTTCATTGAAGAAAATTTGGAGATATTTATTACCAGCTGGAAAATTAGGTAATAACTCTGGGGAGGGAATATGATAGGCAAGCTACTAGACCATCGTTACAAAGTAATTCGAGTCCTCGCGATGGGAGGATTTGGTCAAACCTACATTGCCCAAGATACTAGGCGGCCAGGAAATCCCATTTGCGTTGTCAAGCACCTTAAACCCGGAACTGACCCCAGAGTTTTTGATACTGCTAAACGCCTGTTCAATAGCGAAGCCGAAACCTTAGAAAAACTGGGCAACCATGACCAAATACCCCGGCTGCTAGCGTATTTTGACGAAAACCAAGAGTTTTATTTAGTACAAGAATATATTGAAGGACATACCCTAGCTGAGGAACTTATACCTGGTAAGCGTTGGAATGAAAGACAAGTAATTCAACTGTTGCAGGAAGTTCTGGAGATTCTGGAATTTGTTCATCGCCAAGGTGTGATTCACCGCGACATCAAACCGGATAATATCATCCGTCGTGCCTCAGATAATAAGTTAGTTTTAGTTGATTTTGGAGCAGTAAAGCAACTGCGTACACAACTGGTAACAGTAGGCGGACAAGCTTCTGCTACAGTGGTTATCGGTACTCCTGGCTATATGCCCACAGAACAAGGGCAAGGTAAACCCCGTCCCAACAGCGATATCTATTCCCTTGGCATTATTGCTATTCAAGCACTAACAGGATTACAGCCAACAGAATTGCAAGAAGACCCGGAAACGGGGGAAATTATCTGGCGGCATTCAGTAACCGTGAACCATCGACTGGCGGCAGTATTGTCCAAAATGGTGCGTTATCACTTCAAAGACCGCTACCAAAACGCCACGGAAGCACTGCAAGCATGTAAAGACGCGATTAATCCTGTACCTGCACTTTCCACACCTCAAGAAGCCGCCAAAAATTCCAGTTACCAAGCAGTCAAATCCCAGCGTCAAGTATCTCGGCTGCAAACTGTTGCAGTTGCACCAGCAAATCCTGTCAAACCTGCGCGTAAAGACTCTAGTAAATCCGACCCCTGGCCGATATTAATTGGCATATTACTGGCGGGTGGTGCAGCTGCCTTGGTAGCAAATGTATATCCAAATGTGAAAAATTTAGCTTTAAATCTTACAGGTAAAGATACCGTCTTAGCAAATAAATGCTCGGCTGTTGTCGTCGGAAATTCTAATATTCGTTCTGAACCTAGTTCGATAAATTCTGGTAATATTTTGCAAACTGTTGCTGATAATACAAATTTTGAGGTGACTGGCAAGCGGACAAAAGCAGGTTGGATAGAAGTTAAACTTAAATCTGGCCGTTTGGCTTGGGCACACCCGGCTGTGATAGTCAATAATCAAGAATGGGCTTCTTGCCTACGTGAAAAGGGCATTGCAACTAGGATTGTAGATGATAGTACCCTGATTGCGACTCGAACAATTCCTCAGGCAAAACCAAAATCGAGGAATGTCGCAACTCCATTACCAGAAAAGCCGAAAGGGTCAACTGACGCTGCTGAGAAATCAGAACGATCGCAGCCTAATGATAACAGTGCCAATATTATCGAACAAGCAAAAAAGAAGTATGATTCAGGGGATATAATTGGAGCGATCGCACTTTTGAGGTCGATTCCGGCAAATGCTGCTTCTAGTATCCAAGAGACGGGCAAAATGATTGCCCAGTGGCAGGAAGATTGGGCGAAGGCGGAGGCGTTATCTAATGAGATCAACAAAGCAATAGATGATGGTAAATGGGATAAAGTTTTAGATTATAGAAACCATCCAGAAAAGTTGCCTAATACTCAATATTGGCGAAATAGAATAGAACCATTATTTAAACAAGCAGCCGAAAATCTGGCAAAACAGGCACTAACTAAGCTAGAAAATCAAGGTAATCAGAAGAGTACCCAAGAGAAACTTCCCGATACTAAGCAACCTGCCACTACAGAGAGTCCTAATGCTACAGAAACTCCTAAAAGCGGTTTTTAACAGTTAGGAGTGTTTAAGCTAACGGCGAGTCTGTGAATGTAGAATCCCTCGACGGAACAAATGAGCCAAGCGTTATTTGTTCCGTCGGGAGAGGATCAAATTGGCTGTTTGCGCCAATTGCGTTTTTTGAGCTTTGTTTGCCAAGACTCCATGTAGGTGTAGAAAACTGGTGTCAAATAAAGTGTAAGAAACTGCGAGAAGACTAACCCCCCAACTACTGCTAAACCAAGAGGACGGCGTGTATCTGCTCCGGCTCCCAAACCGAGGGCGATGGGTAGCGTACCCATCAGTGCTGCCATTGTCGTCATCATGATTGGGCGGAACCTCACCAAGCAGGCTTCATAGATAGCATCATAGGGGGTTTTGCCGTTGTGACGGGCAATGATTGCAAAGTCAACCATCATGATCCCGTTTTTCTTCACAATGCCAACCAGCAAGATGATGCCCACGAAGGCATAAATATTCAAGTCAACTTGAAACAGCAACAGGGTCAGTATTGCCCCAAATCCGGCAGAGGGTAAGCTAGAAAGGATTGTCAACGGGTGAATGAAGTTCTCGTAGAGAATTCCCAACACGATATAAATCACCAAGATGGCAACCAGCAGTAGCAATCCTAAGCCCTGAATCGAAGATTGAAATGCCTGCGCTGAACCTTGGAAGGCTGTACTAATAGTAGGTGGCAGGGTTTGACGGGCGAGTTGCTCAATTTTACCTGTGACGTTACCGAGAGAAACTCCTGGCTTGAGATTGAAGGAGAAGGTGACAGAAGCAAGTTGCCCTTTGTGGTTGATGGTCAAGGGGCCCACATCTTTGCTCAAGGTTGCTACAGCGTTGAGAGGTACAAGTTGTCCACTGGGGGCCCGAACTGAAAGTAAATCGAGGGCATTGGCATTTTGCTGATATTTTGGTTCCACGCCCATAATTACTTGATACTGGCTATCGGGGGCGTAAATGGTGGAAACTTGGCGAGTGCCATAGGCATTACTCAGGGCAGTTTCGATTTGATTGGCAGTCAAACCTAGAGCCGAAGCGTGGTCGCGGTTGATGTCTACTTTTACTTGAGGATTCTTGATTTGCAAATCGCTGTTAACATCTTGTAAATCTGAGAGCGATCGCAGTTTTTCTTCTAAAACTGGAGCATACTGATAAAGCTCTTCAATATTGGGAGTTTGCAGAGTAAATTGATACTGCGCTTTTGTCTGTTGTCCACCGACATTAATGGCTGGGGGATTTTGTAAGAAAACTTTGATTCCAGGCACAACTGACAACTTCGGTCGGAGTTCCTGCACAACTTCATCAGCACTGAGATGGCGCTCATGGCGTGGCTTGAGTTCGATTAAAATTCTGCCAGCATTAGCGGAAGCATTGGGCCCACCAGCCCCAACACTGGAGTTGATAGAATCGACATTCGGATCGCGATAAGCGATCGCAGCTACAGCCTGTTGATGTTTTACCATCTCATCAAAGGATATATCCTCTGATGCCTGAGTAGTTGCCGTAATTTGCCCAACATCTGCATTGGGAACAAACCCTTTCGGCACAATGATAAATAAATACACCGTTGCTACAAGAATTGCTCCCGAAATCACCATTGTTGTGCGGTGATACTTGAGCGATTTCTTCAAACTCCAATCGTATCCGCCCAAAATTACATTAAAGATATTTTCTGAAAAGTTGTAAAGACGACGGTTGAAATTTTTGATTCGGGACTTGAGACTGGGGACTGGGGACTGGGAGTTAAGAATTTCTCCCTCTCCCCCCTGCTCCTCGATTTCCCCTGCTCCCCCTGCTTCCCCTGCTCCCTCACTCTCTTGCTCATGATGAGGTGGACTTAAGAATCTGGAACACAGCATTGGCGTTAAGCTGAGGGAAATTACACCAGATACCAAGATTGCAACGCTGATAGTAACGGCAAACTCGCGGAACAGCCGCCCCAGAATGCCTTCCATGAATAGTATCGGGATAAATACTGCTACTAAGGAAATGGTCATAGATAAAATTGTGAAACCAATTTCTCTAGAACCATTTAGGGCTGCTTCCATGCGGCTTTCACCGATTTCCATGTGGCGGACAATATTCTCCAGCATGACTACGGCATCATCTACCACGAAACCTACTGAAAGGGTCAACGCCATCAGCGATAGGTTATCGAGGGAGAAACCCAGTAGTACCATGACTCCAAAAGTCGCTACTATCGAAAGCGGTACTGCCAAACTGGGAATGACTGTAGCCGAGATATTGCGGAGAAACAGAAAGATTACCAGCACCACCAGAGCGATGGTAAGCAACAGCGTGAATTGGACATCATCCACCGACTCCCGAATTGACTGGGAGCGATCGTAGAGAATATCCATATTCACAGCCGCCGGAATCTGTGTGCGGAAGGTGGGTAGCAGTTTTTTGATTGCATCCACTACTTGAACGGTATTAGTTCCCGGTTGGCGCTGAATTGCCAGAACGATCGCTCGGACGCCAGAATTTTGGATTTGAGATTTTGGATTTGGGATTGAGGACTTCTCTCCTCCTCCCTGTTCCTTACTCTCTTTCTTGACAGGAAAATACCAACTCGCAATCTTATCATTTTCCACACTGTCGAGGACTTGACCCAGTTCTCCTAACTGCACTGGTGCGCCATTTTGATAAGCCACACTTAGGGAGCGATAGCTGGCGGCATCATTGAGTTGACCGTTTGCTTGGATCGTAGAATTCTGCTGCTGACCGTAAAGTGTTCCGGTAGGTAGATTGACATTTCCATTAGCGATCGCAGTTGCTACTTCATCAATTCCTATCCCTTTGGCACTCAGCGATTCCGGGTCAAGCTGAATTCGTACCGCGTACTTTTGGGAACCGAACACCTGCACTTGCGCTACCCCATCCACCATTGACAGGCGTTGTGCCAGCAATGTCTCAGCATACTTGTCTACAGTTGAGAGGGGCAGAATAGACGAATTGAGGGAGATGTAAAGGACTGGCTGATCCGCCGGATTTACCTTTCGGTAAGATGGGGGATTAGGCATATTAGTCGGTAACTGCTTTGCTCCCTTAGAAATAGCAGACTGCACATCCTGGGCTGCGCCGTCGATATCCCGATTTAGGTCAAATTGCAGTGTCAGCTGTGTGGTACCCAAAGAACTGGTAGAGTTCATCGAACTCAATCCTGCTATGCTAGAAAACTGCTGCTCTAAGGGAGTTGCGACTGAGGCAGCCATCGTTTCTGGACTAGCTCCGGGCAGGTTAGCTGTTACCTGGAGTGTTGGATAATCCACATTAGGCAGGTCGCTAACGGGTAGCTGTTGGTAACTGATCAGCCCAAATATCAAAATGCCAACCATAACGAGGGTTGTCATGATTGGACGGCGGATAAATAGCTCGGAAATGTTCATTGCGCTCCTTTGAATGAGTGCTGTTAGCGGATAACTAGGGTTTAGCCCGTGCTGAGTTAGGAGTCTTGAGTTAGGAGTCTTGAGTTAGGAGTCTTGAGTTAGGAGTCTTGAGTTAGGAGTGCTGAGTTAGGAGTTATTTATTTCTCCTCTGCTCCCCTGCTCCCCTGCCCCCTGCCCCTCTCCTCCCCCGCCCCTTTGCTTCCTACTTCCGGTTTCACTTGGACTGTGGCACCAGCCACTAAGTTGAATTGTCCATCAGTGACTACTTGTTCACCTGGTTTCAACCCTTGCTTAATCACCGTTTCGTTTCCAACGCTGTCACCAACGGTAATTGGACGCATTTCTGCTGTTTTGTCGGGTTTGACTACATACACAAACTGCCCCTGTTGTCCACTCTGTACCGCCTGAGAAGGAACAGTTATGGCATTTGGTTCTTCGCTGAGTTTGAGTACTACATTGACAAACTGCCCTGGAAACAGGCGCTCGTCAGCATTGCTAAAAGTACCCTTAAGTTGAATAGTGCCCGTTTGGGTATTGACTCCACTATCAACAAAGGTGAGTTCGCCTCGTACCGGATGCCCTGCATCTTTAGGAGGTAAAGCATCGACTTTTAACTTACCGTTATTCGCACTGTACTTTTTGATATCTGGCAGTAGTCGCTGGGGAATGGAAAAATTGACGTAAATCGGGCGAATTTGACTGATTGTAATTAGCGGATCATCGGCATTCGCCTGTACCAAGTTCCCTTGATTTAGCTTCAGGCTACCTGTGCGTCCGGCAATTGGTGAGTAGATGGAACTGTAGGAAAGCTGAACTTTGGCATTGTCGATCGCAGCTTCATCTGATGCTACTGCTGCCTGAGCATTTTGTACATCTGCTTGGGCTGCCGCCACTGCTGCTTGAGCATTTGCCACTCCACCTTGATCTGCGTTCACCGTTGCCTGTTGAGCATCAGCACTCGTCTGATATTGTTCGGCTTGCTCTTTACTGATTGCCCCTTGCTTGAGCAAACTACTATAACGTTGAGCTTGGGCATCTGCATTTGTTGCCTGGGCTTTATCCTTCACTACATTAGCTTTTGCCTGGTTCACTTGGGCGATCGCTTTGAGGACATTTGCCTGTGCCTGTTTCACCTGGGCTAAATCTTTAGCTTTAGCAGCATTAGCTTGCATCAGCGCGGCTTGTAGAGGGCGGGAATCAATTTTAAATAACAAGTCTCCTTTCTTAACGTTCTGTCCTTGCTGAAAATAGACGCCAGTAAGTTGTCCGCCTACTTGAGACTTGACAGATACCGTAGAATATGCTTCTACTGTTCCCGTAGCCGATAGCTGTATTGGAATTGTTTTTTGAGTTGCAGTGGCAACCACCACAGGTACAGCTCGTTTTTTTCCTGCTTCTTTTCCACTTGATTGGGCGTCAGTTGCATTACAGGCACTACATAAGTAGGCCAGACTTAACATAAATAGTGAGAACCGCCCTCTTTGAATAATGCTCTGAAAACCAGGAACAGTTTGAGCAGCCAAGGACGAAGGCTTTATCGTCTGAACAGTAGCTAAACAGCGCATATCAACAATCTGGGGGAAAGGGGGAAGCACAGACACGTACTAGCTGGTCATTAAATATCGCATTTTTCGCAAAATGGTTAGTTGCGATGAATTCTAATTAGATGAGCGTAATATTAGTTAAGCTAAACATTAGTGTACTAATAATTGTTTTTTTCGCCTACCCCTTTTGGAAAGAAATTGTTGTTAAACTGTTGTAATTTTATTTTTATATATAGGGTTGTGTAGCAAAAATTGTTTGAGAACCAATGGAATAGCCTAAGCAACAAGTTTATTTTACGAAAGCGATCGCTATTTGTAATTAGGCCAAAAGAAATCTTTTGACTAAGACATTCAAGCGATCGCCCTTTGCTGAAATTTAAGCAGCACAAAAAATCGGGGCAGGTGTCAAACCCGCCCCGATCGCTTCTGATATACTGCGCCCAACGGCTGTTGCTACAGGTTTTAAGCTATCAACTAAATGCACCATATCTTCTAAGGAAAGGGCTTGACGGGCATCAGAAACAGATTTTTCTGGTTCTGGGTGACATTCAATAATTAATCCATCTGCACCGCAAGCGATCGCAGCCTTGGCTAAAGGTGCCACAAGTTCCCGTTTCCCGACGGCATGGGAAGGATCTACAATTACAGGCAGGTGAGTGATTTGCTTGAGTGCGACTACTGCCCCTAAATCTAGGACATTGCGGGTGTAATCATCGAAACTGCGGATACCGCGTTCGCACAACACCACATCAGGATTCCCGTGGCTGAGAATATATTCAGCAGCCATGACAAATTCTTCAATTGTCGCTGCTAAACCACGTTTGAGTAGTATTGGCTTACCAGCTTGTCCCAAAGCTTTGAGCAAGTCAAAGTTTTGCATATTGCGACTACCAACTTGAAGCATATCAGCGTGGGTGGCGACTACTTCAATTTGGGAAATTGACATCACCTCGGTGACAACTGGCATATTGTAATGCGATCGCACCCTTGCCAAAATCTCTAATCCTTCCTCTCCCATACCCTGGAAAGCGTAGGGAGACGTGCGGGGTTTGTAAACACCGCCACGCAATCCCTGTACTGATGCAGTAGATAGCTTTTGGGCGACTATTTCCATTTGTTCTAAACTTTCAACAGTGCAGGGGCCGCCGATAATTACCAGTTCTTTGCCGCCGAAAGCGACTTCTTTCGAGATTTTAACGATTGTCTGATGATTTAGATGGGATTGTGCAGCAAGTTTGGCATTAATCATGGTTTCATTCTCCTGAACAATTAAGTATTGGGGATTGGGGATTTCTCAAATAACAACAAAAAAGCCCGAAACCTTTAAGAGTTCCGGGCGCGTTCTGATTCATTGGCATGACGCTATTTACCCGGAATTTATTCTGGGCCAAAAGTAAAAGCCATAAAACCAGCTACTGAAATAAGTCATGACGATGAAATTCTCCTTAAAAAACAAAAACCGCAGAGTTTGCTCTGCGGTTCACCGGGTGGTTTCCATTAGGAAACTTAATTCACTCCCGGTGAACCACCTTAAACCAAAAATAAAAGTAGGAATTTGTGTTAAGCATTTGCGGGGCTTTTGCTGGAAAACTTAAAAACTATACTTATGTAAGGTAACATTATCAGGAAGAGTCGGCGGTGTCAAGACCTCCACAAACTAGAAAAAAGCGATAGACTCATTACAACTGTGGGGTTCAAGACTAGTAAAGCTTTGCGAAATTCAAAATTATGCCCTGTCCTGATTGTGTAGTGCAGTTCTAGTTGCTTGTTTGCGTACAGAAGGAGCGTCACCCCCGAACCCGATAGCGCAGCCTCTTCGAGTCCTCTCCCAAAGGGAGATGCCAAAAGCGAACGAGTATCAAGGCTTGTTATTTAGATATCATCATAGTTATATAAATTTACAAATATTGTTGGGTTATGACTAATGGGTAGTGTAAAGGATCAAAAATCAATGGTGAAAAATCTCAAAATTGAGAATATGGCCATTTTCTAACGAATAGAATACAGCTAACTCAAGGTAATCAGAGAGAACTCTAAGCCGTGGCTTCCGTCCCTCAAAAGTTCCAAGAGCCAGGATTGAGAAGTTAAAATATATAATTCTCCTGACTTATGACCTGATCTTGCGAAAGCTTATTGCAGAGAATTGACAATCGCCATACATTATTCTTACCCAAGTCCTTATTGACCAGATTAACTTTTTAGGATCATCAGTCTGATTATGCCCAGTTCCAAAATCTTAGCCCAATCTTTCGACTATCATGGAGCTTACCCCTGCCCAGTCTGTCGGATAGGTAAGATTTCTCACATGCCATTGATGGAAGCTATGGCTTGTGACTTTTGCCAAGAAATTTTTACAGTCAACTTAGAACTACAGCAAATCAAGATGCCTTCTCGGCAACCACCCTTAACTTGGCGTTGGAATGGGTTTAGTTGGACAGAAGGCCAGTTGGAAGGTGTGGAATTAGGTTGGGGTTATGGACTAGCAGCAGCAGTTTTTGTCATTCTTCCCACTACTCTAATTGGCATAGTAGCTTACTATTTTCCTGCTAATCTCAAGGAACCCATTACTTGGTTACCATATATTTGGACAATATTAACTTTCCTATCACATTTATCAATTATTGTTTGGATTTTTATTGAAGTCTATCAGATTCCAGTGGCAGCATATTTGAGAGCGATCGCTCGATGGAGAAATGGGGAGATGGGGAGATGAGAAATCAATTAAAAATTCAAAATTCAAAATTCAAAATTCAAAATTAAAGAACTCCTGCCTCCTCTTTCCCAGTCCCCAATACCCAATGCCCCATAATCAATAACAAATGATGCAGCCGATAGATGGCTCTATCACTCATAATTAAGTTGATTGTCCACCAAAATATCGTATGAGCGATCTGGAGCGGTACTATAGAGTTTTGGAATTAGAGCCTGGGGCAACACTTGAAGAAGTGAACCAGGCTTACAAAGATTTAGTCTTTGTTTGGCATCCCGATCGCATTCCTAAAGACAATCTCCGTTTACAGCAGAAAGCACAAGACAAGCTGAAAGCCATAAATGAAGCTCGTGAAAAGTTGCGCTCTCTAAAAACCAAACCTCAAGCCACATTTAACTCACCGCCACCTCAACAGGAAAAACCATCTCAAACAATCCAACGACCACCAAAGCAAAACTCAGACTTGAGTGGCAAAGACTATAGTCGGGCAAATTTGAGCAATAAAGACTTATCCGGCAGAAATCTGAGTTATGCCAATTTGAGTGGTGCTAATCTCAGCGATACTTTTATGCACAAAGTCAACCTCAGAGGTGCAAATTTATCTGAAGCAAATTTATTTCGAGCAAATCTACTTTTAGCGGATCTTAGGGAGGCGAATTTACGCGCTGCTAATTTGATTGGAGCGGATCTCAGTGGGGCCGACTTGCGAGGAGCCGACTTGACGGGAGCGCGGATTCGCTCTGGTGAGCGTCTTCTGGTTAAACTAATTGGTACTAACTTAGCAGGGGCAATTATGCCTGATGGTGCAATTTATCAATAATTGAGGTTGCGCTGATGAGAAAGCGATCAAGCATATAATTTTTCTCAATATGCTTGAATAGCTTGCCCAAAATACCAAAATAAATAGGCGATTTGCTCAAATGAGAAAGCAATCTGCGATTTTAATGATCGGCAGTATCCTTTCAGAAGTTGGAAATCTGACCTAGCTTCATCTATGCCTACAACCTGACTGTAAAATTGAATATGATCCATTAAGACTTTTAGGCACTGTGAACTTTTTTATCGGTTGTGCTGTTTGGGCATATAAAGGTTGGGTGGGCGAACTCTATCCCCAAGGCACTCGCACTGCCGATTTTCTCCATCTTTACAGTCGCCGCTTCACGACTGTAGAAGGTAACACCACTTTTTATGCCGTGCCTAATCAAGAAACTGTAACCCGTTGGGCTGCCGAAACACCAGCAGGTTTTGAATTTTGTCTGAAATTACCGCGAGATATTACTCATCAAGGATTGCTACAACCTTATATTCCGGCTGCTTTAAAATTTCTGGAGGAGATGCGCCCTTTAGGTAATCATCTCGGCCCAATCTTTGCTCAGTTACCACCCAGCTATGCACCTGCATTACTTGACGACTTGACCAACTTTCTGGAGGCTTGGCCGCGTACAGACACACCTCTAGCGGTGGAAGTTCGGCATCCCGACTGGTTCAAGGAACCCCATGCTAATAACTTGACGGCGCTTTTAGAAAAATTAGGTGTAGGACGGGTACTGTTAGACTCGCGCCCCATTTACACTGGAGATGATGACCCCCAGTTGCGATCGGAACGGCGCAAACCCAAATTACCGTTGCAATTGAGTGTGACAGCACCTTTTACTCTGATTCGGTTTATTTCTCATCCGAATTTATCAGTGAATCAGCCATTTATGGAAGAGTGGGTGAGACAGATTCAGCAATGGTTACAGATGGGAGTGCGAATTTATTTCTTTGTCCATTGTCCAATAGAAGCGCGATCACCCAGCACAGCCCGTCACTTCCAACAGCTATTGGAACAGAGTGGTATACCAGTTCCACCCCTACCTTGGAATAACCTTGAGCATCCCCCCAATCAACTCAGTTTATGGTGATCGTATTTAGTAGATAATTGGTGTTGTAATAGTTTTCTGTTAAAGCGAATTTTTTAAGAGCAGTTCCACCAAAGGAGGTTGAGATGAGTCGTCTTCTTTATGAAAATTCAGTCTCATATAAAGGATATCTCATCATTCCATTTATTTTTGGCAAGGCGGATAATTACGAAATTTATTCGTATAAATTGCTATCTGAAATTGGTCACAGAAGCCAATTTCATAAAGCAGAAAACCCCGCAGGTATCTATGGAAGTGGCGTTAGTAATATCGCTGATATTGCTAAAGAGTATATTGATCAAAATTCAGAGTTTGTTCATCGGGGAGATAGTTTTAAGTCTCGCTATATTTATCGGAACAATTTGATTATCATCTTTCAAGAAGGAGACAAATATTTTTATGACCATTACCCACCAGAGTTATTGAATAATATTGCAGCTCCAAAGTTATTCAAATCCGAATATGAATGTCTGAGTTGGATTAAGCAAGGGTTTGATGGGCGACATGTGCGGCAAAGAGCTATTTGAAGAAGGTAGGAGTTAGGAGTAAAAGAAGCTTACAACAGTTTTCATTTAATTGAACCACGTGTGTTGTTAAGACACAGTATGGTCTTTTTTTTGTTAGAAAGGGGCGATCGCAATTTCAAGGCAGGCTAAAGGCTTATAGCACTCGGCATACCTTCGCCACTTGGGCGATCGCATCTGGAGCATCTCCTGAAAAGGTAGCCTACTGGATCGGCGATAACGTCCAAACAGTTTTGAAGTATTACTGTCACCCAGATGTCACCAAAGCAGAGTGCCCAGACTTTTGAAGTGCTACTCACCTACTACTCAAAAATGGGCTGAAAATGCTTGTAATCTAGTTAGGAGGTAATTCCAAACTCATTTCACCTAACAACCCCTTGCGAAAATCTGTTAAAAGTTGCCTTGCAGCTCGCTCTATATCACCTTTGTAACGATGCTCTGCCAAAGCGTGCAAATAGATATCTCCGGTGTCGGATATAGAATCGAGTTGATAGCGGGACTGTAATGGTTTTTTTGGTAATAAATCTGCGGCTACAGCTTCTAAATAGTTGAATAAATCCACTAAGGCTGCTGCTACTAGCTGATTATCGTAAGATGCTTCACCGATATCATCACAAATGGCTAATTTCAATGCTGCATCTTGGTCTTCCAATCTTATAGGGATGACACCAGGAGCATCTAGCAATTCCAAATGTTCGGAAATTCGCACCCAGCGTAGTTGGCGAGTTACTCCAGGACGAGCTGCACTTTCTACTACTCGTCGTCCCAACAGGCGGTTAATTAAAGCTGATTTACCGACATTGGGAAAACCAATCACCACAGCCCGCACTGGACGGGGTAACATCCCCCGATCGCTTCTTCTTTGATTGAGTTCTACCCCAGCTGCTTGCGCTGCCCGCGCCACTTCTGCTATACCTTTACCATGTTGAGCGTTGGTAAAATAAGGGACTTCTCCCTGACGTTTAAACCAATCTAACCACAGCGATCGCATTTGCGGTGTAATCATATCTACTCGGTTAAGTATCAACACCCGTGTCTTACCCTCCACCCACTCAGCTATTTGGGGATGGTGAGTCGCTAAGGGAATCCGGGCGTCTCGTACTTCAAATACCACATCTACGCGCTTAAGCTGTTCTTTGAGCTTCTTTTCAGCTTTCGCAATGTGACCTGGATACCATTGAATCAGGTTTAATCTATAATTTTGAGTTATGGCCATAGTTTATTATTAACTACCAATTACTTATTATCGCCAATAAAAGGGATTGGGGATTGGGGACAATAATAACTCCTAACTCAGCACTCCTTTTTGGCTTGATGTAAAATCAGACGATTGCCATCAAGGTCATAAGCATAAATTTCTCTGCCGTGGGAAGCAATGGAAATGTCTCCTGGTGGAGGATAACCCAAAGCAGTTAGGTGAGCGATCGCATCTTCTAAGTTACTCACCTCTAAACACAAACTTATCTTATTTTTGGAGTAGGTACAAAATGGTGAGGGGGTCGGAGTTTTCTCCCAAGGTGAGACGGTTTCCGTTGTTAGAGCAGCAGTAGAAAGTCTTTTGCTAAGGGGAGATTCCAAAGGCGAATGAGGGTCTTGCAATCCGTCGAACCCAAAGGACTTGTCGTTAGACATCGCTTCAAATTCAGATTCGTCTGTGTTCTTTGGTTTAAAAATACCTAATCGCATACTAACCAAATTAAACTCAGCATAGACACTTGGAATCAAAATAACTGGCTTTTGCTCCAGCAATTTGGTATAGAAATTTACTAATTTCTCCCAATTAACCGATGCTATGGTGACAAATGCGTTAGTGTACTGGAAAACCATATTTACCTATCGCCCTTTGGGTTCGCCGTCTTTGTCATTGGTGTCTAAAAGAACGAAAATAGTGAAAAATGTACTTAATGAATTAGATTTCCCCACGGCTTCAAGCCGTGATCCGTGATCGGAGTTAAAGAAATTTTATTTTACAGGTATTTTCAGGTAAATCAAACATAGTGATTTAACTAATTTACTCAACTTCCTCACAGTGAATTAACAGTTTTTCCATCGCTTCTGCTAGAGAAATCAACTCTGTCCAAGAGGAACCACTAACTAAATTTTGGGCGTGAGCTAATCGGTTTCGCAACTGTTCAGCAGACTTGAGGAAACGTTCACCAAATCGTTTTGATTTTAGTCCTAGTTGCTGGAGAAGTTCTGGTTGATTTAAAATCAACTCTCGTTTATCACAGAATTGCAAATAATCTAATAAATCGGTAGCTTCGTTTCTTTCTTGGCTCTCTCGCCATAGCCGTTGAGCAACTTCTAAACGCTCAGGTTTGAGGACTTTTTGCCAAGAATCTTGGGGATAGTAAATCCGCACCAGCCGCAGCAAATTCATCTCTAGCAGTGTTACCAAGCCAAACAATAGCATTCGCACGGGTGCTTTCTGCAAGTCACCACAGGTAACAATACCACTTACCTGATTGCAGTCTAAGACAAACAATCGCGGAGTTTGTCGCAAAACGGGTAGCAACTTCATCAGTGGGGTGGAAATGGCAATTAGTTCTTTTGGATGAAAGACCCGTTGATAATCGCTACATTTGCCTTCTTTGCCTGGAATCAAACTAGAGCGTTCTACATAACCGCTAATAATATCTCCTGTCTCAACGCCGATAACATCAAAGTTCTGTGCCTGCATCCAATACAGCACTTCTTTCGCCTCTGCATCCGCTGGCATAGCTTTCAGGGGTTCTGCCACGTATTCAATGGTGATATTGTTCTCAAATAAACTCCGCAGGTCTTGAGAGCGCGATTTTAGGTGTTTCATCCCCCTGCTATCAACTCACGTTAAATAATCCTACGGCACTGATGCGATCGCCTACGGAATTTTCTACCAGATTATCCTGCGTAGGCGTAGCCCAACATCGGCATCGCTATCCCAACAAATACCACAGACTTCTCTTATACCATCTTAGTTGGTAATAATTTAGTGGTGATTTAGACAATTTCAAGTAACAAAATATTTCGCATCTAGAAAAAAATAAATATATATGTAGTTAACTATATGAGATTAGTTGATTAATTTGCGATAAAAATGCCGAAAATCCTGACAAAAAAAATGTTATTACTAAAACGACGTATCGAATTGATACTTGGTAGAATTTTACCAAGATAACCAAAATTGATAATATTATTATGCCAAGAAAAGAACAAGGATGGGTCACATTTCAAACATCAGAGGACGAGCGGAAGATTCTGGAGGAGTTCTGCGAACAGTCTCAACGCACCAAGACTGAAATTCTGCGGGAACTCGTGCGTAGTCTCACTCAGCACAGTTTGGCATCAACATCACCATCAACTCAGCAGGAAAAACAGGAAGATATCTACTATACTCAAAAGCCTGACATAGAAAGTAATATTCAAAAAAAATCACTAAAAGTTAGCTCTCGGAATATTCTTAAAGGTGTTGTTAAGCGAGTTGTTTATGGAGCTGTTAATAGTGAAGTGACTCTGGAGATTATTCATAAAGTAGAATTAACTTCAATTATTACCAGAGCTTCTGCAGAAGAGTTGGAACTATCTGAAGGGAAAGAAGCTTATGCAGTGATTAAATCTAACGATATTGTCATTGCTAGAGAATAGAAATATGTTGATTTTGGGCGTTGGATATCAAGAGGATGAATTCTCATCACTAACATTTTTGATTTTGGAGAACTGCAAGATAAATTGAGTATATATAGTTGATGCAATGTCTACAAGGGGCTATTTGGCGTCGCAGCTCAAAGGAAGTATCAACTAGTAATAAAAATTGTCTAGGGATTAACTTGGTATCATTTTTGTTTTGCTTGCTGCTATACAAGACTTTACAAAAAAATTTGCAATTGGATTTTGCAATCGCTTTTCAGAAATCTTGACAACCAATTAATCGGCTGTAGAGGCGTACATCTGTGCGCTCCTACTGGCTTTAACTTGAATTTGAGACTTGCGATCGCTCTCTTTAGATCGTGTATATATCTATCTAGAGATATAAATCACCGTTAAAAAATGAACATCACACGGTTATATGGCAAAAAATACGGGGATTTCTATTGGCGTCTCACAATCTTTGCGTCTTTTTTGATGGCGTTCTCTTCACGAAAGTTTTCTCTTTTCCAGTGGTGTTAACTCTTTGAGTACGGTAAACCGTATTTGCTCGTTAGTTCCCAAAGATTAATTAAATTGTTAAGTTTAGTTACATAAATAAAAAAATGCTGCCAACATTGCTAATCAGGAGAAATTATGAGAATCAGTAATATCCTTAAGGATCAAGACAAATTGAACAACTTTGCGTGAGCAGAGCCAATCGCCATAGTTTGGGCGGGTACGTGATCGTAACTCGGATGTACATCGCACAATAATCTCAGCTTGGTTTCACTGAGTATGCCGATTTTTAATCAAGTTTCTTCAGCTAATTCAAAAATAAGACTTAATTAACATTGTTAAACATTGCTATGAAAGCGACAGATCAATTGGTGCATTTTTTAAAGGAAGAGTTGGGTATTTCTGGTGGAGCAATTTCTCTTGCTTTGCGACATTGTGAGCAGACCCCCAACTTTCTAGCCATGACCCTCTGGCAGTATGGGCTGGTAACACTGGATCAGTTAGCCCAAATTTTTGATTGGTTGGAAACAGTATAAGCTGCTGCTTTAATTATTTGGGCTGGAAATAGCAGACTTTCTCAGAAAGTCACATTCTCAACAGTTTTCATTCTAAGGATTGGTAACATTTATGGCAATTAAAGAACAGCCTAAGTCACCTCGGTTTCGGATCATTGCTAATATATTGCTGGCAGTATCAGGGCTATTCCTGCTCTTAAATTTATTCTTGCCTGGTTTATTTGCTTCTGGGCCGACTGGTGTTCCCTATAGTCTATTTATTCATCAAGTACAGGAAGGGGAAGTCAACCGCGTTTCTGTGGGTCAAAATCAGATCCTCTACCAACTAAAAACAGAAAATGCCGAATCGGGGCCAGTATTTGCAACTACACCAATCTTTGATTTAGAGTTACCCAAACTGCTAGAACAAAAGGGAGTTGAATTTGCTGCAACACCTCCACCCAAGAATACTTGGTTTACAACCCTCTTGAGTTGGGTGATTCCACCACTGATTTTTATTGGCATTTGGCAGTTCTTTCTCGCTCGTGGTGGTGGTGGCGGTGGCCCCCAAGGTGCGCTTTCCATTGGTAAGAGCAAAGCTAAGGTTTACGTTGAAGGCGAATCAGCTAAAATCACCTTTGCAGATGTGGCTGGGGTCGAAGAAGCGAAAACTGAGTTAGTGGAAATTGTAGATTTCCTCAAAACTCCGGCACGGTTTACGCAAATTGGCGCTAGGATTCCCAAAGGTGTGTTGTTGGTTGGCCCTCCAGGAACTGGTAAGACACTTTTAGCGAAAGCCGTAGCAGGAGAAGCAGGAGTTCCATTCTTCAGTATCTCTGGTTCCGAGTTTGTAGAATTGTTTGTTGGTGTGGGTTCTTCCAGAGTCCGAGATTTGTTTGAGCAGGCCAAAAAACAAGCTCCTTGTATTGTATTCATTGATGAATTGGATGCGATCGGTAAGTCTCGCAGCAGTAATGGCTTCTACGGTGGTAACGATGAGCGCGAACAAACCCTCAACCAATTACTAACAGAGATGGACGGGTTTGCAGCTGGGGATGCAACAGTAATTGTTTTAGCAGCTACCAACCGCCCCGAAACCCTAGACCCGGCATTGTTACGTCCAGGTCGCTTTGACCGCCAAGTGTTGGTAGACCGTCCTGATTTATCTGGTCGGGAGGCAATTCTGAAGATTCACGCTCAAAAGGTAAAATTAGGAGATGATGTAAATTTAAAAGCGATCGCTACTCGTACCCCTGGTTTTGCTGGCGCAGATTTGGCGAATTTGGTAAATGAAGCCGCATTATTGGCAGCTCGCAATCTCCGTCAAAGTGTTGCTCAAGAAGACTTCGCCGAAGCAATTGAGCGGGTAGTCGCCGGTTTAGAGAAGAAGAGTCGGGTGATGAACGAGACTGAGAAAAAGATTGTTGCATACCATGAAGTTGGTCATGCAATGGTCGGGGCGCTCACAACAGGAAACGGTCGCGTAGAAAAGATTTCGATTATTCCTCGTGGGATGGCTGCTTTGGGCTACACTCTGCAATTACCAACTGAAGACCGCTTTTTGATGAATGAAGCAGAATTGCGGGGTCAGATTGCAACTCTGTTAGGTGGACGTTCCGCTGAAGAGATTGTATTTAACAGTATTACCACAGGTGCTTCCAACGATTTGCAACGAGCAACTGATTTAGCAGAACGGATGGTTACAGCTTATGGGATGAGTAAAGTCTTAGGGCCATTGGCTTACCAACAAGGACAACAAGCAATGTTCCTGGGTAATGGTGGGGCTAATCCCCGGCGGGCGGTCAGTGAAGACACATCCAAAGCCATTGATAGCGAAGTCAAGGAAATCGTGGAAACAGCCCACGAACAAGCCCTAGAGATTCTCAGACAGAATCGAGACTTGCTAGAAGCGATAGCGACTCAACTCTTAGAAACAGAAGTCATTGAAGGCGAAAAACTGCACGATTTGTTGAGTCAAGTGAAACCTGTAACTAATTCGTAATTCGTAATTAAGAAAGTCAGATTTCATCCACAGAGGGACGCAAAGTAATTCTCTGCGTCCTTTTGCGTTAAACCTCTGCGTTCCTATGCGTTTCAGAAATGCCACTTACTGCAATGCAAACACCAGCCAGGAAAAATGCCAATGCACCTCCAACAGCACCAACAAAAGGTGTTATCCCTTGCGGTTGGGGAAATATGATGCCAAATAAACTCATAGCTAAAGCGAACCCACCAAAATACATCCCAATTCCTAATCCTACCCACCGCTGGGGTACTAGTCCTAAAGCAAAAGGAATTGCCCCATTGACAATTAAACTAAAGCCCGCAACGATTAAGACAATTATCGGAATTTGTGCGCCCACAGATATCATTATCAGTAACGAGGGAATGATTGCACAGATCCCACAAAGCATTGCTTGACGATTGCCAATTTTGACGGCGAAGATCCCTGCTGGTATGCTGGCAATTGCGATCGCTAGTCCAATCCATACCATTTGCACATCAATATTATCAGTATTCAGTTGGGCTTTCAGCACTTTACCCAACACATCCATAAGAAATCGGATACCCCACGCGACACCGAAACCAGTTCCTAAAATCAACGCCAATTTCTGTAAGGGCAACTTTACTATTTCTGCTTGATGTCTATCCACTGGTGCTTCTGGGGGATTGACTAACCGCAACACAGCCGCCGCCCCTAGCATGACGAAAGAACCGATCGCAAAGGTATAAACTGGCCCTAAACTCAGAATGAACTTGTAGCTTATCGGTCTAAAAGCCCCAATCACACCGCCGGCTAAAGTGACAAAACTTACTGCTAAAGGTAACTGGGCTGGTGTCGCATACATCCCCAATAGGCACATAGCTGGAGAGCGAAATATTGTCATTGCGAATGCCCAGGCTACCAATACTATAGGTAAGAGCGATCGCATCACAGTAGTAGGTGGGATCAAGCTTACAACACATGGTATAGCAATGAACAAAGCCGATGACAAAATCATACCTACTGAGATGAAGGGAAACCGAGTTCCTACCCAGCGCCTAGCTTGATCTGAAAGTCCGCCCATCATGGGTTCCAGCACTGCACCCAAGGCATTTTCGACTAGCACCAAGCCAATTGCCAATGAAGCAGGAAAACCAAACTGAGTCAAAAGTTGCGGCAAATATATATTATAAATTAACCAAGTGAGGGTAATTGCTCCCTGTACAGCTGCCAACACCCAAACTTGCACCCATAAAATATTGAGATGAGATTTCGAGGTAGTCATAAGGAGATAGGGAAGTGGGAAATGAGGAGATGAGGGAGAGGGAGGAGACAAGGGAGAAAATTTTACCTTATCTTCCTTGTCCCCCTTGTCTTCCTTGTCCCTCTTCTCCCCCTCATCCCCTCTTTAACGAAAGCGGTGCGTTTTTAATACTCTGGAACTGAAGGATCGATTTCTCGACTCCAGGCGGTAATTCCGCCTTTGACATTCGTCCCGACAATCCCGGCTTCTTTGAGAATGGCAAGGGCTTTTGCCGATCGCCCGCCCATCTTACAATGAGCAATTAAGCGGTGACCGTTCAATATTTCCTTTACCTTAGCAACGCCATTTCCATTTTCAATGTCTGGTAAGGGCACCAAAACTGAACCAGGAATCTTGGCAATTTCGTACTCATTGGGATTGCGGACATCCAGCAGTACAAAATCCTTCGCACCACTATCCAGCAATTCCTTCAAATCCTTGACGGTCATTTCTTGACTTTCCATCTGCTGTTTTGCCTCCTCTGCCTTAGCTTGTGGAATCCCGCAGAATTGTTCATAGTCTATCAGCTTTTCAATTACTGGGCGAATCGGGTTAGGACGCAGTTTCAACTCCCGAAATTTCATATCTAAGGCGTTGTATAACAGCAATCGTCCACTTAGAGTATTACCTTGTCCCAGAATGATTTTGACAGTTTCGGTTGCCTGGATTAAACCAATAATTCCTGGCAAAATTCCCAATACGCCACCTTCTGCACATGAGGGAACCATTCCTGGTGGTGGGGGTTCTGGAAAAAGGTCACGATAATTCGGCCCACCTTCGTAGTTAAATACAGTAGCTTGCCCTTCAAAACGTAAAATTGAACCGTAAACGTTGGGCTTATTCAGCAATACGCAGGCGTCGTTAACTAGATATCTGGTGGGGAAGTTATCAGTACCATCTACCACGATATCGTAAGGTTGGAGGATTTCCAGGGCGTTTTCGGAAGTCAGGCGAGTTTCGTATAAATCAACCTGACAATAGGGATTAATCTCGTGAATGCGGTTTTTTGCCGATTCAATCTTGGGTTTACCCACCCAGGATGTACCGTGGATTACTTGGCGTTGAAGATTAGAAGTATCGACAACATCGAAATCCACAATCCCGATGCGTCCAATACCCGCCGCCGCCAGATATAAAAGTAGTGGTGAACCGAGTCCACCTGTACCGATACACTGTACACTAGCGGCTTTCAGGCGCTTCTGTCCTTCTAGTCCTACTTCCGGTAAAATCAGGTGTCGGGAGTAGCGTTCGTAATCGTCTTTGGTCAACTGGATTTCATCCAGATTGGGATTAAGCATAGCAGTTATGATCTGGGACGGAATATTAATCCTATCGAAAAACTGTATCTCCTATGGAGATAGGGAGTGGGGAAGACGAATTTTCATCCGTGGTGGCGGCGAAAACCGCTATGAGTGAATGTCTTTAAACTAAGCCGTTAAATTATATTTTCAATTTTCTCTGCTTGGAACTGATGAGTATCATCAAGACTCCAGCTTTGAAGTTTCCCAGCTTTGCCGTTTTGGACGGAAACTATTATATACGAGTATCCTTGCCAAGCGTAGAGGCGATCGCATTCTGAAGGGATAGCAGGATGATCTGGGTGGGAGTGAAAAATGCCGATAATGTTCAGTGAGCGATCGCGTGCTTCCTTTTGTGTTTTTAGCATAACTTGGGGTGCGATCGTATATTGCCGTCTTTTACTTTCTATTGTGTGTTCCCCTGGAAACTCAGCCGCCGCTTCTGCATTCCAAGTATTTTCTGTTGGCATGACTTCTACCACAGTTTTGCCCTCATTAGCCAGATAGCCCAAAATTATACCACAGCACTCATCTGGGTAGGTGCTTTCGGCATGGGTGCGGATGGTTTGCAACTGTTCTTGGCTAAATCGGATCATCTCTGCGTTTGTAATTCTAGCAACTTATTAATAATAATCGCCCAGATACAATTACTATGCGTAGGCGTAGCCCGCCGCAGGCATCGCTCGATCTTAATCATAGTGTGTAGCCTAACCCAGGCATCGCAGCGTTCAAAAAGTATTTTGTATCAATATCTTCATCTTCAAACATTTGCCTACTGCTTTCTTATTGCCTTCTGAAAGTTTGCTGCCTTGAAAGAAAGCCTCCACTCAAAATTCTTTGTGACTGCTGCTGTCTGCAAATTCTTGACCATAAACTCAAAAAATATGAAGAACACACTATTAGCACATACATTTATCGGCATATAATATAAAGAGTGTGCAAAGATAGTTCTTTCACTATGGACATCTAAGTAAATATTCAGTATTTAGTTAATATCAAGTTATTTAGATGTTCTCTATTTTTAAGCTAGATATACACGGGCAATAGGCGATAACGAGGGTATGAAAATCCCTTTCTCTATCAATAGTTAACTGTTCCCTGTTTTTAAGACAGTTGAACTCGTGTTTTCAAGGTTTTGTATGAATTTCAGGCATTTAAGCTTGATTTGGCGACGTTTTTTCAGCGATGCCTGCGTTGGGCGTAACTGCAACTATTCTATCAAGAATGGTTATAAAAAGCCTGAAACGACCTATTTCAGTTCATCCACACTGTCATGATTTTGTACAGCGCGTGAGACTTTGATAATTAGATAAGTGCCACTTACAAGCTAGTCAAAAGAGTGGATTTTCGAGAAAAATTACTGTCCCTCTAGGCTGACATAAAAGTATGGCGAAAGCGCCGATTCTTGGCGAGTTCTTGTGTTCTAAAACAGCACTAACTCAGGGCTGAGAACTTAAAATTACTGAAAAAATTGATTTAGGTAGGTAAAAGTTATGACAAATATCATTGGAACCAACAATAATGACACTCTACTGGGCAGTGACGGCGCGGACACAATTAACGGTAAAGCAGGCAACGATATTATTACAGCCAAGAAAGGTAATGATATCCTGACTGGTGGCGGTGGCAAGGATAAATTTGTTTACAACTTAGGCGATGGTACTGATACCATCACCGATTTTGGTGGTATAGGTAAAGGAACAAACCCGACAGCAGCAGTCATTGCCGAAGTGGATACCATTAAATTTCAAGGTGCTGGCTTGAGTGCCCGAAATCTGCTGCTTACCCAGAATGGTAACAATCTGGAAATTACCTTTGAAGGGGTGGCTGGTGCAAAAGTCATCCTGCAAAAGTTCCAACTAGAAAACTTGGAGAATCTCAAAGCTTCTGGTGCAACACCAGCGATCGGTAATATTGTGTTTGATGGGCAAACTAGCATCACCGATAATTTTAATGTCCTGGATGCCAATTCTACTGATACTAATCTGGGCATCAAGAACACGGTGACTTTTCTTAATGATCTCGACAACAACATTACGGGTTTAGATAACTCAGATGATGTCATTAATGGTCAGGGCGGTAATGACAAAATCGACGGCAAGAGTGGTAATGATCTTTTGAGGGGTGGTGCGGGGAATGATACTCTCATTGGTGGTGCAGGCAATAACACTCTCAACGGTGGGACTGGTGACGATAACTTAAGCGCTAACAGTTCAACAGGGGATAATCTGCTCTCTGGGGGTGATGGCAATGATTCTCTCTCCGTCTCTGGCTACCAATACAGCAACTACCCAGACGGCGACGACCTTCGCTCGTCTGGCAAAAACACCCTCAACGGTGGCGCTGGTAATGATAGCTTGAGCGCTAGCGGTTCAACAGGCAATAACCTGCTCTCTGGTGACGATGGCAATGATTCTCTCTCCATTTCTGGCTATTACGAAGGAAATGGCTACTTTAATAACGATTCCCGCTCGTCTGGTAAGAACACCCTCAACGGTGGCGCTGGTAATGATAGCTTGAGCGCTAGCGGTTCAACAGGCGATAATCTGCTTTCTGGGGGCGATGGTAATGATACTCTCTCCATCTCTGGCTACTACAAGTATACTCCCTACGAAGACCCGTACGAACCCCGCAACCTTTCCTCCACATACGACTCTCGCTCGTCTGGCAAGAACACTCTCAATGGTGGTGCTGGTGATGATTACTTGAGTGCTAGCGGTTCAACAGGCAATAATCTGCTCTCTGGGGGCGATGGCAATGATACTCTCATTGGTGGTACGGGGAATGATACTCTCATTGGTGGTACGGGGAATAACTCCCTGGACGGTGGTACTGGTAACGATAGCTTGAGTGCTGACTCTTCACCAGGTAATAACCTGCTCTCTGGTGGCGATGGTAATGATACTCTCTCGGCCTTAGGTGACTACTACGGCAATGTGGTGTCTGGCAATAACACCCTCAACGGTGGTGCTGGTAACGATAGCTTGAGTGCTGACGGTTCAGCAGGCGATAACCTACTAGATGGTGGGAATGGCAATGATACCCTCTCCGTCTCTGGTGGCTACTACGACCCTGTGGTGTCTGGTAATAATATCCTCAAGGGGGGCGCTGGTAACGATAGCTTAAGTGCTTTCTTTTCAAAAGGCGATAACTTACTGGATGGTGGCGATAACAATGATACTCTCTCCATCAATCTTGCCAGTGGTAATAACACCCTCAACGGTGGTGCTGGTGACGATTACTTGAGTGCTAACATTTCAACAGGCAATAATCTGCTCTCTGGTGGCGATGGTAATGATTATCTATCCGCCTCTGAGTTCGAGGGCTACAGGTTTGATAATACCTCTGGTAAGAACACCCTCAACGGTGGTGTTGGTAACGATAACTTGAATGTTAATTATTCACGAGGCGCTAATTTGCTCTCTGGTGGTGATGGCAATGATTCTCTCTCCGGCTCTAGCTACGGCTACGGCTACGGAGGATCTTTTTATAACACCACTGGCAATAACACCCTTAACGGTGGTGCTGGTGACGATAACTTGAATATTGACTATTCATCAGGCAATAATCTGCTTTCTGGAGACAATGGCAATGATTATCTATCCGCCTCTGGCTATCAGTACGACGAGTACGGTAATGATGGCGAAGGAGTCTATCGCAGGACATCAGGCAATAACACCCTTAACGGTGGTACTGGTGCCGATAAGTTAATTGTTGATTATTCAACAGGCAAGAACTTCCTGTTTGGGGGTGATGGCAATGATACTCTCTCCGCATATAACGCATTAGGCAATAACACCCTTAACGGTGGTGCTGGCAATGACTACCTCACAGGTGGTTTTGGAAATGATACCCTCTATGGAGGAGATGGTACTGATACCTTTACTTTCAAGAGTTACAATGAAGGTGTAGATAGACTTTATGACTTTAATGCCACTAATGAATTAATTCAGGTATCGGCTGCTGGTTTTGGTGGCGGGTTATCAACACCTTCACTTTCAGCTAGTCAGTTTACACTTGGAACATCTGCAACGACAAGCAATCAACGATTTATCTATGACAATATTACAGGTGCACTGTACTTTGACCTTGATGGTAGTACGGCTGCATTTACTCAGGTAAAATTTGCACAATTATCTGCTGGATTGTCACTAACTAAAAACAACTTTGTGGTTGTTTAATCGTCATTAGTGTTCGATCATCATTACTAGGCAGGGAATGGGAGGTTCTATTTTAGGCACTTCCCATTAGATTGTTCAATACAATTGCTATTAGCAAAGAGTATGTCTTGGATTTTGTTGCTCAACTTTTAGCAATTAGTACAAATAGTTTGCAAGTGTTCTTGCCTAAGTCAGATTGTGTCTGCGTTGGTAATTCAAGCAACTTATAAAGATTTTTGCCCAGTGTAGCCCAACCCAGGCATTGCTGTGAGCAAAAAAGAAAATATGTATTTTTATCTAGGAAAATGTGAAGACTTTACAAAGTGATGTAATTACCTATACATTTATTGGCAAGTAATGTAAAGTGTATGCAAAGATGCTTGTTTAAGCATAGACTTCTAAGTAATTGTTCAGTATATAGTTATTATCAAGTTGTTTATCAGGTTATTTAGGTATTCTTTCTTTTTAAGCTAGATATCAACAGGCAATAGCCGACAACAAAGATGTAAAAACGTGTTTGCCTATTTTCTAGACCACAGGGCTTAGGCATTGACAAAAAACACAAGTATTCGCTAAGTCGGCTCATGTCTGCGTTTGTAATTCAATCAACTTATAACGATTCTCATCCAGATACAGAACATTTCGCTTCATCCCCTACAGAAGGCTGACGCCAATGCAATGACAACTAACTATTTTGGTAAAGCAAGTAAAGTTAGGATGCTTATGACTTAGATAGTTCTAGATAGCTAGATAAGTACTACTTTGAGTGGTGTGACACTAACCGAAAACAACTTTGTGGTTGTTTAATGGCCATTAGCATTCCACCATCATTCTAGGCACAGAATGCAAGATGCTCTTGTAAACACCTTGCATTCGATTTATCAATACAATTAGTGTTATCCCTCTTTCAAGAAACACTTGACGTAAAGCTTATGTGGAAAGGGTTTTTTGAAAGAAGGATATGCCGAAAACGTCAAATTGCGGCGAATGTTTGTGCTGTTTTCAGGCACAAACAGCAACTTGAGAACTGAAGTTACTGAAAAAATCGATTTAGGTAGGTCAACATTATTATGGCAAATATCATTGGAACCAACGGTAATGATACCTTACTGGGTAGTAGTGACTCTGACACGATTAACGGTAAAGTAGGCAACGATATTATCACAGCCAGCGATGGCAACGACACCTTGACTGGTGGAGGTGGTAACGATGAATTTGTTTTCTACCCGTTTTCCCGTGGCACTAATATCATCACCGATTTTGGTGGCATAGGTAAAGGTATCAATCCCTCGGCAGCAGTCATTCCCGAAGTGGACACCCTAAATTTCCAGGGCAATGATGACTTTAGTGCCGAAAATTTGCTGCTGACCCAGAATGGCAACAATCTGGAAATCAGCTTTGAAGGGGATGCTTATGAAACGAGGTTTTTTGGTCCTATAGTCATCTTGCAAAACTTAGCCCTGGAAAACCTGGAAAACCTCAGCAAATCTACAGGAGCGACTATAGACTTGGGTAATATCCAGTTTGATGGGCAAACTAGCATCACTGACGGCTTTGATGTCTTCAATGCCAACTCCACCCAAAGCACTATCTTCAACTTGAACACAGTTACTTTTCTTAACGATCTCTCCAATAATGTTAGTGGCTTTGACAACTCAGATGATGTCATCAATGGTCAGGGGGGCGATGATATCATTGACGGCTTGAGTGGCAACGACCTTTTAAGAGGTGGTGCGGGCAATGACTCCCTGGTTGGTGGTGCAGGTAATGATACTCTCGTTGGTGGTGTGGGGAATGACTCCCTCACAGGCAATGACTCCCTCGTTGGTGGTACTGGTAACGATTACTTGAATGTTGAATTTTCAACAGGCGATAACACCCTCAACGGTGGCGCTGGTAACGATACCTTGAGGGGTGGAGCTTCAACAGGCAATAACTTACTCTCTGGGGACGATGGCAATGATTATCTTTACACCTCTAACGTTTATAGCAGTGTCAGCGGATATATCTATTTCCCCTCTTCAAGCAATAACACCCTGAACGGTGGCGCTGGTGATGATACCTTGGATGCTCAGGCTCCATTAGGCAATAACTTACTCTCTGGGGGCGATGGCAATGATTCTCTCTTCAGCTCTGGCTACTATGAATCTAGAGGGATCAATTTTGGCTCCTCAGGCAATAACACCCTCAACGGTGGCGCTGGTGACGATTATTTGAGCGCTAGGTATTCAACAGGCAATAACTTACTCTCTGGAAACGATGGCAATGATTCTCTCTCCATCTCTGCCTATTTATTTACGTCCGTTAATTACGATGATTATTTGTCTTCCTCAGGTAATAACACTCTCAATGGTGGTGCTGGTGATGATACCTTGAATGCTCAGTCTCCATCAGGCAATAACTTACTCTTTGGGGGCTATGGTGGTAATGATAAGATTATTGGCGGTGCAGGCAACGATAGCTTGAGTACTAGCGGTTATGGCAATAGCACCCTTTATGGAGGCGATGGTAATGATACTCTCACAGCCTCTGGATTTGGGAATGGCAATGATAGCCTCTATGGAGGAGCTGGTACTGATACAGGGCAAACGCATCTTATTTACTAATAAAAACTAAGGGAGATTCCAAAATGACA
>NZ_JABXKQ010000096.1 GCF_017114945.1 Nostoc sp. JL34
TTCTACTACTTAACTTTTCGTTACATAGCTGTAAATTTTTCCGCCCACCTACTTATGCAGTGAGTTCAGATGCACCGGAAAGAGAAGGAGTAACCGCAACAGTTGCTACTATCGTTGGTATTGTTGGGGGTGCGATCGCTATTGCTGAACAAATCCGCAAGTGGTATCAAGAGTATAAAGCCAAGCAGTCTGGTAAAAGAATTGAAAAGGTGTTGATTGTCGGGCGCAATGGTAGGCGATTGCTTTTAGAAGATGCAACCCTGGAAGAAATTCGCCAAATTTTAGAATCGTAGAGACGCGATTAATCGCGTCTGTTTTTACGGAATTGGCGGTGGTAGACTTGGGGTAAATACTGAAGTCTCAAGATTCAAAGCGTGCAAACCCTCCACCTCGACCTTAAGCCAGTTGCTGAGAATTACGTAGAGTTACGTTACTTTGTTAATAATCCTAACCAGTATGAAAAGCGATCGCTCTGTTTAACAGAAGTCGCTGATTTGATTGAGTTGGCAGAACGGGATTATTATGTTTCGAGTTTACCAGAGGATTATACGGTAACTGGACGGCGGTTGTATAACTGGTTGGATGGGAGCGATCGCACTCTGCAACCCTTGCTAGATAAGCATCGACGGGAGGGGATTGTGTTAGCGATCGCCACATCTGAAAAGCTTGCCCATTTGCCTTGGGAAGTGCTGCACGATGGCAATGGTTTTTTAGTGCAACGTGTCCCGGCTATTGTCCCGGTGCGGTGGGTGTCGGATAGCACGGTAAAAAAATTGACCATTGACGGGGAACCAGAAAACCGGGCGCTGCAAGTTTTGTTTATGGCTACTTCGCCTTTGGATGTCAAACCTGTGCTGGATTTTGAGGGGGAGGAAGCACGGATTTTGGAGGCGACAAAGCGGCAACCTTTAGCGCTGATGGTGGAAGAAAGCGGCTGTTTGTCGGAGTTGGGTTATTTAGTCGATGGTTACGACAGGGATTATTTTGATGTTTTACACCTGACGGGTCATGCTACTTTACAAGATGGGCAACCCCGCTTTATTACAGAAACGGAAACGGGTGAAGCTAACTATGCTAGTGCTGGAGATATCGCCCAATAATTACAATTTCGACTGCCTAAATTGATTTTCCTTTCTGGTTGTCGCACTGGACAAGCTGGCAATTCGGGATCTGTGCCGTCAATGGCTGAAGAATTGCTCAAATCGGGTGCAAAAGCGGTTTTGGGTTGGGGTCAAAAGGTTTTAGATTCTGATGCTACAGCCGCAGCTGCCGCATTATACGAAGAATTATCAGCCGGAAAGCAAATCACCGAAGCTGTTGCTTGTACATACCAAGCATTAATTAAGAATAAGGCGCGGGATTGGCATTTGTTACGGCTTTATGCAGCAGGTAATTTACCAAGTTCATTAGTCACACCTTTGCGGACTCGTGGACGAAAACCAGCACCACCGCTTTCTGTTTCTACCCAGTTTTTAGATCCTGCGGGTAAGGTGAAAGTCCCGACGCGGGAGAGTTTTGTTGGTCGTCGCCGTCAATTACAAAATTGTTTGCGGGTGCTGAGTCAATCAACCGATGAGGTTGGGGTGTTGATTCATGGGATGGGCGGTTTGGGTAAAAGTAGTTTAGCAGCTAGGCTTTGTGACAGACTGCCGAATTTTGAGCGTGTTGTCTGGGTTGGGCGAATCGATGAAGCTAGTTTGGTGAGTCGCTTAACAGAAAAGTTGGATGACAATGAACAACGCAAACGCCTACAAAATTACGATGAAGAATTAAAGTTTCGGTTGAGACGAGTTTTCCAGCAGTTGCATGAACAAGCAAAGCCGTTTTTGTTGGTGCTGGATGACTTTGAAGTGAATTTAGAACCTCGCGATCAGAGTTATATCTTGCAATCAGAAGCAGCAGAGGTAATGAAAGCTTTAGTTTGGGCAATTAGAGAAAATTACACTTCCCACTGCATCATTATTACCTGCCGTTACGATTTTGAATTTACCCAGTTGCAGCATTTTCATAAACAGCCCTTGGAGGGAATGCGAGGCGCAGATTTGCGAAAAAAGTGTAATCTCCTCACAGCCTTTGGTGCAGAATCTCAGGTGGATGAGGCGTTAAAATCACAAGCGCAGAAGTTAGCAGATGGTAATCCCCGGTTGCTGGAATGGTTGGATAAGATTTTGCAAAATTCAACAGTTGATGTGGCGGCGATTTTGAATCGGTTAGCAGCAGATCCGGTGGAGTTGCGAGAGCAAGTTTTAGCAGAGGCGCTGCTGGCACAGATGGATACAACTATGCAGAAAATGTTGTCACGGGGTTTGGTGTTTGAGTTGCCAGTACCGAGGGAAGCTTTAGCCACAGTTTGTGAAAATATCGCCAATTTGGAACATTATATTAGTCGGGCAGTGGCGTTGGGGCTGTTGGAAGTGAGCCATGATCAGGCGTTACGAGTGCCGCGCATTTTGCCTGTGCAGTTACCGAAAGATGGGGAAGTTTTGCATAAGCAAGCGGCTGAGGTGTTGTATCGTCTTTGGTGGGAAGAGGCGGAAACAAGAATTGAGGAACAACAATTAGAAATTCATCGCTTGGCGTTGTTGGGTAAGGTAGATAAAATTGCTCTAGAAATTGCAGGGAAATTGGCAAGCTACTGGAAAAGTCAAAGCCGATTTAGGGAAGCTGTTCAATTGTGCAAATCTACTCTAGAAATTGCTGAAGATTATTTAGTGCTACATCAATTAGCTCGTTCTGAACAAGCGCTAGGTGAAGTGAGTAAAGCACAAGATCATTATCAAAAAGCTTTAGATCAGTGTCCAGCAAAAGACGAAAAAGAAAAAGCAGCAATTATTCACAACTTTGGATATCTCAAAGCTGATAGGGGAGAAATAGAAGCAGCGATCGCCCTTTATCAACAATCCCTCGCTATCACTGAACAAATCGGCGATGTCCAAGGAAAGGCGACAACGTTGCATGAAATGGGGAGACTAAAAGCCAATAGGGGAGAAATAGAAGAAGCAACCGCCCTTTATGAACAATCGCTTGCTATTACAGAACCAATCGGCGATGTTGAAACTAAAGCAGCCACGTTGCACAACCTGGGCAGTCTCAAAGCTGATAGGGGAGAAATCAAGGAAGCGCTCATCTTTTATAAACAATCTCTTGTCATCACAGAACAAATCGGAAATGTTCAAGGCCAGGCAGCAACGTTGCACCAACTGGGGATACTCAAGGCCAATAGCGGAGAAATCAAGGAAGCGATCGCTCTTTATGAACGATCGCTTGCTCTCAAAGAACAAATCGGCGATATTGGAGGTCAGGCAGTGACGTTGCAACAACTGGGAATACTAAAGGCCAATAGCGGAGAAATCAAGGAAGCAATCGCCCTTTATAAACAATCCTTTGCCATCACAGAACAAATTGGCGATGTTCAAGGCCAAGCTATGACTTTGTGGTGTTTAGGACACATAGCAGAACAACAGGGCGATTACAATCAAGCACTAGATTATTTACAGCCAGCCTTGGAGATATTGCAGCGTATCCAATCTCCTGATGCTGAGAAAGTTAGGCAAATGGTAGCGAGAGTGCAAGGGTTAATTCGTAATTCGTAGCTCGTAATTAAGAAAGTCAGAATTTAATTTGGCTTTGTAGGGTGGCATCTGTCGCCTATTTTGAATAATTGGTATAAGCGATCATCGCCTATTTGGCGTTAAGTTTATTTATCCACGAGTTTTTGAACTCCATTAATGAGCCTTTGATACTCATTAAAGAGGTTCTGAACTCCATTAATGAGCCTTTGAGCTTCATCAAAGAGGCTTTGAACTCCATTAATGAGTCTTTGATACTCATTAAAGAGGTTCTGAACTCCATTAATGAGTCTTTGAGCTTCATGAAAGGGTCTTTGAACTCCATTAATGAGTCTTTGATACTAGTTCACCAGTTTTTTAGACTTGTGGCTTGGTTGTCGGAGATTGCGATCGCCATAATTCCTCCGACGCACATTATATTCTGAGTAAAAGGCTCATCTAAATGAGCCTTTTAACAGATAAAGGAGATATTAGCCTAAATCGAAAAGCAAGATTTCGCCGCCGATATTAGTGCTAATTTCTAGCTGTTCTTCGCCGTTGATTTGTACACCATCGCCGGCTCTGAGTTCTTCACCATTTAAGTTAACTATGCCTTGGGCTATTTGTAACCAGGCATAACGACCGGGTTTGACTTGATAATTAACAACATCACCTGACTCTAAAACAGATGTGTATAAATCAACATCTTGGTGAATTGTTACAGCACCATCGCGCCCATCTTTAGCAGCAATTAAACGTAATTTGCCGCGCTTTTCTTCTAGAGGAAAAGCTTTTTGTTCGTATCTTGGTGCTAATCCTTCTTGATCGGGAAGAATCCAAATTTGTAGCAAGTGTAGTGGTTCAGTTGGTGAAGGATTAAATTCACTGTGACTGATTCCAGTTCCAGCGCTCATAATCTGGGCATCACCAGGACGAATCACCGAGCCAGTACCCAAGCTGTCTTTATGCTCTACAGCACCTTCTAAGACGTATGTGAGGATTTCCATGTCACGATGACTGTGGGTAGGGAATCCAGCACCGGGGGCGATGCGATCGTCGTTAATCACGCGCAGAGAGCGAAATCCCATGCGGTTGGGATCGTAAAAACTACCGAAAGAAAATGTGTGATAACTATCGAGCCAGCCCATTTTCGCGTGACCACGGGCATTGCGATCGTGAATTAAGTGGGTAATTGTATTTTGAGACATAAATTTACCTCGTTGTTAATGAGTATTTAGAGACGTGATTAATCGCGTCTGTACAAGAGTTAGAAATCAGAATGGAATTAGGATACTTTTTCAGTAACTTACTAACTTTTTCAAGTTGAAGTATTAATCTTGATCTATCACTTTTCAAAAATATTTTTGAGTTTTTCGACTTAGTTTTGAACTATTTCAATAGTAAAGTATATACATATAAATGAAAAGTACGCACTTAAAAGTGACGTACTTACCAAAAAGATACTAATAGATTTACGAAAGGCTACTTTTCTCAGAAGTGCTTACTTTACACCAGCAGGGATCTTTTGAGTTTTAGTGGTATCCGCTTTGCCATTCTCTGCCTTAATTTCTGCTACTTGCAGATGAGCTTCTAAGAACCAGAGTCGTTTGTCAATGGTGCGGGAAATTTCGGTGTAAAGGTCAGCGGTATCGAGGTCGCCTAATTCATCAGTTTTATCGATCGCTTGCCGGAGATGTTTAGCATAGAATGCATAACGATCTGACAAGGCTGTTACATGGTCTTTGCCATCCAAAATATCTAAGGGATATTCTGGCAAAATTGAATTACTAGCTGCGGCGCGGGCTGTTCCGAAAGCGTATCCGCCTAAAGCTGTAATGCGTTCAGCGACCAGATCGATGTATCCTTCTAATTCCCCAGCAAGTTCATCAAATAATAGGTGTAGCTGGTAAAAGTCAGTTCCTTTAACGTTCCAGTGCGCTTGCTTTGCTTGGGTTTTCAAATCAGAAGTAGCTGCCAAGGTTTGGTTGAGAAGTACCACGATTTGCACTCGCGCTTCGGCGGGAATGTCAATACGAGTGGGGTACAAACGTGATGTAATGTTGTTGTCGCTCATGATTCTACGTTGTTGATGCCTTTTATATCTAACTTTACAGAATTGCTTGGCTTGGCGAAACTCTCTGACGATGGATTGAATTAACGGCTGAATGTGTTACTGTATATGACTATCAGCTTAAATACGATGATTTTTGATGGTATTAAATGTGCCACCGAAAAGGCGATCGCGAATATCATCATTCTGCAAAAAGTCATGGGGAAAACCCAGTTCAATTTGACTCACTTCATTTAACCGTTGCAGATGTTCTGGCGAGAGGCTGATATCAAGGGAAGCTAAGTTATCTTGAAACTGCGTTAATTTACGTGCCCCAACAATCGGAATAATCACACCACTTTGAGCGTGTAACCAAGCTAATGCTACCTGTGAAGGTGTATGGCCAATTTCTGCTGCAACTTGGCTAACAACTTGCGCGATCGCTAAATTCCGTTCGGAAATAGTTCTAAACATTGCATTTGCGAATCGTCCTTGTTCATCGCCTGTTTGAGGAGGCTGATTATACTTACCTGTCAGCACACCACCACCCAAAGGCGACCACGGCGTTACTGCCAAATCTAAAGCTTTTGCCATCGGGATCAAGTCCCGTTCTGGTGTCCGCTGAATCAAACTATACTCAATTTGCAGGGCGATAAACTGCGTCCATCCTTGATAATGAGCGATGGTATTTGCTTGGGAAACAATCCAAGCGGGGGTGTCAGAAATGCCGATGTAAAGTACTTTACCTTGACGGACTACATCATCAAGCGATCGCAAGACTTCTTCAATAGGTGTTGTGAAATCCCAAGCGTGCAACCACAATAAATCTATGTAATCAGTCTTCAGCCGTTTCAGGCTACCTTCTAAAGACTGAATTAAGTTCTTGCGATGGTTTCCACTGCCATTAGGGTTGCCCTTCTTGTCTGTCATCCGCAAGGGAAAGGAATATTTTGTCGCAACTACCAAGCGTTCCCGTTCTTTAGCGATCAACTCGCCAACAATTTTTTCACTGCTACCATCGGTATAACCGTTGGCGGTGTCAATGAAATTTCCCCCTGCTTCTACATAGCTATCAAAGATTTTACGACTTTCGTCAGCAGATGCACCCCAGCCCCAATCTTCACCAAAGGTCATGGTTCCCAAAGAGAGTTCAGAGACTCTTAACCCGCTTTTGCCCAAGAGTTTATATTTCATGAATATTTTCTCATTAATGAAAAAAACGATGCGAATACCATTCCAAAGGCATAATAACTGGAAACTGAGGGGATGTTTGAGAACAAGCTCTTTCGTATTTGTATTGTCGTGCTATTTACCCCTCTTCTGTCACTCTCCGAAAACATTTGCCATTTCTTAATTCTAGAGCT
>NZ_JABXKQ010000045.1 GCF_017114945.1 Nostoc sp. JL34
GTTTAGGGGTAGCCCTACGCAAAAATAGCTCGATGCCAGGATTCATTATTTAAAACAAAAACTCCCAAGCTAGCAATCATGTGAGCTTGGGAGTTTTTGTTTATCTTGAGAATTGTGCTAGTTACGGAACCCACATTCAGCACCCTTAACTGAACTGTCACAATCGGTTATTACGGAAGTTAAAGCTTTGGCTGCTTACACCTATCTGCCCAAAAAACCTTCGATTGACATTTACCCAAAAGATTTGCCTGCACTACCTCCTACCGTTTTTTAGTTCCGTCGAACTCACGTCAGTATTAGTATTTTTGATCCAGTCGAAGTTGCGGTAGCGCTACGTGCCACCGCAACTTCCGAGTGCGTGATCGCCTAAATCGACCGTTACCAAGCACCTGGAATTTCATAATCCGCAACTTGGATTAATAGTGTATGTCTCCATTGTGTGGGAATAGATAAAAGCTGTAATATCAGATAAGCTATTAAGCTAATGTAAATTTGTATAGTAATACCATTGACGTTTTTGGTAATTAATTCGTCACTTTGATCTCCCAATGTTTCAATTCCACTGCGGTTGTAACCCCAAACCAACTCATAAATCCAACTTCGGCTATAGCCTGTGACTACTGCTACTTCTTGTGTACTCATACCTTTGGCTAACAGCCAAATTATCTGGTAATGTGTCCGCAATACTAGTTCTTTGGCTTGGCGATAACCTGTCTCTAACTCTTCCAAACTCAGATGTGGCTCAATTTTGATGATTTTTGGCATTGCGATCGCACTAATTCATGCACCTCTATCTATATTATGGGATTATGGGTGATTTGCCTGACATGATATTAGTCACTAAGCTGATGATGACCTAGTATCCATAGCAATTACTAGTGAGAGTGATAATTGTTGAATCTATTGGACAAATTGCATATTTATTATGTAATTTCTTGTGAATTTTCTTCTGTACTAACTCATTCAATTTATGATAAATTTCTTGAAAGGGTTTTTGTCCGCAGTGAGAACTGGCTTTAGAAAAAGTAGAAATATCTACTTCAAACCCTGTGTTATTTAATCTTTGAAATAAATCTCGCATACTTGTTAAACTGTTATCCAGAGCATACGATAGCCAGCACTCAAAGAATAGACGACTGTTCAATACTGGATAATCGTTTTTTGGCAGACTTTTCAGGATATCTTTGACAGTTTTGGGAAATGAATTTATAATACACAATCAAACTAATATATTTTAAGCCTTCGCCCAAAAATACCATATTTTGGGCTATTTTTATCAGTTATTTCTTAACATTCAACACTTCTGGATTTAAGATACTGGGTTGAATATTGCTTAGTTTAAGGGTTCATCGCCCTCTGCCTGCCGTCCCGTGTTTTTCTCCAGTTGTGGTGCAGACATAATTTGCTTTTGCTGTTCTTGTAGCCAGGTTTCAAAAAGTTCATTCAGCAGGCGCACTTTCATAAATTCATCCAGTTGTGCTGGAATAAATTTTTCCAACCGCAAAATCACAAACCATTCAGCGATGCGGGTAGGAGGCAATATCTGACCTGGTTGACTGCTAGAGAGCATTTGCACCATTACCGGATGTAGTGCATTCAGTTCAATCGGACCTACCAAGCCGCCAGTTTGGGCTTCTGGTCCGAGTGAGTATTCCCGTGCTAAGTCAGCAAAAGAGTTTTCTTTTGCCTGAATCCGGAAGTAGAGTTCTTGAGCAATTCCCACATCCTGGGTTCGTAGTAGGGAATAAATTACTTTGTCCAGTTTTGCCTTGGACTGAAAAAAGTAAGACTCCAGTTTATTACCCCAAGTGGCTTGCTTGAATTTTTCAATTTTTAGCTTGCGAGTGGTAATAACTTCTAATTGATCAAGAGTTAGCCCTTGATATGACATCCAAGCTTGGATCTCTTCTTCATTTTTGAACTGTTTTTCTGCGTAAAACTGCTGTTTAGCTTGGGCTACTTCCTCAGGGGTACACTCTATTTCTACCTTGGCAGAGCGTGAGTTTTGCTCTATGGCCTCATCAATGATCAATTCCCGCTGCAACTGTGGCAGCATTTGGTAACTTGCCAGTAAGGAAATCAGCTCACTAGCTGTGATTGTACGATTACCGATTTGGATCGCTTCAGTCATTAGCTTTCGGGCATCTCAAGAATATCTAGTCTGTTAAAGAAGCTATACCGTAGTCCATTTTCTAGGAGCTTTTGCCTTAATTCTACCGAGTAAGGTATGCTAACCTCACTTTCACAATCATTAAATAGTTACTTGCTAACATACTTAAAAATATACAGTTTATATGAGTTTTTATCAAAGATTCTACGCAAATACGACCAGATGTGAAGACAAGGATAAAGGACAAATGACTAAATTGGTAGCAATGCAGGAGTGTCGGTAGCCCCCGTCTTCTCCCTTTGGGAGAGAGGCCAAGTTTAGGTACTTGTATGAATAAGTAAGCTACGCGCAGTGTCTCGCACCAGAGTATTTAGGTTTTCTTAAGTAGAGTAAGTGGCTGATGATTCCAAGGGCGACGCTCCTACGTCGCTAAAGCTTCTCTACGAGACGCTGCGTGAATGCTATCGAGCATCTAGGGGTCTGTTAAAAGTTTGTTTTCAGAGGTATAAAAAGGCAGCATATTTTATACTGACCTTTTACATGAGGGATTTATGTATCCTACAACCAAAAATTCTTAGGTCTACAACGACTCTAAATAGTTCAAAAGATCCGCCATTTCTTGGGCACTAGGTTGGAATTTTGGCATTGGAGGTGTTTCGCCACTAATCACTTGGTGAATCAGCCCATACCGAGACTTGTGCTTTGAAACACCTTGCAAACTGGGCCCCACTCGCCCATCTGCTTCTAAGCCATGACAACCAGCACAGTTAATTTGAAAGATCGCGTGTCCTTGAACTGAGTTTCCTGTTAGGGATAGAACACTCTTAACGTATGGATCGGAGGCTTGAACCAACTGAACACCAAAAAAGCCCAAAGGGACTGCTAGCAGTATGGCCAGCGTCAATAAAACGATCCGCTGAATCAAAATTTCAGGTTTGGTAATCTGGTTATCCAAAAGGTTTGCGGTGAAAGTCTAGGTGTGCTAAAAAGTTTTCATTTCCTACACATAGCTTAAAAGTTCTTGATTGTGTCTGCAAGCACAGAAGACTATTTTCTTGTGGGCAGTCACCCTCCAAAAAGGCTGTAGGGCGCAGGATTCATACGAAATTTGGTAAAATCAAAAACAGGCAACGAATATTTAATAATTACAAAGAGGAGATTTACAGTGGTTGAACCCCTGCTATCAGGTATTGTCCTTGGTCTAGTTTTCGTCACTCTCGCCGGACTTTTTTACGCTGCATATAAACAATATAAGCGCCCCAATCAGTTGGGGGGATGAAGGAGGAGTGTTCAGTGGTGAGTGCTGAGTCCTGAGTGGGATGAGGGAAAGGGACAAGGAGGACAAGGAAGCAATTTTTCTCCTCCACTCCCTACTTCCCACTCTTCTCATTCCACAATTCTGTAGAAAGTAAGTGATGTGTTGCCGTAAACTTTCTGGCGGCAAATTTCCCAAGCGAGAATCTCTGGCGATGTCCAACCTTGTGAGGCGTGTTCAACTGCGATTTCACCGCTAGGATCTAAAAGTTGATGGTGAGCGATCGCTTCTAATACTGGCTGGTACAATCCACTGGCATAAGGTGGATCAAAGTAAATTCTATCGAATTGCTTGCCTGATAAAGTCTTTAACTGCTGGGTAATATCTCCCCGTAATACCCGAAATTCTTGGTCGGCATTAGCTAACTGCTGCCAATTTTGTTGAATGGCGGCACAGGCTCGGCTCGATTGTTCAATTCCTACTACTAGGCTGGCTCCTCTACACAAAGCCTCTGCGCCCATTGAACCAGTACCAGCGCACAAATCTAGCCAGCGACAACCTGCAATTTCTCCTTGCCAAATATTAAAGACTGCCTCCCTTACTCGTGCACTAGTGGGTCTAGTTTCTTTTCCTGGTAAAGTTTTTAGCTGGCGATTACCGTAAATTCTCAAGCTCATTGGTTATTAGTCATTAGTCATTAATCATTAGTCATTGGTCATTAGTTTTAGACAAAAGACAAAGAACAAATGACAAAAAGAATATTAGGCAGGAATTTTTTCGCGGACTTGAGCAACGAAATTAGACAGGATTTGCAATCCAATATTAGAGGATTTTTCGGGGTGAAATTGTACTGCCATCAGGTTTTCGTGAGCGATCGCAGCTGTGACGGTTTGAGTACCGTGAGTGATAGTTGCTGCACGGATTAGCGGGTCTATTGGGTCAACATAGTAGGAATGGACAAAATACACCCAAGGATCGGACGGTAAATGCTCCCACAAAATACTTTTTGGTTGAGTAACTTCCAGTTGATTCCAGCCCATGTGAGGAATAGTGATGTCAGGTTCAGGACGAAACCGCCGCACTTTTCCTTTGATAATTCCTAATCCTGGTTGAGTACCTTCTGCACTTGATTCAAAGAGAATTTGCAATCCTAAACAAATTCCCAAAAAAGGTTTACCAGATGCGATCGCTTCTTTAATAGGTTGTTCTAAACCACGCGATCGCAGGTGCTGGACTGCTGGATCGAATGCTCCCACTCCCGGTAGGACTATAGCATCTGCCTGCTCTAATTCCTTTGGAGAATAAGTAACATTAGGAGTTGCCCCAGCTTTTTCCAAGCCTTTACAAACTGAGTGCAAATTTCCCATCTCATAATCTACGACCGCAATTACTGGCATTTACCTGCTCCTTGTAAATTTATTATGGAGGGTTTTTCTATTCTAAATAATATTTGTTATGAAGAAAAGAATTCTATTAACTTCTTTTGACACTTGGCTAAAAGATCAACAGTCAAATTCTTCTGATGATTTATTACTTGAAGTTACCAAACTTGAGTTGATACCACATGACTTAACTTTTTTACGCCAGTTACCCGTAGATGTGCAACTTGCCAGTACTCAGGTAATGGAAAAAATTAAGGCAATCCAACCTGATTACATCATCTGTTGTGGCATGGCTGCAAGTCGTACACAATTAAGTGTGGAAGCAGCAGCTAGCTGTGGAGAAAGTATTTTACAGACAGAAGTTGATTTAGAAAAATTAGTGGCGGAAGCAGGAGCAATTCAGATTAGCCACGACTGTGGGAAATTTGTTTGCGAGGGTCTTTACTATTCAGTGTTGGAATACTTAAGCCAAAATCAATTCACGGCACGTTGTATTTTTGTTCACGTTCCGGTTCTCAATCAAGAAAATTTGATGGGGATTCTTGCTGATTTCGTATTAATTGTTAACAATCTGGCACTTTCATCAAGTTGTTAATGTCTGTATGGTGGAAGAAATATCTAAGTATATGTTGCCATTGTTACTAATTTTCCCAATTGCCCAATCAACTCCTGCCACGCTACCACCTGAAGAAGTCGTGCAACCACAAGAAGTACGTCCTTTACCAGGTCAATTGGATACAGTGCCAACCTTTAATAGCAATAGTCCAGAATTGGTTTTGAAAGAAGGAATTTTACTTTCTACCTTTCCACCAGATGGCAAAAAAGTACCAACGGCACATCTGAATTTTCCTTTTCGGGGACGATTTGATATTTTTGCCCATCATGTTGCTAAGGCTGAACCAGCAGAGAATTTGCGAACGCTCTATCTAGGGATAATTTTGCATAACCCTAGTTCGGAACCGGTGAAGGTAAATATTTGGCAAGCAGCGAGTTATTTGAGTCAACCAGATGCACCATTTATTCAATTGCCATCTTTTAGCCAAAATCTTTTAGGTAAAGTTTTTGCCGGCCCAGGCGATCGCGTTATGTCTGATGTACTTAGGGGAATGCGACAAGAGATTTTTCCTGCCCAAATTGAGATTCCACCAAAGCAAAGTCGGATGTTACTAAATTTGCCAATTCCGGTGCAGGGATTGACACCGCCCCTGAATGGTCGGTCTACATTGATCCGACTACAAAGTAATGGCACTGTCTATGCAGCTAGCCTAGCCATGTTTGCACGAGTGAATCCTGATGGCAGTGAGCGATCGCCTACTTTAGAAGAGTGGCAGAATTTACTAGATAATGGTGATTTGGCTGGGCCACGGGATAAAACCCCCACTCCCTTAGAGGGAACTGACAAACCAAGAATTTATGGGCGTGTTGCTGGAGTGGCTGGTGGTTCGCGATGGAAAGCTTTATTAGTAGATAATCCTAAAGCTAAGTATCTAACTATTCCCCAGCCTGGTCAGGTGTTTTCCTACGCTCTGAGTACCCTACATGGCGGTACATTAGGAACTGGTCAAATTCAAAGTGCTACTATGCTAGTGCGCTATCCTGACACCGCATATCGCGCTCATGGCAACTATGGAATTCAATATAATCTCAAGTTGCCGCTATACAACAATACTCAAAATACTCAAACTGTTAGTGTGTCCATACAAACCCCACTCAAGGAGGATCAATTAATCAAACCAGGGTTACGCTTTCTGAGTACACCAGCCCCTCAAGTATTCTTCCGGGGAACGGTGCGGGTACGTTATAAAGATGGTCAAAATCAGCCGCAAACTCAGTTTGTACATTTAGTGCAAAAGAGAGGTCAAGCAGGGGAGCCGTTAGTTTTATTAAATATAAAAGCTGGCGATCGCTCTTTAGTAGAAGTAGACTTTCTTTATCCACCAGATGCTACACCACCGCAAGTATTAACAGTCTCAACTCAAGCTGAACCTCGGTAATGAGTTATGGGTAATAGATAAGGGCTTTTCTGCAATTACCTGTTACCAAAAAATAATTAAAGCCTATTCTAAAGCTTTTCATCCTAACAGGACTTACGCAACTGTCACAAGCGATGGTGCGGCGCAGCCGCACCGAGCGCCA
>NZ_JABXKQ010000177.1 GCF_017114945.1 Nostoc sp. JL34
ATGCTCAAAAGACTAGCTGCTAGCTAGCTAAAAAAGATATCAAATGGGTTCTATATTCTCTAGTTTTTAAAAATTAACATGAAAGACTCTGACCCAACTGCTGATATCACTAGAGAGTACCTGGAACGAGAAAACAAGGAAAAACAGGTACTAGCTTTACTCCTAGAGAAGTTTTTAGGGAGAAAAGATCAGATTCTAGTTCAAAAAACCGAGATGGGTGGTACTGAGGCTTATGTTAGCTCTGTTACCTTGGAATGGTTTGCAGGTCGGGTTCACTTCGCCTCTGGCTTACCTCTGTTTCAAAAAAAGTATAATCCTGAAACTGATAATGTCGAGATTGACGCGGATAGTATTGATGAAATTCAGCAGCGTCCCCTTGATTGGTCACGTCAAGCACCGCTAGTACAGTATTTGGCGGCTAGACACAACCATAAGTTTCCACCAGTACTAGTAGTAATTAATCAACCGTGGGTGGATAATCCCAAAACTGCTGAGTGGGATAGTGAAGGACGCGCCACAAAGTCTACTACTGATTTTATACCCTTAGATAAAGACGCTAAAGTAGGTCTGCTAAATATTTCTGAGGATGATGTAACTATTTATGCGCTAGATGGTCAACACCGATTAATGGGTGTACAGGGGTTGATGGAGTTAATTAAAACTCGCAAACTCCAGCGCTATAAAAAAGATAAAGGTGCTGATGACAGTTTTATTACAGTAAATGATTTGATAGAAAAATACCAAGTAGACCTTGCTTACTTGCAAAATTTACCCAAGGAGAAAATTGGTATTGAGTTCATCTGTGCGGTAGCGGCTGGGGAAACTCGCACCGAGGCAAGGCGGAGGGTGAGATCGATTTTTGTTCATGTCAATCTGATGGCTGCACCATTGACTAAAGGTCAGCTAACACAGTTGAATGAAGATGATGGTTTTGCGATCGTTGCTAGAAAAATTGCAGTTACACATCCACTATTAGAACAACGACAAGAGCGCAATCCTCGTGTTAATTGGAATAGTGCAACAGTCGCTTCAAATTCTACAGTTTTGACGACATTACAAGCTCTGCAAGATATGTCTGAGCGATATTTGGCTCCAAAGTTTCCTCACTGGAAACCCTTGGAAAAAGGTTTAATTCCCATGCGGCCAGAAGATGAAGAAATTGAGCAGGGAATTGAGGAATTTAAAAAGCTATTTGATTCTTTGGCTAGTCTTTCCAGTTATAAGATTTTAGAACATGAGGATACACCAGCTTTACGGCGCTTCAGCTTTGAGAAAGATGGAGGTGAAGGAAATATGCTTTTCCGTCCAGTTGCTCAAGTTGCATTAGCGCAAGCTTTGGGAATTTTAGTTTTTAAAAAAGGTTTTTCACTGGCAGATATTTTTAAGAAACTGCGGAAGTTTGACCAGCAAGGTGGTTTTAGTGGTATGGAATATCCCCAATCTCTTTGGTATGGGGTTTTGTACGACCCAAATAAAAAGCGAGTGCAGGTTGCTGGACGAGATTTAGCCGCGAAATTATTGGTTTATATCTTGGGTGGAATTCAGGAGCAGATGGAACGTGCTGAACTTCGTAAGGCTTTGGCGGATGCTAGGACTGTGGAAGATAAAACTATAAGTTTTGATGGCGAGTTTGTTGAACCGAAAGCGGTAGGACTTCCACATATCCTGAACTAGTCAAGTTAAGTAAGGATTTTTCAGTGTGGTTTTCACCGATGCTACAGCCCATAAGGGTTGCATATCATGTTTGCTAACACCTGCCAATTGGTATAAATATTTATATGGCTCAAACAAACCAGGATAGTAATAATAGTGTTTCACCAGAGATCAAAGCTAAGTTTAGTACTTTGGTTGCGCCGTTCTTTGAAGACCATTATCGAGATTCCTGCTATCCAGGGCTGATTTTTCGCCAGGGAAAGCGGAAAATGCTACAAATTAATATACCAGCTAAGGACTTTCCAGCACTTTTAGTAACAAAACCTGCTAAGGACGATGATCCTGAATTAGGTAAACAACGCCCAGAAGTCCCCGGTCATGCTGAGGAGATCAAAAATTATATTATCGAACAAGCCCGAAAAGGAAAACCCTGGATTTTGGGGACGCTGACAGCAAATGTACCCGCAGATAAAATAACAATTCTCGAATTAGGCAGAGGTATTTGTATAGTTGTAATTCCTCGTGATGTTAAATTAGAGATTACAGATGGACAACATCGTAAGACTGCTATTCAAAAGTTAATTGAAAGTGAGGAAAGTTCCTTAATTAGTGATAATGTTTTTCCCATTACGCTGGTCTTAGAAGACGATATTGACCAGTGTAGGAAAGATTTTGGAGATATGGCTCAAACTAAACCGCTAGGTAAAGCATTGCTATTATCATTTGGTGAAATTGAAGGTCGTGTTGGTATTACTAAAAATTTAGTAAAACAAGTGAAAATTTTTTATGACAAAACAGATAAAATTCAAGATTCTCCACGTATTCAAAAGAAATTTATTTACACAAATAACTACATAACAAGGTCTGTGAGTTGTGCTTTTACAAAGAATCCTGATTCTGAACTTCAAGACTATGATGTGGAGAGTTCATCTAATGCTCTAGCTAGTTGTCTCAATAAGTTTTTCTTTGAATGCAGTAACACAAGATATATTTCTGAGACAAAGGTAGCTGATTTGACTATTGCTGAACTAAGAAAATTTAAAGATGAATGTATACTGGGAGTGAGTGCTGGTCTGGAAGTTTTAGGTCGATTGCTATACTTCACTTACAACAAAGACAGCAATTATTTTGATGATGCAAAAGTTTCCCAACTTGCACAGCTAGATTGGACAAGAAGTAATCCAATTTGGGAAAATAATTTAATTAGGATAGATCCTAATCCTAAAAAACCGGATAAGCGTTATAAACTATACACTAATGCTAATGCAGTAAGTGGTGCAGTCAAGGCGCTTAAAGATAAACTAGGATGGATGGAAAACCCTTCCTATTGAAGATACCCTGATTCAAGAGAGGAATTTGGTGAGATCAAATTCCTCGTCTTGTTGCTCTATATTCGTTCGCTCATAACTGAGAAATAATAAAATTCGCTCTGCATAATCTACTGATCCACGTAACTCATTTTGCAATATTTCTAATCCACCATTAGCGTACTCTTCAAATATATGATTACGTTGCCTTTCATATTCTTCTTCATTAATAGATAGTGTTTTAATATCTTTCGTTTCATTAATTGCTAATAATTTTATTAAAATATCATTTCCCATTGAGGCAAAATACTCTATCCTGATTGGCGATGGTTCCCTTTTAGAAATCTCTCCCAAAACCACACGCTTTTTATGCTTTGCACCCAAAGCTGCTGCAAACACAATCACATCAGCAAAAGTATTAAAAGGCCCTGTTCCACCATCTGAAGATGTTAAATCTTTCACCAACTCAGCTTTATCTTTAGCAACCCTGATTCTGCCAGTTTCAGCCATTGTTTTAATATCTATATTGTTGCTATTTTAACTGAAAGCGATCACACATCTTGCTGCATTATTTTATACTAGTATGCGGGCGATCGCTTAAACGATAATCTTAATTTAAATAGGAAACTGAATATTTTCATACACCAAAGAAATAGGAAAGTGAAAATCAACACTAGTTAAATGAACTTCATCCCCTTCTTCGTAAGGGTGTAACTCCCAGAGTCCTCTATCATTTAACCGAAAGCAATCTAAACCAATTTTTTCAGCATCGATGAGGACGTATTCTTGCAAAGTCTGAATACGACGATACCGCGTAAATTTTGTACCTCTATCGTAAGCTTCCGTACTTGGGGACAAAACTTCAACAATTAAACAAGGATATTGGAGAAATTCAATAGCTTGTTTATCCCGTTCATCACAACTCACCACAACATCGGGATAATGAAAAGGCCCCTTCTCAGATACACCTACTTTCGCATCCGCCATAAAGGGAAGATACTCACTCCCTCTTAGATGAATTTTTAACGCTGAAGCTAAGTTTAAAGCAATAGTTGTATGGGGAAGAGTACCCCCAGTCATGGCAAAAACTTCACCATCAATATATTCATATTTAATTTCTTGGCGTTCTTCCCATTCCAGATATTCTTGGGGAGACATATAATTTCTGTCTGAACTCGCAACCATAACTTTATTCCTCTCTTTTTCTCAAATGTAACCAAGAAAAAACCTTTGCGCCTCTGCGTGAGTAATTACCCATTCCGTTCAACTGCGATAATTTCCGTATACTCAAACTCATTCGGACTTTGTTTCACCAAAGGATATCTTTCTCCACCCAACTCAATATAATCTTGTTCGCAATCTGGCTTAGAAGAATAATACGTAAGCACATATTCTCTACCAATTCTGCTTGTCATTTCTGCTTCAACTTCACCCCGCCACTGAGTCTTAGTGACTAAAACTATCAACTGATTCGCTAATTGAGGAATTGTCTTCGCAATGTGTCGCCGCGAATTCTCATCCAAACTACCGAAGGGTGAATCCATGACAATTGGAAAAGTGCTACTATCGGGAATCATCATCATTTTGCGTTTCTCACTCCATTCGCGCACTTTGTCAATGATGCTGGCAATAAAAGATAAGCTGAGAATCTGATTCTCCCCAGTGGAAGCTGCAACTGGTGCTTCTATACCCGTGGTATTTTCTACTAATGTCAGTTCATATTTTTCACTAATTTTAGGAATGTATGGAGTCACAGAAATCTCCATGAAGATTTCTTGTACTCGCTTTTCTAGTTGCAGACGAAATTGTTGTTCTTGACGATTTCTAACTTCCGTTAACCGTTCGATTGCATCTTGGGTGGCGTTAATTCGTCGCTGTGCTAAAGTTTGCTTATCTTCATTCAGCTTTTGTTTGGCGATTTGTTTATTTAAACCTTCAATCTCAGTTGTGAGTTGAGCAATTTGCTGCTGATTTGCACCCTGTTCTCGATTTAATTCATCAATTTTACTTTCAATTTCATCTAAACGTTTTTGCAAACTGCTAATTTCTTCATTAGCATCTTTTCTTAACCGTTCTTGAATATTGTCTAAATCACCTTCAATTTGAGATATGCTTTGCCTTAACTGATTAATTCTATTTTGTTCTCTATCAACCTCTTCCCAAAATCCTATAGCTTGTTTATCAATTTCATCTACTTGAGCTATCATCCGAATTGCAGTTTCTTCCACCGCCGAAGAACCTGCTTTATTTAACCAGGTACTCACATGAGTATGAGAATGATTACCCTCGTGTAACTCCGCACCACAAATACAGCGTTGAGAATTGAGTAAATCATTCACAAATTCCCGCGAGATTCCAGAGGTTAACTCGCCTCGTTGTTTCAAATCATTGATAATTTCTCGAAACTGAGATGTGGTTTCTGACAGCAAAACTGTATAACCCCGTGCGGAGATAACTTTCTTCAGCGCTTCCTTCGTTTTTTTATATTCTTCTTGATTCGCCGCTTTCTGTGATTCTAAATCTTGCCATCTTTCTTGCAATTCTTTAGCTGCACTAAGTTCTCGCAAACGGTTACTTGTCTCTTTTTTAAAAGTTTGTTGATATTCTAACTCTTCTTTAATTTCAGTTTGCCGTTTCGTAATGCGTTCGCGCTCTCGTTCTATCTTTTCTTGTTGTCGTAGTAGTTGTTTAATTTCAGAATCACCAATAGCTTTCAACTCATTTTCTAGAGTTTTTTTAGCATCTCCCAAATGTCTGATGGAACGGTTGATTACTTCCACACCTAAGAAAATTTTTGTAGCTTCGGCAATTTCAGCTTTTTTGTCAGAACGGGTTATTTGTTCAATTCGTTCGCCGTCAAAGAAAAAATATTGATGTAAAGTAGCAGGTAAAATTTGATTAATGATATCGTCGAGTTGCTGATATTGTATATTCCATTTACCATCATCCCCACCAACCCACATACTTAATTGAGTTTTGCTAGCGTCAAAATCACCATCGTTTTTATAACCCCGACAGGCGCGTCTAAGTCGATAACGTTTACCTTCATGTTCCCAGCCAATCTCTACCCAACATTCTACAGCTTGACCTTTTTGAGTTTCTGCGATCGCACGCTTATTTACTAACTGTTCTATCGATGCAAATGCTGCACTAAATTTCTCATATAATACCCAAGTAAAGGCATTTAGTAAACTGGTTTTTCCAGAGCCATTATTACCATGAATAATCGTTGTGTTCTGAACATCTCCACCAGCTAAGAGCATCTCTGGTGTCGTACCATAAAAGGAGCGAAAGTTGCATAGCTTGATTGAAGTTAGCTTCATCGCACCTCTTCCTTAATAATGTCCAAAATATTATAATTTATATGGCTGTTAATCTTCTTATCTAGTCTGCCTTTTTCCAGCTTCCATACCCGCTCAATAATTCGCCGTACCTCTGGCGGAGCGCTGTTGATTGGCTCTTGCACATCATCGATATTCGCATCTTGTGACATCTTGGGTATTGGAAATATAGTTTTTCTATATTTTAACTTTCTCTACTGCTGTATTTACCTCCGTAAAGCCACTGTTAGCATTATCTTTAATTTTGCAAAAACTATTTTTTCAAATTTATAATTTTATTTGAAAAAATAGTTTATTATTGAATTGCTTTCTGCTATTATTAATATTAACGATTTAGATAGAAATGGGATATAATTGAAATTTTTAACGCAGCTTATATTCCATTATTATCAAACTCATAATCTTATTATTTCATACTTAATGCTTCTTTTTTCAAAACTCGAAAGATTTTACAAAAAAATACAACTATTCTCTGATTCATCATCAAATATCTAATAACCCATATCGCTTTTGTAAATCCAGTAATTTCATTCTGGCAACGCCTGCATTATCAGCCAAATCAGCAAACTCCACAAAGCGACGCAGTTCCTTTTTTAACAGATTGCGCTCAACTTCTATAGTTTCTCTATCTAAATCTGGTGGCAAAACAATCATGTCAAATATTGTTGCGCGTTCCTTACCAGGATGAGGACGTAAAACTCGCCCCCGTCGCTGAATAAATTGGCGGGGATTGCCAGAACTTGATAAAATCACCGCAGTTTGAATTGCCGGAATATCAACACCTTCATCTAAACAACGAATTGCGACTAAACCCTGCAATTCCCCACTTTCAAATTGGTGGCGCAATATTTCTCTTTCTTGCAAAGTTGTTTGGGCTGTATAGGTACTAACTTTATACCCTAAATCCACCCCCAGAATTTTTGCAACAGCTTTGAGTTGGCGTAGAGATGAACGTTGTCCCGCATCTTGGGAACCATCACTACAATAAAAAAGAGTGTGAGTAGTTTCGCGGCGAGTAATCATTAAATCCCGCAAAGCATTTAATTTATTTTCGGCTGCACCAATTAATCTTGCTCTTTGCATCAATAAGGGCTTTAAATCTTCATTGTCTTCAAAGCTTCCCGCTTCGCCATTTTCTCGATCTCGATAAAGTAGCGATCGCCCAATTCTTTTAGTTAACTTTAAATAGGCAATACTTTCTGCTTCAGTTAACTCTACCAACACCGGATAATACAGATAATGCACCAAAGCACCTTGAGCGATCGCATCCCTCAAAGTAAACTCTGGCTGGAGAACTGGGCCAAAATAATCCAATAAAGATTGCGTCCCAAAATCATCAAAATACCTTTCCGGTGTGGCAGATAAAGCCAGTCTCAACCCCACACTGCGCGGTAAACTTTCTTCTAACTTAGGTGCGCCTAAATTATGCGCCTCATCCCCAATAATTAAAGTTTTGGCGGGAAAATATTTTAGTTGAGACTGAAACCCATCTCCAATTAAAGTAGAGTTCGTAGTAATGACAGTGATAAATCGTTGAGAACCAGAACGCAGATTATAAATTTGCGTAGACAGTTGACTTTGCCAAGTGCGTAAATTCTCAAAAGCTAAAATGGGTTGCAAATTAAATTTTTCACATTCTCGCGCCCATTGAGTGACGAGATGGCGGTAGGGACACACCACCACCAGAACTTGTAAATTAATCTGTTGATATAATTCACAAGCGATCGCTAATGCGGTAATTGTTTTACCACTACCAGTAGCCATTTTTAGCGTCCCTCTACCATTGTTGGTAAACCAGCTAGCGATCGCTTGGCGCTGATATTGCCGCAATTGCAGAGACACAGGCATTCTTGGGCATCCTGGTAATGGTTGCGTATAATAACTGCCCTTACTTTCCCTTGCATAAGGTGATTTCAACCGGAAAGTGGGCAGTTGCTGCACTGGATTTTTCGTCAGGTACATATAGCAAATGGGCATTGGGCATTGGGAATTGGGAATTGGGAAAGAGGAGATAGAAGTTCTTCAATTTTGAATTGATTTCTCCCCACTCCCCATTAATCAGTTGTAACCGCGCCAAACACCAATGAGTGAACCCTGCACCTGTACTTGCATAGCACTGACTTCAATGGGATTGTACTTGGGATTTGCTGGTTTAAGGGTGACGCGATCGCCTTGGCGATAAAAACGTTTTAATGTTGTACCAAATCCATCTACTCTGGCGGCGACGATGGTGCCATTTTTCAAATGATTTGGTTCTGCTACTGGACGCAGAAATACCACATCACCATCAGTAATTAAATCTTCAATCATACTATCGCCAGCTACGCGCAAAGCGTAAGTTTGGGGAGGTAAATCGAAATTAGAAAAGTCTAAATGATCTACAGCATCAGTAAACGGTTCTATTAAACCACCAGCCGCGATCGTCCCCAAAATTGGTACACCTTGCTTCACAGGACGCAAAATCCGAATCGTTCGCGCTTGTCCTTCAGTCCATTCTATATATCCCTTGGTGCGTAAATGTTCTAAACGACTTTGAATTGGTGCTGGTGACTTCAGGTTCATCGCTTGCATCATTTGCCGAATAGAAGGCGAATGCTGGTGCGATCGGATGTATTCTGCCAACCATTCGTAAAGTTCTTGTTGAGCTTCCGTTAGACGTTCCATAAATTTGCGGGAAGTAATTATTAATGTCTCTAGAACATTAGTACTACAAAAAACTCCCCATAACAAGAGAAAAGTAAAAATATGAAAGGCAAAAGTAAGATTATTTTTTCTCTTTTGCCTTTTGACAAATAAGTAATCCAGAAAATAACAGGGTAAAAGTAAAGGGAACAGGTTAAAGGTTAAAGGAAAGAAAACTATACCCAATGCCCAATGCCCAATTCCCTTACTCTGCCCCTAAAATACTCGCAAGTAAAGCTTTTTGGGCGTGCAGACGATTTTCTGCCTGTTCCCAAACTCGTGATTGAGAACCTTCAATAACTGCCTCGGTAATTTCTTCACCGCGATGGGCTGGTAAGCAGTGTAAAACAATTGCCTGTGGATCAGCAAGGCTCAATAGCTGCTCTGAAATTTGGTAAGGCTGGAAAATTGGCATTCGGTTGTCTGCTTCTGCTTCTTGCCCCATACTCGCCCAAACATCAGTGTAAAGTACAGCAGAACCCTTAGCAGCTAATTCTGGATCGTGAGTGAGGAGGACTTCAGTTTTGTTGTTAGCGATCGCTCTTGCTTGTTCTACAATCCTAGAATCTGGCTCATATCCGCTAGGAGTAGCAATTCTGACATTCATCCCCACCAAAGCACAGCCTAACATCAAAGAATTAGCCACATTATTCCCATCACCCACGTAGGTTAAAGTTAACCCAGCAAGAGTACCAAAGCCTTCTTGAATCGTCAATAAATCAGCTAATACCTGACAAGGATGTTCTGCATCGGTAAGTGCATTAATCACCGGAATCTTGGCATAGTGAGCAAAAGTTTCCAAATCTTGCTGGGCAAAAGTGCGAATTGCCAAAATATCCAGATATCGATCTAACACCCTCGCCGTATCCTGCAAAGGTTCCCCGCGACTAACTTGAGTGACGTTAGGGTTGAGATCAATTACCTGTCCACCCAGTTGGTACATCGCCACAGTAAAACTTACTCGCGTGCGAGTTGAAGCTTTGGAAAACAACAACCCCAAAACTTTATTACACTGCAACTTCAACTGCTGTGATTTAAGTTGAGTTGCCAATTGCAGGAGTTCTTGAAGTTCCGTAGAACTAATGTCCGCTAGACTTAATAAATCTCGTCCGAGCAATGCTGCCATGCTTGTAATCTGTAAAAAATAATTATATATTTCTGTTCCTTTATTCAGCCGTGCCAAGAAAAAACAATTTTAGAACTGTGCCAGATATTTTTGCGTCCAGCCCAGGATTTGAGTTAGCTTTTGATATGAATATTAATCTATCAACTTTATCAATGATTGCGATCGCTGGTTTGTTTCTGTTTCATCACAATTGCAACGCCAACTCAACCATCTAGGCGTACAAAAGCAGTGATATTGCTTAAATTTCTGCACTTTTAGCCTAATTTTTGAAGAGGCAGATATTTTTTAGCATTTACAGCTAGACAAATAAATATATTATGGTACAATAATATATTGTGGTTGCTAATTAAGAGTAATCCTCAAACTTGCCAGCATAGCACAGTGGTAGTGCATCCGACTTGTAATCGGAAGGTCGCGAGTTCAAATCCCGCTGCTGGCTTTAACGAAAAACCCCACGTTTGCAGGGGTTTTCACTTTTTGAGCAATACTCCTTACCGCGATTTAGCATATTAATATTGTGCTAAATTACCCTGAAATATGGTTAACTGTGGGAAAGATTTAGCGCAAATTTAGCCCAGGGTGTCAGACGTGAAATGGACTATTGAGGCAGTTAATGAGCGGCTGAAGGTAGGGAATGTGGGGGTGGCAGTGTACCAGAGAAGCGATCGCATCTTTTAGATACAGGTAGGTGAAGATGCAGGTGAACCTCTAATACCCATTTGGTTGGAGAAAATTTCCCAACGAGTAGCAAACCAGTTGTAACGGTAACTCGTGCAAATTTTAACGAACTGGTTTAAAAGGTCTAATAGATTGTAAATTAAAAGCTCTGAGGCAAGGGAAACTGATATGGCAAGGCAGAGGAAATCAGAGCAGAGAGAAATTGAGCAGTACAAGCATGAAAACCAGCAACGAGCCAATAACCCGCCAATTGGGCTAGTTAACCCAGATACTGACCCAGAAGAGGGTACTAAGAAATATGCCTACGATCCTCACCTTGATCCTCAGTTAGTTTGGGCTGGGAAAGCAGAGCATACCAGTTTTGAAGTGCCTACAGTATCACTACACGTCCATGAACGCATAGATCCGCGCACAATTATTGAGGCAGTACGAAAGCGCAAGGATGAAAAGGTTAAACAACTGTCCTTATTTGAAACCCCAGAAGAAAATCCCCCCATTCGACAGGCTATCGAATTTTACAAGCACAAGCATAATTGGACAAACCGATTAGTTGCTGGAGATTCCCTTTTAGTAATGAACTCATTACTAGAAAAGGAAGGTATGGGGGGGCAGGTGCAGATGATTTATATCGATCCGCCTTATGGAATTAAATATGGTTCAAATTTTCAGCCATTTGTCAATAAGCGAGATGTAAAGGATGGTAAAGATGAAGACTTGACCCAAGAACCAGAAACAATCAAAGCATTTAGGGACACTTGGGAGTTAGGAATTCATTCTTATTTATCTTATTTGCGCGATCGTTTATGGCTGGCAAAAGATTTACTTCATGATAGTGGTTCTATTTTTGTGCAAATAGGTGATGAAAACGTCCATCGAGTAAGGTGCTTAATGGATGAAGTATTTGGCAGTGATAACTTTTGTATGGAAATTGTTCTTATGAAAGCAAGCAGCCAGTCATCTAAATTATTGCCAGGTGTAAATGATTTCTTGCTATGGTTTGCGAAGGATATAAACCAGATAAAGTATAACGAATTGTTTACAGAATGCGACCCTATAGAAAATCCAAATGAGCGATATATTTGCGTTGAAACAAAACATGGAGAACTTATTGATCTTTCTGTAGCCCAAAAAACAAACAAGAAACCATTACCAGAAGGTCGTATTTGTAGATTATGGCCAACATTTTCCCAAAGACGTGGCAATGATAATTCATTCAAATACACCTTTAACAATGTTGAGTATGAGCCACCTGCAAGATATGGCTGGCAAACTACTATCACAGGTCTAAAACGTTTAGCATCCGCCGCAAGGTTACATCCTATTGGTAAATCACTAAGATGGAAAGTCTATCACGATGAGTTTCCATATAAGACTTTAAACAGTACTTGGTTAGATTTAAGACCAGGTGGATTTGGGGAACAGAGAACCTATGTTCTACAGACAGATCATAGAGCAATAGAGCGTTGTCTTTTGATGACAACTACTCCAGGAGATTTGGTACTAGATCCAACCTGTGGAAGTGGTACTACAGCCTATGTTGCAGAACGCTGGGGAAGACGTTGGATCACTTGCGATACTTCTCGTGTAGCTATTACTCTTGCAAAGCAGAGGTTGATGACGGCAGTTTTTGATTATTATCAATTGGCGAATATAAAAGAAGGCTTAGGTGGCGATTTCAAATATAAAACAGTGTCACGTATTACGCTGAAATCCATTGCCAACAACCCAGAAATTAAGGAAGAAATGGCAAGGAAAGAGATTGAGGAAGTTATTCAAAAATACGCTGCTAAAGAAACTCTTTACGACCAACCTACTATCGATAAATCAAAAGTAAGAGTTACAGGGCCATTTACGGTTGAAGCTGTTCCTGCTCCAACTGTTAAACCTCTTGATAATATTGAAGGGTTTGCCAATACTCCAGTTACCGATCAATCAATTGCTCGTTCTGGTGAAACGCTGCGGCAGGCAGAATGGCGAGATGAGCTTTTCAAAACAGGAATTCGAGGTAAAGGCGGTCAATACATTCTATTTTCCAGAGTTGAACCTTTACCGGGAACTCGTTGGCTTCATGCTGATGGCGAAACTAAACCCAGTAATGAAGAAGATGACACTTCTCAGGGAAGTGGCGGTACTCAGAACAAGTCAATGCGAGCCGTTATTTCCTTTGGGTTAGAACACGCTCCTCTCGATCAACGCCAGGTAGAAATGGCAATTCAAGAAGCAGAAACCCAGAAACCCAAACCCAAATTAGTTATTTTTGCGGCCTTTCAATTTGATCCTGAAGCAGCAAAAGACATTGATGAAACTAACTGGCCTGGTGTTACTCTACTCAAAGTACAAATGAATGCGGATCTACTTACAGAAGACCTGAAGAAAAAACGCGCCAGCAACGAGAGTTTTTGGCTCATAGGTCAACCCGATGTCGCACTTCGTCGTATTCATAGAGGAGAAAATACAGGTAAATGGGAAATAGAAGTGCATGGCTTCGATTACTACAACACCAGAAACGGAAATATTGAATCTGGAACTGTTGAAAAAATTGCCATGTGGATGCTGGATACTGATTACGATGGCAGAAGTATTTTTCCTTGCCAAGTTTTCTTTCCAATGGCAGGAGAGAAAGATGCCTGGTCACGTCTTGCTAGAAATCTTAAAGCCGAGATTGATGAAGATTTAATTGAGTCCTATCAAGGAACTATTTCATTACCTTTTCAAATGGGTAATTATCAGCGCGTTGCTGTAAAAATAGTTGATGATCGGGGAATTGAATCTCTGAAAATTATCCGGCTAACTTAAAAGATTTAACTAATTAAAATATCCGTATGCTCACCAATATAAAACTAAAAAACTTTCGAGCATTTCGAGAAAATATAGATATTCGGATCAAACCGATCACAATTTTGATTGGTCGCAACAGTGCTGGAAAATCCACCCTAATTAAGTTTTTGCTTATGCTACAGCAAACTCTAGAATCCAGTGAATCTAATGAAGGTGATTTTTTTACTACTGAGGGGCGGCACGTCAGTCTTGGCACTTTTAAAGATTTAAAAAATACTAAATCTAATAGTAATGGGTTTCAATTTACTTTAAATTTAAAAACTAATTCTTTGCCTGAATCTATAATTCAACAAATTAGAGAAGCACTCCAAAAAAGTACCTCTATACAAAAATTAGAAAGCGATAGTGTTGAATTGTCAGTTAGTTTGCCTTTTTCAACTGTTACTACCGAAGATGCACTAGGTAAAACAACCAGCGTGAAAATTGCCTCACCAATAAAAGCAGATGAACTAATGGCTGAATATCGCGTTTCGGGAAATATCCCATATCGTGAAATTCTAGGTAACAAATATAAGCACATAGTCACTTGTAAAATTCAAGGTGAACAAGTTATCCATAAAGAAGAAACTAATCTTAGGAGAACTAGATTTCTTAAATTTCCTCTTCCAAACAATCCTATAGATGTACTTAAATCCGCTTTTGATAATCTCTATCTAGATACCGTAAAAGATGAAATTATATCTATCCGGCATCTCTCACCTGTTCGTGAAGAATCAGAGAGAAGTGTCATACTAGGTAGCCCGCCCCTAGATGATGTTGGACATAGGGGTGAATACGCTATGCCTCATTTACAGCGTTTGCTTACTAACGGTGGAGAAAGAGCAGATTTTGTTTTACGACATATTGAATCTGTTATTGATATTGAAGATGTAAAATTTAAATCTCAAGTGAAAGGGTTTATTCCTGAATTTCGAGCAAAAAACAAGTTAACTGGAGCCGAATCTTATCTAGCTGATTTTGGCTTTGGTGTTAGCCAATGTATACCAATTTTTGTACAAGGAGCTTTACTCAGTCCAGGAAAGTTACTAATTGTTGAGCAACCAGAAGCTCAAATTCACCCCACAGCACAACTTGAAATGGGTTCTTTTTTCGCTGAATTATGGACAGAAAGAGGTGTTCCGTCCATAATTGAAACCCATAGTGAGAATATCATTATCAGGTTGCGTAAGCTGATTGCAACAGGACAATTGAATTCAAAAGATGTGACAGTTGCATATTTTTATATCAAGGATAATTCTGTCCAAGTAAAAAATATAGATATTAACTCGGATGGCAGTTTTCAAAAAGGACTTCCTATGGAGTTTTTTGGAGCAGATATTTTGGAAGCTCTCAGTATTGATATTATGTAATGGATCAAAAATGACAGATAATAAACAATTAATACCAATTGTGATTGATACTAGTGTATTTATCCATATTCTTAATCCCCAAATCAATGAAGGTAGGCATATCGACATCCTACTTGCCCGACTTGCATCCACACATCAACTTCAAATTGACAAATCAGGTAAAATTGACCTTGAGTATAAAAAGAAGCTTGTGGAAACAATCAAGAATATGGACGAGCAAAGGTTTGAAAAATACACTCTCCAGTTCTGGATTTTAATCAAGGAAAAAAATATAATAGACATTGAACCATCAGAGCAATTAAGAAATGGGATAGAAAAGATTATTAATGATAAAACCAAAAGTGTTGATCGTTGCCTTGTAGCAACTGCTGCTTTAACTACTGCGGATTTAATTACTAATGATGGTGTAGACATTTTGAATAATGCTTCAGACCTGCATAAAGAAATTAAAAGAAATAAACTAAAAAAAATTAAATTAATGAATTCCCAAGCGGCACACACTAATTATTGTATAAATACGAATTAAAAATCACAAATCCTTGTTAGGGAATATTGAAAAAGCTATGATATCTACATCTACAATTCACCAGCTTATTATAAATTCCCCCTATGAGGAGCCAAAAAAATATTGGCAGTACAATTACCAAACTCGTCTGTTTAAACTTGTAGAAGGCAGAAGATCCGCAGGTTACACGATCGCTTCTGAAAACTCAAAATCTTTTGATGTTCCTGGTAAATTTGTTGAAATTCCTCTAGTTAACCAAATACGTCTGCGTGTCAAAGCTTGGTGTGAGAATGGGCATCCCGGCGTTACAGGTGTTACCAAGCGTCTATTAGAACACTGGCACAATCCAGAAGAACGTGATTTGCCTTTGTTCTTTTGTCAGTTAGAAGCAATAGAAACCTTAATCTGGATGGTTGAATCTCCACCATCTGACAAGGTTGGTATTGATATTCCCTCTGATGGTGGAGCATTCAAACGTCTCTGCTGCAAAATGGCGACAGGCTCAGGAAAAACAATCGTCATGGCAATGCTAATTGCATGGCAAATCCTTAACAAAGTCACCTACCCCCAAGATCACCGCTTTTCCAAAGCCATCTTTATTGTCGCACCCGGACTAACAGTTAAAAATCGCCTTCAAGTTCTAATTCCTTCCGCCGAAAACAATTATTATGAGATTTTTAACATCATTCCTCTTGGCTTGTTTGATAAGCTGCGTCAGGGTAAAGTCCTAGTACGTAATTGGCACATTCTCAATTGGGAAACACAGGAACAGATTGAGAAAAAGAAGGGAGTAGATAAACGTGGAGCAAAAAGTGACGAAGCTTATGTCAGGGATATTTTAGGTGAACTTGCTAATTTTAGGAACCTTCTAGTCATCAACGATGAAGCACATCATGCTTGGCGGATTCCTGCTGAATCTAAAATAAAGGGCATTAGTAAAGAAGATATTGAGGAAGCAACAAAATGGATTGGTGGACTTGATCGTATCCACAGGGCTAGAGGAATACTCACCTGTTTTGATTTTTCCGCCACACCCTTTGTACCTTCTGGCAAGAGAAGTTCTGAAGAAGCTTTATTCGGCTGGATTGTTAGTGATTTTGGGTTAAATGATGCCATTGAATCAGGTTTAGTTAAAACTCCCCGTGTTGTTATTCGTGATGATGGCAGGCTTAACCTCAAAGATTTTAAATCTCGTTATTATCACTTATATAATGATGTTGAAGTTAAAGATGATTTCAATCGCAAAGCAAAACCAGATGAATCTTTACCTGATTTACTAAATAATGCTTATTATTTGTTAGGTAAAGACTGGTTAGAAACAGCCAAAGCTTGGGAGCAAGCTGGACATAAAGTTCCTCCAGTAATGATTTCTGTTGCTAACCAAACTGAAACCGCAGCCCGGATTAATTATGCCTTCAATCATAATAAAATTCAAATAGAAGAACTTTGCATTCCAGAACGCACTCTCCACATAGACTCTAATGTTCTGAAAATGGCAGAGGCTCAGGAAGAAAGTTCTGAGATACAATACAAAACCTCAGATACTAATGAAGACGATACATCTGATGAAGAAAATACTCCCAAGTTAACTAAACAGCAGCAAGCAGAACTTTTAAGACAAAAGGTTGACACCGTTGGTCAAGTTGGTAAACCAGGTGAACAAATTCAAAATGTGATCTCAGTTGGGATGCTGTCTGAAGGATGGGATGCTAAAACAGTAACTCACATTATGGGTATTAGAGCCTTCACCAGCCAACTTCTCTGTGAACAAGTTGTGGGTAGAGGCTTGAGAAGAACTGCTTACGACATTAACCCTGAAACCAATTTACTTGAACCAGAGTATGTCAACATTTTTGGTGTTCCCTTTACCTTTATTCCCCATGAATCTAATGAAGAAACAACACCTGCACCTCCTCAACCTAAAACTGAAATCAAACCCGACCCAGAAAAGCAAGAGTTTGAAATTAGCTTTCCTAATATCATCCGAGTTGATTACATTTATAAGCCTGAACTTAAGCTTAATTTAAGTCAAGTTGAGCCTTTAGAGTTAGATGCTTTTGATAATAGTACACTGGCTGAATTAGCGCCAATTGTTGATGGTAAACCGGATGTCACAAAAATTAAGGGGATTGATCTGGAAGATTTAGGGCGCAAATTTCGGATGCAGAAAATTGCCTTTGAGACTGCCAGAGATATCTTTGATCAGATGAAACCTGGATGGAAAGGTAATCGAGAATATTTATTAGCCAAGCTGATTAGATTAGTGGAAGACTTTATTGACTCAGGTTTAATCCGAATTAGTCCACCTTTATTCAATTTAGATGAAATTCGACGGCGGATTATTATTACTCTCAATCTGAGTAAATTAGTTCAGCACATTTGGAATGCTATTTATTTAGAAAATACAGAAGCAATTGAACCTGTTTTTGACCAAAATCATCCAATTCGCTCTACTGGTGATATGCGCTTATGGTATACGGGTAAGCCATGTGAATACACGCGGAAGTCACACATAACCTGCTGTACTTTCGATAGTACATGGGAAGCTAGTGAAGCATTTGAATTAGATAGAAATCCCAATGTTGAGGCTTGGGTTAAGAATGACCATCTGGGGTTTGAAATTCTCTACATATTTGAAGGGGTTGTTCGCAAATATCGGCCAGACTTTATTATTCGGATAAAAACTGGGAGTTTCTTGATTTTAGAAACTAAAGGCCGTTATAGTCAAAAAGACGCAGCTAAAAGTGTATTTTTAGATCAATGGATTCAAGCAGTTAATCAGCATGGTGGCTTTGGTTTTTGGCAACGGGATATATCCAGAAATCCAGCTGACGTTAAGATGATTTTAGATAGGGCGGTTTCTCTGTCAAAATAAAGAAGTGAGATTCCTGGATATAAACGACTACTAAACAATTAAAAGAAGGGAAATTCGCTGAAGTCGATAACTAAAACGTATGTTTCATATTCAGGACTTCTACCAATTCTTAATTACGAATTACGAATTACGAATTACGAATTAGTACAAGTCCTATTATTTAGGAATTTGCAAGTTGTCGGTAGCGTTCTTGAACTTCCTGAATCGAAAACAAAGTTTCAAACTTCAAGCCTGCTGACTGATACAACTCACTTCCCCCTTGTTCTCGATCTACTAGTGAAATTACTTGATTGACGGTATAACCTGCATCTTTAAGACGCTCAACTGCTTTCAGAGCAGATTGCCCAGTTGTCACGACATCTTCCAAAACTACTACTTTTGCGCCTTCAGATAAACTGGGGCCTTCTATATAAGCTCTTGTCCCGTAACCCTTGGCTTCCTTACGAATAATCAATGCTGGTATCGGGCGGTTTTCATAAACAGAAACTATACTCACTGCTGTCACAATTGGATCAGCCCCCATCGTTAAACCACCCACAGCCTGTGTATCTACAGGTAATAAAGGGAACAGCAATCGTCCTACTGCCAAAGCGCCTTGAGGATGGAGTGTTACCTGTGTCTTGTTGACGTAATAAGAACTACGTAGCCCGGAAGAGAGGAGAAAATCGCCCTCTTGATAAGCAAGTTGACAAAATAAATCTAGTAGCTTGTGGCGCAAGGTAGTCAAATCAGTAGTGGTTGCCCAAATATCTGAGTGGGTAAGAGTTTCAGTAGGATACGTCATTACAAAACATTAAAAGTTGTGCTACACCAAAGGTTGAACTCATGAGAGTTCTGAACTTAAGCATAAATTAAGATTGCCCAAAAATTGAGGAGTCAGAAACGTGCATATAAAATTCAAAACCTTTGGTGGTTTATTAGTGCTATTTGCTGTTGGTATTGCTTTTCCCTCTGTTGCATCTGCCCAAACCGCAACACCCAATTATGAAACGACGAATGATGTATTTGAACGAGCTTATTTTCGTCACGATCGCAATTTCTACGAAAATGGTAGCCTGAAGCGTCAGCTCGACTCATTTCTCGGATCTGGTTCTGGTTTCGGTGGTTCCTTCCCAGAAAATGAAATTGCCCGCGATGCGGAGTTGGTTAACACTTTATATCATGATGTCTTGACTCAGCAAGTCGGCAATGATCCTTATATTCGCACTCCTGATTTACCAAATCCTTATGACACATCACTGATTATGTCTCCGCGTTTAAATAGCAACAAACTCAAAGTGGGAACTGAATTCCGGTTTGAAACTTTACCATCCCGGTAAGATTGAGGAGTGGGCAAGTGGTAGTACTGAGTGCTGAGTGGGAAATCTCACTTCTTTACTCAGGACTCTTAACTCAGAACTGATTTGCCCAATTCCACGTGCCCTTTATGTCTCTATTACTGCTTTTTGATGATTCAGTGCGCCCTGCTGGAATCGAACCAGCCTTAAGGCGAATTATGAGTTCGCTGCCTCCCCAATCGGCCAAAGGCGCATATTTTTTTGGGTTTCGGTTGCTATGAGTAAATTGCTTTAACTCTTAGGTCAACTTTATTTGCTAATTTTAGACTGAGGAAAATACCTCATGCACTAACTTTAGCCAATTCCGTAATTATAGCATAAATTTACCGCTTGTGAATACTGGACAATTATTCCCCAGATTTTTATACTACATAATTTGATCATGGATATAGTGCAAACTAATATTGATTAAGTTCCTTTAAGGATTGAGGTCAAAAGCTTCACTATTCTTAAATAGACCAGCATTCTCTTGTGATAGCTTGTCAGCGATGAAAATAAATTCTACTGTACTTCTTACTTTGATTTTGTTAATTCTGATGATGGGAGCAGGTTCTGTGAGCGCGTTTTTGGGGTTTGAACTAGGGAGTTCAGCACTTAAAGGCGTTACCACACCAGACGGGCGTCCCACAACCAAATTTGCCAGCAATAAGGCAAATAACTCCCAACAGGGAGGGCTAGTGCTATTAAAAGAGGAAGAGATTCTGAAAATTGTCAAGGCGCGAATTGAGGGTAAGACCAAGGCTGCTAAATCAGAAAAGCTAGAGGAAGATGATGAAGAAACCAATAGCAGCAAGCAGAAGCCAGAGGAAAAACCCCCAGAAGTGGTTGAAGAAAAACCCCTACCAGGTTTTCCGGTTACTGCCCAGAGTGAGGGTGTAACCATGACTGTGCAATCTGCCCGCTACTCTGGTGGTGATTTGCTACTGAAAGTGAAAATGCAGAACAAAGGTAAGGATTCTGTGCGCTTCCTGTATAGTTTTTTAGATGTTACCGATGATAAAGGACGAACCCTAAGTGCAAGTACAGAGGGTTTACCAACAGAATTGCCTGTAAATGGGCCAGCATTTTCAGGTACAGTGAGCATTCCCACAGCTTTACTTGATGATGTCAAGAAAATATCACTTGCTCTCACTGATTATCCCGCTCAAAAATTGAAGCTAGAGGCATCGGATATTCCTGTAGAAAGGTAGATGGGCATTGGGCATTGGGCATTGGGCATTGGTGATTATCAGTTATTTTTTACTATTCCCTATTCCCTATTCCCCTAAATGGAGGGCGTGAGTTTTACACGAGCTTTGGCGGTGAGTGGTTTTCCTAATTTAATTTGGACAGACGTGGCGCTGCGGTTATTGTCAGTGCTACTACTGATTGCCATAAATGCCTTTTTTGTGACAGCGGAATTTTCGATGGTGAGCGTGCGGCGATCGCGTATTCACCAGCTAGTTAAGGCTGGGGATATTCCAGCGATCGCTGTAGAAATGCTACAACGTAGTATTGACCGACTGCTATCTACCACCCAATTAGGCATTACCCTCTCTAGTTTGGCGCTGGGATGGATTGGCGAAAGTACGATTGTCGTACTGGTAAATGCATGGCTAAGATCCTGGCCTTTACCGAGTGGGATGACTACATTTCTCGCCCATTCCCTATCAATTCCCATTGCCTTTTTCTTAATTGCCTATTTGCAAATTGTGATCGGAGAACTATGTCCTAAATCCTTAGCCATGCTGTACTCAGAACAGCTAGCAAGGTTTTTGGGGCCTTCGGTAAAAGCGATCGTGCGTTTTTTTGGCCCCTTTATCTGGATTCTCAACCAATCAACTCGTTGCTTGTTGCGGATTTTTGGTATCCAATACACAGGTCAAGGCTGGCGACCGCCTGTAACCCCTGAAGAATTGCAACTGATTATCTCAACAGAATGGGGGTCTACTGGTTTACAGCGTGCAGAGCGAGAACTGCTCAATAATGTTTTTGAGTTTGGGGATGTTATGGCTCAAGATGTAATGATCCCTCGCACCAGTATTATCACGCTGCCAAAAGATGCTACCTTCCAGACATTACTCAGGGAAATGGCTTCTACTGGTTACTCTCGCTATCCCGTGATTGGTGAATCTTTAGACGATGTTCTCGGCATTGTTTATTTTAAAGATTTGGCACAACCTTTAGCTGTAGGAAAGCTCAGTTTAGAGACACAGATCCAACCTTGGATGCGTCCCGCCCGGTTTGTTCCAGAACACACGTCTTTGAGTGAACTTTTGCCCATGATGCAGCAAGAGAAACCCGCTATGGTCATGGTAGTGAATGAATTTGGCGGTACTGTGGGACTAGTGACAATCAAAGATGTCATTGCCGAAATCATTGGCGATCCCAGCGAACCGGAAAACAGCGACGACTTACTGATTCAGATGTTAGATAAGCAGAAATTTCTGGTGCAGGCACAAATCAACCTTGAAGACCTCAACGAAGTTTTGCATCTTAATTTGCCCTTGACCAGAGAATACCAAACACTAGGGGGCTTTTTACTATACGAGTTACAGAAAATTCCTACAAAAGGCGAAACCTTCTGTTATCAAAATCTCGAATTCACTGTGATATCAATTGTTGGGCCACGCTTGCATCAAATTCAACTACGACGGCTAGAGGAGGAGGGGGAGTAGGGGGATGAGGAAGCAGGGGGAGCAGGGGAGCAGAGGGGAAATACCAATGCCCAATGCCTCTACTGTGCATACGCCAGTGGATCAACAAGTCCCAATTCAGCAAAAGCTGCTAGCCGCAAGCGACAAGAATCACACACGCCGCAAGCAATATCACCACCAGCATAGCAAGACCAAGTTAGCTCCCAAGGAACTCCCAATTGGTTCCCCAGTTGGATGATTTCGGTTTTTTTCAGGTTGATTAGGGGTGCAACAATATTAATTGGTTGTCCCTCACGCCCTTGTTTAGTTCCCAGGCGAAAAACTTCCTGCATTGCCTGGATATAGTCGGGGCGACAGTCAGGATATCCTGAGTAATCTAAGGCATTAACGCCGATATAGACACGCTCTGCGGTGATCGCTTCGGCGTAACCAAGAGCAAAGCTCAGAAAAATAGTATTACGAGCCGGTACATAAGTGACAGGAATATTTTGAGACATTTCATCCAGCGATCGCTCCTGGGGTAAATCAATGGCATTATCGGTAAGTGCGGAACCGCCCCATTGCCGTAAGTCAAAATTAACCACCTGATGTTTTGCGATCGCAGCTTTTTGAGCGATAGTGAGGGCTGACTGTAACTCTCGTCGGTGTCGCTGCTGGTAATCAAAGGAAATAGCATGACATTCACAGCCATCAGCCTGAGCCTTGTACAGAATTGTGGAAGAGTCCAATCCCCCGGATAACAGAATTACAGCTTTCATCTCAGTTGCAAGTTTTGGATTTCAAATCGCCAAATCAAACCTTAACAAGATGCCAGAAAGCAATGTCAAGGAGAATTTATACTTAGGTCTTACTGAATTTTTTCAAGTTAATAAAAAAACATATATTTTTGTAGAAAGTGCAAAATCCAAACCAAACTCGAAATATCTATACAAAAGATATTTGGATTACGGGAACCGATCACAAACTTTGAAATTCTTCATAAACATAGGCTCTATGTTACCATCTGGATGGTTTTAGACGGATCGTAACTGGCTTTCGAGTATAAACGCCAACGGCCGTAGCGTCTCTAAATTTGGTGGTTGAGGAGAGAATAATAGTGCAAGATAGCATGTCAGTGGCAGAACCGAATCTATATACACAGCGCAACCAGCCACGACCGATCCGCATAGGCGTGATTGGAGTGGGTAACATGGGACAACACCACGCTCGCGTGCTGAGTTCAATGAAAGATGTTGAACTAGTCGGAGTGGCAGATATTAACGTCGAGCGAGGATTAGAAACTGCCAGCAACTACAAGGTGCGTTTTTTTGAAGATTACTGTGACCTGCTACCCCTTGTGGAAGCAGTTTGTGTCGCTGTTCCCACCCGTCTGCACTATGCCGTGGGCATCAACTGTCTGTTAGCGGGAATTCATGTTTTGATTGAAAAACCGATCGCAGCCAGTATTTCAGAGGCAGAGTCTTTAGTCAATGCTGCGGCTGAGTCTGGGTGTATCCTGCAAGTGGGACATATTGAGCGTTTCAACCCAGCTTTTAAAGAATTGAGCCAAGTATTGAAAACAGAGGAATTGCTGGCGCTAGAAGCCCACAGAATGAGTCCTTACTCAGATCGGGCAAATGATGTTTCGGTTGTGCTGGATTTAATGATCCATGACATCGACCTACTTCTGGAATTAGCTGCTTCCCCAGTCACAAAATTGACTGCTAGCGGGACTCGCTCCTTAGACTCTGGTTATTTAGATTACGTAACCGCCACCTTGGGGTTTGCCAATGGTATTGTTGCTACTCTGACTGCCAGTAAAGTCACCCACCGAAAAATTCGCCGGATTGTCGCCCATTGCAAAAATTCGTTTACTGAGGCAGATTTCCTCAAGAATGAAATTTTGATTCACCGACAAACCACTGCTAATTCTCTCACCGACCACCGACAAGTACTTTACAGGCAAGATGGTGTGATTGAAAAAGTCTACACCAGCAACATTCAACCTTTGAGTGCAGAATTAGAACATTTTGTCAACTGTGTACACGGTGGCAATCAACCCTCAGTAGGTGGTGAACAAGCTCTCAAAGCCCTGAGACTGGCAAGCTTGATTGAACAGATGGCGCTGGAAGATCGAGTTTGGAATCCGCTAGACTGGCAATCGGAACCAAGAGTACAATCATTGACCCCGACAGCCTAGAAGAAGATGCACAGAGGGGGACAAGGGGGACAAGATAAAATTTTTTCCTTTCTTTCCCCCCTGCTCCCCTATTCCCTTCATCTTTCCCACAGCATCAACCTCAGAAGCAAGCCCTAAAGTATGTCCTAAAGTATGTTTTTAAACTTGCCATCAAATCTTTAGATCCTCCCTAGTCCTTCTAAAAAGGTAGCTAAGGGGGATCTAAAAAATTAGAGAATAAAACCTAGTAGTTCGTTTGATGAATTTTGTAAAGTTCGTAGTGAGCCATTTATCACTCAAATTCAAGGGCTAGAGCTACTGACTATGAACTTTTATAACCCTCAAAATTAATGAAACAAACCCCTAGCTTCTACTTGTCTTACTCTGTTTATCAATTGCGACGCAGGGATAATTACCTTTTTATAACTTACGTAAAAATAGGGAAAGCCCGATTTTTAGATAGGGAAAATACCGTGCGAGAAGCCGCCTTGCGTTTACATCAATTACCCCGATAGGATGTGATTTTGCCTAAATGCTTGCTTTTAAAAAAGCTAAGGCTGAATTTAGTAACAAGACTAGTACAGCAATTTCAGGAATTGACTCAATGCTTGAATGGATAACTAATACTATCAACTATTTTGGCCATTGGGGAATTGCCCTACTAATGTTCTTAGAGAACCTTTTTCCCCCCATTCCTTCAGAATTGATCATGCCATTGGCTGGATTTACAGCAAGTCCATATCAGCCAGGAGGGGCAAAGCTGAATATCATTGGTGTGTTTTTCGCAGGACTTTTGGGTTCTGTATTAGGCGCACTTATTTGGTATTATCCGGGTAAGTTTTTGGGCGAAACTCGTTTGAAAGCTTGGGCTGACAAGTATGGCAAATGGCTGGCTATATCTAGTAAAGATATCACCAAGGCCAAAAAGTGGTTTGACCGCCAAGGTAGAAAAGCAGTATTAATTGGTCGCCTTGTACCTGGAATCCGTACCTTGATTTCTGTTCCCGCAGGTATTAGCAATATGCCCTTGCTACCATTTCTGTTTTACACTACCTTAGGTAGCGCTGCTTGGGTGGGCTTGCTAACATACTCAGGATACATATTGGGTAGTCAGTATGAACTTGTGGACAAATACCTTGCTCCTGTATCCAAAATCGTACTTGGGGGTCTGGTTTTGGCATTTGTTTTCTGGATATTCAAGCGCCAGTTAAGACGTACTAGAAGATGAAACACGGACGCTTTTGGTTTGAAAGCAGTGAAAGCAGGGGTTACATCTGGCCAAAATTCGCCTACACTATGCCAAATAATACTAGATGTACGTTGGCAAAGCCCATCGGAGGTATCGCCGGAATTAATTTTTGGCGTATTTCTAGCTACACTTGACGCAACCTAGAATTTCTGGTTGCTCGCATTTTTGTAAGATGAGCATGACAACTTTTTACAGTTAAGTTTGTGAACTAGGAGCTTTCATGACAGACCAACCTTCCGCCGCTACCCCAATCAATGCTGCTGCTATACCCATGAATAGGCAGCCGTTAGCATCAACTCCCATCAATGCTGTTAATAATAATCCTCCCAAGCCAGCCGGTGTTCCGGGAAAAACCATTCTCAGTGTTGACTTAGGCAGAACTTCCACAAAAACTTGTGTGAGTCGCGAACCCGGCAATGTGGTGTTCGTGCCTGCTAACGTCAAGCAGATGTCAATAGAACAAGTCCGCGGTGGTGTTTTTGAAGCCAGGGCTACTGATCCCTTAATGGATTTGTGGCTGGAGTATCAAGGAAATGGATATGCTGTTGGTCAACTAGCAGCCGATTTTGGGGCGAATCTAGGAGTTGGCCAATCTAAGGTAGAGGCTGCACTAGTAAAAGTGTTAGCAAGTGCTGGCTACTTCAAACTCAGAGACGATATCTCAGTAGTACTGGGTCTGCCTTTTCTTTCCTTGGAGCAATTTGAAAAGGAAAAAGCACAGTTGATTAGCCAAGTAGGTGGCCCTCATGTGTTGAACTTCCGAGGCGAATCTGTGTCGCTGAACGTCAATAAGGTATGGGTAATGCCAGAAGGCTACGGTAGCCTGCTGTGGTCTGAAGCTCAACCGAAGAAAAGTCCTGGTAGCCCTGATTTTACAAAAATATCGGTGGCGATCGTCGATATTGGTCATCAAACCGTCGATCTTTTGATGGTAGATAACTTCCGTTTTGCCAGAGGTGCTTCTAAGAGCGAAGACTTCGGGATGAATAAGTTTTATGAATTGGTGTCTGCCGAAATTGAGGGAGCAGATAGTCAATCTCTAGCGCTGATTTCCGCTGTAAACAAACCCAGAGGTGAACGCTTTTATCGTCCTAAAGGCGCTAGCAAGCCCACCAACCTAGATGATTTTCTTCCTAACCTTACGGAGATGTTTTCTCGCGAAATCTGTAGCCGTGTGCTAGCCTGGTTGCCAGAACGCGTCACTGATGTGATTCTTACTGGCGGCGGTGGTGAGTTCTTCTGGGACGACGTTCAACGTCTGCTCAAAGAAGCAAAGATTAATGCTCATTTAGCAGCACCTTCCCGTCAGGCGAATGCTTTGGGGCAGTATATTTATGGAGAGGCACAATTATCCTCCAATCGCGCTGCTAGGGCATAAAGCTGATGTTCCAATGGTCAAAAAAGGTAGTTAAATCCGTCACGTTCAACCCAGAGCTTGCTGATGAAAGCTTGTTAGCGCAAGTAGAAAGTTATTTGGAAAAACAACCAGACAAGACTTTCAGCGACCTCTGTAAAGAAGCCTTATGGCAATCTTTATGTGTACCGGAACCTGTACAACCTGCTCCACAAACAGCAGTAACAACACCGATTGATCAACAAATCGGTGAACTGCAACGTCAAGTGGCTGGACTTGAGGAACGTTTTTTTGCCAAGGGATCTAATCGTTTGGAGGCGATGGAACATCATCTACTGCAACTTTCTCAACAAGTCGCACAACTGGCGCTCATAGTCAATGATCGATCATTCATTCCGTCTCCAACTCAATTAGAAGTAGTAAATAATACTTCTTATACTGTTGCTACCCCTCCTCAAGAGGTTGACCCCGTAATCAGTCGCCTTAGTCAGTTTCTCGATGATTTTTAAGGAAAAATCATGTTTGTGAGCAGTTTTTGCTCATGTTAACAATCCTTAATAGTATTCACTATTAAGGATTATTAATGTTTATTGATATTTTTTAGAAGTGGAATTTCTGGCGCGAAGCGCCTTTGAGTCTTTGCAACTAATTAAGTTTGGTAAAAAAGCGATCGCGCATAGAGATTTCGCGGTGATTAAAATTATTGTAGCTGGGCGATCGCTCTTATTAGGGAACTCCAAGAAATAAATTATTCAATTTTGTGGGTCGGCGTCTCGCCCGCCCTACAATAGTTAATTGGATATTTTTTATGTGGAAGTCCCTTACCAAGCAGATTTTACTCAACACTGACTATGAGTAATAACCTCAAAATAACTTTACATTCCCTACATAATGTATGATTTTCTCAGAACTAGGGACAGTATATTGAATTAGTAAGAGGGTTTATCTGTGGATAATCTAGAGCAGTGTTATCAGGTTTTAGATGTTTCATCTGATGCTTCTGTTGATGAGATTAAGCAAGCTTACAAAGATTTATTTCAAGTTTGGCATCCAGATCGTTATGCTCATAATCCTCGCTTACAAAGAAAAGCTGAAGCTGAGTTGAAAGCAATTAATTCAGCATACGAAATAATAATGGAGTCTTTAGCTTCTGGTCATAATGTCAGAAAAACAACTATAGGAATCATATTTGATTTCTGAAAAAAGGTTGGAAACAACCGTTCTCAGTTATTGATATTGATGTTAATCAAAATCTTCTGCGTACTAAAAGGTCTGCTCTTGGAAAATCATATCTTGAAGTCTGGCAACTTGACACAGGTGAATTAATTAATGTTAAACATTTAAACTGCGAGATAAGCGACTCATCTGTATTAACGTCATATAACAAGTCATATAAAATAAGTCCAGATAGCAAATTACTTGTTAACCTTCAGCAGAGTAGTGATAGTGACTATTTTATTATTCAAGTATGCGACCTAACTAATGGCGAACGTGTTCATACTTTATCTAAAATAGCTAAGTATCTAAATGTAGAATTCAGTCCTGATAGCAAAATTCTTGCTATTGGCAATAGGAATAGTTGGAATAAGACGATTGAGCTATATAATTTGGAAACAGGAAAAATTGACCAGTCTTTTATTGATGTTACGAACTCGATTGCATTGAATAAAACTCTTACTTTCACTCCTGATGGTCGATTTTTACTCACTGGAAGTGATAATGGTATGAGGATTTGGCGGATACGTTAGGTACTCGAATCCAAAAATTCGCTCACTTTTGTGTTGAAACAGCCGAATATTATTAGTACATATTTTTACTAGATTCTTTTTTTACTCTGCACACTGTATAAATGCTAGAATCCTCAAGTAGACAGTTAGGATACCTAGATGCCAGTTGTAGCTAACTCAATCAAGTTTGGTACAGACGGCTGGCGGGGCGTTATCGGTGACGAGTTCACCTTTGAACGTCTAGCCCTGGTCGCGCCAGTTGCCGCAAAAGTATTATATGATACGTATTTTTCTATAGTTGGTAGCCGAACAATAATTGTCGGTTACGATCGCCGATTCATGGCTGAAGACTTTGCTCGTGCTGTTGCCGATACTGTCAGTGCTGTGGGATTTGATGTGCTACTGAGCGAGAGCTATGCCCCAACCCCAGCTTATAGCTGGGCGGCAAAAGAACTCAATGCTTTAGGGGCACTAGTAATTACAGCCAGCCATAATCCTGGTAAATATTTGGGTTTAAAAGTCAAGGGTTATTTTGGTGGATCAGTACCGCCAGAAGTCACCAAAGAGATAGAAGATCAGTTGTCGGTGGGAGTACCATTAGCAGCTACCCCAGGTAAGCAAGAGAAATTCGATCCTTGGCCCAGTTATACCCAAGCGCTAGAAGGTAAAGTTGATATTGCCAAACTTCGAGAAGCGATCGCATCTGGTAAATTGACGTTATTTGCTGATGTCATGCATGGCGCTGCTGCTGGCGGATTGGCGAGATTACTAGGCAATCAAGTCAAAGAAATCAACAGTGATCGCGATCCCCTATTTGGTGGCGGTGCACCGGAACCCTTACCTAAATACCTTTCAAAGCTATTTGAAGTCATCAAGACTCACCGAGAAACCGATAAATCAGGTTTAACGGTGGGGTTGGTATTTGATGGAGACTGCGATCGCATTGCAGCAGTAGATGGAGAAGCCAACTTCCTAAGTTCCCAAGTCTTAATCCCGATATTAATTGACCATTTAACCCTGCGGCGCGGTTTTACTGGAGAAATAGTCAAAACTGTTAGTGGTTCCGACTTGATGCCCCTTGTAGCAGCACTACATAACCTCTCAGTCTTTGAAACAGCAGTTGGTTATAAATATATTGCTGACAGAATGTTAGCAGCAAAAGTGTTACTGGGTGGCGAAGAGTCGGGAGGAATTGGCTATGGTAGCCATATTCCTGAACGTGATGCCCTACTGTCAGCATTGTACGTCCTAGAGGCGATCGTCGAATCTGGTTTGGATTTAGGTGAATATTATCGCTACTTGCAGAAAAAAACAGGGTTTACCTCAGCTTACGATCGCATTGATTTACCCTTAGCAAGTATGGAAGTGCGATCGCGTCTTTTACAACAACTGCAAACCCAACCCTTAACAGAAATCGCAGGTAAGGCAGTGATTGATTGTCAAACAATTGACGGCTACAAGTACCGCCTTGCAGATAAAAGCTGGTTAATGATTAGATTTAGCGGGACTGAACCAGTTTTACGCCTCTACTGCGAAGCCCCGACAATTGAGCAAGTGCATCAAACTCTTGCTTGGGCGAAACAGTGGGCGGAGTAAAATTCATTATTAGTCATTAGTCATTTGTCCTTTGTCCTTTGTCCTTGGTAAATAACTAATGACTAATAACCAATGACCAATGACTAATGACCAATGACCAAATTACTCGTAGTAGCGACAGGAAATCCAGGTAAGTTGCGGGAAATGCAGGCTTACCTGGAAAATTCTGGTTGGGAATTAACCCTCAAACCGGAAGAATTGGAAATTGAAGAGACTGGTGAAACTTTTGCCGCTAACGCTTGTCTGAAAGCGTCACAAATTGCTAAAGCTACGGGAAACTGGGCAATTGCTGATGATTCGGGCTTGCAAGTAGATGCCCTAAATGGCGCACCAGGGGTGTATTCTGCACGTTACGCCAAAACGGACTCAGAACGGATTGCTAGGATATTGAGCGAATTAGGCAATGAGGTAAATCGGCAAGCTCAGTTTGTTTGTGCAGTAGCGATCGCTCGTCCTGATGGTGCGATCGTATTACAATCTGAAGGTGTTTGTCGTGGCGAAATTCTCCACGCACCTCGTGGTGATAGTGGTTTCGGCTACGACCCAATTTTTTATGTGCAAGAGTTGCAATTGACCTTTGCTGAGATGACACGGGAGTTGAAGGGATCAATTAGCCATCGAGGCAAGGCTTTTACAGCTTTACTTCCGCAGTTGGAGAGAGTTAAGAGTTAGGGGAGACGCGATTAATCGCGTCTGTACAAGAGTTAGGATTTATGAATTCTGCTAAATTTTCTTCATTAGTCCTGACTCACAACTCATAACTCTTAACTCATAACTTTTTTAAACTGCCTCTGTGTTCTTTTCGCCGGTGCGAATCCGAATCACTTGCTCAACAGGCGAGATGAAAATTTTACCATCGCCGATTTCACCAGTGCGGGCAGCAGCAATAATTTTGTCTACCACCATATCAACTTGATTGTCGTCAACTACGATTTCCACTTTGAGTTTTTGGAGAAACTCAACGGTGTACTCAGAACCGCGATACCGTTCAGTTTGACCTTTCTGCCGTCCGAACCCCCGAACTTCAGAAACAGTCATGCCAACAATACCAGCGTTGACCAAGGCAATTTTTACCTCATCTAGCTTAAATGGGCGGATAATAGCTTCTACTTTTTTCATCTTCTTGACTCCTGACTTCTACTAGCTTCGTTTATATATCTAACCAGATCCGCTGTCTGAAGCTGTAACTAGCAGTGCTTTTCCTAAAACATATGTAATAATTACCACTTTTTTAAAGTGTAGATGCTTTGCTTGAGGGTTTGGGACATGAGAACCAGCAAGGATTTATTAATTAGATAAGCTTTGAGGTTCTAACATAAAGAAGTTGCTGTTAATTTAGCATTTTATGTAGCTTTTATAACCTAAAAATAGATAAACTTCGCCATTTAGCAGATTTGTTCGGATATTTAGAAAGTGATTACAGACAAATTGCACGGTAGCCTGAAAGACTGTTGCTGCTGACTGTGGGAGTGTCAACTAACGTTTCTGATGTTCAAACAAGGGACGCACAACAAAATATCCCGCACTAAAGGCAGTAAGCATGATTAACAAGATGGTGATAATTAACCACCAGCCACTAACTCCCTTCACATCTGGCTCAGTAGTGGAATAATAACTTACTTGTTGCTCTTCTATAAAAACTGGTTCTGGTATCGGGAAATTCATTTCCATTACAGATGTAGAAAAGTCTTGGCGGCGGCTTTTTTCGGGTGGCGCTTTAGGTACAACTGGTGAACGCGAACGAGAAATCTGCTGACGTGGACGCGCTTGTGTTGCTGGCTGTTTGACGGCGACGTTAAAAGTTTCGCCAGCTTGCGTAGCTTGATAAGAACTAGGTGTAGCATGGGAATCCACAAAATTTTGCAAACGAGAAAAAGACTCAACCACTTTAGTAATTTCTTGGCGTAATAGTTGATTTTCTTGTGCTAGTTGCTGATTTTGGCTGGTGAGTGCATTTAGCCTCGCTTGTGCCGCTTGTAACTCTGTTGACAATTCCCTGTATACAGATAGTGGTACAGAGGGAGGGTAGGCTTGAGTAGTCGAAGTTGGCGAATTTCTGTGAACAGAACCTATGGTTGTTCGCATCGGGGGCTTGGTATTAAAAATCAAGGTAATTAGATCGTACAGAGATGCTAACAGAGATAGTCACCCCTGAAACTATGCCCAAGAATAATAGAAAAATGTCGAAAGGGCAAAGAATTTATTATTGGGGATTGGGGATTGGGTATTAAGAAAACTTTTTTTAGTCCCTAGTCCCCAGTCCCCACAATGGGAAGAAGTGTCCTACAGGGCCTTGCCCTTTGCCAATATCTAGGGCGTAAGTGAGTGCAGTAGTCACATACTCTTTTGCCTGTTGCACTGCCTGCCACAAGTCTTTTCCTTTAGCCAGATTAGCAGCGATCGCAGCCGATAGTGTACAACCAGTACCGTGGGTATTTTTTGTCTCTACCTGCTGGCAAGTCAAAACTTCCAATTTGTCCCCATCAAACCAGATATCAACGCCACGCAAATCTCCCTGCATACCTCCGCCCTTGACTAAAACAGCCTTCGTCTTTAAAGTCTTGTGAATAGTTTCAGCAGCGGCTTGCATATCTTCCAAGGAATTGATTTGTAAGCCGCTCAAAATCTGGGCTTCATAGCGATTGGGCGTCACTATAATCGCCTTGGGAATCAGAGTATGGCGCAGAGTCTTTACAGCATCATCATCAATCAATTGTGCTCCTGTACGTGACACCATTACTGGATCAACTACTAGATTATTGATTTGTAAAGTTTCCACCTGCTGGGCAACAGCAAAGATAATTTCCTGATTGAGCAACATTCCCGTTTTGGCAGCTTGTACGCCAATATCCTCAACTACTGCCTGAATTTGCGCCACGACAGCCTCTCTTGGCATGGCATCAACCCTCCTCACTCCTAGAGTATTTTGTGCCGTGACGCAGGTTATAGCACTAGTACCGTGGACACAGTGAAAAGCAAAGGTGCGTAAATCAGCTTGAATTCCTGCACCGCCACCACTATCTGAACCAGCAATGGTTAAAGCAACAGGTATTCTGGAGTTTTTTTCAGTGTTCATATTATGAAGATTAAGTTAAGTTGGCGTCATCAAACCAAATTATCTCGAACAGATTGATTGAACTAGCCTAAAACCCTCTTCCCTCTTGCCCGATCGCAACTACAAACATTTTCAGCAACCTGACTTAAGAGTGCTGTTAGCGGATAGCTAGGATTTAGCCCGTGCTGAGTTAGGAGTTCCCAGTCCCAAGTCCCTGTTCTAGTGTATGCAGTTCATAATCGCTACTTACTTCTAAGATGATCGTTGCTTGGCGACGCCGAATAGCCTGCCAAAGGCATCGCTTCTTTAAAAATATTTAGATAAACTTCATCAAATCCTTGCACAAAGCGCTTTCTATTTCCATATCACTCAGGAAATTAACAAGACTCCACCAGGCACTTCCATAGTTTTTTAGGATTTGTTGTAAAAAAACTTACCGCATTAAGGGTATTTGCTGATATCAAGTGCTATTTGTAAAGGTTACTTTTAACTAAGTTCACAAGGTTCAGTTACACCGCTTAAAACAGGTTCGACTAAGTTGTTACATTAGTTCCCTTAAGTTAAGGGGTCAACCTACTAAAGTTTCAACCAATTTAACTTTGAACATTGTAACTTTAAGTCCTCAGTTATCAGCCAGGGGTGTATTTTACCATGCCGATTCGGCAACCTCCTGACCTAAAACAACGGATAAAGTTCAAAGGAATTACTATGCCAAATACGATCGCTGTATCGAATATAGCAGATGGTAAAACTGGCTCACAAAGAGCAGCGATGTCTACGACGGGCTATTCGGCGTCGCGGCTACTACTACAGATGAAGATAGGATTCAATTCGACTCCATCCAGTCTTGCTAATCAGATGATATCTGATCACAAGCCCGGAGGCGAAGTGTCTACGTACTAATCGTCCGATCACCCTCAACAAAACCCTGACGATTGACGGTATCGATACCCCATATCCCTGGTTTAACCATCAACGGTTGACAGGAGAAAAATTTTCAGTTTTACAACAGCGTTTCTAGAACCGATGCGATTTCAACTCGCGATCGGACAACTGTGACTATCCTGAACAGTCCAGACAGATGACCTATTCAAATAACTACTTAGCAACTAAGGAAAGTTGTTGAGAGATTACTACCAATTCCCCTTACACATATTCGGAGTAAACCTATGGCTGGCAAAACATACTACGTTTCTGGAACAGGCAATGATAAAAGTAATGGTTTAAAGGAAGAAACTGCGTTTCGCACCCTGACAAAAGCTGTGTCTCAACTGCAAACAGGTGACACGCTCTATGTCATGAACGGAACTTATGACAAAGGGTTTACGCTTTTTAACAAAAATGGCTCACCAGATAACTGGACAACAATCAAAGCTTATCCAGGACAGACGCCTAAGATACAAACAACAGGAGGCGGCATTAATGTATTTAGTTCTTCTTATGTGCGGATTGAAGGACTTGATATAGAGGGCAATCGGGAAAACATTACTCTAGAATATGCCTTAAGTCAGAAAGATAACCTTAATAACCCTTTGACCTATGCCAATGGGATTGCTGTACAAGCATGGAAAGATAGCCAGGGAGTGGGCGGCAGTAATCCTCATCACATTGTTATCACTGGCAATACAGTTAGTAACTTTCCAGGTGGAGGCATTGCATTCAGCGATTCAGACTACATCACAGTTGAGAAAAATGTTGTCTCTGGAAACGCTTGGTATTCGCCTTGGGGTAATCAGGGTATCACCGCACTTAACAGTTTTAATTTGGATAACAATACTACTGACTACAGGATAATTTTTCGAGACAACATTGTTTACGATAATCAAAGTCTGGTTCCGTGGAAACAAGTAGGTAAAATAACTGAAGGGCATGGCATCATGCTTGATACCACTATGGAGACTACAAGCGGCGTAGCCTATAGCGGAAAGGCACTAATCGCAAATAACACAACCTACAACAATGGAGGTGCAGGCATTGAAATTTTTAAAGCTACAAATGTCGATGTTGTCAACAACACAGCTTACCAGAATGGTCGTGTTCTTACAGATACTGGAGAGATTGGTGTTCTTTATTCAGAAAATGTTCGTGCCTACAACAACATTTTGTACGCAAGCAACAATCAAAAAGCGAACAGCATCAAGTTCGCCAAAAATGTAACCTTTGATCGCAACCTTATTTATAACTCTAATGTATTCCAAGCTTCAGATAATCTAAAAGCTACAGGATTGCAGAACATTTTGGGTCAAGATCCTCTATTTGTTGATGCAACCAAAAAGAATTTTGCGCTCAAACCTGGAAGTGCTGCGATCGATGCTGGTTCCAATGCCTTCAATGCCATCACTGGGAATATTCCTCTGGATGGTGATGGCAATGGCACTGCATTGATTGATATCGGTGCATCCGAAGCCCCCCGCATGATCATTACCGCCCCGGAAATCCAAGTTCTCAATGGTACAGTTGACATTGCAGATGGCAGCACTACCGCCATTAACTTTGGCGACACCACTGCTGGTAACACCCTGACCAAAACCTTTACCATCAAGAACACCGGTACAGCTGCACTCAGCCTGAGTAATCTTAAACTTCCCGACGGATTTAGTTTGGTCGGTACTCTTCCGACGAGCGTAGCTGCCAACGCTTCCACCACCATCTCAGTGGCACTCAATACCACTACACCCGGCACCTATAGTGGCAGCCTCAGTTTAAACAACAACGATAGTAATGAAAGCCCCTTTGACTTTGCCATTAGTGGCACAGTTAAACCCGCTCTGGCTCCAGAAATCCAAGTTCTCAATGGTACAGTTGACATTGCAGATGGCAGCACTACCGCTATTAACTTTGGCGACACCACTGTTGGTAACACTCTGACCAAAACCTTTACCATCAAGAACACCGGTACAGATGCACTCAGCCTGAGTAATCTTAAACTTCCCGACGGATTTAGTTTGGTCGGTACTCTTCCGACGAGCGTAGCTGCCAACGCTTCCACCACCATCTCAGTGGCACTCAATACCACTACACCCGGCACCTATAGTGGCAGCCTCAGTTTAAACAACAACGATAGTAATGAAAGCCCCTTTGACTTTGCCATTAGTGGTATAGTTAAACCCGCTCCGGCTCCGGAAATTCCAGTTCTCAATGGCACACCTGGCAATGACACCTTTATTACCCGACAAGGTGGTGGCAGTTACATCATCACCGACTTTGGTGGTGTCGGTACTAGCTCAAACCCTTCGGCTGCGGTAATTGCCAAAGTAGACACCTTGCAATTTATTGGGGCTGGCTTGACTGCAAGAAATCTGCAATTAACTCAAAATGGCAACAATTTAGAAGTCACCTTTGAAGATGTGGCTAATACCAAAGTCACTCTGCAAAACTTTAAGTTAGAAAACCTAGAGAACTTGGCTGCATCGACAACACTACCCGCCATAGGTAATATCCTATTTGACGGGCAGGCTAAGGTTACTGACAACTTTGATGTGATTAATGCCAACTCCACTCAAACTAGCATTTTCAACACTAACACTGTTACCTTCTTTAATGACTTGAACAATAACATCACCGGTTTTGACAATTCCAACGATGTGATTAATGGACAAGGGGGTAATGACACTATCAATGGCAACAGTGGTGACGACTTACTGCGGGGCGGTGCTGGTAATGATATTCTCATCGGTGGAAAAGGCAATGATACTCTTGTGGGTGGTATAGGTGCTGACTCTTTCGTCTACGACACCAATGCTGCCTTTACTAGCGCTGCTGTGGGTATTGATACCATTGCTGACTTCAATCGCTCTGGTGGTGACAAGATTGTTCTGGATAAGACCACCTTTGGTGCAATTACTTCTGTTGTGGGAACGGGTTTTAGTAACGCCAGTGATTTTCAAATCACCAGTTTAGGGGCGGTTAGTAATGCTGTGATTGTCTACGACCCTCTAACTGGGCATTTAGTATACAATCAAAATGGTAGCGCTGCTGGTTTCGGTAGTGGTGGTCAATTTGCACAACTTACTGGTGCGCCCACTCTTACTGCTTCCGACTTCATCATTCAAGCATAGTTGGGTCGGGTCAACTGAGTGAAACTGTAATCCAAATATGAATCAACTTTCAAGGTAGTTTTCAATTCAATAGACTACACTCATAGGGGCACAATATGTTTATTGCGCCCCTACAATTTGGACACTTGAATGAGTAGCATTTGAGTAGTGCGATGATCGCCAAAAATCTAATTAAAGATGGCACTTTTGAGTAGCAAATAAGCAACAAACGCGCTGAATTTGATAGAAATGGCGTTTTTGCATGATTTGCTCCTTTTTTTACAAACCAAGGCATATACTTGCATCCTCTCATAATCCAAAATCTAAAATCCAAAATTGAATGAGTCGTTTTTTCATTGCCCTCGTACCACCGCAAGACATTCAAGACTACACCAACCAGATTAAGCAGTACTTTGCCGATCGCTATGTTAGTAGTGGGGCGCTAAAGTCTCCGCCTCATATTACCCTGCAACCGCCCTTTGAATGGGCAGATGCTAACTTGCCACTGCTAGAAGCATCCTTGAAGGAGTTTGCTAGTGGACAACAACCAGTAGTAATTACACTTAGAGAGTTTGATGCCTTTGTGCCTCGTGTCATATACATTAATGTAGTCAGAAGTCAAGAACTTTTGACTTTGCAAGCTAATTTAATGGCTTATACAGAAAGCAACTTGGGAATTGTTGATAAAGTTTCTAAAATCTGCCCTTTTGCGCCCCACATGACGGTTGCGTTTCGGGATTTAACAAAGCAGAACTTTAAAGCTGCTTGGCCAGAGTTTGAAAAGCGTCAATTGCATTTTGAGTTTACTGCTAACCAAATAACGCTACTGCTTCACGACGGTAAGCGCTGGAATATTAAATCGGAGTTTGGTTTTTTGGCTTCTGAGCAATGAACATTCCTCCGTTCCGCATTCCTCATCCATGTAATCATGGGCGGGGTTAGGGACGGTAAAAATTTGATTACTACCTTCAGAACTAACCTTGCTGCTTCATCAGGGTAAGTGCTGGAATATAAAACGAGAACTTGCTTTTTTGTCTGGTAATAATTGAGCGATATTTTTGTGATAGATGCTGGCGATATTGGCTGATTGAACTAATTTTATTTTGGATTAATTGGTGATTTATATATTCTCTCACTATCGGTGCTACAGAGAAAAGAGGATAATTTTTGTTAACTAGAGAACGCTCTTGCAAAGATTCCAAAGCATCTAGTAATTCTTGTGCTGGTATATGAGGTGATAGTTGCGATCGCAGTTCTGAAAATGAAGCTGGCTGAGAATTATTTGCTAACCACTCAATAATGATATTTTCTATATCTGACAAGCAGTAAAAATATTCTTTTAAAAACTGGTTAATCTCGTTAAAAACTAATGTTTTTTGGTTTAAAAATTCTGAAATATTCCCTTCAAATAAATTGCGAATTTTACTCGAAGCTATATTTAGTAATAAGGGATTACCTGCATAGCTATCAATGAGTTGATGCCAATCACTATTTGAACCCCAAAAAGTACCCTTGGACTTAAATATTTCTTCTATATCTATTACTTGTAAGCCTTTTAGTTGCAATGCCCTAACGGGTAATTTTTCTCCTATGATTTGTTTAATTTCTTTCGGCGTTTCCTGACTTGTAAGCACTAAACAGCTTTGATGACATGTTTCTGCAAGTCGTTTTATGAGTTCACCATAATCTTTAGAAATTTGACGACAATATCCAATATCATATTTACCTAAAGCATCTTGTGAAATTGTTTCTAGATTATCTAATATCAATAAACAACGAGCATTTTTTAAATAATGAATCAACTGGGAAATCCTGCAATCTAAAGTTTTCGGTAAATCATTTTTCTGCCCTTTTGATAAAATTTGAATTAGTTCAGCTAGCATATCTTTGACTGGTAAAATATTACGCAGACTACGCCAAATCACGAACTCAAATTTATCTTGAATTTGCTCTGCTAGCTTTACTGATAAGCTAGTTTTACCCATTCCATTCATACCAAATAAAGTCACTACTCGGCAGTGTTCTTCGAGAATCCAGTATTTTAGTGTCGTTAATTCTGCTGTGCGTCCTAAAAATGCAGAGATATCAGGTGCTTGGCCCCAATCAGTTAAATTTTGGATTGAATGCTGATTACTAGTTACTTCATCAGTCTGAGGTAGTTGATAATCACTGGGTTCAAGTAATAAATTAAAAGCCCGGAAACAGGTATTTAGAGTTTGCTTGTCAACTCCTACTTGGCAATGAAACACCTTCATCAGTGTATCTGGATCTAAGCCAGTGCGATCGCTTAAATTTTCCAAAGTGTAACGTTTATCTAAATTTTCCCAACTTTGTGCCTGAAATTTTGCCGTTTGAAGTTTCTGAAATCCTTGAGGTGTAAGAAGAACACCCCGTTTGCGCCTGCGTTGTAGTGGATTCATTACTGGGCCCTCAGTTTTGTACATACACTCATAAAGTAATAGTCAGTAGTTAGCGCCTATAATATGCCGCTAAAATATCTACTCCACTCAAGAGGGTGCTACAAAGATGAGATATGCTTTTCCTGAAATTAGGTTTGTTAAATATTATGAATATTGTTACTCACGATACCTTTTTTGCGGAACTGTCAGAGATCAGGCGGGAGTTTTGCTCAAGTTTTCGATAAATGAAATCTTTACTGGTTAAAGCTTTGGGAAATTGACGATTAAAAAATTTTAAGTTTAGGTCTTAAGTTCCTTAACTTCGGTTGTTAGAGGCGGATTAGACGTGCAAAATACAAAAAGTTTTCCAATTCAGAAACCCAGTGAAAAAGTTAAGTCGTATTTTTATAGTTCTCCTCACCTTTATGCTCTGGCTAGGTGCGCTGAGTCCGGCTTTCGCAGATAACAAAACAGTATTAGGTATAACCAGCCTTTACAGCACTCCAGAGGAACAAGGACAAGGAGTTAAGGTCTATCAGGATATACTCCAATACAAAATTGCTACGCCTTTTGCTCTGCCTCCAAAGTATCCAATTCCTGCTACTAAAGAAGAGTTTGATAAAATAGTAGTACCAGGACTAGTCGAACAACTAGGAGATGGTTCTGTTACTAAAGCTTGGTTCGATTTTCAAGCTGGACAAGCTCAAATTGCTGGCAAAGAATTATTTAGTATTAATGCTCCTTTGGGGCAGAAAATATATAGTGTAGTAGCTGGAAAGCCTTTACAGCAATGTCCTCTAGAAATTCAAGATACTCAGATTGATTTCTTTCTAGATTCAAAAAAAGCAGCTAAAAGAGCTACAGAACTAGATGAGCAAGGTTACTTTATCTACGTTTCTCCTGTAGAGGAATTACGCCGGAAAGTACTTGATGCTCTGTACGATCAATATAGCAGTGGAAGTAATAATCCATCTTGTTTCTTAGTTAACGGCACTACTAAGAAGATTACAGTTGATTTCCAAGATCCAGATATTTACCCTTTACTTCCCCCTGATTTAGTGCAGCCAGGGAAGGACAAACCACTCGTTTTCTTACCTAAGAGTGGAAAGGAGTTTTTATATGTTGTCAACGCCAGACAGTTACCTAGCTAGTACTCCATCACATCAATTTTGATAAGTTCGTAGTGGGTAGCACAGTTAGCTGTGCTACCTTCCTGCGTAGTATCATCATCAATAGTTGAGAATAAGCGATCGCGATCGCCCACCAAGACTTCAAATCATCTTTCTTTTTCCCGGTGTGTAGTCGCCTAAGCCCAACGTCTCAAAGAGTTGCAGCTTGTCGTCACACATCGCTTAACTTTTGAAACGCCTTGCAAACAAGAAATGTTAGATTTAGTTATTTCTACTTACTTAATTTTTGTAAAACAAGATACATTAAATGGTAGTTTAGTAGCAAAGGAACCAAAAAGCATGGCTGTTAGTAGCCCTGAAGTCATCCGTCATATATTGATCGGGCTGGGATATTTAGCTCCTGAGATTGATCCTAAGCCGGATTTGACTAAATTTGCTCCCTGGAAGCGGAATAACAACTCTTTGACAGATGATCCTACTGAAGAAGCGATTAAAAAGTTTCAGAAACAGTACTCACAAAAACTTACGGTTAATGGTAATGCTGATTCCGAAACTCGAACTGTAATGGAAGATACAGTCAAAGGGCTTCAGAATAGATTGAAGTTTCACGGTTTTGCAACCAATGCCGAAATTCCTCCAGATAAGCCTTTTTATGGGCCAGCTACTTATACAGCAGTCAAGAAATTTCAGAAATCCCAGGGTTTAACTGAAAATGGCATTGCCACTATTGAACAGCGTCAAATTCTCCAGCAACCTAGCTTAACAGATAAGCCCCAACCGCAGCCCCAGTCGCAACTCAAGCTGATAGATTTGTGTTTCCAATTCAAAAAGAATCCTCAAAATCCTTCTTACATCGCAGCCCTAAATAACTTACAACAAAATCTCCCCAAGGACGTTTTACACAAAGTTACTAACAAATGGAGGGGGACAAACGATCAAAATCCTGAGATTGTCAAGCTGACGAATGTGTTTACTTATTATGATGACAACAATCAAAACCATCGTGATGCACTAAATCACTTACAAAGTCAGATTACCCCAGCCATCTCTCAAGCATTTTTAAGTCTCTGGAATAAAAAGTAAGCAAATGGGACGTATATAGGCGTAATCTGCTTTTCTACATCTGACAAACTGATATACGAGAATTAAAAACCAGGTTTCTGATCTCTGCTGAATAGGAAACCTGGTTTTTTGACAAATCAGAATTCAGAATAAACAGGTCGCGCCCAGGATTCCCCAACTTTTCTCCGAGACGCACTCGTATTCAGGTCTGAATCTCCATCTAAATCTTCCCAATCCCTAGGACACCAATTCAGTAATCCTGGAAGAACCTCTCCCCCTACCCCTCTCCTACGAGGAGAGGGGAGTTTAGCTCCCCCTTCCCTTCAAGGGAAGGGGGCTGGGGGATTAGGTTTTTGATTACTGAATCGATGCTCTAGTCCCTAGTTCAATACTCAATTCCCGGTTGCGCTTTCACACCTTGATCGCGGAAAGGGTGCTTAACTAGGGTCATTTCGGTTACTAAGTCAGCACGCTCAATTAAAGCAGGTGGTGCGCCTCTACCAGTGAGAATAACGTGTTTGTTAGCTGGTTTTTGTGCCAAACCCGTTAAAACGTCTTCTACTGGTAAGTAAGCCATTTTGAGGGCGATATTGATTTCGTCTAACAACACCAGATGAAAGTCTGGGTTGCGGATGTATTCTAATGATTTTTCCCAGGCAGCGCTAGCTTTGTCAAGATCGCGATCGCGGTCTTGAGTTTCCCAGGTAAAGCCTTCGCCCATTGCGTGAAATTCTATCTGGTCTTCCCAATAGCTGAAAACCCTTTTTTCGGAAGGTTCCCAGCTACCTTTGATGAATTGGATGATCGCTACTTTATACCCATGACCGAGCGATCGCAACACCATCCCCAAAGCCGCAGTGGTTTTACCCTTGCCGTTACCAGTATTTACAATAATTAACCCTTTTTCTGGTACAGCTTCGGCTATGCGCTTATCTTGCACTTCTTTGCGTCGCTGCATCTTTTTGCGGTACTGTTCATCAGTCAGAGATGAAGACATTACCTCATCAATCAAGCGCCCAATTTCTTGGTCTGGGTTCAATTCTTGCGGTGTATCGTTTTTCATCAAGCTTGTCTAGAAATAACTGTTAAAAGTGTTGAAAATGAACCAAAATCGCCTTACTTATCTAATTTCACTTAAATTGCTTGATTGAAAATATCCAGTAAGTTTTCATGTGAAATATTAATAGTGTGTTAGCTTTGTTAACGATTTGCAGACAAGTGGAAATATATATGATACACAAGCTGAACTTATAATTTGAGTTTACTATTACTGTTTTAAATAATTTAATATGTTCATTAAAGCATTTTACCAGTAAAATATTATGATTATCTCCTTTAGTACAGTCATAAGTTAGATGCTTTAAATGTTAAGGGTATGATGTCTGATATCGGGAATTGTGCATTTATGGATGTTGTTGTTTCCATTTTTCCCATAAAGGTTGCGTATCCTCTGGTTGCCCGTCATAGTTGAGCAATTGATCTGAAATTACCACCCATGACTGGGCACTGCGTGTCCAAATGTTACCCACTGGGCTTAACCAACTTGTATCATCTAAGGTTCCAGCTTTGACATTAATAGTATTTGAATTGTAAGTCCGTTCATGGAACAATCGCGTTCCGCAGTCGCCACAGAACAGGTTATTTACTTCACGTCCGCTATCATTTTTCCGAGTCCAAACTTTCGGTTTTCCTTGAACAATTACAACAGCATCTCGTAGTATTGTGAGAGACATTCCAAAGGCACTAGATGATTGTTTCTGACACTCCTTGCAGTGGCATAGGTAAAGGGTTAACGGTTGGGCATGAATTTCATAACGAATCTGTCCACATTGACAACCTCCACTATATGGAAGACTCACAGATTTTATCTCCTGACAATTTATTGTTGCTTCATTGTAACTAAACCTATCTTAATCTTAAAGCAGGTTTTAGTAGACACAAATAGTAGACATGGGGACACGAGGAAATTTTCATTCTCTGAACTTTCCTAAATCCTCCTTATCCTTCATCTTCATCCAATTCCTCATCTTCACTCCAATACTGTTGAGGTGCATTTCCATGAACTTCTAAAACTTTTGCTTTTTTGATTTTCTGATCAGGTGGATTAATTGCTTCTAACTGCACATCAAATTTCCAGTTGTCACCAAAATCATAAAGATAGGTAATTTTAGCACCTGGTTCTAAAGGCAAATCACCAATCTGCACTTGGTCTGCAAATGGGGGTGTTTCCATGTAAGCATGGCCGATTTTGATTATGCGACCAAAATGGTCTTTATAACTAAACTCATACAGATGATCGTAATCAAAGTCAAAAGCATCAAGAATTGTCTCTGCTAGCCAGCTTAATGGTTTTTCTGCTGGAATGGCAATCCGTCGCCAAGCTTTAGAAAGGAACACTTTGAAAATATAAATTCCATCAGTGAACCCTTGCTTGGGGATAAGTAAATTCTGCTCCCATTCGGGAAAAAATGGTTGGAAATGTGACTGCAATTTTCCAAAATTGACATTTACATCATCCTGTAATTCTCCTCGTATACCTAATGGAAATAGTAACTGCAACAGAGCATCACCAAAGGGTAAGCGTTGTAAACTATTAATGCGCCACCCCTTGCCTTCTTGTGGTTTTCCATGTGTGATAGATAACAATCCAAATAACTCTAATAGGGCGATGTTATGTAGTCCGGGATAATAACTAATATCATGTTGAGTTTCATACTTAGGAAACTTTAAACCTTTATCTGGAACGCGAGGCCAAAGTTGAATACATCTAAATAAATTCCCGAATGAATCTTGATGTTCACCCAAAATTTCGTTATTTCCCCAAATTAACCAAGCTTCTAATAAGTTGAAATAACGTTCTGTTGAATTCAGGCTTAACCATGATTGCAAAGTTGCTGCGTCTAAAGCTAAAACCTGCTTCTTCCCTTGGGATCTAATTTGGGCTATTCCAGAACTGCGTAATAACAGATATAGTCCATTAATGTAGGGGTATGATTTCTGTACGGGGCGTTTGAGTTTAGTTTCAATTGGGTGACTTAACTGAGAATTAAGTTCTGATAAGACTTTTAACGGTAGAAGGTTATTAACACTACTAACTTCCACTCCATTTGGTTGCAAGAAATCTATCAGGGTTTGAAAGTCATGCAGAATCGTACCGGGTTGATTTTCATCAATACTAAGTTCTTGTAGGAGTTGTTGTTGTGACTCTGTTAGGGAAGGTAGTTCAGGATTGAGTGTGCGTTCTAGTCGCGCAAATAAATCTTCCATAAATAAAAATTCTAAATTCTAAATTCACAATTTAACTTTCTGTGGAACCTGTTTTCTTTATACTATGACTACAGAAGTTCTCCTGAGAAATATTGACATGCCAAGTGTCACAACAGGACTATCAATACCGTAAGTTTAATGAAATGTGAATGATAATATTTTCACCTTCTACTTGACAATCCCAGGAATTTGATATGAATAGTAACACTCGCCTACAGATGATTTTAGCTGATACACGGATTAATACAGTATTACCTGCGATCGCTCAACTAAATCTACCTAACTGGTGGTTAGCCGGGGGTGCAGTCCGAAACACCGTTTGGTCTTCAATTTTTGGCAATGACTGTGGATTAGGTATTAAAGATTTTGATATTGCATTTTTTGATATAGAGGGGAACCGTTCCCAAGAACTAGCAGCAAAGGTAACTCTCACAGAACAATTTCCTCATGACGAGTTTGATGTCAAAAATCAAGCCAGTTTTGCTCGTTGGCGACTTGGCAGCAGACCTTACACTAGTACAGAGGATGGCATCGCAGATTGGCTGCACACCGCTACTGCTGTGGGAGTTCGACTAGATGCCCAAGGACAATGGCAGTTTTTCACACCCTACGGATTGGATGACCTATTTGGTGGCATTATTCGACCTACGCCAACGCATACTCATAACATAAACGCCCACAATAAGGCCTCTGGTTTTTTACAAAAGTGTCCTTATCTGCGGTTGGCGTAAAAATTACAGTCAAATTTTAGCCACTAGTTTCCGTTACAAGGGAATAATCGCTTTTTTATGTACAAACCTTGGGTACAGCATCCCAATGTTAATAATTTTCTCTCGCTGGGAATAATTAAAGTAGAACCCCTTTTACGACAGAACGGGGGTGATGCTAATTTTATAACTTTATAGTCGAAAATCAATGCCAAATCGTACTGGATACCAAATCAACTCGACTCTCCACGAAGGAATCCAAACAATTATTTATCAAACACAAACGCCAAAAACGCAACAGCGAGTTATCCTCAAGCTGCTGAAAAATGAATATCCGACTCTCGAAGCCTTTACTCGCCTTAAAAATGAGTATCAAATTCAGCAAGGTTTAGACCATCCCAATATAGTTAAAGCTATCAGTCTAGAAACCTTTGAAAATCGTGTGGGACTGTTGTTAGAAGATTTTGGTGGTCAGTCTTTAACTCAACTGCTACAAATAGAAAAACTTGACTTAATTAACCATTTAAAAATTGCTATTCAACTAACTAAAGCCTTAGATTATTTGCATAAACACCAGATTATTCATAAAGATATAAAACCTAGTAACATCATTATTAACTCTCAGACAGGTATTGTTAAACTCACTGACTTTGGTATAGCCTCCCGCCTGAATAAAGAAAATCCCCAATTTAATAACCCTAACTGCGTTGAAGGCACACTTGCCTATATGTCTCCTGAACAAACTGGGAGAATGAATCGCATTCTCGATTATCGCACTGACTTTTATTCGCTTGGTGTGACTTTATATGAAATACTAACTGATAAAATACCATTTTTTAGCCAAGATCCTCTAGAAATAGTTTATAGTCACATTGCTGTTCAACCGATAAACCCGCAATTATTAAATTCACAAATTCCTACCGCCGTCTCGGAAATTGTGATGAAACTGATGGCAAAAAATGCGGAAGACAGATATCAAAGTGCTACAGGATTATTAGCAGATTTAGAATTATGTCTCCACCAGTTAGAAACCAAAGGTATAATTACTAATTTTGTTTCAGGTCGTTTAGATATATTGAGCCAGTTATTAATTCCTCAAAAATTATATGGTCGTGAAGAACAAGTTAATGAACTGTTAGCTGCATTTGAGCGCGTTGCTAACCCCCCGGAAGGGGGACTAAGGGGGGTAGAAATGATGCTAGTTTCTGGTTATTCTGGGATTGGTAAATCAGTTTTAGTCAACGAAGTTAATAAACCCATTACTCGCAGACAAGGATACTTTATTGCTGGTAAATTTGACCAATTAAAACGGAATATACCTTATGCTTCTTTAATTCAAGCTTTTGCTTATTTAATGCGGTATTTATTGACAGAAAATAATGAAAAAGTAGAAATATGGCGAAATAAAATACTATCAGCTTTAGGAACAAATGGAAAAGTTATTACTGATGTGATTCCAGAAGTAGAATTAATCATCGGTACACAGCCGGAAGTGGCCCAAATTGGGGCAACAGAATCACAAAATCGTTTCAATCATGTTTTTAAAGAATTTATCCAAGTTTTTACTCAAAAAGAACACCCTTTAGTTATATTTTTAGATGATTTGCAATGGGCAGATTCAGCCACTTTAAATCTAATTCAACTGCTCATAACTGACACCGACAGCAAATATTTTCTATTTATTGGGGCATATAGAGATAATGAAGTTAGTCCGGCACACCCTTTAATCCAAAAAATAGAAGAAATAAAAAATAGTGGCACGGTTGTTAATAATCTTGTATTGCAACCTTTAAATTTAGATAACGTCACTCAGCTAGTTTCCGAAACTCTGCAAGAAACTGAGGCTAACCAGGATGAAGAAACCAGAATATTTAACAAAAAAATTATTAAGTTATCTGAACTAATTTGTAATAAAACAGGTGGAAACCCATTTTTTATCACACAACTAATTCAAGCACTACATCAAGAAAAGCTGTTAAGATTTGACTTTATTAATACTAAATGGCAATGGAGTCTAGAGGATATTCAAGCAATTGGCATTACTGATAAAAATGTAGTTGAATTAGTTGCTAGTAGAGTTGAAAAACTACCAAAGTTCACCCAAGATGTTTTAAAATTAGCAGCTTGTGTAGGCGACAGATTTAGTTTGGATGTTTTATCGATAGTCAATGAAAAATCACCTTCTTTGACAGCGAATGATTTACACTCAGCTTTGCAAGCGGGATTAATTCTGCCTTTAAGTGAAGCTTACCGCATTCCTTTAGTTTTTAATCAAGAAGAAACGGTTAATTTAAATTTCGATACTTCACGGGTGGGTTACAAGTTCTTGCATGACAGAGTACAACAAGCAGCATATTCCTTAATTCCAGAAGAACTGAAGAAATCTACTCACCTGAAAATTGGGCAATTGCTTCTCCAAAATATACCTAAAGAGGAAATAGAAGCTAATATTTTTGATATTGTCAATCAGTTGAATGTAGGTATTATTAACCTGATAGAGAAATCTGAAAAAACTGAATTAGCACGATTAAATTTAATTGCCGGACGAAAAGCTAAAGCTTCTACAGCTTACGAAGCTGCTCTTAAATACTTCACAAATGGGATAGAACTTTTAAATATAGACGCTTGGCAAACTGAATATACCTTAACCATTGGTTTATATGAAGGAGCCGCAGAAGCAGCATATCTGGGCGGTGATTTTGAGCAGATGCAAAAATGGGCTGAGGTGGTGCAGCAAGAAGCTAAAATTCTTTTAGATAAAGTGAAAGTCTATGAAGTACAGATTATCGCTTCTATCATTCAAAGCAAGCAACTGGAAGCTATTCAAATAGCAGTATCAATTCTGCAATTGTTAGGAATAAATTTTACAGAGGAGCCGACATCAACTGATATTCAGCAGGGAATGGATGAAATCGCTGTTTCTTTGAAAGGGAAAGCCATTGCAGATTTAATTAACTTACCATTAATGACCGATGCTAACAAGATTGCAGCTATGAGAATCTTAATGGGAGTTCTCCCTGCGGCTTTTCAAACTGCTCCGGCAATGATGCCAATTATTGTTTGTAAAATGGTCAATTTGTCCTTAAGTTATGGCAATACGGCTGTATCTGCCTATGGTTATAGTCTTTATGGATTACTTCTTTGTGGAGTTCAAGGAGAAATTAATTCTGGCTATGAATTTGGGAAGTTAGCTTCTAGCTTGGTGTCACAATTTAATGCTGAAGAACTCAAGGCTAAGATTCTGACGGTTGTTAGCGCCCATGTTATGCATTGGAAAGAGCATGTTAGAGAGACATTGACATCATCAATGGCAGGGTATTCTAGTGGTCTAGAAACTGGAGATTTAGAATATGCTGGTTATTGTGGTTACATTTATCCCTATCATTCATTTTGGCTGGGTAAGGAACTTTGGGTTCTAGAAAAAGAACTGATAGCTTATTGTGATTCGCTGAAAAAAATCAAGCAACAAGTAGCTTTAACTTGGAACTTAGTATATTTACAAACAGTTTTGAACTTGAAAGGAAGTTTTGAAAATGTGGACTGTTTAATTGGAGAAGCTTACGACGAGCAAAGTATGCTGCCAATTCATCAGCAAGTAAATGACCTTTACACAATTAACCATTTATTTGTTAATAAACTAATGCTCTCTTACATATTTGGGGAGTATTTTAAAGCTGTAGAAAATGCTGCGATCGCAGAAAAATCTCTAGGTGGTGTTACAGGCTTGTTTGTTGTTCCACTGTTCTATTTTTACGATTCTTTAGCTCACTTGGCAATATATCATACTGCTAAAGAGTCTGAGAAGCAAGCTATTCTGAAAAAAGTCCAAACTAATCAGCAAAAGATGCAACTCTGGGCTACTCATGCTCCCACGAATCACTTACACAGATTTTATCTTGTGGAGGCAGAACGGTATCAAGTTTTGGGTCAAAAGCTGGAAGCAATGGACTACTATGATAGCTCCATTGCCAAATCTCAAGAAAACGGTTTTCTCCAAGAGGAAGCTTTAGCTTATGAGTTAGCTGGAAAATTTTATCAGTCTCTAGGTAAAGAATTAATTCATCAAACTTATATAACTAAAGCCTACTATGCCTATATTCGTTGGGGTGCGATCGCTAAAGTTAAACACTTAGAATCAAAGTATCTTTTTCTAGTAGGACAAACTACTACTATAGAAAACACTACTTCAAAAATAGATACAATTCATCTTACCACCAACACTACTACCAATAGCAGCTTGAGCGATTTTTTAGATTTCAATGCATTCATCAAGTTTTCACAAGCGATTACCAATGAGATTGTTTTAGAAAATTTATTAGGTAAGCTTATTAAAATTTTACTAGAAAACGCTGCTGCCCAAAAAGCAGTACTACTTCTACTTAAAGATAATCATCTGTATATCGAAGCTTCTGGAAATACTGCTGACGATGGGGTGACAGTTTTACGCTCTATTCCTGTTGAAACTTATCAGGATTTACCACTCTCTGTAATTAATTACGTTTTCCGAACTCAGCAATATCTTGTATTAAATGATGCGATAATTGCAGAGCCTTTTAACTTTGATATCTATATTCAGAAATCTCAAACAAAATCAATCTTTTGTTTGCCCATTATGTACCAATCACAGCTTACTGGTATTATTTATTTAGAAAATCAGTTATCCTCAGGAGCTTTTGTTCCAGAAAGGGTAGAAGTATTAAAAGTCTTAGTTTCTCAAATGGCGATTGCCATAGAAAATGCCAGCTTGTACACAAGGGCGCAAGATAAATCTAGGGAATTAGAACAGTCAATCAAAGATTTACAAGAGGCACAACTACAACTTATCCAAAGTGAAAAAATGTCTTCTCTAGGAAATTTAGTTGCAGGTGTAGCACACGAAATAAACAACCCCATTGGTTTTATTACAGGTAGCATCGCTCAAACAAAAGATATTGTTAAAGATTTAATAGACTATTTGCAACTCTACCGAGAAAAATTCCCCAATCCTGGTACAGAAATTGAAGAAAAAGCCGAAGAAATAGATATAGATTTTCTGCTAAAAGATTTACCTAAAATGATTGATGGGATGACAGTAGGGACACAGCGTATTCGTAATATTAGTACATCTCTCCGTACTTTTTCTCGTGCCGATACTACCTCGAAAGTTTTAGCTAATATCCACGAAGGTATTGATAGTACTTTGCTAATTTTACAGCATCGTCTGAAAGCAGATCATAATCGTCCAGCCATTCAAATAATTAAAAATTATGCATATATTCCATCAGTAAAATGCTATCTGGGACAATTAAATCAGGTATTTATGAATATTATTGCTAATGCAATCGATGCTTTAGAAGAAGTAAATATCGGCCGTAACTTTTTAGAAATCCAAGAGATATATCCTAATATTATTACTATTGAAACCAATCTAAAAGTAGAAGATGAAACTGTAGTCATTAAGATTCAAGATAATGCTAAAGGAATGACAGAAGAAGTTAAAACCTGTATTTTTGAGAATTTATTTACTACCAAATGTGTAGGAAAGGGTACGGGATTAGGATTATCTATTAGTCGGCAAATTATAGTAGAAAATCATGGTGGAAGTTTAATTTGTGAATCAGTTTTAGGACAAGGGACACAATTTATAATTTCTATTCCCATTTTGGGAGAATAGTTTCTCATGGTAGAGGCGTATTAGCAAAGCAGAAAAAAGTGCGATTTTACGTCTCTACAATATCTATCAATAGGTAAATTTTATTGTAAGAAAATTATTCTTTTATAGAAATAATGTTTAAGTGATATAAATCGTAAAACATAGATTATTGGTAATTTAATAAAATATAAAATTGCTCATTTGATTACTTAATCAAATCAACATAAACATAGTTACTATTAGCACCTATAAACTTAACAATCACCTGTTATAACTGATTATATACATCAAATTTTGTACTAGCTTTATCATTTACTAGAAAATAATATTTCTGACTGATAGCACGTGTGAAGTCTATTAAACTGTAAGTGTTTAGCCAACTGTTATGAGCTAATATCCTCAGATTTAATTTGAGTTTACGGCAAGGTACAAGATGCGAAAATCGTAAAAATTAAGGTGGCGATACTGTGCAAAAAAGAAGAGAAAATGGGCAAATAGTTACAAAAGCTATCTCGTTTCTATTAAATCGGATAACTTTGGTTGTGATTGCAGTCGCTCTTGTGCTGTTTATTGGAGGTAGGTTTGAAATAGCAAGTGCAACTCAACCTAATGCGGAACTAGAAATTCAAAAATTAACATCCTGTTACTCGCTGGGAACTGACGCCATTGGTAGGGGAAATCTCCAAGAAGGAAAGAATATTTATCGGGATTGTTTTACTCAAGATGCAGTTCTCACTGCCATTTTTCCTGATGGGGCAACTCAAACAAATTATGGAACAGATTCTTGGGCAGATTTTGTCTATTCAGTATTTCAAGGAAATGGTTATACAGCCACTCAACACTTGATGGGTACGATAAACATTTCAGTTCAAAATAATCAAGCAACGATGACTTCTTACCTCCACGCGACTCACAAACGTTCAGAAACTAGCATTGATGTTGCTAATGGTACTTATGAAGATGAAGTCGTCAACAGAAATGGGCGCTGGAAAATTCGTAAACGTACCCTTAAACTGATCGATTTCTTGAATCTCAGTTCCCCAACCACTAATTCTTCAGCCGCTAATTCTCGAACCACTAATTCTTCAAGTACCTTGATAATACCAAATATACCTCGCTTAAAGTAATAATTCCTGAGACATGAATGGTACTAATACGGTTTGGATCAGTATTCTTTACCTCCCTTGTGGTCTGGGAAAAAGGTAAGAATAAAAGGTTAAGGGGTGAATATTTGAATTCACCCCTTTTTTATTTACCACTTAACCGAAGCATACTGCAAGCAAAATACAGTTTGGCGTTCAATAATTTAGCGAAAAAATATTCACAATCTAAATGTTAGAAAACCTTTGAATTCAGCCTTGATTTTGTTTGACGTATGAGTAGAGAAGTTCGCGATCGCTTCGAGGATTTACAATTAAGCATGGACTATTTCCGTGACTTCCATTACTTACAATAACTACAGTAATGCCCATGCGGGGACAAACTCCTAAACAACTGGTGCTAACCACCCGAAAATCACCCCATAATCCCTCAAACTTTAAACGAGATTTCAACCAATTCTCTAAGTCTTCGGAAGCCGTTGAGCCTAACTGCTCGTTTGCACATTGCGAACACACAAGCACTAAACCAGATTCCCATCGGGGAGAAACAGTTGGAATAGAAGTTTCTAATCGAGTATTTATTGGAGACGATAGTTGCTGAGAATTGGATGCAGACCTCTTGAGGATACGTTGGAGCAATGTCTTAATACGCTGGATCAGTTTTTTCATGGATGACCCTACCTATTTCTCTCTCTGACAGAATAATATAAGTTTCCCGTTTAGTCTGTTCAAGTAGATAACTAACTGATTCATGCCCGTATATGGAGAGTAATGACTATCAAAGTGAACAAGCTTCCAATCACTCTCAACTAAAAGCTTGGTTAGCCGAGGAATAATTCTTCTGGACATTGAAACGTATTTACAACAGCTTGAATTTCAGGTACAGGGAAGTACCATCACTCAAGAAATAGATGGTAGGATACTCACTCGTGTTGCTTGGATTGAGAAAGCGCTTTAGTCGTGCGCTGTCAATGTGTCGTTTCAGTAACCTGACATTGGCTAAAAGTTTTAGCCTCAAAGACTCAAGTTACTATCTTTAATTGCAACTCAGTATTACAATCTAGGGGTTCCCACTCGCTGGGGAAACTATATGGAATTAAAACATGACTAAGCTGATCGAATACGAAGAAGCCAGCGACGAAGTACGTGCAGTGTATGACGACATCCGCGTTACACGTCAGAATGACTACATCAATAACTTCTGGAAAGCTGTAGCCAACCATCCTCCGACTCTGCAACGAACGTGGCAAGCGTTAAAAGAAGTGATGGTTAGCCCTGGTGAAATTGATCCACTGATGCGCGAACTGATTTATATCGCCGTGAGTGCGACGAATGGCTGTGAGTATTGCATCGCCTCGCACACAGCAGCGGCACGTGCCAAGGGTATGAATGATACTATGTTCGGGGAACTAATGGCGATCGCAGCCACAGCCAATATGACCAATCGCCTCGCCAACGGCTATCAAATTCCCGTGGACGAGAAATTCAAGACGTAGGAGTTTAGCCTTGTCTATCCCTGCTTAAAAATAAGGTTTAGCAGAATTATTTACTATGCCCAAGGTTCAGATTAACGGGATTGATTTGTTCTACGACATTAAGGGAACGGGTGAGCCTTTGCTATTAATAGCTGGCTTTCTTTGCGATCATGCTTATTGGTCGTTGATTATGCCATCGCTGGTTTCGCAGTATCAAGTCATTCGCTTGGATAACCGAGGTATGGGGAGAAGTTCTGCTCCCGAAAACCCCTATAGTTTGAAACAGATGGCTAGTGACATTGCAGCATTACTCGATCGCATCGGCATTGATCGGGTGCATCTAGCAGGTCATTCAATGGGTAGTCAGATAGCCCAAGAGCTAGTCTTAGCACACCCTGAAAAGGTAAAAAGTCTGATGCTACTTTCATCTTTAGCAAAAGGTGATGCATTATTCAACAGCATCATTGAGACTTGGGGCGACCTCTCTAGTAATGTAGACCTGAAACTTTATGAAAAAGTCGTATTACCCTGGATATTTACAGATGCGTTTTACTCGATTCCTGGAATGATCGAAGGTCTGATTGAATTTGCCATCAGATATCCTTTCCCACCAGCAACTCATTCACTCTATCATCACAGTCAAGCCATCCTTAGCAGTGACACAACAGACCGCCTCCAACAAATTCATTGTCCTACCTTAGTTATGGTTGGTAAACAAGATATTCTCACTCCGCTAAAGTTTTCCCAACAACTGGCTCAAGGTATTCCCAATGCTGAACTTGTAGTCATCGAACGCGGTGGTCATGGCTTCTTGATTGAGTCGCCGGATGCTGTGGTTTCAGCTATGCTCAATTTTCTGGGAAAGTTGAAGCCAGCTTATAGCAATTTTTGATTATTTAAGAGTATTTACCAAAACCACCGCCGCCAGGAGTTTCTATCACAAAAACATCTCCAGTTTTCATCTCTACTGTTGCTGTGCTGTCTAAATTTTCTTCAATTCCATTCTGACGTTGTATCCAATTCCGTCCTACTTTTCCTGCTTCCCCAGCATTTAATCCAAAGGGAGGAACAACCCGATGACCAGAGAGAATATTAGCTGTCATCGGTTCAAGAAATCGAATGCGCCGGACAACTCCATTACCACCCGAATATTTTCCTTTGCCACCGCTATCAGCACGAAGACCAAAGCTTTCTAAAAGTACAGGATAACGGGTTTCTAAAACTTCTGGATCGGTCAAGCGGGAGTTAGTCATGTGAGAATGAACACCATCAGTGCCATCAAAATCAATTCCTGCGCCAGAGCCGCCGCAGATAGTTTCATAATATTGATATTGCTCATTACCAAAAGTAAAATTATTCATCGTTCCTTGAGAAGCAGCCATAACACCCAAAGCACCATATAAAGCATCGACAATGGTTTGAGAAGTTTCGACATTACCCGCGACTACTGCGGCTGGATAGGTTGGGTTGATCATACAGCCAACTGGGATAATAATTTCTAGAGGATTAAGACACCCGGCATTGAGAGGAATATTATCATCAACTAAAGTACGGAAGACATATAAGACTGCTGCTTGAGTTACGGCTTTGGGAGCATTGAAATTACTATTTAGTTGTAGAGAAGTCCCAGTAAAATCAATGGTAGCACTACGGTTTTCTGGGTGAATCGTTACTTTAACTTGAATTTGTGCCCCATTATCCATTTTATAAGTAAATGAGCCATCCTTGAGAACTGCGATCGCACGTCTCACAGACTCCTCAGCATTAGCTTGCACAAATGTCATATAAGCTTGAACAGTATCGAGCTTGTATTGTACAACCATTTTAGAAAGTTCTTGAACTCCCCGTTCATTTGCGGCAATTTTGGCTTTGAAATCGGCTATATTTTGGTCAGGATTACGAGCAGGATAAGTATGATTTGAAAGGTGCTGTCTGACTACGGTTTCTCGAAAATTTCCCTCTTCAACCAAGAGGAAATTATCAAAGAGAATTCCTTCTTCTTCTACTGTGGTACTGTGGGGAGGCATTGAACCGGGAGTAATTCCGCCAATATCTGCTTGGTGTCCACGAGAAGCAACGAAAAAGATGGGCATTGGGGATGGATTATTTTCACTACTTTCTAAAAATACAGGGGTAATTGCAGTTACATCAGGCAGATGTGTTCCGCCGTTATAGGGGTTATTAGATAGATAGACGTTTCCTGTTTTTAGGGTGTCGCCTTTATCATTAATTAAACTTCTGACACTTTCACTCATTGAGCCTAAATGTACAGGAATATGTGGGGCATTTGCTACTAATAATCCCGATGAGTCAAAAATAGCACAGGAAAAATCTAGCCTCTCTTTGATATTCACTGATGTAGCCGTGTTTTGCAACACAATCCCCATTTGTTCGGCGATAAATTGATAGATATTTTTAAATATTTCTAAGCGGATGGGATCGTATTTAGATGTTGTGTGCATTTGGAGATTTTCTTTAAATAGATGATTTCATAGCTAAATTTGCCATACTAACAGCAAATTTATTTATTTAAGGAAGTCTAATTAGACATTTCTTACTTTTCTCCTTAGCTAGCTCTTCATTAAGATTTTGTCTAGCTCTTTCAGCATTATCTAATTTTTGCTCAAGCTCTTGAATTCTTTATGGTTTAGCGATTTTTTGTAACTCTTGATTTTCGGATGTCAGGTCTTGAATATCTTTTTTATAATTGTCGATTTGCAATTCTAAATTTGATATTTTGCTTGTGTAGTCGGATATAGCCTCAGATTCCTTTACAAAATTAGCTATAAAACCTTCTACCCAGTAATACATATTATCTGGGTCTATTGGACTCCACCAACGATTATCTTCACCCGCAGCCCAAGCAAAACAATTATATGATGTACTTTGCTTACTGATTACAGAATATTCAGTATGGTAGAAGTTGGGAAATTTATTTTCTCTGTAGCTTTCCAACTTACCATCTATATCCATTTGCTTTCCCCCATTCAATCCAAGCTACAGCCATTTGCTGAAGTCTACCACGCTGTTCGGCTTCGACAGGGTTTGCTCCTGTAATTGCACTTAAGACCCAAAACCAATGGTCTGGTTCGCGCTCAAGTTCACGCATAATCAAAGGAACCACAGGTTGTCCCATTCCGATTATTCTTTGATAAGCGGGATGCATTGATATTTTTGAAACAACAGAGAGCATTCCTATCTCACACCGCCATTGTTCTGCTAATTCTGAGAATGTAGTTTCTATTTCTGCGGTTTTAATAACCGGATAAACGTAAGGTGACATTTAACTTCTATTTAGGTTTACTACAAGTGACTTGATATTGATTATCCTGTAAATTACAGACTAATCCTGATGAATTAATTAATATTTACGGTGCAAAATTAGATGATTGTGTGCAGTTAATCTCGCTTGCCAGTTAGGCTCAACTACAATCGTGCTAATTTTTTCGATAACGATCGCAGGGCCATTAAGAATATCTTCTGGCTGTAAATCTTCTCGTCTATAAATAGGAGTATCGTGCCATCTCTCAGCAGTAAACATCCTGACTATTTCAACAGATATGGGCGCTTCATCTAAAGGGCGGGTACGAATAACTAAAGGTTCTTCAGGAGTATCCATTTTGTGAATTATTTCCACTGAAGCAGATTCGACAATTAATTTTTTATCTAATTGAATGAAACCATAGCGTGATTTATGTTCACTCTCAAATTCTTGTCGCATCATTACCACATCATCGGCAAAATTAACAGTCAAGATAAAGTTAGTTCCCTCGTATTTTAAGTTAGCTTTTTGGATTACTTCTACTTGACTCAGTGCTTCATCTATTTCATAGCTAGCTTGAGTTTCTAAATATTCCATTAGCTGCTGTAACTTAGGGATTAATGCTTGAGTTAAAGGTTGTTCAACTCCTCCTTCTCTAATCGCCCGTACATCAGCTAATCCCATTCCATAAGCAGACAGAACACCAGCATAAGGATGTAAAAATATTGTTTTCATTCCCAAGGTATCCGCAATTAAACAAGCAACTTGCCCACCTGCACCACCAAAACAACAAAGCACATATTGACTGACATCATAACCACGTTGCAGACTGATTTTTTTAATTGCATTCGCCATATTTTCCACTGCGATCGCAATAAATCCAGCAGCGACTTGTTCAGGAGTACAATAATTTAATGTAGCGTCTTGAATGTCTTGAGTTAATTGGGTAAATTGCTGAATAACAGTATTTTTATCTAAAGGTAAATTGCCATCAATGCCAAAAACTGAGGGAAAATATTGTGGGTGAATTTTACCTAACATCACATTGGCATCAGTAACCGTTAATGGCCCACCACGTCGATAACAAGCAGGCCCAGGATTTGATCCGGCAGATTTAGGGCCGACACGATAACTAGAACCATCAAAAAAGAGAACTGAACCACCGCCAGCAGCAATGGTATTAATTGCTAATACAGGAACTCGCATTCGCGCCCCAGCAATTTCCGAATCTAGTTGTCGTTCATACTCTCCTTTAAAGTGGGCAACATCTGTACTTGTCCCTCCCATGTCAAAGGTAATAACTAACTCAAAGCCTGCCCTTTTACTAGTTTGAACTGCGCCAACAATACCGCCAGCCGGGCCACTTAAAATACTATCTTTTCCTTGAAATTGTTCGGCTGCGACTAAACCGCCATCAGATTTCATGAACATTAATTTGACGCTGGATAACTGACTTGCTACTTGGTTAACGTAACGGCGCAGAATAGGAGTTAAATAAGCATCGACTACTGTTGTATCTCCTCGGCTAACCAACTTCATTAAAGGACTAACTTGATGGGATATGGATATTTGGGTAAAGCCGATTTCTTGGGCAAGCTGGGCTATTTCTTGTTCGTGTTTAGGATAGCGATCGCTGTGCATAAAAACAATAGCACAACTTTGAATTCCTGTATGGTAAACTGCTTGTAAGTCACTTTTTACTTGTTCAACATTTATTGTTATTAATTCATTTCCGTTAGCATCGTAGCGTTCATCTATCTCAATTACTTGTTCATAAAGCATCGTTGGTAAAATTATCTGGCGGGCAAAGATGTTAGGACGATTTTGGTAGCCAATTCGCAGTGCATCTTTAAATCCTTTGGTGATCAGAAGAACGACGCGATCGCCTTTCCTTTCTAGCAGCGCATTTGTTGCTACTGTTGTCCCCATTTTTACCACTTCTATCGCTTCGGTAGGAATAGGTTCGTTGCTAGCAATACCCATGATATCTCGAATACCTTGGATGGCTGCATCTTGATATTGTTCAGGATTTTCTGAAAGTAGTTTGTAGACTATAATCCATTGCTGATTAGGCAAAGTCACAATTAAAAAACGTTCGGGATGTTTTGAAACCCCATCGATAATTGCTTGATTATTAGTAACAGCAACAATATCTGTGAATGTACCACCACGGTCAGCAAAAACCTTCAACATTACTCTATTTACTCGATAGTATAGAGGTAGCATAACAATCTTAGAAGAACATTATGCATACATAAGTGAGCTAAATTTTTACCAAATTTTTCCTCAGTATTGGCGTATTGCTGGCGATCGCATTTATAACTTTAGTCATCATCAGGGTAAGAAACGAACAGGAAGTCTAGAGGCGTTTGAGAAACAAAACCCAACAATTAGCCGAAATTGATATCAAAAAAGTTTATTTTGGAAATTAATACTCATCCACAAATTGAGGATGAACCCAGAGAAATTCGCGGCGTTTGTTCTGCACCCGCACTAGACCACCAAAACTAGGATCTTTTTCTTTCAATAAGGCGTGTAATTCTCGTAAAATCGAGCCTTGAGCGCGGATTGCATCGCCTTCCAAGAATGAGGCATCGCTCTTAGACTTTCCAGCCAAAGCCATATCACTTCCCTTCAAAGTAGACTCGATGCTTTTCTGTCCCAAATCTAGTTGTTCTTCAATGGCTTTGTAGGTGGTATCATCCAGTATAAATTTAGTTGCCGAACCTGCCACAGGTAAGACTAGGCTTAGGGTTCCGGTCAAAATTCTGAGATAGGGGACTGCCTTGGTAAACCACTCACGCGGCAAGTCTAATTCATAGACTCCCTTTTTCTTGTCATTTGGATTTAAGGCTGGAAGTGGTTGACGTGCGTGTTCGCACCAGAGGGTAAGTTGAAATTTGGCACTAATCCATTTGGGGCGATCGAAAAATTTCGGATCGACAGGCTGAAAGCTAAACAAGCGCGGGCCATCTTTTGCTTCATCGGTGAGCATCTGCATTAGTTCTGCAAACTGCTGATCGACCTTGCTTAAAATGGTGCGTTGCTCCTGAGATAATGCCTGAAAACGTACTTGATCTCGACGATCTAAGGTTACTAAATCTCTGCGAATGACTTTTAGCTCGTCTTGCATAATGCCTCGAAGCTGCTCAATGACAATTTCTTGGGATGGGGGTTGAGTAGTTGGCGCGTTATTCAGCAATTGATCGATGTTTTGCCATTCGCCACACCCGGAAATGGGACACGGGAACTCATGGCGATTTTTCTTTTTGCTTTCAATTAGTTTTTGTACCTCAAACAGTCCGTTTCCAGGGGCATTCATACCGCAAGTTTCAATGCAGGGAACCATGACATTACAACGCAACCCTTCCCAGAAATTCTCGACTAGCCATTTAATCTCTTCCGTGAGATAGGATAGGAACCTTTCTGGATAAGCTGCCCGCACCGTGATTTTTACATCAGTGCCAACATATTCCAGCAATGCCCGACCGTTGTAATCATTGTCAAGCATTAAGCCCCGTTGCCAATGGATGCTGTTTTCGTAATTCGCCCGTCCCAGTGAGTATTTGTGCAACCGGACAATCAACTGGTAAAATAATCCTTCTGCCACTGCAAACTGTCCGCGACTATCTACAATCCGGCAGATTTGTACTTGTTGTCTGTCTCCCGCTTCCGGTTGCTCTCCCCAATTGGGCAATGGCTCCGGGCGTGTGTCGGGAACGAGTTGAGCAATCAGGCTGGTATTACTAGGTTCTGCCGGATCGAATACCACTTTGTAGGATAGATCAAAGCGTTCCATCAGTCGCAGAAAGATTGGATGCAACTTTGAGAGGTAGCCTTCTTCGCCTGCAAATGGGGGATGGCTCCACAACTGACTGAGATGCTCAAATTCCACCAAACCGTTGCGTTTGCGTGTTGTTTCATCATCCAGCACGAAGCTGATTGCCTTTGCCAGCCAATCGGGTTTGAGGATGACGATATCGCGTAGTGTTAGGTCGTAATGATAATGGATGAAATGCCCTAGTGTATGGGAGATGCGAAGAAACAGTTCTGCTTGCTCCTCATCGATTCCCTGTTCAGCGCAGATGGCAATGACATCATTGTAGGGGAGATAGGCTTTGTCACTTGTCTGTAAGGTTTCCCGCACACGTTGCCACTTTGCGGGAACGGAACGCCCCATTTCGGGAAGAGATGCAGCGACACGAGCAATAGTATCTTTTAATTCTGCAAGACCAGCGCAATCGGTCGTATCCTGGTTGGGTTTGCTGTCTACATGGAAGAAATCGATTACCGTATCTTTGCCGAATTGATCGAGAATTTCTTGTCTGTCAATGTCTGGTTGTCGCTGTCCGGGGCCGCCGTGGGTTGCGACGACCAACACTTTTGCATCTGGTTCTCGATTTTTGATCAGCGTAATCCACTCTTTGACAAAGCCCTGCTGGGGGCCTTCCCGTGGTTTCCAGATCACCAGATACACGGCTGGCGCACTGAAAAACAACTGGTGCGTTGGTCGATAAACCCGTTGATCGCCAAAATCCCAACCATTCAACGTGATTTCTATGCCAGTGTGAAGATTGATGACAATTACAGGCTTAATCTCAATCCCGTGAGTTGTGGGGCGACCGTCTACCCATTCATCTCCCCGTAATGCTCCCAAAAGGCAACTCTTACCTACCTCACCCTCACCAATTAGGATCAGTTTGGCTTCATTTAGTGTTATTTGTTCTTCTGCCTTTGCCCGTAGGTATTGCAGGACAGCATCAAGTCCCTGTTCGTATGCCGCAGCAATGTCAGGGTTGAGGGGATTGTCTTTGAGATTGAGTTTGTTTAAGTGAAGACACTTTTCTAAGGATACTGGTAAGTCGATGATTTGATTGTTGTATAATTCAAGTCTTTCTAAATTAGTCAACTCCCCAATCCAGTTGGGGATTGACTCCAATTCACAAAAACCAGCAAGGAGTTCTGTTAATTTTTTAAGTCTACGGATACAATCTGGAAGTTTTTTAAGTGGAATTCCTGTTCCTCCAGAGTCTCCTAAATCTAGCCACGTGAGATTATCACAGTCTTCTAGAGAATTTAACGAGTCTGGCAAGTTTATAAACCTGTTCTCTCCAATCGCGAGTTGATTGAGTGAATGCAAATTGCCAATCCAATGAGGAAGAAATTGGAGTTTGTTGTTGAATATATTTAGTCTAAAAAGTTTTGAAAGTTGTCTTAGGCTTTCTGGGATTACCGTCAATTGGTTTCCAGAAAGGTCAAGTTCTTGCAACTGGGTGAGGGATGCGATCGCCTCTGGCAATGCCGTCAATTGGTTTCTGGAGAGGTCAAGCTGTTGCAACTGCATCAGGGATGCGATCGCTTCTGGCAGTTGGGTCAGTTGGTTGTTGTGGAAGTCAAGATTTTGCAACTGAGTCAGGGATGCGATCGCCTTTGGCAGTGCCGTCAGTTCGTTGTTGGAGAGGTCAAGCTGTTGCAACTGGGTCAGGGATGCGATCGCCTCTGGTAGTTCCGTCAGTTCGTTGTGAGAGAGGTCAAGCTGTTGCAACTGAGTTAGGGATGCGATTGCCTCTGGCAGTGCCGTCAGTTCGTTGTTGGAGAGGTCAAGCTGTTGTAACTGCTTTAGGGATGCGATCGCTTCTGGCAGTTCGGTCAGTTGGTTGTCGGAGAGGTCAAGATTTTGCAATTGAGTCAGGGATGCGATCGCCTCTGGCAGCTCGGTAAGTTCTATGTTGCTGAGATCGAGTTCTATTGCTCCCTCTTGCCGTGCCTGTTCAATACGCTGCTCTGCTTCCCAATAAGCTCTATCTTTTGCCATGACCAAATCCTTTTTCTCACTACCAAAATCGGAGTAATAGCCAGACTTTTTCTAGGTAACAGCCTATACAGGTGGTTTAGCCAGAAAATCTCAGCCTAACATTCTAGCAACGCCAAGGGTGAAAATTTAACCACGTCAAATAATATTGACAATTAGATAGCTTGCTGGTTTAGCGGAATTACAATGACAAATTCTGTCCCCTGCCCAGGTGCAGAAATACATTCTAATTTTCCCTGATGTTTTTGGGTGATAATCTGATGACTAATAGATAAACCTAACCCAGTACCTTTATTAACTGGTTTAGTCGTAAAAAATGGTTCAAATAATTGTTTTTGTACCTTTTCTGGAATGCCTATACCATTGTCGCCAATACGAATAACTACCTGATTTTCGCTAGTGAATTCAGTCTGAATGCGTATCTGGGGATTAGAGAGCGCTTTTTCCCCTATTTCCCACTCACCATTTCCCACTGCCTCTTCTAAAGCATCGATCGCATTTGCAAGAAGATTCATAAATACTTGATTCAATTGTCCAACATAACATTCTACTAATGGCAGGTCGCCGTATTCTTTAATCACCTCAATTGTTTGATTGTTAGATTTAGGTTTGAGGCGATGTTCCAAAATCATCAACGTATTATCTATACCCTCATGGATATTCACAGCTTTCATCTCTGCGTTATCTAACCGGGAAAAGTTTCGCAGAGATAGGACAATTTCTGTGATTCGTTCGGCACCAACTGTCATCGAAGTTAGCAAGTTGGGCAAGTCTGCAATCAGGAAATCTAAGTCGATTGCTTCTGTTTGTTTTTGAATTTCCGTTACTGGATGAGGATAATTTTGCTGGTATAATTGCAGCAGTCTCAATAAATCTTGGATATATTGGTTGGCATAGCCGACATTGCCAGAAATAAAATTGATTGGGTTGTTGATTTCGTGCGCTACACCTGCTACTAACTGCCCCAAACTGGACATTTTTTCACTATGCACCAGTTGAGATACTAGCTGCTTTGCCTCTTGCCGCAATTGTGCTTCTGAGTATCGCAATATCTGCTCTGCTTGTTTGCGCTGGGTAATGTCGTGGAGAATCACGACATACTCCTGAAAATTCTGATGGGGTCTATCTGAGATAGAAACTTCCAGGGTTCTGTTTTTCCCATTGCCAATTAGGATTTGTTCGCTACGCTTTGTCCACTGGTCTGGATAGTAGACTAATGCAGATAGCCATTTGTTGAGGTGATTTCCCCGCAACTCAGATGGGTTAACACCAAAGAACGATTCAGTGGCTGGATTAGCTTGTCGGATAATGCCTTGATTATCTACGACTAAAATACCATCCTGGGCGACAGTAAACAGGTGTTCGGCAGCAACTCTGGCTTCTGCGATCGCCACTACTTGCGGTAAAGTTGTCCAACAAGCGATCGCTACTCCCACAAATGCCACGCTCATCAGTAGCACCACAAATATATTCTCACCGCCCGCAGTCGCCACTTTATTAAGTTTGACGCCAAATAACCAGCCAACTGCCACGGCGCTGCACAGTAAAAAAATCAGGATACTCACCTGAAGAATTACTGAATCTTTGATAATTACCACAGGGCGAGTGCGATATCGCTGCATCCACCAACTGGGATGGAATGCGGGGAATTTCACACGGCGAATCACCGCATCTATGCCCATGACACCAATAGGAAATAATAGCCCAATCAGCAAGTTGAGCCAGCCCCAAGCAAATCCGCCCACCAACAGCACCACAACTTCTAACAGTAGAATGGCCAGAGATATGCGAGGAAATAAAACTTCTGGGCGATCGCGCCGGAGCCAAAGCCCCAGATGCAGTAACATAAAGGAGACAAACCAGCCAATGTTACCAACAGCCACGATTCGCGCCACATCTCCCCAAATCAGATAGATTAAGCACAACACCAGTGTCAACGTCAATGCTGGGACAAACACACCCTGACGTGATACAACGGAAAATACTGGTGAGATGTGGTTATCTAAGGCCAACTGATACAAAATTCGTGGGCAATTAGAAACTACTGTTGCCGAACCTAAAAGACTTGCAGCTACTAGCAAGAAGGAAACACTTACACCAGCGAATCTTCCCCAAAAGGGTAGGGAAGCTGCCACAAGATTCAGAAAAGCATTGTCTTTAAGATTTGGGTCTGTTGCTAATCGCATCACTACCCAAGATCCCCCCAAAAAGATGGGTGGCATCGTCCAAGCTGCAACGTCTAGAAAACGCAGCGTTTGAGTAGGGTGACAGCTATCAGCAACAAAGGAAGAAGCGGTTTCACAACTGTAGGTTGCATAGGTGACGAAAAAGAACCACTTTGCCCAATCTACGAAGCTCAAAGGTGACCAACTGCTAGGAAAAAACCCAGGACTAACGGGAGAAAAAGCTAACCAGCAAAGACCTTGCACACAGAAGGTGATTAATAGTCCAAAGGCTGGAATGACAAAAAACAAATGTAAAATACTCAGGGCGCGAGTCCCACTAAACGCCACTATAAACGGCAACAGTGTAAAGCTAATCTCCAGAAATATGTCTGGACAAGCAATACCCAGCGCCTCCAAATTCACCTTGATTAAATCTTTGAGTACGATTGTATTAACTGCTAAGTAAGAAACCCAATTGAGGAGGTATCCAATTGCTGCATAGCTAGCAAGTCCTGGGTAGTTTTGCAGTAGTTTGGTAGCATAGTTAGGTGTTCCTCCAGCTACATTTATAAAATGCATACCCAAGCGTTTTACCTGATAGTTGAGCACCATTCCGAAAATTACCGCAGGTATCCAGACAAAAATAGCTTGAGAACCGAGAGCAGCATGAATTGCTGGAACCAATGCTGTCCAAGAAATATGAGCTGTCAAACCAAAGCCCCAACTTTCAATAGCACTCAGGCTTCTAGTCAAGCGAGGGTAAGAAGATTGACCCAAAGTGGCATGAGCAGGATGGGACATGATGGCAGTGTTGGATGGGATACTGTAATTAAGCTCATTAGCTAGAGTTCCCATCTCTTAAATGTTCTGAACAGAGACTTTCTGCTCGGAATCATAGTTAATTGAACTGGGGATTGGGGACTGGGGATTGGGCAATACGGTTCGGATAAGCTCTTGAGGCAGGGGGACAGGGGAGGAATGAGAGTTATATATTAAGCAATTTCTCTCCCCCTGCTTCCCCTGCTCCCCTCAACAGATAACTTTGTTAACCCAACCGTATTGGGGGGATCAAAGTTTCACTTGTGAAACTGTGAGCTATCGATTAAAACTTCAGCCAAGTCGAAGATAACTCTACTAATTTTGGATGTGTATCTGCCAAGGTGCGAACTTTAACTTCCGTTTCAGCTCGTAAGTCGAAGTCATACCACTCGTTACGCCATTGCAGGCGAAACTTCAAACGTGTCCAATTGGGTGGTAGATTGGGACAGGCAACGGGGCCAAATTGAGTCATCCGAATACCGCCAAACCCAAAAACTACTGCTTGCCATACTCCTCCAGCACTGGCAGCGTGAATTCCTTCGGCTGCGTTACGCCTTACATCCTCCAAGTCTACCAAGGCCGATCGCAGAAAGTGTGTATAGGCTTCGGTTGGTTGATTGAGGTCGCAAGCTAAGATGGCGTGAATGGCTGGGCCTAGTGAAGAACCATAACTGTGGTCGGTGCGCTGGTTGTAATAGTCCCAGTTGGTAGCGAGGGTTTGATGGTCATAACGTTCGCGCAACAAATACAAGAGCATCAATACATCTGGCTGTTTGAGAATCTGCTTTTGGCTTGTGGCTTCAATTCCCAACAAACCTTGCAGAGATTTGCTGCGCGGTTCGTAATCAGCAAGGTTAACCTCTTCTAGCTGGAAAAAGCCTTCAAACTGCTCAATTAAGCCCGTTTGGGTATCTTCATTGACAAATAGACGCTCTTGAATTTCCGCCCAACGGTGCAGACGCTCTGTGGTTAAGTTGAGTTTTTGCACGAGTTGTGCTGATGTTTCAGGGTAAGCTTGTTTGAGCCAGTCCCACAGCCCCAAAGCTGACTGCAAATGCCACTGTACCATGAGATTGGTGAAGGCATTATTATCAACGCGATCGTGATTTTCATCAGGGCCAATCACATCTAGGATGTCATAACTGTGGCGCTCTTGGTTCCACTGCACCCGACTTTCCCAGAACACAGCCGTATCAAGGATAATTTCCGCGCCATAATCCCGCATCCAGTCATCATCGTTGGTAGTCTGCCAGTAGTGTAATATTGCATAAGCAATATCAGCAGTGATATGCACTTCAATGTCACCGCACCAGATGCGGATTAATTCACCGTTGGGAGCAGGAACCCAACGCGGAGTTACTTCATCGCCAGTAGTGGCACTTTCCCAAGCATACATCGCTCCTTGATAACCTGCTTCTTGAGCTTTGCGTCTAGCTCCTGGTAAGGTGTGGTAGCGGTAGGTGAGCAAGTTCCGCGCTAGAGATGGTTGAGTTAAGGTGAGGAAGGGAAGGATGAATATTTCCGTATCCCAAAAGATATGTCCGCTATAGGCAAAACCGGAGAGGGTTTTGGGAGGGATACTGACTCGGTTATCGTGACGCGGTGTTACGGCCAGTAATTGGAAGAGATTGTAACGAACGCTTAACTGAGCCAAGCGATCGCCTTCGATGATAATGTCACTGTCTTGCCACACTTGCTCCCATGCCGCAATGTGAGCTGCTAATAGGGTAGCATATCTGGGTTCATCAGCGAGTCTTTGTAAGGCGGCGGCAACGGGAATTTCTGTCTCTCGTGAAGTAAACAAGGTGACAATCTTTTCTACAGTCGCCGTTTTTCCTGGATATAACTCCAAGGTGGTTGTCAAAGTGGGAGAACTAGAAGCATTTTCGACGCCTACAGGTATAGTCTCATCACCATCTACCACTAACTTAGCCGCCATCCCAAATTGAATCCCTGAGTGGAGGGTTTGACTGTTTAACCAGATAATCTGATCTATACCACCTTGGTTTAAGGTTCGCCAATGTTTGACGCCTTGAGTATGTGGTTCGTTGTCAAATCCTGCTTCGATAGTGATTTCACCCTGAAAGTCTACAGATGTAACTTGAGCGCGAATTGCCAAAACATGTTGGTCTGCTAAACTGGTGAAACGCTCGAAGTGAAAATCTAGGGTATGACCATTAGGACTACGCCACCGCACATCACGGCTAACTAAACCTAAGCGTAAATCAAGCCGGCGTTCATAGTTGAGAACTTTACCACTGTCCATACTAAAGCGTTCGCCTGCTACTTTCACTACCAATGGCAGCCAGTTGGGACAGTTTACCAGTTCAGTATGAGCAATTGTCACATCATCATAAACACCGTGGATGAGTGTGGCTGGAAAATCCTGGGAATACCCTTCTTCAAATGTACCCCGCACTCCTAACAACCCATTACCAAGGGTGAAGACGGTTTCCTTATGATGTAACTGTTTCGGGTCAAACTCTGTTTCAATAACGTTCCAGTCAGTATTGTCAATTAATTGCTGATTTTGTTGAGAATTGTGAGTGGATACGTTGAGCATGAGTGATAAAACCTATGTCTTAGGGCTGGCTGTGGGCAGGATACAGTACAATTAGGAGCAATCTTTAAGTGATTAACTCCTTTTCTCTAGCGCCTAGACTTGAATATAGCCTAAACACAAAAAAAGACGTTCTTCCTAACAGTAACGTTTCAGATTTCATCTGTCTACAGTTAGATTTCGCTAATAACGACAGTTAGAACTCATAAATCTTAACTAGATCCCAATTGAGCCAGTTTTTCATAAATTACTTTCATATATCAGTGATGGCATTAAGTGCTTTTTTGTTATCAGGACGGAGTAGACGGTTGCTATCCGTGTGATATTTGCAATGCTGTTTTTCCTGTTGCCAACAGCCAAATTATTTGGTAATAACTGCGCTCTCCTCTATCCGTTGCTTGATGATACCGCCTATATAGCTATTCTGCGATCGCAATCTGTTTGGCATCAGTCATAAATGTACGCTTCAATTCCCAAATTAATTAGAAGGCAAAAGGTAGGAGGAAATAAGGAAGAATGAAAACTTTAGTTGTGGGTATAAAATTGATAGCAATTTTCAACAATATCCCCGAATTATCAAACAAATTGGGAATGTGTGGCTTGCAAATTTTACAAATAAAACAGGATTGCTATATATAAAATTAACGATAAATTTTGACTTACCTACTATAATTTGGAATAATTAGCTTCTAACAAAAGAAGTTTTTAAAACTAAATAATAATCTATCTATGGATAAGTTACTAAAATTTGCAAACTAGCTTAGGGTATGTACAGCCTCTACAATAAGTATTGGTTGTTCCAAGACATTTTCATGCCCCATATTCATTATTCTCAATTGGTGCGTTATAGCATTACTGTATTAATTGTTGCACTTGTATTAGTGCTAATGCTGATGTTAGACCCCTGGTTAAGCATGAGTGGAACTCCTTTTTTACTATTTTTTAGCGCTGTAATAGTGAGTGCTTGGTATGGTGGTCTGAAATCAGGGCTTTTAGCAACCAGCTTGTCTGCGCTACTGAGCAATTACTTCTTCCTCCCGCCAGTGTTTGAACTAAGTTTTGACCGATCAAATTCTGTGCGAATTGGGTTGTTTGCATTACAGGGATTGCTCTTTAGTATTCTATGTGAAGCATTAAAGACTGCTAAAAAACGGGCTGATGAAAATCTACAAAAGCTGAGAGTTAGTGAGGAGCGATTTCGATTAGCGTTAAGTAGTTCAGATATTTTGGTCTTTCAGCAAGATCGCGATTTGCGATATCAGTGGATTCATAATCCTCAAGGTCTAAAAACTGCTGAGGAAATGTTAGGCAAGTCTGATGATGAATTATTTCCAGCCTTAGTAGCAGAGCAATTGAGGGCAATTAAGCTGAAAGTAATAGAGACTGGTGTTGCAACCCGTGAAGAGGTTTATCTGACAATTTGTGGAGAAGACCGTTACTATGATTTGCTCGTTGAACCACTAAAAGATGCAGACCATAACATTCAGGGTATTACCTGTGCAGGTGTGAATATTACTGAACGCAAGCAGGCAGAACTAGAAAAAGCTAGGTTGCACCAGGAACTTCAGCAAGCTATTGGGCAAAAAGACAAATCTCTGGCGTTACTCAATGCTTGGGTTACTAGTTCACCAGTGGCGCTGGCTTTTCTTGATACTGAACTTCGCTACATTCATACTAATGAAGCCTTGGCTGCCATCAACGGTATACCGGAAAGTCAACATATTGGTCGCACCTTTAGGGAAGTATTACCGGAATGGGCAGCGCAAATTGAGCCTGTTTTTAGGCAAGTGATGGAATCTAGGCAGCCCTTACTCAACCAGGAAGTGAGCGGTGAAACTTATCCGCCTGGGGTGTATCGTTATGGTCTTGTCAGTTATTATCCGGTGTGTTTGCCGGATGGGCAGTTGTTGGGAGTGGGCATTAGTTCAATTGATATTACTCAACTGAAACAAACTGAGCAAGCATTACGGGAAAGCGAAGCAAAGTTTCGTAGCGTGGTTGAGTCCAATATGATTGGTATTGGCTTCTGGGATAGAGACGGTAGGATTACAGAGGCTAACGATGCCTTGCTGAATATGGTGGGTTATACCCGTGAAGAATTACTTGCTGGAACACTTCGCTGGCAAGACCTAACTCCTACAGAGTACGTGCAACTCGATAAAGAAGCACAAACTCAACTTCAAGATAGTTTCTTTTGCACACCCTATGAAAAGGAATATATCCGTAAAGACGGCTCGCGCTTGCCAATTTTGGCAGGTGGTAGCCATTTTGAAGGGACTATAAAACGAGGAGCTTTTTTTGTTCTTGATATTACACAGCGCAAACAGGCTGAGGAAAGACTCCGCTATATCGCCCAAATTAGTAGTTTACTCTCTACTTCCCTAGATTATGAACAAACCTTAGAACAGATAGCCAAAATTTCAGTTCCCCAGCTGGCTGATTGGTGTAGCGTTGATATTTTAAATGAAGATGGTTCCATTCGCCGCCTACCTATCGCCTATGCAGACCCATCGAAAGCGGAGTTGGCGCAAAAACTGGAGCAGTATGTCCCAGATGCTAAGGGTAAAAATGCGATCGCTAATGTACTACAAACCAGGCAACCAGAATTAATTTCAGAAGTACCTGACTCGCTATTGGTGGCAACTACTCAGAATCACGAACACTTAGAAGTGATTCGGCAATTGGGAATCAAGTCTTTGATGATTGTGCCTTTAATCGCACACCAAGAAATACTCGGCTGCATCACCTTTGTCACCGCAGAATCAAACCGTCACTACGATCGCTCTGACCTAACTTTAGCAACAGATATTACCCATCGGGCTGCTTTAGCAGTGGAAAATACCCGACTTTATGGAGATATCCACGAGGCTTTAGTCCATTATGCCGAATCTCTATCTCTTCTAGATGCACTGCTAGGAGCTGCTCCTGTTGCCGTATGCTTTTTAGATCGGGAACTGCGATATATCCGAATTAATCAAGTTTTCGCTGACATTAATGGTTTGAGCATCGAAGAACATCTAGGACTCAAATTTGGGGAAGTGCTGCCAGCAATGGCGACTGAGTTTGAGCAACAGTTACAGCGCGTGTTGGATACTGGAGAACCCGTGCTGAATGTGGAAATCAGCGGTGAGACAAGGGAGCAACCCAAACGTTACGGCTACTGGCTGGGAAACTATTACCCAGTCAACAATTCAATGGGTGAAACGGTAGGAATTGGGATTATTTTGGCAGATGTGACAGCAGCAAAGCAAACAGAAGTTGCCTTGCGGGAAAGCGAAGAAAGGTTCCGAGCAATGTTCAACCAAGCAGCTGTGGGTATTACTTTAATAACGTTGGATGGACAATTTCTGCAAATTAATCCTGCTCTATGCGAAATTACTGGGTATAGCCATGAAGAGTTAATGCAAATGAACTTCCAGGAAATTACCCATCTTGACGACTTAGAAGTTGATTGGGAAAATGCTCGGCGAGTTTTGACACAAGAAATTAGTGGTTATTCCCTAGAGAAGCGCTATATCCGCAAAGATGGTTCCATAGTTTGGGTAAATGTAACTTCATCAGCAGTTTGGGATGCTAACAGACAACCAAAGTATGCATTAGGCATTATTGAAGATATTAGCGAACGCAAACGAGTTGAAGCCACGCAAAACTTTTTAGTCGAAGCCAGCACCTTACTAGCTGCCTCATTGGATTATGAAATCGCCTTGAAAAGTGTGGCTAATCTTGCAGTTCCAACTTTAGCTGACTGGTGTATTGTAGATGTTTTCCAAGAAGATTGGTCAAGTAAACAAATTGCGATCGCAATTGCCGATTCCACAAAACTAAATACCTTAGACGAAATCCGACGGCGTTATCGACCTAAAACCAGAGCTAAACAGCTTTTGCAGCAGCTACGCTTAGGAATATCTGTCTTTTATCCCGAATTATCTGACTCTCATCTTCTACAGATGTCTGAAGATGACGAACATCTGCAATTGCTGCGAAATCTGGGTATTCGTTCTCTGATGGTGATTCCAGTTCGTTCTCGTGGGCAATTATTTGGAGCAATCTCTTTTTTTACCGCCGAATCTGGTCGGTACTATCAACAAACAGACTTGGCTTTAGCAGAAGATATTGCTCGGCGGGCAGCGACAGCTATCGACAACGCCAGACTGTACCAGGAAACTGAACGGTCTGTCAATCGCACAGTACTTTTACAAAAAATAACTGCTGCCTTCTCGGAAGCCTTAACTCCCCAACAGGTGGCTGATGTAGTGGTGAACCAAGGCATTGCCGCCTTGGAAGCTACTGGTGGTTCCGTTGTCTTACTTACTGAAGGAAATACTACCCTAAAAGTTGTGCAAGCAATTGGCTATCCGCAAACACTCATAAATACTTGGACAAGTTTTCCGCTAACAGCACCTAACCAAATAGCAGAAACAGTCAGAACTGGGCAGCCGATTTTTTTAGAAAATTTAGCAGCCATGATTGCTAGATATCCCGATTTAGCAGATGTTGTGACTGTGATAGCGAATAATGCCTGGGCTTCCATTCCCTTGATAGTAGAAGGTAAAGTAATTGGGGCTTTGGGATTAAGCTTTACTCCTCTTCAAATATTTAATGAAGAAGACCGGGGATTTATGTTGACACTGGGACAACAGTGTGCACAAGCGATCGCCCGCGCTCAACTTTATGAAGCTGAAAAGACTGCCAGGGCACAAGCCGAGACAGCCAACCGCATTAAGGATGAATTCCTCGCTGTCCTTTCCCATGAACTCCGAACTCCCCTGAATCCGATTTTAGGATGGGCAAAGTTACTCAGAACCCGTAAGTTCGACGAAGCCACTAAAATCCGGGCATTAGAAACAATCGAGCGGAATGCCAAATTACAAACCCAATTGATTGGAGATTTACTTGATGTTTCGCGGATTTTACAAGGTAAAGTCAGGTTAAATCTCTATACAGTGGATTTGAAAGTAGCGATCGCATCTGCACTAGAAACAGTGCGTTTAGCAGCAGAAGCCAAATCAATTCAAATTCAAACGGTGTTAAGTAATGATATCGGCAAAGTTCTCGGCGATGGCGATCGCTTACAACAAGTAATGTGGAATCTCCTCTCCAATGCCGTTAAATTTACACCCACAGATGGACAAGTAGAAGTGCGTCTAGAGCAAGTTGGCTTAGATGCCCAAATCCAGGTAATTGATACAGGTAAGGGAATCAACCCGGAATTTTTGCCTTACGTCTTTGACTACTTCCGGCAAGCAGATGCTAAAACAACCAGAGTATTTGGCGGGCTGGGATTGGGACTGGCAATTGTCCGCCATTTAGTAGAACTTCATGGTGGTACAGTTCAGGCAGAGAGTCTGGGAGAAGCACGGGGGGCTACTTTTACAGTCAGACTACCTTTACTGAAAAATACTGAGTTGCGAGTCAACACTGGTGAAACTTCTCAAGCAGAACTCAGTAATGACGACACATTACTTGCTGGAGTGCAAATCCTGCTTGTGGACGATCAACCTGATGTGCGAGAGTTTTTTAGCTTTGCGCTGGAACAATATGGTGCAACTGTAACGGCAGTTGAATCAGCAGCCGAAGCGCTGGAAACATTGGCGCAATCAAAGCAAGATATCCTGTTAAGCGATATTGGAATGCCCTTGATGGATGGCTATATGTTGCTGCGCGAGGTGAGAAAATTATCACCAGAGGAAGGTGGGGAAATTCCAGCGATCGCTTTGACTGCTTATGCTGGAGAAATGAATTATAACCAAGCAATGGCAGCAGGATTTCAGAAACACCTACCTAAACCCGTAGATCCAGTGGATTTAGCTACAGCGATCGTTAATCTTCTTATTGAGGACAATCAATCTTAATCTGAGCGCAAATTGTACCAAAACTCCAAAAGATGGCTACGATGACGCAGGGACGCGGAGATTTCTCTGTTGTGAGATTATAAAGAATTGGTAAGTAGTCGGATAAAGTTAATTCCGCAATGACAGTAAAGATTTTTGTCTAGCTACTTATCTGAACCTGATACAATTTCCTTCACTTTTTCCCCACAAAGTTACAAAATATACTTGTGCAAGCGGCGTGTTGATTTTTTATCCCTCTTCAGAAATTTGCCGTTTGCAAATTGATGTTATAAATTGGTGCTCAGGTTTTAGTCAGATATTTATTTACCAATGGAAACCCAACAGATCAGTTCAACGACAAAAGAAAAAAAACCCACCAATACGAAAAAACAGTCTTTTCCTGGCATGGATATTGGTACTCCTAAAGTACCATTCCGCAAATGTAAAAAAATAGCACAACAGTATGAGTTACTCAGTGACTGGGAACACGCGAGTTAATTTAGTGACATCCTCTTATATCAAGTCCGGTTAATTACTTATGATTACCGCATCCGTGCAAAAGTCAGGAAAACCTCTTTCTCCCTGC